>NZ_CAMISV010000005.1:0-403434 GCF_946227095.1 Serratia proteamaculans
TTCTGTTGGACAAGCCAACGAAACAACTTATTGCTTGGTCACTCTTCAAGACTTGATATTTTTTCGAACCCGAAGGTTCTGGATATCGTCTTGTGGAGTGCCCACACAGATTGTCTGATAAATTGTTAAAGAGCAGTGAGTTAGCCGCCGTAGCTTGCTATCTCGAGGTGGCGTATATTACGCTTTTCACCTGAAGAGTCAAGCGTTTATTTCGCTTTTCTCTTCCTGACCCGGCGACTTAGTTCTCGTTAGAGGAGTCGTTGTTCCCGGTCAGTGGAGGCGCATTATAGGGAGTTCTCAGAAGGCCGCAACCCCTAATTGCAAAAAACTTTTCAAGCGCTCAAATAACCACCAAAAAAGGCGTTTTAGGATATTTATTAGCCAGAAAAGTGGTGTTTTAAGGCCATTGACTCGGTAAATCCTATAAACCCAATGAAAGCAGATAAAGAAAAGGGAGCGGTTTCCCGCTCCCTTTTATCGTAATGACTATAGATAGTCGTTACTGTCTGGCAACGATATGCTCGTTTTCTACATCCAGCGTCACCGGTTTGCCCGGAATCAGCTTGCCGGAAAGAATTTGCTGCGCCAATGGGTTTTCGATCTCCTGCTGGATAGCACGTTTCAACGGACGCGCACCATATACAGGGTCGAAACCGGTTTTGCCCAGCAGCTCCAACGCCGGTTCGGTCATAGTGACTTCGTAACCGCGTTCTTCCAGGCGTTTGTACAGACGTGCCAACTGAATCTTGGCGATCTCGGCAATGTGTTTCTGGCCGAGTGGGTGGAACACCACCACCTCATCTATACGGTTGATGAATTCCGGACGGAAATGATGTGTGACCATTTCCATCACAGATTCTTTCATCTGCGCGTAGTTCATCTGACCAAAGTGTTCCTGGATAAGATCGGACCCCAGGTTAGAAGTCATGATCACCACGGTATTACGGAAATCAACGGTGCGGCCCTGACCATCGGTCAGACGCCCGTCATCCAATACCTGCAGCAGGATGTTGAACACATCCGGGTGCGCCTTCTCAACTTCATCCAGCAGGATGACTGAATAAGGCCGACGACGCACTGCCTCGGTCAGATAACCGCCCTCTTCATACCCGACATAGCCCGGAGGCGCACCCACCAGCCGCGATACCGAATGTTTCTCCATAAACTCGGACATGTCGATACGCACCATGGCGTCGTCACTGTCAAACAGGAACGAAGCCAGCGCCTTACAGAGTTCGGTTTTACCCACCCCGGTCGGGCCGAGGAACAGGAATGAACCGATAGGCCGGTTTGGATCTGAAAGACCGGCACGGCTACGACGAATCGCGTTAGATACCGCGCTCACTGCTTCATCCTGGCCAATGACCCGAGAATGCAGCTCCTGCTCCAGACGCAACAGCTTGTCACGCTCGCCTTCCAGCATTCTGGCAACAGGAATACCGGTGGCACGCGCCAGCACTTCGGCGATTTCTGCGTCAGTCACCCGGTTACGCAACAGCTTCATGGTTTTGCCTTCGGCCAGCGTGGCAGCGGCAAGCTGTTTTTCCAGCTCTGGGATCTTACCGTACTGCAGTTCCGACATCCGCCCCAGATCGCCGACGCGCCGCGCCTGCTCCAGGGTGATCTTGGCCTGCTCAAGATCCGCTTTAATATTCTGCGTGCCGGAGAGTGAAGCTTTTTCCGCTTTCCACTCTTCTTCCAGCTCTGAATATTCGCGTTCTTTCTGCTCCAACTCACCGCTAAGCATTTCCAGACGTTTCTTGCTGGCGTCGTCCGACTCTTTACTCAGCGCCTGCTGCTCCAGCTTGAGCTGAATAATGCGGCGCTCCAGTCGATCGAGCGATTCCGGCTTCGAGTCCATCTGCATACGGATGCTGGACGCCGCCTCATCGATCAGGTCAATAGCCTTATCCGGCAATTGACGATCGGAGATGTAACGGTGTGACAACGTCGCCGCCGCAACAATCGCCGGGTCAGTGATCTGCACATGGTGATGCAGTTCATAACGTTCTTTCAGGCCGCGCAGAATTGCAATGGTGTCTTCAACGCTGGGTTCAGCCACATAGACTTTCTGGAAACGACGTTCGAGCGCCGCGTCCTTCTCTATATACTGGCGGTATTCGTCCAGCGTAGTGGCACCAACGCAGTGCAGTTCCCCACGTGCCAGCGCCGGTTTCAACATATTACCGGCATCCATCGCGCCATCGGCTTTACCCGCGCCGACCATAGTGTGCAATTCATCAATAAACAGAATGACGCTGCCTTCCTGTTTAGACAAATCACTCAGCACCGCTTTCAGACGCTCTTCGAACTCACCGCGGTACTTGGCACCGGCGATCAGCGCGCCCATGTCGAGGGACAACACGCGTTTATGTTTCAGGCCTTCCGGCACTTCACCATTGATGATGCGCTGCGCCAAACCTTCGACGATGGCGGTTTTACCCACGCCAGGTTCACCGATTAATACCGGGTTGTTTTTGGTACGGCGTTGCAACACCTGAATGGTGCGACGGATCTCTTCGTCACGGCCGATAACCGGGTCAAGTTTGCCCTGCTCGGCACGCTCGGTCAGATCAATAGTGTATTTCTTCAATGCCTGACGTTGGTCTTCAGCACCCTGATCTTCCACGCTGTCTCCACCTCGCATTTGTTCGATAGCCTTGCTGATTTTATCGGTCGTTGCACCGGCCGCTTTCAACAGATCGGTCAATGTTCCGCGATCTTCAAGCACCGCCAACACAAAGAGTTCGGAAGAAATGAATTTGTCCGCCCGCTTTTGCGCCAGCTTGTCGCACAGGTTAAGGACTCGCACCAGTTCATGGGACGGTTGAACGTCGCCACCGGTGCCTTCGACTTGAGGCTGACGAGACAGTGCCTGTTCGATTTCAGTGCGCACGCGCCCTGCATCAATACCGGCAGAAGTTAAGAGTGGACGAACCGTGCCCCCTTCCTGATTGAGCAAGGCGCTCATCAGATGTAACGGTTCAATAAACTGGTTGTCGCGCCCAAGGGCTAAAGATTGGGCATCGGCGAGGGCAAGCTGGAATTTGTTAGTAAGACGATCCAGACGCATAACACCTCCAAGATTGGGTCGAAATTGCTACTGGAGATTAAATGAGGTCATCCCTCAAAAATTCAAGGTTATTTCGACTGTATATTTTCGGTACTACATCATGCGTCTTTGGACCGTCCTAATTCAATAGGTTATATCAGCCAGATTAAACTTGCCAGACGTCCGGTTATTCCATCGCGACGATAGGAGAAAAAATGACTGATTTCGCTCACCGTACAGCGATCGCCACCGTAGATAGTGTGAATGCCTGCACGTTGCAAGCGTTGGCGAGCTAATAAATAGATATCGGCCAGGAATTTATCACCCTGGGGGGTAAAAGCCGCCGCTGCGGCGGCATCTACAGCAATAAATGCCGCACGGACCTCAGGCCCGACTTCAAACTGCTGCGGGCCAATCGCCGGCCCCAGCCAGGCGCTGATGCACCCTGGCTGGGCGGTAAAAGCGGCCAGAGTCTGTTCCAGCACGCCATTGCACAACCCACGCCAACCGGCATGGGCTGCGGCAACTTCATCACCGGCCTGCGAGCAAAACAGCACCGGCAAGCAATCTGCCGTCATCACGGCACACACCTGCCCCGGCACATTGCTGTAAACCGCATCCGCTTGCAGATCAGTTGGCGTTCGCCCATCCAGCCGCACTACACGGGTACCATGTACCTGTTCCAGCCAAACTGGCATCTGCGGCAGGCTGGCCCACTCCACCAGCCGTTGGCGGTTATCTGCCACCGCCCGCTCTTCATCACCCACGTGGGTTCCGAGGTTGAGCGAGTCATACGGTGGCAGGCTAATGCCGCCGTGACGGGTGGTGCTGCAGGCCTTTACCCTTGCAGGTAACGGCCAATCGGGCAGGATGAGCGGATCCATTACCAGTTCATCTGATCTTTGAATTCTTCGGTATCAGCTTTCAGCGCGTTAATCAGATCGACCATATCCTGTGGCAGCGGCGCGTGCCACTCCATCTGAATACCGCTGATTGGATGATATAAACGCAGCATGGTGGCGTGCAGTGCCTGGCGATCGAAACCGCGCAGCGCAGCAATAAATGCATCCGACGCACCTTTTGGTGGACGTGGACGGCCACCGTACAACTGATCACCCACCAACGGATGGTTGATGTGTGACATATGCACGCGGATCTGGTGAGTACGCCCGGTTTCCAAGCGCAGACGCAGACGGGTATGCGCACGGAAATGCTCCATAATGCGGTAATGGGTCACCGCAGGTTTGCCCATCGGGTGCACTGCCATATGGGTGCGTTTGGTCGAATGCCGCGAAATCGGCTCTTCGACGGTGCCGCCGGCGGTCATGGTACCAATAGCAACCGCTTCGTATTCACGGGTGATATCACGCGCCTGCAGCGCTTCGACCAGCCGGGTCTGCGCCGGAACGGTTTTTGCCACGACCATCAGACCGGTAGTGTCCTTGTCCAAACGGTGTACGATGCCCGCACGCGGCACATCGGCAATTTCAGGGTAGTAGTGCAGTAACGCATTGAGCACCGTGCCATCCGGGTTACCGGCGCCAGGGTGCACGACCAGGTCGCGTGGCTTGTTGATGACCAGAATGTCACTGTCTTCGTAGACGATATTCAGCGCGATGTCCTGCGGTTCCCAACGGGCGTCTTCTTCTATCTGTGCATCAATGGCGACCGTCTCTCCCCCCAGTACCTTCTCTTTCGGTTTGTTTATCGTTTTGCCATTAACCTGTACCCGATTGTCCAGGATCCAATCTTTTATGCGAGATCGTGAATAATCAGGGAACAATTCGGCCAAAGCCTGATCTAAACGTTGTCCGAGTTGAGATTCGGCCACCGTTGCGGTGAGTTGTACTTGTTGTGCCATATGCAGCTTCTTCGTTAACGTTGGGTTTTCACGGCGATGCCGTTTAATATAATGTGCTATTGTAACTGGTCTTTGTCGGGAGCTTAACGGACAGTCTCCCGGAATAACACCCTGAGGATAATCAAAACGTCATGACGCGTATGAAATATCTGGTGGCGGCAGCCACGTTGAGCCTGGCGCTGGCAGGTTGCTCCACATCCAAGGATGCGGTTCCCGACAACCCACCTTCGGAAATCTATGCTACTGCCCAGCAAAAACTGCAGGACGGTAACTTTAAGGGCGCGATTACGCAACTCGAAGCGTTAGATAACCGCTATCCTTTCGGGCCGTACTCCCAGCAGGTTCAGTTAGACCTGATTTATGCCTACTACAAATCTGCCGATTTACCGCTGGCTCAGGCGTCTATCGATCGTTTCATGCGTCTGAACCCTACGCACCCGAACATCGACTACGTGATGTACATGCGTGGTCTGACCGATATGGCGTTGGATGACAGTGCATTGCAAGGCTTCTTCGGGGTCGATCGTTCAGACCGCGATCCACAGCATGCTCGCGCTGCGTTTCGCGATTTCAGCCAGCTGATTCAGCAATACCCGAACAGCCAGTATGTGACCGATGCCAACAAGCGTCTGGTGTATCTGAAAGACCGCCTGGCCAAGTATGAGCTTTCGGTGGTGGAATACTACACTAAACGCGGTGCCTACGTCGCGGTCGTTAATCGTGCCGAACAGATGCTACGTGAATATCCAGATACTCAAGCGACGCGCGACGCGCTGCCGCTGATGGAAAATGCATATAAGCAGTTGCAACTGAACGGTCAGGCCGACAAAGTGGCCAAAGTGATTACCGCCAACCCGGCATAACCGAATTGGCAACGACAGAAAAACAAAACGGCAGCTTCGGCTGCCGTTTTCATTTGCTGCGAACTTAACCAGAACAGGATAAATACACAAGCAAAAACACGATGTTAGCAAGATTGCGCCACCGCTTATCCTTTCAATAATGCGCGTTCCGCTCACAAGACTCAAGCGTTAGATAGCCATTTCAAATGCTGAATCACAGATTGAACTAACTTTGCAAAAAGTGACAAAAATACGTGATTTTCATCACGCATTTAAGCAAGAAGCGGGGTATGCTGGATCCATCCAAGACGGAAAGACAGAGAGGTAAGTTATATGACATTGAACATTACCAGCAAACAAATGGATATCACTCCCGCAATCCGCAGTCACGTCGAAGACCGTCTCACCAAACTGGAAAAATGGCAGGCCCAACTGATTAACCCGCATATCGTCTTATCCAAAGAGCCGAAAGGGTTTGTTGCCGATGCCACCATTACTACCCCTAACGGCCCGCTGGTCGCCAGCGCAAAACATGAAGACATGTACACCGCCGTTAACGATCTGATCGCCAAGCTGGAGCGCCAGTTAAACAAGGTGCAGCACAAAGGCGAAGCGCGCCGTGCCGCGACCAGCGTGAAGGACATCGTTCCGGAAGTCGAGCCGGAACAGGAATAACCGTTTAGCGGCTGTTTCACATCAAACGCGCCTGAGGGCGCGTTTTTTGTCTGGTTTTTTTATTGACGAGATAAAGGCCTGCGGTTACTTTAAAACCTGTCTCATGCATACTCTGGATAACCCATGTTCCGTAAACCGTTTTTCTTCGCATTCTTTTTTACCTTCCCCTGATTGGGAGGCGTTTCGTCGTGTGATAAAGAATGCGAAGACGAACAGCAAAGCCTCCTGAAACCAGGGGGCTTTTTTTATGGCTATTTTACGACGTATAAAAATACAAGGCAGAAGCTGATTATGACTGACAACCCGTTACTCGTGCTGCGCAAACGCATCAGCGCACTGGATCTGAAACTGCTGTCCTTGCTGGCAGAACGCCGTGAGCTCGCAGTGGAAGTAGGAAAGACCAAGCTGCACTCTCACCGGCCAATCCGTGATAAAGAGCGCGAACGCGACCTGCTGGACGCCCTGATCGCCGCCGCCAAACCCTACGACCTGGACGGTTTTTACGTTACCCGCCTGTTTCAACTGATTATCGAAGACTCGGTATTAACCCAACAGTCGCTACTGCAGAACCAGCTCAATCAAGTTAGCCAGCATTCCGCCCGCATCGCCTTCCTTGGCCCCAAGGGGTCTTATTCACACCTGGCCGCGCGCCAATATGCCGCTCGCCATTTCGATCAGTTGGTCGAGTGCGGTTGCCAGAAATTCCAGGACATTTTTACTCAGGTCGAAACCGGTCAGGCGGATTACGCCATCCTGCCGATCGAAAACACCAGCTCCGGTTCGATTAACGACGTTTACGACCTGCTGCAACACACCAGCCTGTCGATCGTCGGCGAGTTGACCAACCCTATCGATCACTGTGTCCTGGTCGCCAGCGAGACCGATCTCGCCCAGATTGAAACCGTATATAGCCACCCGCAGCCGTTCCAGCAATGCAGCCAATTCATTAACCGTTATCCACACTGGAAAATCGAATACTGTGAAAGCACGGCCGCCGCGATGGAAAAAGTGGCCAAATTGAACTCGCCAAAAGCCGCAGCGCTAGGCAGCGAAGCCGGTGGAGCCCTCTATGGGCTGCAGGTGCTGGAGCATAACCTGGCTAATCAGCAGCAAAATATCACTCGCTTCATCGTGCTGGCACGCAAGGCTATCGAAGTTTCCGAACAGGTACCAGCCAAAACCACGTTGATTATGGCGACCGGCCAGCAGTCAGGCGCATTGGTTGAAGCCCTGCTGGTGCTGCGTGAAAACGGCATCATCATGACCAAACTGGAATCTCGCCCGATTAACGGCAATCCGTGGGAGGAAATGTTTTATATCGATGTGCAGGCTAACCTGCGTTCTGAATCAATGCAGAAAGCATTGAAGGATCTGACACCCATCACCCGCTCGCTAAAAGTACTGGGTTGCTACCCAAGCGACAACGTGGTGCCGGTTAATCCGTCCTGAATGAGATAAAAAAAGGGTTCGGCCATTGCCGAACCCGGATATTTTATTGCCGACTGTCGTTCGCCTGACGTAGCAGCGAACGGCTTTCCACCAGGAAACGCTGTGCGTAGTCGCCAAACCAATGCTCGACCTTCTGGAAGCTCTGGATAAAGGCTTGTTTATCGCCCTGCTCCAGCAGCTTTATCGCTTCACCAAACCGCTGGTAGTAGCGTTTGATTAATGCAATGTTCTCTTCCGACGACATGATGATATCGGCGTACAACTGCGGATCCTGAGCAAACAGCCGCCCAACCATGGCCAGCTCCAGCCGGTAGATGGGCGAGGACAATGCCAGCAACTGTTCTAGCTGTACGTTCTCTTCCGCCAGATGCAGACCGTAGGCAAAGGTCGCAAAATGGCGTAATGCCTGGATGAACGCCATGTTCTGATCGTGCTCAACCGCGCTGATACGGTGCAAACGCGCGCCCCATACCTGCAACTGCTCCAGCAACCATTGATAGGCCTCCGGTTGGCGACCATCACAGTAGACCACCACCTGCTTGGCCACGCTGCCTACGTCCGGACCAAACATCGGATGCAGCCCTACCACAGGCCCTGTATGTGCCGCCAGCATGGCATTCAGTGGGCGATTTTTTACCGAAGCCAGATCGACCAGGATACAGTCCGCCGGCAGTGGCGGTAACCGCTCAATGACCTGTTCTGTCACGTGAATCGGCACGCTGACAATCACCATGCCGGCGTCAGCCAGCAAGGTGTCGGCCTGTGGCCAATCTTGCTGATCCAATACCTTGACCTGATAGCCGGACAGCGTCAGTAGGCGGTTAAACAGCCGCCCCATTTGACCGTTACCGCCGATAATGACAATCGGGCGCAGCTGTGGGTGCAGGGTTTTAAAGCCTTTGTCGTTCTCGCTGACATAAGACTCACGCATGACCCGGCGTAGTACATCCTCGATCAGGTCAGGTGGCACGCCAAGCTTCTCGGCTTCTTGACGCCGTGAGGCTAACATCGCCGCCTCACGTTCAGGAACATACACCGGTAAACCGTGGTGGCTTTTAACCTCACCCACTTCCGCCACCAGCTGCAAGCGTTTTGCCAGCAGCCCCAGCAGAGCCTTATCCACTTCGTCGATTTGATCGCGCAACGCGGTCAGTTCAGCCACCATAACTTACTACTCTCCAGTACGTGCCGTCAGCGCAGTGCCGAGTTCCTGGTGCATATGGCGCAGCAGCGTCTCTGTACTTTCCCAGTTAATGCAGGCGTCAGTAACAGAAACCCCGTAACGCATATCTGCACGAGGTTGTTCAGAAGACTGACTGCCTTCGTGCAGGTGGCTTTCCAGCATGATGCCGGTGATCGAACGGTTACCCGCTTTAATCTGCTCTACCACGGACTCGGCAACCGCCGGCTGACGACGATAATCTTTGTTCGAGTTGCCATGGCTGCAATCTATCATCAAGGACGGGTGGAGTCCCGCCTCCTGCATCTGTTTTTCGCAAGCCGCAACGTCTTCGGCGCTGTAGTTCGGCGTTTTGCCGCCGCGCAGGATCACGTGCCCATCCGGGTTACCCTGCGTTTGCAGCAGGCACACTTGCCCAGCCTGGTTGATGCCGACAAAGCGGTGTGGCATCGCCGCAGCACGCATGGCATTGATTGCCGTACCCAGGCTGCCGTCAGTACCATTTTTGAAGCCTACCGGCATCGACAACCCTGAAGCCATCTCACGGTGAGTTTGTGATTCCGTGGTGCGCGCACCAATCGCTGACCAGCTGAACAGGTCGCCCAGGTATTGCGGGCTGTTCGGATCCAGGGCTTCGGTGGCCAACGGCAGACCCATACCCACCAGATCCAGCAGCAGGCGACGCGCGATGTGCAAACCGGCTTCAACATCAAACGAACCATCCATGTACGGATCGTTAATCAGGCCTTTCCAGCCGACCGTGGTTCGTGGTTTTTCAAAATAGACACGCATAACGATATACAGCTGATCGCTCAATTCAGCCGACAGGGTTTTCAAATGACGGGCGTAATCCAGCGCGGCATCCGGATCATGAATAGAACAAGGTCCGCACACCACCAGCAGGCGATGATCGCGCCCCTGTAAAATATCGGCGATGGTTTTACGCGCGGTAGCGATTTCATTTTCATCGCTGGCGCTGAGCGGGAACTGGTTCTTCAGCTCTTCCGGAGTGATCAGAATTTGTTCTGCACTGATATGAACGTTATTGAGCGCGTCTTTTTGCATGATGCTATTCCTGTCGTTTGCCGTTATGCGTAAGCGTTAATACAACCTTGAGCGTTTCAGGTCCTTACCATATCACGGGATGTAAAGTTTTCAATCCGATATCTGTAAATAAAAAATTACCATCAGATAAAATCCCAGAAAAACAGTTTACACACAGACACGAAAAACAAATTAATCATATGATATATAAATAAAAATACCCATAAAAGCCAAGATGGTTCGTTTACTTTTTTTGACCTTTACTGATCGACGTCATCGCTACAAAATGTAAATATAAGTGTACAGTCACTTTATTCATCCGTATCCCCGACTGCGGTACGCCTCTCCGTTGAACCTGGATTATCCAGCATGCATCTTTGTCGACTGTTGCTACCAGGCGACAACCGCAGCTAAAGCCCAGTCAAACGCTAAGGACACTCAGCATGATATGCCACAGGAAGGGGTTAATTAAGTAGAAGAAAAGTGAATAAGTGATGATGAGAAATTAAAAACTTAAGCTAATCGTAGCTATTTTGGTCACCATGACGAACCGATATAATGTGACTGACATCACTTATAATCACTCTTAACAACTGGATCCAAAATGCTCTCTTTACGCGCTCGCCGCGCTATTCCGCTGTTCATTAGCTGCTTAACGACTTTCACCAGTGTTTCAGCCCTTGCCGACAATACGCTTTTCACCGCGATGGACGATCCGGCCACCGCTAAAAAGCCGTTTGAAGGCAATGTCCAGGCGGGTTACAACTCGCAGTCTGGCAACTCACAAAGCTCAACCCTGTTGGCCAACACCAGCATGACCTGGTTCAACAGCGATGCCGCCTACAGCCTGTGGGGAGCCGCCAACAACACCACGTCCTCCAACGTGCGCTCATCGGAAAAGTATCAGGCCGGCGGCCGTACCCGTTATAACCTGTCCGATCGCAACTACCTGTTCGGTCAGGCAAGCTGGCTGAGCGACCGCTTCAACGGTTATGACTCTCGCTCCACGCTGACCGGCGGTTATGGTCGCCAAATCCTCAACGGCCCACTCAGCGATCTGCGGGTCGAATTTGGTCCAGGTGTGCGTCACGATGAATATAAAGGCGGTGGCCGCTCAACCAAAGCCCTGGCTTACGGTGCAGCCAACTATTCGTACCAGCTGACCGATAATACCAAGTTCTCCGAAGGCGTTTCCGCCCTGGCGAACGAAGAAACCACGCTGAACTCCGAAACCGCGCTGAGCGTTGCGATAAACGACAGGTTCGCCCTGCGTCTGGCTTACACCGTGACTTACAACAGTAAACCGCCGGCGTCAGCGCCGAAGAACACCGACACGACTACTTCAATCAGTTTGGTGTACGGCCTGTAATCCTTCCGTCCCAATACCTATGACGCCGCTAAGCCCATCATCGATGGGCTTTTTTTATGCCTGAGGTGTCAGTGTCAACCAGACCATGCCCAAGGCTTTCAGCGCATCGGTAGAACACTGGAAGTCTGCATTCCCCCCGCTGACCTGTACCTGATTGCCCGGTAAACGCGCAATATCATAGACGTCGATATTGCCGTCAATATCGATCAGCCAACGGCCATTGGCAATGTGAGTCACGGCCAAATCCACCAGCCAGGATAGCCGGCCGCCATCAATGTAAGCTGGCTTCGCGACCCCTGCCGGGATCAGTGAACTGTCCGCCAGCCATTCTCCCGCATCTTTCAACTGTCCGGCGACGAGCCGGTGCTTCGGCAACGCACGTCCTCCCGCAGGTACAGCCTCCGGGCTGTTACCACTCCCCATCTCACCCTGCCCGGTTGCCAGCCACAACAGAGAAACGCCGGTATCCAGAGCACAGGTCACCACAATATCGCCTGGGAAATAGTTACGACGAACCCAGGTACTCATGGTGCCTGACGAAATGCCCAGCAAATCACCGAGTTCCTTCTGCAGACTGAAACCATAAGCATCGAGGATACGGCGTAGCACGCCTTTACCGCCGGAGGCCAGAACCCGATCGTAAAGCGCTTTGCCCTGTGCAGGTTGAATGGACTTGCGTTCATTTTTTGCTTTTGCAAGCTCACCGCTCATCAACCAGGCCAAATCAGCGCCCGTCGCCAGGGCACAGCTGATAATCACATAGCCGGGCACACTGCCGCGTTGTTGCCAACTGCTGATGTTATTAGGGGCTATCCCCAAGATTTCACTCAGCTCTTTTTGCGTGCTAACACCATAAGATGAAAGGATCCTTTCAATCACTGCGCCTACGGAGGCGCTATCGTTCACAGTCTCTTCACGCATATCATCACCGATTAAAATCAAAATTTGCATTTACAAGTCGCATTTTGCGATTTAAAGTACCATCACAACGTTGCACAAACGACTCATATGTCACTTTAGTTAAGATGATGCGACATGATTGATGAAAATGCAAATGCCACGGTAATCCAATAGCGAGTTACACCGACAGTAGCCTGACAGAAAGCAGGTATGCCAGCGATAAAGTGGCCGTGACACGACCAGGAACCCACCTCGCTTTTGCAAGCCTATTCATCAATCCGTCTCCAGGGAGGTTGTCATGCTGCTGGCGAGTGAAGAGCAACGGGCTATCGGCCTACGGCGCATTGGTGAAATCCGCCGCACGCTGTTCGCCCAAAATAAAAATCAGGCCGAGGAGATCTACAACACAGCTCCGCTGCATCTACGTCACACGCTCTGTTTTCATGCAGGCTTGACCGAACGTCACGTGATGCTGCGGTTCCACGAAATGAGCTATCCCCAGCGACAACAAATTGTCGCTGCGCTCAATGCATTCATTGAGTTGGGCAAGTCACTGCCGCGCTATATCAGCGAAGACGATTGCTTGCTGAATCATAAAAAATAGCCGTTCTGCAACTTCTGGCGTGCAACCCGCCGGATGTCGTTCGGCCCAAATTCCCCTAACAGGAAAACGCACCATGGCTGATACCATTGATATGGCGCAAGAGCGCCAGGCACTGATGCTCGAGAAACAAATCGCGCACGCCAGACCCGTCGTCACCCAGGCCTCTGAGCTGTTTTGCGTCGAGTGTGACGCGGCAATCCCAGAGGTACGGCGCCGCGCTATTCCCGGCGTAATCCGCTGCGTGGCCTGCCAAGAGATCGCAGAGGCTCAACAACGTCATTTCATCCGGCGTTAGACAATGTCTGCTCCCCCCGATCGTGTAGGCCGCCAACCCTCGCCCCTGTTTGAAGGCGCCTACTCCTGGAATATCCCGCGACCAGCTATTGGTCGCGAACCCACGCTAAACCGCGATCGGCTACGCCAGTGGCAGGCCGCACTGCAGCGCGTCAATACCCTGCCTTATTATTTGCGCATACAGTTTACCGAGCGCCACCAACATCTGTTGAGTCAGCAGGGCCAGAAAGCGGCCTGGCACTATCTGGTGTTGGTTTTCGAACGTCGTATATGGCCGCGTATTCAACAAGTGAACGACAAATTTGGCCTGAATCGGCAGGCCTCAATGCGCTTTGGCAACGAGGCAGACAGCTATCATGCTCTGCCAACGCTGGGTGACAAAGCGCTGGAACAGTTGGCAAAACGTATTGCCGGCCAGTTACTGGCGCTTTATCAAAGTGAGTGTGACACCCTACTGGTGAAACATGCGGGAGAGACTTCAGCACTGCTATGCAACGAATTTCAATCACGGCTGTATGGCCAAATTGCCGGCATGGCACGCGCTTGCAATATCCAGCCAATGCATTGGCAGTGCTACCGCAAGGGACTGCTGGACAGCCACCGCGCGGTAGCGGCACTGTCGAGACTGACCAGCGATCGCTGGTGGCTCCGACGCCTGAAAATGCAACGCATGCAGTGGCGTGAGGCGTTACTGATTGCCATCGGCAATGTCAGCCGCAACGCTTCACCCTATGCCAGTCGACAGGCCATCCGGGACGTGAAGGCTCGACGCCAGTCAAACCTGGATTATCTGCGCCGCTGCGATTTGGAGAATACCCTTACCGGGGAGCGTATCGATCTGATGGAGAAAGTGCTGGGCAGCATTGCCAACCCAGCCATTCGCCGTATGGAACTAATGAATACTCTGGCGGGGATTGAAGCCTACGCAGCAACCAGCAACCACATCGGTCTGTTTATCACCCTGACGACTCCCGCACGTTTTCATCCCACTCGTACCCTCGCCGGCCACGGCAAGACACGCTTTAATCACCGCTGGGATCGTGAGGATTTCACCCCAAAAGACGGCCAAGGCTACCTGGTGAAACAATGGAGTAAAATGCGCACCGCTTTCAAAGATCACCAGTTGCAAGTCTATGGTGTTCGAGTGGTAGAACCGCACCACGACGGCACACCGCATTGGCACCTGATGCTGTTTACCCCCCAACCCCACCGTCAGCAAGTGATCAATATTCTGCGCCGCTATGCGCTGCAGCAAGATGCAGGGGAACCCGGAGCGCAGGAGAATCGCCTCCACTGTAAGCACCTGAACAGGGGAGGCGCGACCGCTTACATGGCCAAATACATTGCCAAGAACCTCGATGGCTATGCGCTGGAAGGAGAACGGGATCACGAGACGGGCACCCCACTAAGCGAAACTGCCAATGCGGTCAGCGCCTGGGCCAGTACCTGGCGCATTCCGCAGTTTCACCCTTTTGGTCTACCCAGCATAGGCGCCTACCGTGAATGTCGTCGTATTCGTGGGCATAGCCTGTCGCAGCAGTTCGATGAGCGAACCGAAGCCGTACGTGCCGCGGCCGATGCTGGCGATTTTGCCGGTTATATCACCGCTCAGGGTGGTGCCAATGTACCGCGCAGCCAACAGTGGGTGCGTGTAGCTCGTGATGATGCTCCCACATTGAACAGCTATGACGAACGTGTGCAAAAGGTGGTCGGTATTTATGCCTCCCATCTGGGCCCTGATCGGATATACCGAACCCGTACGTTGCAATGGCGCATCGTGGCTAAAAACTCTGAGGCCGCGACACCTTGGAGTTCTGCCAATAACTGTGGATCACTGTCGGTAAACCGCCCAGAACCCGCTCCTTCTGCACGTCTGACGCCAGCACAACAACAGCGTTGTCTGACGATTGCCCGAGATCTTCGACAAATCGGCATCGATCCTCAACGCTGGCAGTTGGAAGTGTTAGTGAGGGGAGGGAAAATCAGCTTCGACGGACGCCTTGTACAATTTCCGCTAATCAATGACTGGGCAAATTTTTACTGCACAAATGATAAATCCAATCATTGACGCCTTTAGCGTTTTGCTTAATACTGTATAAATAAACAGTATACTTAAGAGAGGGCAAGAACAGTGGAAATTATGGATAAACAACAGCTAACACTGTCCCGCATCCAGTTCATCGCCGATGTTTCGCAGGCCGCACAGTGCAATGCCACCGAATTTCTGATCGCCATGTCGCTGATTTCAGATCTGGCCAGCCAGGTGCTGCCAGACAATGATTATCAAGAAATATTTTACCCGGCAGATCGACAGGACTCTCGCTAAATCAGCGTTTGCTTAAGCTACCCCCCCCTTTTCCAACACCCGCTACCGGCGGGTGTTTTCGTTTCTGCCAGCAGCATTTTCTCCCTTCCGTTGTGCCAGCGCATCCACAACCCCATCGCGTTGCCGACGCCTGCCTCGCACGGGAAACTGGGATATATCCAGGGCCTCCGCGCCCATATCACTTTCCCCCAAGCAGGAGCCTAATGATGAAAATTTATGCACAACAAGGTGACACCATCGACGCAATTTGCTGGCGCTATTACGGCAGCACTCAGCGTCTGGTAGAGCAGGTTTATCTCGCCAATCGCGGCCTGGCCGATGCAGGCCCAATCCTCCCCCACGGTCATCCGGTCGAACTGCCGGATCTGCCAGCGGCCGCTCAACGAGAAACCGTCAAACTGTGGGACTAAACGATGGAGAAACTCACCTCAACGCTTGCCTACCTTACGGCGGCCTGCCTGGCCTGGATGGGGCGGCACTCTACACAAGACATTGCCCTTTTGGTCGGTGCTGCGGTCGGTGTTGGTACTTTTGCGGTGAATTGGTACTACCGGCGTAAAAGCTACCAGCTGTTGAAATCGTTAAAAAAAAACGGTCTGAAACGCGGAGTCTACGATGAGCTCACTCGCTAAACGCTGCAGCGTGGCGGCTATTTTGGCCCTCGCCGCCCTGCTGCCACAGTTCAATACCCTGCACACCTCTGAGCAGGGATTGCGTCTGATTGCCGATTTCGAAGGCTGCCGGCTTTCACCTTATCAGTGCAGTGCCGGCGTCTGGACCAACGGTATCGGCCATACCGCTGGGGTGAAATCCGCCACCGTCATCAACGAACGACAGGCGGCCGCCAATCTGATCGACGATGTCCGCACCGTCGAACGCGGTATCGCCCGCTGTATGGCGGTAGAGATGCCGCAGCCGGTTTATGACGCAGTCAGCGCCTTTGCTTTCAACGTAGGAGTTAGCGCGGCCTGCAATTCCACATTAGCCACCTTTATCAAGCGCCAACAATGGCAGGAAGCTTGCGATCAGCTACCCCGCTGGGTCTATGTCAACGGCGTTAAAAACCAAGGGCTTGAACGCCGCCGCACTGCCGAACAGGCGCTGTGCCTGCAGGGTGCCCAGCGCTGATCGCAGCTGCTTCGACTCAACCATCCAAGGAGAGACATCATGTTAAAACCCGAGCAGTTACGTACTGCACTGACCAACGCGCTACCAGACCTACAGACGCATCCCGATAAGCTACACATCAGCCTGGATAACGGTCGTGTGGTCTCTACATTGGGCCCTTCACTGTCTTTCGAATATCAATACCAACTCAACCTGACCCTGAGCGATCGGGCCACTGAAGAAGATCTGGTGATGGTCACCGTCTTGGCCTGGCTACGCAGTCACCAGCCCGACATTCTCGCCAACGCGGAAAAACGAAAAAATGGCTTTGCCTTCAAACGCGATATCAGTGCCGCCGGCCAGCTTGATCTGCAGTTGCAATTGACCGAACGCATTCAGGTGGAACAGTGCGACGGAGCGTTGCATATCACACCCTTGACCGAGCCACCGTTGCCGGAAAACGTCATTCGTTTCACCCAGGTTTATCTGCACGGCGAGCTGATCAGCCAATTTCAGCAACCCTAAACTGACCTGCGGGACGGCTTCGGTTGTGCTGGCGCCAGCTAAACGCCGCCGCGTTGTCGCCCCCCTAACACGGCGGCATTCTTAACAGATGAACACAGACAACTTCGATATTCAGCGCCTGGTGCGCAACCTGATACGCATTGGCACCATCAGCGAGGTCGACCTCGCTCGCGGACGCTGCCGCGTCGCCACCGGTGGCAACCTCACCGACTGGCTTAATTGGCTGACCGGCCGTGCCGGTGATGCTCGTTGCTGGTGGGCGCCCAGCGTAGGCGAACAGGTGCTGGTGCTGTCGCTGGGGGGAGAGCTCGATACCGCATTTGTGCTGCCCGGCATTTTTTCCGATGCCCATCCGGCGCCGTCAGCTTCGGCCCAGGCGGCACACATCACCTTCCCTGACGGCGCGGTGATCGAGTACGAGCCGGCAGAGGGCGCGCTGAAAGTCATGGGCATCAAAAGCGCCACCATTGAAGCCACAGAGCAGGTAAACGTCACCGCACCGGCCATCACCTGTCGTGCAACGAGCAAAATCACGCTGGATGCCCCTGAAGTGGAATGCACCCAGTTATTAACCACCGGCACCATTGCCATCCGACAAGGCGGCTCAATGACCGGCGATCTCAACCACTCCGGCGGTAGCATCAGTTCTAACGGCGTGGTGGTGCATACCCACACCCACGGCGGCGTGCAAAACGGCGGAGGCCAAACGGATAAACCAGCATGAATAACGCGAAATATTTCGGCATGAACCGCGGCTCCGGCCGCGCGATCACCGACCTTGATCATATCCGTCAATCGGTAAGTGACATTTTAATCACCCCGATCGGCTCACGCATCATGCGCCGCAATTACGGTTCGCTGCTGTCCGAGCTGCTGGATCAGCCGCAAAACGACGTACTGCGGCTGCAAATCATGGCCACCTGCTACAGCGCACTGCTGCAGTGGGAGCCACGTATTCAACTAAGCGGCATCACCTTTAACACCACCATCGACGGAAAAATGGTGGTCGACATTACCGGCAACCGTACCGATACGCCGGATACCTTTTCTCTTTCTGTTTCAGTGAGCTGACACCATGGCAACCATTGACCTGAGCTTATTACCCGCCCCCACGGTGGTCGATCCCCTCGACTACGAGTCGCTGCTGGCCGATCGCAAGGCCACGCTGATTTCCCTTTACCCGGAGGAGCAGCGTGAAGCGATTGCACGCACGCTGACGCTGGAATCGGAACCGATCGTCAAACTACTGCAGGAAAATGCTTACCGCGAACTGCTCCTGCGCCAGCGAATTAATGAGGCCGCCCAGGCGGTGATGCTCGGCTATGCCGGTGGCAGCGATCTCGATCAGCTTGGCGCTAACTTCCAGGTTGAACGCCTGGTGGTTCAGCAACCTGACACGACGGTCATTCCACCGGTAGCGGCAATTATGGAGTCCGACAGCGATTTCCGCGTACGCATCCAGCAGGCATTCGAAGGACTGAGCGTTGCCGGCTCCAGCGGCTCCTACGAATACCACGGTCGCTCCGCCGATGGTCGGGTGGCCGATGTTTCTGCCACCAGCCCCAGCCCGGCTAACGTACTGATCTCTGTACTATCCCGTGAGGGTGATGGCACCGCCAGCGCCGAGCTGGTGGCGATTGTCGATAAAGCATTGAACGATGAAGACGTACGCCCGGTGGCGGATCGGGTCATCGTTCGTTCCGCTACTATCGTCAATTACAGTATCGATGCGCTGCTCTATCTTTACCCGGGTCCGGAAGCCGAGCCAATCCGCCGTGCTGCCGAAGCCAAGCTGAAAAGCTACATCAGCGCACAACACCGCCTGGGCCGCGATATCCGTTTGTCGGCAATTTATGCCGCTCTGCATGCCGAAGGGGTACAGCGGGTGGAACTGAAAAGTCCACAGGCCGATATCGTGCTGGATAAAACCCAGGCGTCGTACTGCGCCAGTTATCTTCTGACCGTAGGAGGCTCCGATGAGTAACCGTCTGTTGCCGGTCGGCTCTTCGCCTCTGGAGGTCGCGGCAGCGGCCGCCTGCGCCGAGCTGGCTGCGATGCCGGTACCGCTGCGCGAGTTGTGGAACCCCGCTACCTGCCCGGTCAACCTGCTGCCGTATCTGGCCTGGGCGTTTTCAGTCGATCACTGGGATGAGGGCTGGACAGAAGAAACCAAACGCAGCGTCGTCTCCTCTGCCTTCTTCGTACACCGCCATAAAGGCACCATCGGCGCCATCCGCCGTGTGGTGGAGCCATTGGGCTATCTGATCAAACTGCGTGAATGGTGGGAAACTAATGCCGAACCCGGCACCTTTTCCCTGGATATCGGTGTGCTGGAGAACGGCATCACCGAAGAAATGTACCTGGAAATGGAACGGATGATCGCCGACGCCAAGCCGGTCAGCCGCCACCTTGTAGGTCTTGCGATTAACCTGTCCAGCATTGGCACTGACTATGTGGGGGCAGGCAGTTACAGCGGCGATGCTTTGACCGTTTATCCCTATTTACCCGAAACCATATCTGTCGGCGGCACCGGTTATAGCTGTGCGGCAATTCATCTTATCGATAACCTGAGAGTAAACACATGACAGCAAAATTCTTTGCCATTCTGACTAATCAGGGTGCGGCAGCACTGGCAAATGCGACCGCACTCGGCACTCGAGTTGACCTGACTCATATCGCCGTCGGGGACGGCGGCGGCGTCTTGCCGACGCCTGACCCGGCTCAAACGGCCCTTAAGGGGGAAAAGCGTCGCGCGGCCATCAATATGCTGACCATTGACCCCGGCAACGACAGTCAGATTATCGCCGAGCAAATCATCCCGGAAAATGAGGGCGGTTGGTGGATCCGAGAGATTGGTCTGTTTTCTGCTGACGGCACGCTGATTGCGGTCGCTAACTGCCCGGAAACCTACAAACCGCAGTTGCAGGAAGGCAGCGGCCGCACGCAAACCATTCGCATGGTGCTGATTGTCTCCAGCACGGAGGCCGTAACGCTCAAAATTGACCCGGCGACGGTGCTTGCCACGCGGGACTATGTTGACGGTGAACTGAAGAAACATGCCGGGTCGCGTAACCACCCTGATGCCACCCTGACGGCAAAAGGCTTTGTTCAACTCAGCAGTGCCACCAACAGCACCAGCGAAACGCAGGCCGCGACCCCGAAGGCGGTGAAAGCTGTCAATGATGCCGCGTTAAAAATCGACAAGAATCTCTCAGACCTGACCAACAAGTCCGCCGCACGCGGCAACCTCGCGCTAGGGGCTGCCGCTACGCGTAATGTGGGTACCGACAGCAGTAATCTGATGGAGGTTGGCGCATTTGGCCTTGGGGGCAGTGGCCCTAGGTTGACTGGCGATGCCGTTAGCTCACCGGTCAAATTAATGCAGTATCTGAAAACAATCGGCAGCCAGGTGTTCCGGGTGGGAGGTGGCTATGCGGGTATTGGCTCCGATGTACCCGCAATTTATCTAAAATCGGGGGATGTGCACGCAGTAATCTCTGTTGATTATATTAACGGTATCGTCAAAACACTGGCCTGTAATGATGAGCGTTTGGCAAAAGGTAACGTAGCAACGAACACGCTCTATGGCACCGCTAACCCACCGAACGCGGCGGACATTAATGCACTGGACAGGACAGACTGCCCTGTCGGCATTCCTCAGCCATGGCCCACTGCCACCCCACCGGCTGGCTGGTTAAAATGCAATGGGGCCAATTTTGACAAGGATAAATACCCTTTGCTGGCTGTTGCTTACCCCTCCGGCAAGCTGCCTGACCTGCGCGGTGAGTTTATTCGCGGGGCTGATGATGGCCGTGGTGTAGACAGCAGTCGCGCCGTGCTGTCCGCTCAAGCTGACGCCGTGCAGAAATTTACCGGTAAAACCAATGGCATTCAGCACTTTATCCCCGGATTGTCAACCGAGGGGATTATCGCACAGGGGCAGGCCGTTGCCAGCACAAGTGGCCTGACAGAAACATCAGGCGGCACCGGAAATGGCGTGTTTAGGGTTGAAATTGATGCATCGCGACAAATCCGCACGGCAGCAGAAACCCGCCCACGCAACATCGCATTTAACTACATCGTGAGAGCCGCATAATGAGCAAACACAGCACAGATTTACCCACTGCAACCCTGAATGATGCCGGTCTGGCCGTGACGGCCGGTTGGCTGACGGTTTATAGCATTGAGCCGGTACAGCGTGAGTATCAGCAAACCGCATTAGAGTATCTGCCGGAAGGTGTTGGTCTGCCTGCATTGAGTTTCGTGGATAAGCCGACATTGCCTAAAACTGGACTGGCGCTGGTACGTAACGCTGACGGAACCGCGTGGGAGACACTATCTGATTACCGTGGGCAGACAGCTTACAGCACGGTTACCGGGGAACCGCAGACCGTGGCTGTCATCGGTGATTTACCGCAAGATGTGACGCTGCAAGTGCCATCAACGCCATTTGATAAGTGGAACGGTAAGAAATGGGTAACGGATGCCCGTGAGCAACAGCAAGCGGCAGTTGATGCCGCGCAGCAAGAACTGATGTTACGTCAGCAAAAAGCAGAAAGCGCAATCGCGCCACTGGAGGCGGCCATTAGACTGAATATGGCAACGGAGGCAGAAAAAGCGGCGCTGACGGCATGGGAAACCTACAGCGTACTGTTGAATCGTGTGGATGCGACAACCGCTCCTGATGTGGCGTGGCCGCAATCACCGGATGCCTAAAAATAAATATCCTCCGGCATAGCCGGAGGTTTTTCATACACGGCTCTCATAACCTCAACTTCACTAACCGCCCGGTGCGGCCCTGCATGCCGGGTGCTAATAAGATGGGCGCCCCCATTTAACTGGCATACTCCATTTTTTTGAAGCATCCTTGCTCGCCAGATAAATGGCCTTTCGCACTGAGTCGTCTATCTGGAACACTCTCCGCTTTTTGATGGCTACGCGGATCACGCTGTTCAGCGACCCGATGGCATTCGTCGTGTAGATAGCTTTACGGATATCGCTGGATAGTCGAAGAACATATTGAGATTTTCCAGTGAGCACGCCAACTTTTGCTGATTTGCGGGTATTTATCGTCCCTGACGCCCGCAAACTCATCCAGCGCCATCAGCGCCACGGCTTCGGAGCCTGATACACTCTTTTCGGCCCGCTGGTGACGGCTTTTAGTCCTTCTATGACACGGATTTAAAGCTGTTGCGCACCATGTGGATGATACACAGCTGGATGTGCGTCTGTGGGTAGACGCTGTTTATCGCATCCGGGAAGCCTTTCAGTCAGTCCACGCAGGCGATCAGGATGTCCTGAAGGCCGCGATTTTTCAGCTCTGTCAGCACACTGAGCCAGAACTTCGCACCTTCGTTTTCGGCCAACCACATCCACGCATCGAGAGGACAGTTTTGCCATTCTGCAACCTGCCATTTGACCGCATCGGTGACTTTAGATATCAGAGTGGGTGACACATCAGCATCGTACATCTCTTTGAATATAGAAACAATTCCCCGCGTAATCATGCCTTTGGCGTACAGGAGTAAAATCTGGCTGTCCATCTGTGTAATACGTATCTGATTTTTCTTTATGAGCTGCGGTTCGAAGGTGTTTTCGCGACCACGTGGCGTATTCAGCTCTATTTCACCGTCATCGCACAGCAGCGTTTTGCTGAATAGCCGTTGCGGGTATTCGAGCCTACTTTAGGGGCATTTTTCTCGTGCCCGAGGGGGGCAGTCAGCCCTGCATTGAGCGCTGTTTCGACGGTTAACTTCGTCAGCATACGGGAAAACGCATTGAGGTTGGCTTCGGTTTTAAGGCCTTTAGCCAGTTCAGCCGCAAGGGCCTTAAGTTTCTTCTCGTCCATAATTTGCCTGTCTCCGTTACTGGAGTGAACATATCAAAACAGGTAATTACACAATTTTAATCACAGTCTTCAGGACCTGGCCCCCCTATCCCGATATCTTGATTTTCCTGCTGTTGTACCAGTTCTCATACATACCCAATGAGATGCGCAGCCCCATCGCGAAGGGCATTCTGTTGTTACCAACCACAAACGGAGTAATGCTATGGGTGATTATCACCACGGCGTGCGTGTCCTCGAAATCAATGAAGGCACCCGCGTAATTTCCACCGTCTCGACGGCAATTATTGGCATGGTTTGTACTGCAGAAGATGCAGATGCAAGCCTGTTCCCTCTCAACACTCCGGTGTTGATCACTGACGTTCTGGCCGCCAGCGGCAAGGCCGGCAAAAATGGCACCCTGGCACGCTCGCTGCTGGCGATCGCTGAGCAGGCCAAACCGGTCACCGTCGTGGTACGTGTGGCAGAAGGCAAAGACGAGGCTGAAACCACCTCCAATATCATTGGCGGCGCCGATGAAAACGGTAAATACACCGGCATGAAAGCCTTGCTGGCGGCACAGGCCGAACTGGGCGTGAAGCCACGTATCCTGGGTGTACCGGGCCACGACAATCTGGAGGTGGCAACCGCACTGGCCGGTATCTGCCAACAACTGCGTGCCTTTGGTTATATCAGCGCTTACGGTTGCAAGACCGTCTCCGACGCCATCAAGTACCGCGCAGGCTTCAGCCAACGCGAACTGATGCTGATCTGGCCGGACTTTGTTAACTGGAACACCACCACCAACAGCAGCGACATCGCATACGCCACCGCTCGTGCACTCGGTCTGCGCGCCAAGATTGACCAGGAAACTGGCTGGCATAAGACCTTGTCCAACGTCGGCGTCAACGGCGTCAGCGGTATTTCAGCCAGCGTATTTTGGGATCTGCAAACCGTCGGTACCGATGCTGACCTGCTGAACCAAGCCTGCGTCACCACCCTGATCCGCAAAGATGGCTTCAAGTTCTGGGGCTCACGCACCTGTTCCGACGATCCATTATTCCAGTTCGAAAACTATACCCGCACCGCGCAGGTATTGGCTGACACCATGGCCGAAGCTCATCTGTGGGCAGTTGACCGCCCGGTTACGCCAACGCTGATCCGCGACATGATCGACGGCATTAAAGCCAAATTCCGCGAGCTGAAATCTGCCGGGCTGATCATTGATGGCGACTGCTGGTATGACGAGAGTGCTAACGATAAAGAGACCCTGAAGGCCGGTAAGCTGTTTATCGATTACGACTACACCCCAGTACCGCCGCTGGAAGATTTAACCCTGCGCCAGCGCATCACCGACCGTTACCTGGCGAACTTCGCCGCGTCCGTGAACAACTAAGGAGACCCGAACCATGGCACTGCCAAAAAAACTGAAATACCTGAACCTGTTTAATGACGGCTTCAATTATATGGGCGTGGTCTCGGCCATGACCCTGCCAAAACTGACTCGCAAACTGGAAAAATTCCGTGGCGGTGGCATGAACGGCGCAGCGTCGGTCGACTTCGGCCTGGACGACGATGCGCTGGTGGTCGAATGGACCATGGGCGGCATCGATGAACTGGTGCTGAAACAATGGGGCCGCGTCGATGCGGTACCCCTGCGCTTCACCGGCTCTTTCCAGCGCGATGACACCGGTGAAGTGTCGGCGCTCGAAGTGGTCATGCGCGGTCGCCACAAAGAAATCGACAGCGGCGACTTTAAGCAAGGCGAAGACACCGAGACCAAGGTTTCTACCGACTGTACCTACTTCAAGCTGAGCATCGACGGCAAAGAGCTGATCGAGATCGATACCGTCAACATGATCGAAAAAGTCGACGGCGTGGATCTGCTGGCGGCCCATCGCCGAGCTATCGGCCTGTAATTCATTACTCAATGGCCAGCCGCAGTGCTGGCCCTGTCTCCCCTGACAATCATTGGATATCCCATGGAACTGAATGCCTCCCCAGAAAATACCGTAACGCTGGAAACCCCGATCAAACGCGGCGACAGCGAGATCCGTGAAGTACAGGTTACCAAACCGAATGCCGGCAGCCTACGCGGTATCGGTCTGGCGGCGCTGGCCAACGCTGACGTCGACGCCCTGATCACCATCCTGCCGCGCGTGACCTATCCAAACCTGACCAAAGAAGAGTGCGCACGCCTGGAACTGCCGGACCTGATTGCGCTGGCTGGCCAGGTGATCGGTTTTTTGTCACCGAAATCGGCCGAGTAAACATCGACCCCGTTCTGACCGTGGACGACCTGATGGCGGACATCGCAGTGATTTTTCACTGGCCGCCATCGGAGATGAACGGCATGACGCTGACCGAGCTGATGGACTGGCGCTATAAGGCCCTTCAACGTAGTGGAGTAAATACAGATGAGTAGCAACGGGCAGGAGCTGGAGTCACAAAACGAGATAATCAAAGGGCTTGAAGCGATCGAGAAACAGAGTAACGAGCTGATGAAGCAGTTGCGCCAGCCCCTTGGTAATAAAAATCTATACAACATGCTGGGTAATGATATTCGACGTGCGGAGAAAAGCCTGAAAATCCTGCGTCAGCAGGAAAATGGCATCGAGTCATTCAGGAAAAATAATCAGGAGCTGGTTGAAACCAATAAATTATTGACGGCATCCCGAAAAAAATATTCCGTGCTTGAAATGATGGCAAAAGGTAGCGCACCGGGTCAACATTCCCAACAGATGAATAACGAAGTTGCGCTGGTGGCGGAAACCATCAGCGCTTTGGAGAAAAAGCACAGGCTGCTCAACACCATCGATCGCAACCAGCGCGATAGCCTGACCAGACAAGGCATTAATCTTAAGTCACTCAGCAACGAGCAACGACAGCTTCGCGACAAAAAAATCAATGCCAATACCGCTATTGTTTCGATGAAAAACCAACGGCAGATGATGACCGACCAGAGATTCAGCACTGCACATGCCGCCAATCAGACACGCCGTGAAAACCTCAGCAAAATAAACAACGCTAGCGCCGCAGGCTTCAACATAGCCAAAACGGCCACCGTCGGCGGAGCCAGGCTGCTGGCGCCAGGTGTTAATTTCGAAAAACAGCTTTCTCAATTACAGGCGCAACTAAAGCTGGATAAATCCGATCCGCAACTTGCCGCACTGAGTCAGCAGGCACGCAGTATGGGCCAATCTGGCACGTCACCGGATAAAACAATCCAGGCGCAAACGGCACTGGCTAAAACAGGGTTGGGTGCCAATGAAATCATGGGGGCATCACCTGCCGCGCTCAGGCTGTCGAATGCCACAGACAGCGGCGTCAATGAGACTGTGGAGGCGATGACCGCGGTACAGAGCGCTTTTAATCTGCCCGCCGACCAGTTTGATCGGATTGCCAATGTGCTGGCGCTAGCCAGCAACCAATATGGTATGACGGTACAGTCCGTTGGTGCAGCCTTGAAAAGCAAAGCTGGCTCAGGGGTCGACCTGTTCGCAGCGGCGCAAAAAATTGCCCCAGCAGGCAGGGAAAAACTGCAAGCCAACCAAGTTGGCGGTGCCGCGCAGCATTTGGTCACCGTCAAAGGCGACAATTTGGATGGAGATATCCAAAAGTTGTTTGCCTCCTGGGACAGCCTGCGGATCAATTTGTTCGCCGGTCAAAGCGCTGCCCTGCGGGAGTTGACCCAAACGGCAACGCAATGGGTGGTACAACTGAATGCCTGGGTGACCAGTAACCCCGCGCTGGCCAGCACCTTGTTGCAGGTCGCTGGCGGGCTCACGTTATTACTTGGTGGGCTTAGCGGCGTCAGTCTGGTCGCCACTCAGGTACTCCAGGGGTTCACCATCATTAACGGCGCAATCCTCAAAGCCGGGCAAGCCATGATTTGGCTGGGGCGCATGGCAATGGCCAACCCATTGCTGGCCATTGTCGGCTTGATTGCAATTGCGGCTTTTGCGGTGATCGAAAACTGGGACAAGCTGGCGCCATTCTTTAGCAACCTGTGGGAGAGTATCTCTGCTGGATGCAAAGCAATGGGCAAGTACATTACGGACACCATTGATAGCTGGATAAAAAAATTCATGTCGCTGACTGACTGGCTCCCCGATTGGATGTCATTTGGCAGTAAAAACAGCGCTACAGGCCATACCGAAAATCAAGATGACGACGATGGCTTTTCGTTCGCCGGCAAGTTTGATTCCGGTGGGAGTATTCCTGCCGGGCAATTTGGCCTTGTGGGTGAAAACGGCCCGGAACTGATCGGTGGCCCGGTGCAGGTGACCGGCCGTCGCCATACGGCAGCGATGTCGGCGGCATTGCTGTCGCTCAGTGCCCCGGTGATGGCGGCCTCGCAGGCACCGGTTTCACCCGTAACGCAGATCCAAATCCCGTCCGTCACTATCAATGTCACCGCCAGCCCCGGCCAGAGTGAGCAAGATATCGGTCATGAAGTCGCGCGGCAATTTGAGTTGCTGACGCGACGTCAGGCGGCAGATGCTCGCAGCCGAATGAGTTAATTTAGGAGAAAATACCATGATGCTTACCCTCGGCATGTTTGTTTTTATGCTGAAAACCGTGCCTTACCAAAGCATGCAACACAACACCGGTTTTCGCTGGCCAACCAACGCACGTATCGGCCAACGCCCGGCGGCACAGTTTTTAGGGGCTGACAGCGAAAAGATCACTCTGACGGGCGTATTGATGCCGGAAATCACCGGAGGATCGCTATCACTTATGGCTCTGCAACTGATGGCTGCCCAAGGACGAGCATGGCCACTGATTGAAGGCAGCGGCACCATTTATGGCATGTATGTCATTGAGAGCATCGCTGAAACCAAAACTCAGCTTTTCTCTAACGGCAGCGCCCGGCAGATTGAGTTCACAATCAACCTGATGCGCGTTGATGAATCACTGGTCAGTATGTTTGGCGATTTGCGCCAGCAGGCGCTGGATTTGGCCGACAAAGCGGGGAAAGGCGTGCAACACATTGGAGGGCTGCGGTCGTGATCACCCAAACGCCATTACCTACCGGGGCGCAGGTCTCCCCGGACTATGCCTTGTTTCTACAACAACAGGACGTGACGGAAACCTTCAGGCACCGGTTGCTATCCCTTACCCTGACCGATAACCGGGGTTTCACCGCCGACCAGTTGGTTCTTGAACTTGACGATACCGATGGCCAGGTGGTGATGCCGGCACGTAATCAGGTGATCACCCTAAAGCTAGGCTGGAAAGGCCAAGGGTTAGTCAATAAGGGCAAGTTCACCATTGATGAAGTAGAGCATCAGGGTGCGCCGGACAAACTCACCCTGCGCGCCCGCAGCGTCGACTTTAGAGGTTCGATGAATACCGCTCGCGATCGTTCTTACCATGACAAAACTCTGGGGGAGATCGTCAATGAGATAGCGAATCGCAACCGCATAGGCAATACGCTGGCGGCGGGACTGGCCGAAATAAAGATATCCCACATAGACCAGGCTCAAGAAACAGATGCCGCATTTATGACTCGACTAGCCACCATGAATGGCGCAGTGGCAGTCATCAAAGATGAGCGTCTGCTATTTCTCATCCCTGGCTCAGGGCAAACAGTTTCAGGCAAACCCATAGCACCGCTTATCCTGCAGCGTAACGACGGCGACCAGCACTATTTTAACCTGGCCGATCGCGGAAATTACACCGGCGTTCGCGCCAAATGGCAGGATACCGAGAACGCCCAACCGCAGCAGCTAACGGTACAACGTCAAAATGGTGCCGCCGACGGCGCAGAGAGCTCCAGCTATCTTGAGGGGGACAGCGACAACGTTTTCACCTTGCCCAGGGTCTATGCCAACAAAGAGAGCGCCATGCGGGCAGCCAAGGCAAAGTGGGAACGCATCCAGCAGGGAAGCGTGCAGTTTTCTATTAATCTGGCAATGGGGCGACCCGAACTTTATCCGGAGATGCCCATTCAGGTTCGTGGATTCAAAGAGGCCATCGACCAGCAAAGCTGGATAATCAATACGGTGGTTCACACGTTAAACGGCAGTGGTTATGTCACCAAAATCGCTCTTGATGTGCTGACTCAGCGGGTTGAATTCGCCATTATCGAATCCTGATTTTCATTTGAGTTTTAATCTTGCTTTTGCAAGCTATTGAGCTATTATAAGTCATATAACTTGATGCAGTCGAAAGAGGGATTCAACTATGATGCACTGTCCACTTTGCGGTAGCGTGGCCCATACTCGCTCCAGTCGTTACTTGAGTGAAGCGACCAAAGAGCGCTATCACCAATGCCAGAACATTAACTGTAGCTGCACTTTTGCCACGCATGAGTCCGTCGCACGAGTGATTGTGAAGCCTGGCGATATCATTCCGGCTCAGCCACACCCGGAAAAAAACAAGCCGCGTGCCGCCGCGCTGTAAAGTAAAGAGCCTGCCACCGCAGGCTTTTTTTATGCCCAATGGAACTTACTTTTCCAAAAACTGAATCTTGCAAATGCAATTGGCAGCTTTAAGGCATAAAAAAAGGGGTTGGCATATTGCCAACCCCCTTCATAGTTATTAACTTTTGGATGCAGCGTTAGCCGACGCGGTTCAGACGCTCTTTGATACGAGCAGACTTACCAGTACGCTCACGCAGATAGTACAGTTTGGCTTTACGAACGGCACCACGACGTTTAACAGCAATGCTGTCAATTACTGGTGAGTGAGTCTGGAATACACGCTCAACACCTTCGCCGTTGGAAATCTTACGAACAGTGAATGCAGAGTGCAGACCGCGGTTACGGATAGCGATAACCACGCCCTCGAATGCCTGCAGACGTTTTTTGCTACCTTCAACGACCCATACCTTCACTTCCACGGAATCACCCGGACGGAATGCAGGTACGTCTTGCTTCATCTGCTCTTGTTCAATTTGCTTAATAATGTTGCTCATAATATGTCTCTTACCCTAGGTAAACTGATATATCGGTCCCGTCGAGCCAATGGCTCAGACGTTCCCTTCATAGTCCTGCTACTTGGTCTGATGTTCCCGTTGGAACTCAGCCAGCAACACCGCTTGCTCGTCAGTCAGAGCTAGGCTTTCCAGAAGTTCAGGTCTTCTAAGCCAGGTACGGCCCAGCGACTGCTTTAAGCGCCAGCGACGTATCTCGGCATGGTTGCCCGACAGTAAAACTGGCGGAACCTCCATCCCTTCCAACACCTCAGGACGGGTATAGTGCGGGCAGTCCAGCAATCCATCGGCAAAAGAATCTTCTTCTGCTGAAGCCTGATGGCCCAGCACACCCGGTATAAAGCGGGCGACTGAATCTATCAGGGTCATTGCCGGCAGTTCCCCGCCGCTGAGGACGTAATCGCCGATTGACCATTCTTCATCAATTTCGGTTTGGATTACGCGCTCGTCTACCCCTTCATAACGACCGCACACCAGAATCATCTTCGGGTTGGCCGCCAGTTCGCACACGCCGGTTTGATCGAGCTTGCGCCCCTGAGGTGACAGATAAATCACCTTTGCTCCCTCGCCTGCCGCTGCTTTTGCTGCATGAATGGCTTCCCGCAAGGGTTGCACCATCATCAACATTCCCGGGCCGCCGCCATAAGGGCGATCGTCCACGGTACGATGCCGGTCGTAGGTGAAGTCACGTGGACTCCAACACTGCACGCTCAGCAGGCCATTTTTTACTGCCCGGCCAGTCACCCCGTAATCGGTGATCGCGCGGAACATCTCAGGAAACAGGCTTACAATACCAATGAACACAAGCCAATCCCCATACTGTCATTCCACTTGTTTCGACCGTTTAATTCGGAGGTCAAAAACCAGGATCCCAATCTGCTTCAATCACGCGAGCAGTGAGATCGACTTTCTTGATAACCTGCCCATGAAGAAACGGGACCAACCGCTCCTTCATGCCGAATGCATCTTTCAGGTTAGCTTTAACAACCAACACATCGTTCGAACCGGTTTCCATCATATCGATGACTTTACCCAGTTCGTAGCCGGTGGTTGTGACTACCTGGCAGCCCATAAGGTCTTTCCAGTAGTAATCATCACCCACCAACTCAGGAAGTTGTTCCGAATCCACCAGGATCTCGCGATTGGTCAGTAGATTCGCAGCATCCCGATCGTCAACGCCTTTGACTTTGATGATCAGGTCCTGACTGTGGCGCTTCCAGTCTTCCAACTCGACAAGCTGCCATTGACCCGCCTGCTGGATAAACCACGGCTGATAGTCAAAAATGCTTTCGGCGTTCTCGGTGGATGAAAATACTCTGAGCCAACCACGGATGCCGTAAGTAGACCCCATTTTACCGAGTACAATCGGCTGCTTAGGTGCTACCGGTTTGAGTTGCTTGCTCATTGCCACCACCGCGACAGATTAAGCTGCTTTCTTAGCGTCTTTGATCAGCGCGTGAACGCGATCAGAAACAGTTGCACCCAGACCGACCCAATGTTCGATGCGGTCCAGGTCCAGACGCAGTGCTTCAGCCTGACCAGATGCGATCGGGTTGAAGAAGCCTACACGCTCGATGAAACGACCATCACGAGCATTGCGGCTGTCGGTCACTACTACTTGATAGAACGGACGCTTTTTTGCGCCGCCACGTGCCAAACGAATTGTTACCATAACATCCTCTTTAGTTAATAAAACAGCCGGGCCCCATTGAGGGAACGGGGCCCGGTTGCAATATAAAAAGCCCGAAAATTTTACTCATTTTGGCGCAAAAAGCAATCGAAAGCGTAGATCGTCGTCAACTACTTTTTATAGCCAGTAATATTTCGGGCGGTTTTCACCGCGAACGGCAAATACTTAAACGCGCTCACCCCAGAGGGCAAGCGGCTGTCAGCGGCCTGGGAAGCCCGGCGGCATCATACCTTTCATGCCGCGCATCATCTTCGCCATTCCGCCTTTCTTCATCTTTTTCATCATGCGTTGCATGTCGTCGAACTGCTTTAACAAACGGTTAACATCCTGCACCTGCATGCCGGAACCTACCGCAATACGACGCTTACGCGAGCCTTTGATGATTTCCGGCTTGGCGCGCTCTTTCAGCGTCATCGAATTGATCATCGCCTCCATACGCACCAAAACCTTGTCGTCCATCTGCGATTTCACATTGTCCGGCAGTTGGCCAGCACCGGGCAGTTTGCTCAGCATGTTGGCCATGCCGCCCATGTTACGCATCTGCTTCAGCTGCTCCAGGAAGTCGGTCAGATCGAAACCGTCGCCCTTCTTCAGCTTGTTAGCCAGTTTTTCCGCCTGTTCACGGTCAACTTTGCTTTCGATATCTTCGATCAGCGACAGCACGTCGCCCATGCCGAGAATACGTGATGCCACGCGATCCGGATGGAATGGTTCCAGCGCTTCGGTTTTCTCGCCGACACCGAGGAACTTGATCGGCTTGCCGGTGATGTGACGGATGGACAACGCAGCACCGCCGCGCGCATCACCGTCAACTTTGGTCAGCACCACACCGGTCAGCGGCAGCGCTTCGTTAAAGGCCTTGGCAGTGTTGGCCGCATCCTGGCCGGTCATGGCGTCGACCACAAACAGGGTTTCCACTGGCTTAATCGCCGCGTGCACCTGCTTGATCTCGTCCATCATCGCTTCGTCAACGTGCAAACGGCCAGCGGTATCGACGATCAGAACATCGTAGAATTTCAGCTTGGCCTGTTGCAGCGCACGGTTAACGATATCGATCGGTTTTTCTTTAACATCGGACGGGAAAAAGTCGATGCCAACACTCTCCGCCAACGTTTCCAACTGTTTGATCGCCGCAGGGCGATAAACGTCGGCAGAAACCACCAACACTTTTTTCTTCTGCTTTTCTTTCAGAAACTTGCCGAGCTTGGCGACGCTGGTGGTTTTACCGGCGCCCTGCAGGCCCGCCATCAGCACCACTGCCGGTGGTTGTGCCGCCAGGTTCAGTTCGGTGTTCACTTCGCCCATCGCGGCAATCAGCTCGCCCTTGACGATTTTGACGAACTCTTGCCCCGGCGTCAGGCTTTTGTTGACTTCATGACCTACCGCGCTCTCTTTTACGCGGCTGATAAAGTCCCGCACCACCGGCAGCGCAACGTCCGCTTCCAGCAATGCCATACGCACTTCACGCAGGGTTTCTTTGATATTTTCTTCGGTCAGCCGCCCACGGCCGCTGATATTGCGCAGGGTGCGCGACAAACGATCGGTTAAATTTTCAAACATCGTCTCTTGCTCAACGTGTAATAACAGGCCGCTCTGGCGACATAATTACGGCGATGATAACACGAAGCGAAAAGGATCTCTGCCTCAGCGTTGGAGATCGGTTGGAGTGGGACGCGCTCGACGCTATACTGACAATCCCATTCACCACGCCGAAGCAAAATTAAACGCTATGCCAGTTTTCTCCATTGTGGCTTTGATCGCCTACCTGCTCAGCCTTGGACTGATTATTCCCAGCTTGTTGCGGAAGAATAGCGCATACCGTCGGCTTGCTCTCGTCTCGGCAGTGGTGGCGCTGGTTTGCCACGCCATCGCACTGCAGCAACGTATTTTTGATGTCAGCGCCGGGCAAAACCTCAGCTTGCTGAACATCGGCTCAATAGTCAGCCTGATCATCTGTTCGGTCATGACCTTCGTTGCTTCACGTGACCGCGGCTGGTTCCTGCTGCCCATTGTTTACAGCTTCGCGATGATCAATCTGGCCTTCGCCAGCTTTATGCCAGGTGAATTTATTACCCATCTGGAAGCCAGTCCGGAACTGATGGTGCACATTGGCCTGGCGTTGTTTTCCTACGCCACGCTGATTATTGCAGCGCTGTATGCGCTGCAACTGGCCTGGCTGGACTACCTGCTGAAAAACAAAAAGCTGTCGTTCAGCGCCGACATGCCGCCGCTGATGAGCATCGAACGTAAAATGTTCCACATCACCCAGATCGGTGTCGTGCTGCTCACGCTCACGTTGTGCACCGGCTTGCTGTATATGGATAACCTGTTCAGCAAAGAAAACGTGCACAAAGCCGTCCTGTCGATCATGGCATGGTTTGTCTATATCGTTCTGTTGTGGGGCCATTACCATGAAGGCTGGCGTGGCCGCCGTGTCGTGTGGTTCAGCTTTGCCGGCGCCTTTCTGCTGACGCTGGCCTACTTCGGCAGCCGTCTGATCCAGCAAGTGATGGTTCGCTAAGCCCTCAGGCTATCTTTCTCCATACATAAGGAATACCGCGTTGGAGCACGTTTCGACAGGAACCCTGATCATTGTCCTGGTGGTTATGATCGTGGTTTCCGCTTACTTTTCAGCATCCGAAACCGGCATGATGACGCTAAACCGCTATCGTCTCCGTCATCTCTCCAAGCAGGGCAACCGCTCTGCCCGCCGGGTCGAGAAGCTACTGAAAAAACCGGATCGTTTGATCGGCCTGGTGCTGATCGGCAATAACCTGGTCAACATTTTGGCCTCAGCGCTGGCAACCATCGTCGGTATGCGCCTGTATGGCGATTTCGGCGTAGCCATCGCCACCGGTATCCTGACGTTTGCCGTGCTGTTGTTCGCCGAAGTGCTGCCGAAAACCTTCGCCGCGCTTTATCCAGAGCGCATCGCATTCCCCAGCAGTGTTCTGCTGGCACCGCTGCAGAAGGTAATGTTCCCCTTGGTGTGGCTGCTCAACGGCATCACCACGCTGGTCTTGCGCCTGTTTGGCATCCATACCAACGTGCGCGTCAGCGACGCCGTCAGCAAAGACGAGTTACGCACTATCGTTAATGAATCCCACTCGCAGATTTCTCGTCGCAATCAGGACATGCTGATTTCAGTGCTGGATCTGGAGAAAGTGACGGTCGACGACATCATGGTACCCCGCAACGAGATCGTCGGCATCGATGTAAACGATGACTGGAAGTCGATCATGCGTCAGCTCACCCACTCACCGCACGGCCGCATCGTGCTGTACCGCGGGTCGCTGGATGATGCTATCGGCATGCTGCGGGTACGTGAAGCCTACCGCCTGATGACCGAGAAAAAAGAGTTCAACAAAGAAAACCTGTTGCGCGCCGCCGACGAGATTTACTACGTGCCGGAAGGTACGCCACTGAACGTCCAACTGGTGAAATTCCAGCGCAACAAAGAGAAAGTCAGCATCGTGGTGGACGAATACGGCGATATTCAGGGGCTGGTGACGGTCGAAGATATCCTGGAAGAGATCGTCGGTGACTTCACCACCTCCATGTCGCCAACGCTGGCGGAAGAGGTCAACCCACAGAGCGACGGCTCGGTCCTGATCGACGGTACCGCCAACGTGCGTGAGTTGAACAAGGCATTCAACTGGACACTGCCGGCTACCGATGCACGCACCATTAACGGCATGCTGTTAGAAGAGCTGGAAGAGATCCCTGAGATTGGCACCCGGGTTCGGGTAGGCCATTACGACGTTGATATTCTCGACGTGCAGGACAACATGATCAAACAGGTGCGGGTCACGCCAATAAAGTCGCTGCAATCCAGCGTACAGCAACACTGACCGCCTGCCAGAAAGGAAAAAGACGCGAACATCGCGTCTTTTTTTATCGCTGTAGCCAGATGACGAACTAGATGTGCAGTTCCTGCAACTTCTCTTTCGGCAGCGCCAGTTCTTCGTTGTGGTTCACTACCACGTCGTGATCAAGAATGTGCTTGGCGATTTCCTGTGCTTCTTCCAGTGAGTGCATGTGGTAAGTACCGCACTGGAACTCATTCAGCTCAGGAATTTTGCGTTGATCGGTCACTTTCAGCACGTCACTCATCGCGGCTTTCCAGGCATCGGCAACACGCTGCTCTTCCGGCACGCCAATCAGGCTCATGTAGAAGCCGGTACGGCATCCCATTGGGGAGATATCGATAATCTCAACGCCCTGGCCATTCAGATGGTCACGCATAAAGCCGGCAAACAGGTGTTCCAGCGTATGAATGCCGCGCTCAGGCATCACTTCCAGATTCGGACGGCAGAAGCGCAGATCGAATACGGTGATGGTATCGCCATGAGGAGTTTTCATGGTTTTCGCAACGCGGACAGCCGGGGCTGCCATGCGGGTATGGTCTACGGTGAAGCTATCCAGCAGTGGCATTTCGTTACCTCCTCGTAAAAGTGTATTTATTTCGAAACTTTTTTATCTATCCAGGAAACCTTTTCTAACTCAGCGAGTCTGAATATGTGAAAGACGCGCATTTGTTATCATCATCCCTGTCATCAGAGATGTATATTTGGCCACATTGATGTGGCCTTTTTCTTTTTCAGCTCCCGCCATGTTGCTTCAGGAACTCTTCAAAGCTTAGCGTATCACTGGCTTCTATGTTGCGTTGACGCTGCCATGAGGCTTCCTGCTCCTTCGCCAGTTCGGCTTCGGTCAGGATTTCCAACGGCTCTTCCATCAGCATCTGCCGGTATTGCTCAGCCAGTTGCAGGCCCACACGACCGGTCCCCTCTTCCTTCATCGCTTTCAGGATACGGGCAGAGAACGTCAGTTCCGGATCGTCAAACGCCGCGACCAGCTCGTCACACACCTGCTGATACTGGCGATCGCCGGCTTCGCTATCCAATACTTCCGCCACGCGGCGCAAATCGTCAAACAGCGCTTTACCTACTTTTGCCAACGGCTCACGGCTGTCATCACAACCGATGCCAATGGTCTGACCCGGTTTACGCCCTTCGAGGATCACCCGGTTCCAGTTCTTGCGCGTACACAGCAATTCATCGCTGCTCATCTCCGGCGCATCGGCCAGTACACACCACACCAGGAACAGGTCCAGGAAACGCGCCTGCACCGCATCTACGCCGATTGGCGAGAACGGGTTGATATCCAGCGAGCGAACTTCAATGTACTCGATACCGCCACGTAGCAGTGCATCTGACGGTGTCTCACCGCTTTTAGTTACACGCTTTGGTCGGATCGGTGCATAGAGTTCGTTTTCGATCTGCAGCACGTTACTGTTCAACTGCACGTAACGATCGCCGTCTTTCACGCCTAACTTGGCAAACTCTTCTGAAGGCGTGACAATCGCCCGTTTCAGGCCCTCAACATAGCTTTGAAGATCGTTGAAGGTGATGCCCAGATTGCTTTGCGATTTATTGGTGTAACCCAGATCGCTCAAGCGGAGCGAAGTGGCATACGGCAGATAGCACATACCTTGCTCGGTACGCTCGAACGGCAACGCAGTTTCACGCCCTTTCAGGAACGAGGAACAGATCGCCGGCGATGCGCCGAACAGATACGGGATCACCCAGCCAAAACGGTAATAGTTGCGGATCAGACGGAAATAGCCCGCTGAAATCTGCTCCTTACCGCTTTCGGCATCTTTAACGCCAGCCCATGCTTGCCAGAATTCCAGCGGCAGGGAGAAATTGTAGTGCACGCCGGAAATGGTCTGCATCAGCGCGCCGTAGCGGTTCTTCAACCCCTCACGGTACAACGTCTTCATGCGGCCAATATTCGACGAGCCGAACTGCGCCAGCTCGATGTCCTGCTCGGCTTCAATAAAGCACGGCATACTGAGCGGCCACATGCGCTCCTCACCCAGATTGCGCGCTACGTGACGATGAATATCACGCAAGAACGTCAGCAGGTGATCGAGGTTGTCGTCTACCGGCGTAATAAACTCTAACAGCGCCTCGGCAAAATCTGTGGTTATCCAGTGGTGCGTTAATGCCGCCCCCAACTTCTCCGGATGTCCGGTTGTCGCCAGCTTTCCGTCTTCGGTGACACGCAGCGTTTCACGCTCAATGCCGCGACGAATGCCTTTTAATGCATGGGGATGGGCTTCCAACCAAGAAAGCGCCTGGGATACGTCCGGGATCAAATTGACCTCCCGCTTCTAAAAACAAGAACTCGTAAGCATACTGAATCCGCACCCGAGAGAATATTGAGTTATATTCACGTCGTTAATGCCACCAGGCCATTCCCTGTAACGTTATCATAGTCAAAATGATGTAACGCAGCGCCTTTCCGATACACAGAAACAGCGCGACAGGGCCCCAGGGCATGCGCAGCCAGCCTGCCAACACGCACAACAAATCGCCCACCACCGGTACCCAACTGAGCAACAGCGCAGCCGGGCCAAAACGTTGCATCCACCCCAGTGCTGTATCCAGCCCCCGCTGTGGTTTCAACGCCGGTAACAGGCGCCCGATAATGACATTGGTCAGCCCACCAAGCGTATTGCCCAACGTCGCGGCCAGCACCAGTAATTCCGGTGAGACACGGCTGTTGGTCAGCAAGGCGACCAAAATAATTTCTGAATTTCCCGGCAACAACGTCGCACTGAGAAAGCTGCCGCCGAATAACGACATCACGGCCAGCGTACTACTCACAGCGTGCGGACATCTACCACGGCCATGTTGGCGCTTTTCGCCGCCTGGATGCCGAAATCTGCGTCTTCAAACACCACACATTTCTCCGGCGGTACACCAATCAGTTCGGCACAACGCAGGAAAGTGTCCGGCTCCGGCTTGTGACGCTGCACGTCGTCAGCACCCACGATCGCATCAAAGCAGTGGAACAGGCCCAGATGGCGCAACAGGGTTTCGGCCATACGATGCTCACTGCCGGTACCCACTGCCATCGGGCGGCGGCCATGGTAGGCTTTCACCACCTCGATCAACGGCAAGGGCTGTACGCTGTCCAGTAGCATTGCTTCTACCGCGCGGGTTTTCTCTGCAGCCAAATGGTGAGGATCAAGATCGGCCTGATGGCTGGCAATAATCGCCTGGGCAATGCGCCAGGTCGGAGAACCGCTCAACGCCATCACCGCGGGCTCATCAAACGTCATACCGTAACGGGACAACACTTCACGCCAAGCCTTACGGTGCGTCGGCTCGGTATCGAGAATGGTGCCGTCCATATCGAAAATAAGACCCTGATAGCGGTCGTACATCGTTACTCCATGATCGTTGAGGAAAGAAAACTACTTTAGCGTAAAGCCGGAAGGTTGTCGCTGATCGCGTAATAGCGGAATGTGCTGTGCGAACGAGTAAAGATGGTGGGATTACAGCGGCGTATCGCCGAATGCCAGAAAGCGAAAAACCCGCCAAGGCGGGTTTTTCTTAGATGGTGCATCCAGGAGGATTCGAACCTCCGACCGCTCGGTTCGTAGCCGAGTACTCTATCCAGCTGAGCTATGGATGCATTACTATTTTTGGTTTGTCTGCTTGAAGAAACAAGTTTGACAGAAAGAATGGTGCATCCAGGAGGATTCGAACCTCCGACCGCTCGGTTCGTAGCCGAGTACTCTATCCAGCTGAGCTATGGATGCACAGGAATTCTTTTTTGATACCGTATGGTACGTTGTTACTACCCCACCATACTGCAAAATATGGTGCATCCAGGAGGATTCGAACCTCCGACCGCTCGGTTCGTAGCCGAGTACTCTATCCAGCTGAGCTATGGATGCAAATGGCGGTGAGGCGGGGATTCGAACCCCGGATGCAGCTTTTGACCGCATACTCCCTTAGCAGGGGAGCGCCTTCAGCCTCTCGGCCACCTCACCATACGCTTCTTGCGAATTGTGCCTAACTTGCTTTGGAGAAGCTCATCGGCACTGCGTGGCGCACATATTACTTTCTCCGACTTTTAAGTCAAACAATTTTTCCCATCTCATGCGCGTTTGCACAATTCACGCTCAACATGGGCGTTTTCAAGTCAAAAAGAGTGTTTTATCAACAGGCAATAACAGGGAATTAGCAAACAAAGCAAAGGGAGCGGCAGAAAGGTTTTGCAGGAAAAGTCAGAGAAAGGTCTGTGGCGGGCACAAAAAAGCGCAGTAGCGTCTCGCTGAGCAACGAGACGCTGCTTCGAAATCAGAAAGTCGTCTGTTGAGACTTCTCGGCCTGAATGCGTTGATAGATTTCTTCGCGGTGAACTGACACCTCTTTAGGGGCATTCACACCAATACGAACCTGGTTGCCCTTGACCCCTAACACTGTGACAGTGACCTCATCGCCAATCATGAGGGTTTCACCAACTCGACGAGTCAGAATTAACATTCTTTGCTCCTTGAAAGATTAAAAGAGTCGGGTCTCTCAGTTTCCCCGTCATTATCCATCATATGCTGCGAAAACGTAAGTCATGTAACCCACAATAAATGTAAGCAGACTTGGTCTCACCTCAGATAATGATAAGTTTAGCCGACCTGAAAAACTTTGTTCCCGTAATTGTAACCAAATTGTGTTAGCACAGTTTAAAAACGCCATAATCAGTAATGAGTTATGGCGTTTGTAAGTGCTATTTATTTATATTCACAGTTTCGAGGCCACCCAGGCTTCTACGCTGTCTAATGCCGCTGGCAGGGCGCTGACATCTGTTCCCCCGGCCTGCGCCATATCAGGGCGTCCGCCCCCTTTGCCGCCAACCTGCTGCGCTACGTTACCGATCAGCTCGCCGGCTTTCACCCGGTCGGTCAAATCTTTGGTCACGCCGGCAATCAGGCTCACCTTATCATCGGCCGTGGTGGCCAGCACGATAATTGCAGAACCCAGCTGATTTTTCAGGTCATCAACCATGGTTCGCAGCATTTTGGCCTCAACGTTATCCAACTGGCTGACCAACAGCTGTACGCCGTTAACCATTTTCGCCTTGCTGGACAATGAAGCGCTTTCTTGCGCCGCCTGCTGGTCCTTCAACTGCTGCAGCTCTTTTTCCAATGCGCGTGTACGATCGAGCACTGCGCGCACTTTGTCCGTCAGGTTATTGCTGTCACCCTTAACCAGATGAGCAACGTCCTGTAACAGATCGTTTTGCTGATGCAAGGTAGCAATTGCCCCTTCACCGGTTACCGCTTCAATACGGCGGATGCCGGCGGCGGTGCCAGACTCGCTCAGAATGCGGAACAGACCGATATCGCCGGTACGGCTGGCATGGGTACCGCCACACAGCTCGGTCGAGAAGTCGCCCATGGTCAGTACGCGCACGTTGTCGTCGTACTTCTCACCAAACAGCGCCATAGCGCCCTTCTCTTTGGCATCATCCAACGCCATGACCTCGGTTTGCACCGGCAGGTTACGACGTATCTGTTGGTTGACCAAGTCTTCCACAATACGAATTTGCTCCGGCTTCATCGCTTCAAAATGCGAGAAGTCAAAACGCAGGTATTTATCGTTAACCAACGAGCCTTTCTGTGCCACGTGCTCGCCCAGCGTCTGACGCAGTGCAGCGTGCAGCAGGTGGGTCGCGGAGTGGTTCAGACGAATGCGGTTGCGGCGAACAGTGTCGATCTGCGCATCAACGCGGTCATTCACTTTCAGTGAACCCTGGGACAACTTGCCCTGATGGCCGATAGCCTGACCGTATTTCTGGGTATCGCTCACCACAAAATCAGCGCCGGCGGCTTTCAGCACGCCTTTATCGCCGACCTGGCCACCGGACTCACCGTAGAACGGGGTCTCGTCCAGTACCACCACGGCTTCTTCGCCGGCGTGGATCTCGTCTACAGCCTGGCCATCACGGAACAGAGCGGTCACGGTGGACTGCTGTTGTTCGTGGTCATAACCGCTGAATTGGCTGGCACCATCAACACGGATCATGCTGTTGTAGTCTGCGCCAAAACCGCTGGACTCACGCGCACGACGGCGCTGGGCTTCCATGGCCTGTTCGAAACCGGCTTCATCCACTTTCAGGCCACGTTCACGACACACGTCTGCCGTCAGATCGACCGGGAAACCGTAGGTATCGTACAGACGGAATGCGGTTTCACCATCCAGAGTATCGCCCTGCAAGTTGGCCAGCTCTTCGTCCAACAGCGTCAAACCACGCTCCAGGGTACGGGCAAACTGATCTTCTTCGGTTTTCAGCACTTGCTCAACCAGTGACTGCTGGCGCTTCAGCTCATCGGCTGCAGGCCCCATCACTTCGATCAGCGGAGCGACCAGCTTGTAGAAGAAGGTGTCTTTCGCGCCCAGCATATTGCCATGGCGAACCGCGCGGCGGATGATGCGACGCAGCACATAACCACGGCCTTCGTTTGACGGCGTCACACCGTCTGACACCAGGAAGGCGCAAGAACGGATATGGTCGGCAATAACGCGCAGGGATTTGTTATCCAAATCTGTGGCGCCGGTCACCTTGGCCACTGCGGCAATCAGCTTGCTGAACAGGTCGATTTCATAGTTGGAGTTCACATGCTGCAACACTGCGGCAATACGCTCCAGACCCATACCGGTATCTACCGAAGGTTTTGGCAGTGGCAGCATGGTACCGTCGGATTGACGGTTGAACTGCATGAATACGAGGTTCCAGATCTCAATGTAGCGATCGCCGTCTTCTTCCGGGCTGCCCGGTGGGCCACCCCAGATATGATCGCCGTGATCGTAGAAAATCTCGGTGCACGGGCCGCATGGACCGGTATCGCCCATCTGCCAGAAGTTGTCGGAAGCAAAGGCGCCGCCTTTATTGTCGCCAATGCGGATAATACGCTCTGCCGGTACGCCAATTTGCTTCTGCCAGATGTCGAAGGCTTCGTCATCGGTTTCATAGACGGTCACCCACAGCCGGTCTTTCGGCAGGTTAAACCAGTTTTCACCGGTCAACAGTTCCCACGCGTAGCTGATGGCATCGTGTTTGAAGTAGTCGCCGAAGCTGAAGTTACCCAGCATTTCGAAGAAGGTATGGTGACGTGCGGTATAACCGACGTTTTCCAGATCGTTATGCTTGCCGCCCGCACGTACGCAACGCTGTGAGGTGGTGGCTCGGGAATAGGCACGCTTGTCCAGCCCCAGGAAAACATCTTTAAATTGGTTCATGCCGGCATTGGTAAACAACAATGTCGGATCATTGTCAGGCACCAGGGAGCTGCTTGCTACAACCTGATGGCCCTTACTATGAAAGAAATCGAGAAACGCTTGACGGATCTCAGCGGTGCTCTTGCTCATAATTTTCCCGGAAAGGCTAGAATAACGACACGTGAGCAAGATACGCGACATCCTGACGATGGCATCTAACTCACGAACAAAAAGTGGGGATAAGATAAATTTTCTTCAGAGGGAAGTAAAACCCCGTGTGCGTTCATTGCGCAAAATCACGGAAAATTGACTGAATTTCTTCCTGGAAGAAGCCACGATAGAGCAGATAACGCTGCACTTTGGCTTTCTCTTTCCAGTCCGTAGGCAATGATTCGCCAAATTTACGCTGTGCTACCTGTTTGGCCTGTTCACACCAGTCAATCTCGCAGTCCGCCAACGCTGCCTGCGTCAGCTCTTTATCAACGCCTTTTTGCATCAGCTCAGAGCGGATGCGCTGCGCACCATAGCCTTTACGGCTGCGGCTACCGATGTAGCTGTGGGCAAAGCGCTCATCGTCCAGCCAGTTATGCTGGTAGCAATAGGCAATCACCTGCTCGATAACGGCAGGATCGACGGGTTCTTCAGGGGACGGCGCAGAGGACGAGGGGGTTTTGGTACCAAATCTGGCTTTCGCCATAAATGGCTGCGCCGCAAGTTTGCGGCGCAGTTCAGCTTCACTATGATCGCGTTGCGACAGCAGGCGCATGGCGCGGCTTAGCAAATCATTCATTATTCAAGCCTGATTAATTAACGTTCGTGAACCCTCAATGGTGCTCACGAACGTCAGCAGCGATTAAAACTCTTCGCTGGTTTCAGCTTCATCATCGAAGCCTTCGTTGGTGGCAGCGACCAGTTCGCCGTTGCTGTGCAACAGCAGTTCACGTAGTCGTTTATCCAACTCAGCAGCCACCGCCGGGTTTTCTTTCAGGAAGTTACAGGCGTTTGCCTTACCCTGACCGATTTTATCGCCGTTGTAGCTGTACCAGGCGCCGGCTTTCTCGATCATCTTGTGCTTAACGCCCAGATCGACCAGTTCACCGCGGCTGTTGATGCCTTCACCGTACAGGATTTGGAACTCGGCCTGCTTGAACGGCGCAGCGATTTTGTTTTTCACCACTTTTACGCGGGTTTCGCTGCCGACCACTTCATCGCCTTCTTTTACCGCGCCGATGCGGCGGATATCCAGACGGACAGAAGCGTAGAATTTCAGTGCGTTACCGCCAGTGGTGGTTTCCGGGTTACCGAACATCACACCAATTTTCATACGGATCTGGTTGATGAAGATCAGCAGCGTGTTGGCGTTTTTCAGGTTACCGGCCAGCTTACGCATCGCCTGGCTCATCATACGTGCCGCCAGGCCCATATGTGAGTCACCGATTTCACCTTCGATTTCCGCTTTTGGCGTCAGCGCCGCTACGGAGTCAACGATGATCACGTCAACCGCGCCAGAGCGGGTTAAGGCATCACAGATTTCCAGTGCTTGCTCACCGGTGTCCGGCTGAGAACACAGCAGGTTGTCGATATCAACACCCAGCTTTTTCGCATAAATCGGATCCAGCGCGTGTTCGGCATCGATGAACGCACAGGTTTTACCCTGGCGCTGTGCTGAAGCGATAACCTGCAGAGTCAGGGTAGTTTTACCTGAAGACTCCGGGCCATAAATCTCAACGATACGGCCCATTGGCAGACCGCCCGCACCCAGTGCGATATCCAGTGACAGTGAGCCGGTGGAGATCGTTTCTACGTCCATAGAACGGTCTTCACCCAGACGCATGATGGAGCCTTTGCCGAACTGTTTCTCAATCTGGCCCAGTGCCGCAGCTAGCGCCTTTTGCTTGTTCTCATCAATAGCCATTTTTGCTCCTTCGTTACGCAATGTCGGTGTTACCCCACACTGCCACTGATTGTATGTTGTGCAGGAAATGCCACTAATTATACTGTATGGTCATACAGTATCAAGCCTAATTTTACAAAAAATCATCAAGCGCGGTTTGCAGCGCAAAAATCGTCGCCTGAAGCCGCACTGCATCGCGATCGCCGCTAAATTGCTTCTTGTGCGCCACTACCCGTCCGGAGCCCTCGGCAAAACCAAACCAGACGGTGCCCACCGGTTTTTCCGCACTCCCGCCGTCCGGCCCGGCAATGCCGCTCACCGATAGCGCCAGGCTGGCCCGTGCGGCGTGTAACGCCCCCTGAGCCATTTCGCGCACCACTTCTTCGCTCACTGCACCATGGGCCGTCAGGGTGGCTTCCGCCACGCCCAGCAACTCATGTTTCGCCGTATTGCTGTAGGTGACAAAGCCACGGTCGAAATAGGCAGAACTCCCGGCAATGTCGGTGATGGCTTTGGCAATGCCGCCGCCAGTGCAGGACTCTGCGCAAGTGATCCACAGGCCTTTGGCCTTCAGTTTTTCGCCCACCGCAATGCTGAGTTTACGCAGTTGATTTTCACTCATAACCTCTCCTTAGCGAATCAGGTATATGCGCCCGATAGTAGCATTTATCAAGCTTGCCTGACGGCGTGATGACAGAAATGCGCGGCGCTTCGCAGGCGAGGCGGTGTTAAGCCGCAAACCAAACTGCTAGTATCGAATGTAGCGCTCGGGTTAACGGGCGGTGTTTTGCACGAGGGATCTCACCGGGTTGCCTTTGCCGCCGGCAGAGCCAGCCCCAAGGCAAACCAGGATAAAAGATTAGGATGATAGAGTGAAAAAAACGTTAGGCGTCTTCTTTCCGTTGTATACCACCACCCTGCTGATGCTGCTGGGTTCAGGGTTGCTCACCACCTACATCTCCCTGCGTTTAACCTCTATCCACGTGACTGGTGCGCTGATCGGCGCCATTATCGCCGCCAACTACATCGGCCTGGTGATCGGCGGCAAAGTCGGGCATTTTCTGATTGCCCGCGTCGGCCATATCCGCGCCTACGTTTCCTGCGCCGGCATTATCACTGCGGCGGTGCTGGGGCACGGCCTGACCGAATATATCCCCGTGTGGGTGGTACTGCGGCTGATTATCGGCATGTGCATGATGTGTCAATTCATGGTGCTGGAAAGCTGGCTGAACGATCAGGCGGAATCCAATCAGCGCGGCATGGTTTTCGGCTTTTATATGGCGGCCACCTATCTGGGTATGTCATTGGGTCAGGTGGTGTTAATGCTGCAGAGCAATCTCGGCATCACCACCCTGCTGGTGATCGCCCTGTGCTTTGCACTCTGCCTGGTACCTATCGCCCTCACCACCCGCACCAATGCACGCCATATGTCACCGGCTCCAATGGAGCTACTCTATTTTATCGGGGCCATTCCCAAGGTGCTGGCCACCACGCTGGTGATCGGCATGGTGGTGGGATCTTTCTATGGGCTGGCACCGGTGTACGCGAGCCTGCAATCGCTGACTACTCAGCAAACCGGCTTGTTTATGGCGATAGCCATCTTCGCCGGGCTGGTGGCTCAGTTCCCGCTTAGTTGGCTGTCAGACCGCTACAACCGCACGCTGCTGATGCGCATCAATGCCATTTTACTGATCGTCGCCGCCCTGCCGCTGGCACTGGTGCCGCACATTGATTTTCCGGTGTTGCTGGTGGTGGGCTTTATTGTCAGCATGCTGCAGTTCACGCTGTATCCGCTGGTGGTCGCCCTGGCCAACGATTTGATTGAACCGGAACGGCGCGTATCCCTGGCCGCCTGTTTGCTGATGGCTTTTGGCGTCGGTGCCAGTATCGGCCCATTGGCGGTCGGCTCGCTGATTGAGCCACTGGGCGGCAATATTCTGTATGCCTTCTTCTCGCTTTGCGGCGTACTGCTGGTGGGCTTCAGTCGGACGGTAAAACAGGACGAATCGCAGTTTGTGCAGGATGCGCCCTTGCCGCATATTCCCCTGCCGGACAGCCTGACCAGTTCCCCGCTTTCTCCGGCGCTGAACCCAACCTTTGATGAGCAGATCATCCATGACACCATGCCGCCGCCGGAAGCCGCACCGGATCCGGTCGAGCCACAGGTCAGTGAAACGTCGGGGGAGGAAGAAGCGGAAGCCCCCATCCCGCAGGGCGCCGATCCTGATGAGGATACCGGGCTGAAAAAGGCCCACTCGATGCTTTAAGCGGGCCTTTTTTATGGTGCTACGTCGGGGTCTTCACAGATCCAGGAAGGATCCCAGACGGTAGCCGCGCTCCGCAATCATGTTTTTAATGCCTGGCGATGTCAAAACATCCACTTCGGCCAGGCGCGGGTAGCAATACTTGCTCGCCAATATCGTTTTATCCAAAAACGCCGGGTGACACATCATCTCCACCGACTGGGCACCGCGTTGGTCGGTGCGCTCAAGCACCTTTAAAAACAGCGCCTCGGATATCTCCTCACCATAAAAGCCCGCATCAAACCATTCAGTGCTGCGACCATAGCGCAGTGGAATGTCTTGCCGTGCGACTTCCTCGCGCCCTATACGCAATGGGATGGATTTGGTCTGGGCAAAGGCCTCCACCAGCGGAAAAATCTGCGGCAGCATGTGCACGTGATGGTGGCTGTCGATATGCGTCGGCGCTTTACCAAACACGGCCACGAATTTGTCGTATTGGCTCACCAACTCATCGTGGATTTCGTTCAGGTCCAACAGCGCAGATTCCGCGCGTTCCCATAACCACTTGCCCAGCTCCCCACGCTCGTTGACCAGCGACGGCATGGCGGTCAGGGGATGCCCGTGGGTCAGTACAAAGTGCAGGCCAATCTGCAGCCCGGGATAAAGCTGGCTGAGCCTGGCCGCATGGTGCACATCCGCGCTATTGACCATAGCAGTGGTCGAAGAAACAACCCCGGAGTGAAACGCCTCGATTACGCCGTAGTTCTGGCCCTTGCTCAGGCCAAAATCGTCGGCATTCACTATCAGTAACTTGTCCATTTTGGGCATCCATTTAACAAATTTTTGGCAAGGGAATACCGTCCGTCAGGTACGGCAATTCCCCTTCGCTTAAGCAAAGAAATTTATCGCATCAGGCTATTGGTGGCCTGAAAGGCATTCGGAATATCGGCGTTAATGCTTATCGGGAGCGGCCCTAAATAGGGCCGTAGAACTTTTTTCGGTAATTACCCGGCGTCACTTCAGTGAGTCTTTTAAAGTTTTTAATAAACAGGCTCACGTCACCATAGCCCGAGTCAAAGGCGATATCCGAAACCGAATAGTTGGTGACTTCAAGCTGGGTTTTGGCGAAGTTGATGCGGATTTCATTGATCACCTGCATCGGGGTTTTATGGTAATAACGCCGCATTGCCCGGGTCAGGTACTCCTGCGTTTTCCCCGACAGTTCAACCATATTAAGCAATGCCTTTTCACCAAACATCGCCTTATCATGCATCCCCGCCAGGGTGTTCTTCAGCCACTGAGGAATGTCATCCCCCTCGCCACTTTCTTCCTTATAATGACGAATGCGGCTGATGATATAAAAGGTCAGCGTTTCCAGAAACTCGGCAAAATCATCCTCACGGAACTGCGGCGAACTGACCACCGACTCGATATAAGCCAGGAACTCATTCTTCAGGCTATAGGCCTGAGAGGCGACAAAACAACGGGGCAGCTGCTGCAAATAGTTTTCTTCAAAGAAAACCTTGCCGACCGCCACGTTAAAGATTTTCGCGGCGCCGAATTCATAGAAGCTTTGGTGACGCGAGCCAATGGGGATAAACACAAAGTCCCCCCGCTCCAGCAGCACCCGCTTGCCGTTAATCTCCTGATAGCATTTGCCGCTCAGGACGATGGTGAATTCGTAATAGTCATGCTGATGCAGCCCGGTGGCGCTCTCCACCTTGTTATAGATAAACAGATGGAAATCTTTGCAGTTAAAAAAATCCTGCTCTCGAATCAGCTTAACGTCGTTCGCATTCAGCGAAACCAGGTTCTCAGACACCGCGCGCGCTCCCATTAGTCAAAGCCGTTTTGTCTGGCCGTCTCGGCAAACCAATAGCCGCTCTTTTTGATCGTGCGCCGTTGGCTTTCACGCTCCAGCCGAACCAACCCATAGCGATTCTTGTAAGCATTAAGCCAGGACCAGCAGTCAATGAAGGTCCATAGATGGTAGCCTTTACAGTTAGCCCCCTCGGACAACGCCTGGTGCAGCCACTTCAGGTGATCGCGAATGAAGTCGATACGATAATCATCCTCTACCCGCCCACTGGCACCAATAAAGGCCTCTTCACCCTCTACACCCATGCCGTTTTCTGAAATATAGCAGGGAATATTGCCGTAGTTTTCCTTCAGGTCCATCAGGATGTCATACAGACCTTTTTCATAGATTTCCCAGCCGCGGTGCGGGTTAATCTTGCGGCCCGGCATCTCGTAAAAGCTGAATAAATCTTCCGGCATCGTCACCGGGTCACTGGCCTGATAGCCGGACCTGGCTTTAACTCTGCGCGGTTGATAGTAATTGACGCCCAGAATATCCACCACCCCATCGGCAATCAGCTGCGCGTCTTCCGGTGCTGTCTGCGGCAACAAATCATTGGCCCGCAGTAAATTCACCAGATCTTCCGGATAGCGGCCTTTGGTCACCGGATCGAGGAAGCTTTTATTCAACAGCAGATCCGCATAGTGGGCGGCAATGCCGTCTTCCTGGCTGTCCGAACGCGGATAAGTCGGGCTCAGGTTCAGGATAATCCCTATGCGGCCCTGATTCCCCAGCGTTCTGAATTCGTTCACCGCTTTGGCATGGGCCAAAACGCTGTGGTAAGCCACCGCGATCGCCCTTTTGAAATCAACCACGCAAGGATAATGCAGGTCATTCAGATACCCGGCTTCGACCGGGACAATCGGCTCATTAAAGGTGAACCAATGGCTGACTCTGTCGCCGAACAGGCTGAAACAGGTTTTGGCATAGCTGGCGTAGGCTTCCACCACCGCCCGGCTTTCCCAGCCGCCCTGTTGCTGCATGCGCAGCGGCATATCGAAATGGTAAAGGTTGATAAATGGCGTGATGCCCTGGGCTAGCAGGCTGTCGATCATCGCATTATAGAAAGCGACCGCTTTCGGGTTCACTTCGCCATCACCTTGCGGGATCAACCGCGACCAGGAGATGGAAGTTCTGAAGCTATTATGGCCAAGGGTCTTTAACAGCTGGATATCTTGCTGGAAATGATCATAAAAGGTGGAGGTCTCGGACGGGCCAACCTGATGATGAAAGCGTTCTGGCGCAATCTCATACCAGTAATCGAAGATGTTCTGGCTTTTGCCATCCCGGGCTGCTGCCCCTTCCGACTGCGGCGCAGAGGTGGCGCTTCCCCACCAAAAATCGTCAGCAAATTGATATTTCATCCGAAGGCTCCCTAAAACCGGGGCAGCAAGCGCTGCCCCAGACTGCAGTTAGAATTTCAACGCTTTGGCGATGTCTTCTTCGCTTTCCGTTGCCTGATCAATCTGGCTCTGCGCCTTGTTGGAGATCATCACAAACGGCAGGTAAATCAAGGTCGCGACGCCCAGGTTGAAGAAGCTCAACAACATGGCGACGATACTGCCGTTAGTGTTGAAGAACGCCCCCAGCCCCACCGGCATGGTCCACGGCGCAATATTGGTGATTGGCGGGATCAGCCCGGTGTAATAAGCCACCGTGGTGATGATCGTCAGCACCGGCTGAACCAGGATAAAGGGAATAAACATCACCGGGTTCATAATCACCGGCAGACCGAACAGAATAGGTTCGTTGATCTGGAAGATGCCCGATGGCGTCGCCAGCTTGGCAACCTGACGATAATCTTCGCGGCGTGAAGCGATAAAGATGGCAATAATCAGCCCCAGCGTCGATCCCGTCCCACCCAGATAGATGTAGGAGTCAACGAACGGCTTCGCCCACATGTGGAACTCTTTACCGGCAGCCACCGCGGCTTCGACAGAACCATACTTGTTGTACAGCTCTACGTTCTCCAGCGCGAATGGCGTCATGATGCCGCTGTCCAGCGCGGCCAGTGCCATCGAACCATGCACCCCAAAGAACCACAGCAGTGAGGAGAACATCACATACACCCAGCCCACTACGCTGCCCATTTTCGCCAGCGGTGCCGAGATGCTGTCCATAATGATTTGGTGGAAGTTGGTTCCCCACAGCGTCAGGCAATAGGCCAGTACGCCCATGATCGACAGGATCAGGAAGCCGGGGATCAGGGCCGAGAACGAACGTGACACTGAAGAAGGTACACTGTCCGGCAGGCTGATCACCCAGTTGCGGCGCACCACAAAGGTAAACATCTCCGCCACCACCAGACCGATCACCATGCCTGAAATGATGTTGGCACCGCCCAGCCAGTTAGCGCCTACGGCATAGGCCTCACCGACGCTGAACGGAGTCACCGTCATAAAGGCGGCAACCGCCAGCAGAGCCGCGGCCAGTGGGTCGACCTTGCGCTCTTCCGCTAACGCCATACTGATAAAGAAGGGCGTCATCAGGGACATAATCCCCAGGGTGCCGTTATAAACGCTGCCACCGATGGCCTTCAGGCCATTCAGCGTCTCAATGGTGGACGCATCCAGCCGCACCCCCATTGAAAAGAAGAACGAGCCTTCACCGAAGCTGAGGAACACGTTGTTGATCAGCACGAACATCGCCCCGGTCAACGTCAGCGGCATTAATCGAATGAACCCGTTTTTGATGGCATTAACATGGGGCTGTTTACCAATTTTCACAGCAAAAGGCAGTATGACCTTTTCCAACGAGGCAATTAACGTATTCACGGCAGACCCCTTTATTGGTTAGCTTTTTTTATAGTGGCGACTGCGGCCTTCAATACCCCAAGGCCATCGAGCTTGCCGTATAAAGCGGAGTCGATCACTTCGACGGGCTTATTGGGCAGCTGCTTCTGTACTTCGGCCAGCGTGTAGGCAATCTGTGGTCCCAGCAGGATCAAATCTGCCTCAGCGCCCTTTTCTGCAGCCAGCGCCTCTGGATAAGCGGCAATGATTACCGGCACTTCGTACTTCTCGGCTTGCGCTTTCATTTTGGAAACCAGCAGGGAAGTCGACATACCGGCAGAACAAAACAGATAGATTTTTTTCTTTTCCATACCCAATCCCTCAAGATAATCAAAAAAGCCCCGTGTCATTTGTTTGCCAGATGCAATAGCCATTGCCTCACGCACATTCCTTATGAAAATTTCCGTCACTTTGCCCTGGTTGCAGACAGTATACGGAGGCATGGCAGCGGATCGGTAAGCCATCAGCATAGAGAACCGTCTCTGCTTGACCTGCCTGATTGACCCTCTTCACATTTCACATAAAAAAATAGTGTGATCGACGTCGCAAATAACCTTAAATTACTGAATAAATTCGATAAAAATAACTAAAAAACAATTATAAACAATAAGTTATAAACATGCAGGGTATTTATGGATTATTCGACGCGCGGGGCCAGCCATCGGTCGATAGATGAACAAAAAATCGTTCGCCCTTGATTAGCCGACTTCAACAAGACGGGACGATTCGACAGAGGAAAACCAGCGATGAAATGGCAGGGGTTTTGAGCGGACGGCGTTTGCCGGATGAGGTCTGGACTCGGTGCTATGACTCCGCGGGATTGTTCGCCTGACTGGGATAACGTATGACATTGATCACCGTGGTCAGTGCCACTGGATGGTTTCTGCGGTTTGGGTAATAAAGATAAAAACCAGGGAACGGCGCGCACCAGTCGGCCATCACTCGCTCCAGCCGCCCGGTTGCCAGATGTTCACTCACTTCTTCCTCGATAGCGAATGCAATGCCTGCGTGAGCTAACGCAGCCTGCAACATCAGTCTCGCGTCATCCAGTATCAGCGCACTGTTCACCGAGACGGAAAGCGCCTGAGTCCCTTTTTGGAATGTCCACTTGTAGAGCTCTCCTGAGGCAATCTTTCGCCATCCTATACAGCGATGACTCAACAGATCTTCAGGATGATTCGGCTTGCCGTACTGTTGGAAGTATTCAGGCGTTGCCACAATGGCCAGCCGCAAATCAGGGGTAACGCGCACCGCCCGCATGTCGTTGTGCAGATCCTTTCCGAGCCTGATGCCGGCATCAAAACCTTGTTCAACGATATTGGCAAAGCCCTCTTGCGCCACGATTTCCAGCGTAATTCCTGGGTAATCACGGACCAGTCGCCCCAAATGGGGGACCAGCGCAAGTTCTATTGCCGTTCGCGGCGCATTGATCCGCACCAGCCCCTGGGGTTGTTCGCGGAAGGTATTCAGGCTTTCCAGTGCGGTATCTATATCCGTAAACGCCGGTACCAGCTGCGCCAACAGATGTTCACCGGCTTCGGTCGGCGCTACATTACGGGTAGTCCGATTCAACAGACGAATACCGACCTGCGCCTCCAGCTCACGCATAGTATGACTGAGCGTTGGCGGCGTCACGCCAAGCCGGGCGGCAGCCCGCCTGAAACTGCGTTCCTGAGCAATGGCGACGAAAGCCACCAGCCCTGACAAGTCGGTTTTTTTCATTGGATTGATATAAATAATCTAATAGTGAAGTGAATTTTTAACGGATAGTTATCCTTTTAGCAACAACATAGCATGGTGAGGTGTTCAATTACTGAGTATTAATGCCATGACTCACTACGCCGATGCTGTACAAACTCACTCCCATAAACGTCTGGAGGGCAAAGTCGCTCTGGTTACCGGCGGGGGCACCGGTATCGGGCGCGCCGCCGTACTGGCCTATGCTCGCGAGGGGGCGAAAGTCGTGCTGGCCGGGCGCCGCGCTGCAGAGATAGAAGCCACCGCTCAGGAGGTTGTGCTGGCCGGCGGAGAAGTGCTGGCCGTGGTAGCGGACGTTTCGCAGGAAGAAGATGTTCGCCGTTTGCTCGCCAGAGTCAACGCGCACTACGGACGACTGGATATCGCCTTCAACAACGCCGGTATTCTCGGCAACTTTGTGCCGATTCATCAGCAAACCAGTGCGGATTTCGACTCGGTGATCGCCATCAACCTCAGGGGCGTGTGGCTCTCTATTAAATACCAGGTCGAAACTTTCCTGGCACAAAACTCGGGCGGCGTGATCGTCAACACCTCTTCCTGGCTCGCCAAAGGCGCACTTGCCGGATCATCAAGTTATTCCGCCAGCAAGGGAGCACTTGATTCGCTGATCCGTGCGGTAGCGCTTGAGTATGGCAATCAGGCCATCCGTATCAACAACATCAATCCCGGCATCATCGACACGCCGATGGCCCACAGCAGCATATCCGACGTATCCGCCTTCACGCCTTTCATCACACATACACCCGCCCAACGTCTGGGTCAGCCTGAAGATATCTGTGATGTCGCCGTCTGGCTTTCGACGAATGACGCCCGCTTTATCACCGGACAAAGCATTTTGGTGGACGGCGGCTACACCATCGCCGGTATGCGCTGAGAGATAACCCTGTCGACACCCAGCTCGACAAGTCCCCGGAGGGAAGATGATGAACTATGTGCGCCTTGGAAATAGCGGTCTGAAAGTCTCCCAGCTTTGTCTGGGCTGTATGACCTATGGCGATCCCGGTTGGCGTCCCTGGGTATTGCCAGAGGATCAAGCCCGCCCCTTCATCCGGGAAGCGCTGGAAGCCGGAATTAACTTTTTCGATACCGCCAATATCTATTCTTCAGGCGAGAGTGAACGCATTCTCGGGCGTGCGTTGAAGGATTTTGCCCACCGCGATGACATGGTGATCGCCACCAAGGCGTTCTTCCCGATGGGCGAACAACCCAACAATCGCGGCCTGTCACGCAAACATATCATTCAAAGCGTTGAGGCCTCGCTGCAACGTCTGGGGACCGATTATCTCGATCTGTTCGTCATGCACCGTTTCGATGAGGAAACCCCGATTGAGGAAACGGCCGAAACGCTCGATGCGCTGGTGCGGGCCGGCAAGATCCGCTATCTCGGCGCATCCTCGATGCAGGCCTGGCATTTTATGAAAATGTTGGCGTTTCAACGCCATAACAAATTGGCCGCCTTTATTTCCATGCAAAGCCAATACAATCTGGTCACGCGGGAGGATGAAGAAGATCTCATCCCGCTTTGCCTGGAGGAAGGAGTCAGCCTGACTCCGTGGTCGCCATTGGCGAGGGGGTTACTGGCAGGGGCAAAAGGAGCCGGGACGCTACGCGCCGAAACCGACGAACAAGCACCCCGTTGGTACGGCGGCAGAAAAGAAGTCGAACAATCCATTATAGCCGTTGAAAGCATCGCCGCCGAGAGAGGCGTTCCGGCGGCCCAGGTCTCTCTGGCATGGGTGCTGGCCAAAACGGCGGTTGCCGCACCGATTGTCGGTATGTCCAAGTCACATCACCTCCAGGATGCGCTCAAGGCGCGCTCTCTCACGCTGTCCCATGAGGAAATCGCACAACTTGAAGCACCGATGAAAGAACAGACCCGCCCCCAGCGTTGGTAGGACTTCGCCCCATCATCAATCACAGGAGAGGCTCAATGTTATACGCTATAAAATATCGCCCGGCACAGGCTGCGCTGGTGGCCTTAATGCTCGCCATGACAACGCCTGCGGTTTCCGCTGCCGTCACCGCTGCGCCAAACGTCGCCTGCAACTCATCCACCCTGACATTACCGCCAGGCGCGCTCTACCCTAATGGCATTGCCCGCGCATCCGATGGCACCCTGTATGTTGGCCTGGTGACCAGTGGCCGCATCCTGCGCAAACGCCCGAACGAAGATTGGGAGACCTTCTTTGCCGGCGCCGATACCGTTTTCGCCTCAACCACGCTGCGGCTGGATGAACAACATGGTCTGTTATGGGGAAACTCTCCGGATTTCCTGCCCACAGGAAAAACTCGTCCCCATCGCGTTTTTGCCCTGAATGTCTCCAGTGCCACGATTAACCGCAGTTTGACCTTACCAGAGGGGGGAATGGGCAATGACCTGGTTCTCGCCAAAGACGGCACGGTTTATCTGACGGAGACCAAAGCGGGCAGCATCATGAGGCTGCGCCGGGGTGAAGACAACTTTCAGATCCTCTTCCGCGATAAACGTCTGGCTGGCCCCGAGGGTATCGGTGCCGCAGGCATTGTTCTGCTGAATGACCGGATAATGGCGGTTGCCAACTTTGGCAGCGGAAAGCTCTATACCCTGAGCTATGGGGAGGCGACGCCGCAACTGGCTGAAATCCTGCTGCCTCGCACTATCGAAAACCCGGATGGGATGGGATTGGCACCAGACGGTTCGCTGATCGTGCTCGAAAATGGCATTAAAAGCGGTCAGGGCAGGATCCTGCGAATTACCGATCCCGGTGTTACAGGCATGCATTCTATTGAAGTTATTCGTGAGGGAATGGAGTCGCCGGTCAATCTGGACATCACGCCACAGGGCTGCGCCTTTGTCACTGAAGCACGCATTCGCCACCGCCTGCTGCCCGGCCACGAAGCAGAAGTGCCCGACAGCTTTCGTATTTACCAACTTCCACTGCCTTTATCTGCTGTTGACTGACACTTCAACCGTTCTGGGCTTGCTGGAGAATGAACGCCACAAGTCCAGCGCCCTATTTTTGGGCCTTCTTCATTTTCGCATAACCGTAAAAAACGATGTGGTTTATAAAACACCGCACAGTGACACTCAGAGTGAATGTACAGTTAAAATGATAAACTACCCTATCCACCCGGCAAGAGTCTCCTCAAGCTTCACCAACGCCTGAATGTGTTTCTCTTTTGGCATACGACCAATATTTTGGAGCTTCCACCTCACCGCGGGTAAATACTGAATCTGGTTTTCGGGAGCAAGGCTCCAATCTGGCTCACCGCGCTTGAAAGACATCAGAAAATCACAATCCCGCTGAGTGAATTGTACTTTGAGAGCCGTCACCATTAATTCGGGTATCGCATTGAGTTCTTCCAGAGAAACCATATCGAACGTCATTCCGTTAAATTCATTCGCATACAGTTCAGAGATATTTTTCCAGCGGGGGTTCAGTACCTCTGATAATGGACGTGGATGTCCCAGCAGATAGGTGATAAATCCATTAAAGATTTGGCGATCAATACCCTGTGTTTCGAGTAGCATTTTGACGTCATAGAAATCGCGAGGATGTTGCCTATCCAACGCAGCGCAAAGCTTGCCACCATAGAGATCGGCAAGTGAGACAACCTGAATGGTAGCAAAACCGAACTCGTTTTCGACCGCTTCAACAACATCACGCTCTTCTGAAGGATACAGTGTGCCTCGTGCGACAGGCGAAACCTCAATCTTAATCTGTGCCTGCTGAGAATAAACAACAATGCGCATTTCATCAGGGTTATTCGTTTGTAGCACCGCCGAAATACCCGCCTGTTGTTGCAGTATTTCAGCGATACGTGTCAAGGCCGCCCGAACATTTGGCAATGCCACATCTCTGTTTTCCAGCGGAATGTAAGCCAAATCAATATCAACTGATAAACGTGGAAAATCGCGAACAAACAAGTTAATCGCCGTCCCACCCTTTAGTGCAAAGCAGCGCTCTGATGCTACGACAGGTAATGTACTGAGCAGCAACGCCACTTGGCGATAATAGGGTGAATGCTTATCCATGTGAGATCTCTTCGTTAACAAAACTCTCTGGAACCGTGATCTGATATTTTTGGTCCAGCTTGCCACCCGATACGATCTGTCGCTTTCCTGCCCCTAAATCAATGTTGGTTTTATCTATTCGTTTAACCCATGCATGAGCATAGTGATCGGCCAAAAACAGATAAAGGCGGTTAGTTTGCACTGCTCGACTGGATTGCAACAATGCTTCGACTTTACGTGGACTCAGATTTACCAGGCCCTGAAACAGCTCCGCTGCATGCTCAAATGAAAGCGAACCTGGAACCGCGTTAACAACCTCGTAAGCCGCCAACTCAGGCACACTCGCCTTCAACCGCTCGCCCTTAATTTCTACCTCGGTCAGATATTTTCCATCATGTATATTGAGCTTCTGATTTGAAAGTAAAAGCCACTCAACATTGGGAAATTCTTTGAACCACTTTGGCAACGAAGCTTTATTTTCAACACAGAGCCAAATCACCTGGCGCGTTAGCTGAAGATAATGAGAGCGTCCTTGATAGGTCAGACTAGTAAGCCCTGCCAGATGTACAGAAACCCCAAGTTGATGTTGCAGACATAGAACTGCATCACTCCACTGAGGCTCACGCCCACTCCTCACGTATACTCCAGCACGTAGTTTTTGCAACCAGTCGCTGTGCATATACTTATTGGCTAAAGAAGGACTGATGCCATTTTTCGTCAGCCAGGACTGCAAAACCAAGGATCCCGGTGCCGTATTCTGCAAAAGCCAGTTTAACTTTGATGACATAGATTCACCTTTAGTTTAACAATAATGAAAATAGTAAACTCCCGAGTGAGTATCATGTCAATGTTGGACATAATTAATACAACGACCACAGGATATGAATGTACGGGCATTGGGTCTGCGGTAATCATCAGATCGCTAAATAGCCAAACGAAGATCTGCGGATTCCTCATGCGGAGTTTTAACCGAGGTTCCGATCGGTATAGGTCCTTGCAACCTCATCCCCGTCTTACAAACCGACTTTGCGTAAAGCTTCCCATTTTTACCTGTGACAGCCGATTGCCCACTGGGCTAGTATAGCGACAGTATTAAGGGCTTATTGATCCTTAACGCCGTTAACCACAGCCTATTGAGTGGTTTTTTTATGCCGCGGCGTAACCCTGATGATGACAATCAAAATCGCAATCAACTTTAAATTCAATGGATTGGAAACAGTAATCTTATGAATAGTACCGATAAGCTCGATTCACATACGCCGATGATGCAGCAGTACCTGCGCCTCAAGGCTCAGCATCCCGAGATCCTGCTGTTCTACCGCATGGGCGACTTCTACGAGCTGTTCTATGACGACGCTAAACGCGCTTCCCAACTGCTGGATATCTCGCTGACCAAACGCGGTGCCTCAGCGGGGGAACCTATCCCGATGGCCGGCGTCCCCCACCACGCGGTGGAGAACTACCTGGCCAAGCTGGTGCAGCTCGGTGAATCTGTCGCCCTGTGTGAACAAATCGGCGATCCGGCCACCAGTAAAGGCCCGGTGGAGCGCAAAGTGGTGCGTATCGTCACACCAGGCACCATCACCGACGAAGCGCTGTTGCAAGAACGTCAGGACAACCTGTTAGCGGCCATCTGGCAGGACGCGCGCGGCTTCGGCTACGCCACGCTGGACATCAGCTCCGGTCGTTTCCGCGTGGCCGAGCCAGCAGATATCGAAACCATGGCGGCAGAGTTGCAGCGCACCAACCCCGCCGAGTTGCTGTACCCCGAAACCTTTGAACAGATGTCGCTGATTGAACAGCGCCATGGCCTGCGCCGTCGTCCACTGTGGGAATTTGAACCTGAAACGGCACGCCAGCAGCTTAATCTGCAGTTCGGCACCCGCGATCTCACCGGTTTCGGCGTTGAACAGGCTCATCAGGCGCTGCGCGCTGCCGGCTGTCTGTTGCAGTACGTTAAAGATACCCAACGCACCTCATTACCGCATATCCGCGGGATCACCATGGAACGCCAACAAGACGGCATTATCATGGATGCCGCCACGCGGCGTAACCTTGAGCTGACCCAGAACCTGTCCGGCGGCAGCGAAAATACCCTGGCGGCGATCCTCGACTGTAGCGTAACGGCGATGGGCAGCCGCATGCTTAAGCGCTGGCTGCACATGCCCACCCGTGACATCAAGGTGCTGAATAACCGCCAGCAGGCAATTGGTTCCCTGCAGGATCTGTATGCCGATTTGCAGCCTTCGCTGCGCCAGGTCGGCGACCTGGAACGCATACTGGCTCGTTTGGCGTTGCGCAGTGCCCGTCCACGCGATTTGGCGCGCATGCGCCATGCTTTCCAACAATTGCCGGATATCCATGCGTTGCTGAAAGGGGTAGAAACCCCCTATGTGCAGCAGTTGCTGTCACAGGTCGGTCAGTTTGATGAGCTGCAGGATTTGCTGGAACGCGCAGTGGTTGAAGCCCCACCGGTACTGGTACGTGACGGCGGCGTGATCGCTCCCGGCTACAACAGCGAACTGGATGAATGGCGCGCGCTGGCCGATGGTGCCACCGACTATCTCGACCGTCTTGAGATCCGCGAGCGTGAAAAGCTGGGGCTGGATACGCTGAAGGTGGGCTTCAATGGCGTGCATGGTTATTACATTCAGGTCAGCCGCGGACAAAGCCATCTGGTCCCGATCCATTACGTGCGCCGCCAGACGCTGAAAAATGCCGAACGCTACATCATTCCAGAACTGAAAGAATATGAAGATAAGGTGCTGACCTCGAAAGGGAAAGCGCTGGCGATCGAGAAAGGGCTGTACGAAGAGCTGTTCGACCTGTTGCTGCCGCACCTGGGTGAATTGCAACAAAGCGCCGGTGCACTGGCCGAACTGGACGTGCTGGCCAACCTGTCTGAACGTGCGGAGACGCTGAACTACGCCTGCCCGACCATGAGCGAGCAACCCGGCGTGCGCATCACCGAAGGCCGCCACCCGGTCGTCGAGCAGGTGCTGAGCGAGCCGTTTATTTCCAACCCGCTGTCGCTGTCACCTCAGCGTCGGATGTTGATCATTACCGGTCCAAATATGGGCGGTAAAAGTACCTATATGCGCCAAACGGCGCTGATCGTACTGATGGCACATATCGGCAGTTATGTGCCGGCGAGCAAGGCGGTCATCGGCCCGGTAGACCGCATTTTCACCCGCGTGGGTGCGGCGGACGATCTGGCCTCCGGGCGTTCTACCTTTATGGTGGAGATGACCGAAACCGCTAATATCCTGCATAACGCCACCGAAAACAGCCTGGTGCTGATGGATGAGATTGGCCGCGGTACCTCAACTTATGACGGTTTATCCCTGGCCTGGGCCTGCGCCGAGAACCTGGCCAGCCGCATTAAAGCCATGACGCTGTTCGCCACCCATTACTTTGAGCTCACCACCCTGCCGGAAAAAATGGAAGGCGTAGTCAACGTGCATCTGGATGCGCTGGAACACGGCGACACTATCGCCTTTATGCACAGCGTGCAGGACGGCGCGGCCAGCAAGAGTTATGGTCTGGCGGTTGCTGCACTGGCCGGCGTACCGCGTGAGGTGATCAAGCGCGCGCGTCAGAAACTGCGTGAACTGGAGGCTATTTCCAGCCATACCGCTACCGGTACCGTTGATGCCACCCAGATGACGCTGCTGAATGAGGAAACCTCACCGGCGGTTGAAGCACTCGAAGCATTGGATCCGGATTCACTGTCGCCACGTCAGGCGCTGGAGTGGATTTACCGTCTGAAGAATATGGTCTGACCCTGCACAAGCTGCAGGCATAAAAAAACGGTGAGCATGATGCTCACCGTTTTTATTTTGATGCGACTCAACTGTCGACGTTACTCGCGGAACAGTGCCTCAATGCTCAGGCCCTGCATTTGCAGAATTTCACGCAAACGGCGTAAACCTTCAACCTGGATCTGACGAACTCGCTCGCGAGTCAGGCCAATTTCACGGCCCACATCTTCAAGCGTTGCCGCTTCGTAGCCCAACAGGCCAAAGCGACGCGCCAGCACTTCACGCTGTTTGGCGTTCAGTTCGAACAGCCATTTAACGATGCTCTGTTTCATGTCATCGTCTTGCGTGGTGTCTTCCGGTCCGTTGTCTTTCTCGTCTGCCAGAATGTCCAGCAAAGCTTTCTCTGAATCCCCGCCCAACGGCGTATCGACAGAAGTGATACGTTCGTTCAGACGCAGCATACGACTGACGTCATCGACCGGCTTGTCGAGTTGCTCTGCAATCTCTTCAGCGCTCGGTTCATGATCCAGTTTATGAGAAAGCTCGCGCGCAGTGCGCAAATAGACATTCAGTTCTTTAACAATGTGGATAGGCAAGCGGATGGTACGGGTTTGGTTCATGATCGCCCGTTCAATCGTCTGCCGGATCCACCAGGTTGCGTAAGTCGAGAAACGGAAACCGCGTTCTGGGTCAAACTTTTCCACTGCCCGGATCAGACCGAGGTTACCCTCTTCAATCAGATCCAGCAGCGCCAGGCCGCGATTGCTGTAGCGGCGGGCGATTTTCACCACCAACCGCAGGTTACTTTCAATCATTCGGCGGCGGGACGGCACGTCACCGCGCAGTGCACGCCGCGCAAAATAAACTTCTTCCTCTGCGGTCAGCAGCGGAGAATAACCGATTTCGCCAAGATAGAGCTGCGTCGCATCCAATACGCGTTGGGTCACGCCTTGTGACAACAACTCTTCTTCCGCTAGATCACTCTCACTGGCCTCTTCTTCAACCAGTGCTTTTTCGTCGAATGATTCCGCTTCCGTTGCGTTCTCGTCGAAATCCGCATCGTCATGTAACTCGTTAACTTTCAGCGTATTTTGGCTCATATGCTGCTCCTACCCGTGATACCGCGAGCAGAATACAGCGTATTCTGCCCAATCTATCGCTGCGGAAGATAACGCAGCGGGTTTACGGATTTCCCCTTGTAACGAATTTCAAAATGCAAACGTACTGAACTGGTTCCGGTGCTACCCATGGTGGCTATTTTTTGACCCGCCTTCACTTCTTGTTGTTCCCGGACCAGCATTGTGTCGTTGTGAGCGTAGGCGCTCAGGTAATCATCATTGTGTTTGATGATGATTAGATTACCGTAACCCCGTAAAGCGTTGCCTGCGTACACTACACGACCATCGGCGGTAGCGAAAATTGGCTGCCCACGAGTCCCGGCGATATCGACACCTTTATTCCCACCTTCTGATGAGGAAAAGTTATCAATAATCTTACCGTCAGTCGGCCATCTCCAGGTACTTACTGGGGCGCTGTTGCTGACGGTGCTGCTCACTGGTGGAGCAACTACCGGTGCGGTAACAGGGGCTGTTGCGGTAGTTGCCGCCACTGCGCCTGCTGTAGGTAACATCTTACCTACATTCTGTTTACCCGAATTATCAGAATACGCGTTAGTTGATGGAGAATCAACCGTTGCAGTTTGTATCTGAGAGGTCGATGGCGGCTTCGGAACACCGCCGCTGGTTGCGTCTGTTGCCGCCAGCATGCCGCCGTTTCCGTTGGCAGAACCATTACCAAGCTGAATGCTTTGGCCCACATTCAGGCTGTATGGCTCAGGAATATTATTGCGCTGGGCCAGGTCACGGTAATCGTTTCCGGTGATCCAGGCGATGTAAAACAGCGTGTCTCCGCGCTTAACCGTATAGCTATTACCGCTGTAGCTCCCTTTGGGGATCGAAGTGTAACTGCGGTTGTAAACAATGTGCCCTTCAGCGTTAGCCGGTGCTCCAGCATTGCCGGATGCAGCGGCCCCGCCACCGTCCACACTACTAATAGGGGCCGATGTCGACGCAGTGTTCGTACAACCTGCCAACCACAAACTTACCATCGTACACACCGCAACCCGGCGTAATGTAATCATTGGGCTTCCCGTGCTCATGCTTCCCCCATGACAGCAATATCAGCGATATATCCAAATACCCTTTACATGGTAGCTGAGCTTTTAACATTCTCTCGATTTCTACCCTGAAAGGTGCCCACGGCCGATCCCTGAACGTCAGGAAATCCTCATGCCGGAGCCTCAAAACAGCGCGCCAATGCTAACCACATTAGCGCCGCTGCACCATAAGACAACTACGCAGAAAGGCAATTGTATTGAAAATTAGTTTTATTGAAACGTTAAAACATTAACCGGAGGTGATGAAAGTGCAACAGATTTCGTTTCCTGTCGAAAATTCAGACAATCGCTAGGCTAACTCACCCTTCACCAGGGGAACAAAACGCACCGCTTCGACCGTATCGATAACAAATTCGCTTCCCTGGCGCCGAATGTACTTCAGCGTTTGGGCCTGCTCACCGACCGGCAACACCAGAATACCTCCGTCGTCCAACTGCTCCATCAGCGCCGGCGGGATCTCCGGTGGCGCCGCCGTGACAATGATGGCATCAAACGGCCCGCGCGATGCCCAGCCCTGCCAGCCATCGCCGTGACGGGTGGAAACATTGTGAAGATCGAGTTGCTTCAAGCGACGCTTGGCCTGCCATTGCAGCCCTTTGATGCGTTCAACAGAGCAAACATGTTGCACCAGATGCGCCAGGATGGCGGTTTGATAGCCGGAACCGGTGCCGATCTCCAATACCCTGGAGGTTGGTGTCAGGTTCAGCAGTTCGGTCATGCGTGCAACCATATAAGGCTGGGAGATCGTTTGGCCGGAGCCAATGGGTAATGCGGTATTCTCATAGGCCTTGTGTTCAAGCGCTTCATCAACAAAACGTTCCCGCGGCACCGCTTCGATCGCCTGCAGCAACCGCTCGTCCCGGATCCCCTGTTGACGCAGCTGCGTCAGCAATGTTTGCATACGCTTGTTCACCATTCCCCGCCGACCCCTGCTTTGGTTAACCACGTTTTTACCACGTCCTGAGCCGCATAGGCGGTTAAATCCACCTGCAGTGGCGTGATGGCCACATAACCCTGTTCTACCGCAGCGAAATCCGTGTCTGGCCCGGCATCAAACTTATCACCCGGCGGCCCGATCCAATAGAGATTTTGCCCGCGTGGATCTTGTTGGCAGAACACCTTGTCGGCCGGATGGCGACTGCCGCAGCGGGTCACACGAATGCCCTTAATCTGGTCCAGCGGCAAATCCGGCACGTTGATATTCAGAATTTTACCGGTTCGCAACGGTTCCCGCAGTAACGCACGCAGTATCCGACAGGTGATCGCCGCAGCGGTCGCATAATGCTGGTGGCCGTTCAGCGACACGGCCAGCGCAGGCAACCCCAAATGACGCCCTTCCATAGCTGCCGCTACGGTGCCGGAATAGATAACGTCATCCCCCAGATTAGGCCCGGCATTAATACCGGAAACCACGATATCCGGCGCAGGTTGCATCAGGGCATTCACGCCAAGATACACACAGTCGGTCGGCGTTCCCTGCTGTACGGCGATATCGCCATTGGGCATTGTCAGGGTGCGCAATGGGGATTCCAGCGTCAGCGCATTGGATGAACCACTGCGGTTACGATCCGGTGCCACAACTTGAACTTCGGCGAACTCTCGCAATGCCGCCGCCAGCACCTGGATGCCCGGGGCGGTCACGCCGTCGTCATTACTCAGCAATATCCGCATAAGAGGTTGTCTTCTTTTTTATCTCTCAACCAAGCCCTTTTTAACCGGGCCGGGCATTTAACTACTCGGAATGAACGCCCAAAAGGAGGGGCTTAACCAGCAGATATTATGTTTACTCCCCCCGACATGTCCAGTCACCAAGGGAAAAGACGATTTTTCGACCTGCCTTCGAGCCTCGTGTTAGCACCGAAAACCGCAGGCTGGGCAAACACACCTCATTATTACGTCGTCATGCTCCAGACGAAAAAAAACCTGCCTAAGCAGGTTTTCTATTACTCGCTAATATCCGCATCACTGCTGTCTTGTCGCATAATTTCGCGCACCACGCTGGTGGCGAAACTGCCGGCCGGTAGCCAAAAACGCAGTTCAACGGTGGCATCATCCCACCAGTCCCACTGCATATTTTTTGGCTGTAACAACAGCGCACGGCGGGCCGGATCAACACGTTCGCGCTTTAAAAGCGCCATCAGTTCCGGTTGCTCCAGCAAACACTGCTGTTCAAAACTTAGCGCTTCACCGGCGGTACCGGGTTCGCCGTCACCCGGCAAGGGGACGGTAATCATCAGTTCGCCGGCATCCAGCCGCTGTTGCAGCGCATCCAACTCTTCAGGCTGGGCAACAAACCAACTGCCACGACCACTGAGCTGCAAGGCATCTCCTTCCAGCACGGTATGTTGCTGCTGATTGGCCAGACGTCGGCTGGCAATCAGATTAAACAGCGCACTGCGGCTGGCAGAAAGATAAAAACTGCGCTTGCTACGCTCTTTAACCCGGATCTCATCATTTGCCCAGCGGCGTGCCATCACCAGGTTATTGCCGCCGCGACCAAAGCGCTGGCTGCCAAAATAGTTCGGTACACCGCCGGCGGCAATCGCCTGCAGACGCGGTTCGACATCCTGACGATCGGAGATATGACGCAGTACCAGCGTGAAGGCATTGCCTTTCAGCGTGCCAATACGCATTTTGCGCAAGTGGCGGGCGCTGGCCAGCACTTCGCAGCCCTCCAGTGAGAACTGAGTAAAATCGGGTGTTTCTTTACCCGGCAAATGCAGGCAGAACCACTGCTCGGTCACCGCATGACGATCTTTCAGACCGGCATAGCTGACAGAGCGGGCGTGAATACCGGCAAAGCGCGCCAGATAATCGGCGACAAACTGGGTGTTACAGCCATTTTTGCGGATGTTCACCAGCACATGTTCGCCTTCGCCGTCCGGCTCAAAACCCAGGTCTTCCACCACCACGAAATCTTCCGGGTTGGCTTTTAACACGCCGGTGCTCTGCGGCTGGCCATGCAGCCAGGTCAGGTTAGCCATATCCATGCGCTTATTCCTTGATCAACAAGGCAACCGCTTCGCAGGCAATGCCTTCGCCGCGCCCGGTGAATCCGAGCTGTTCGGTGGTGGTAGCCTTAACGTTAACGTCATCCATATGGCATTGCAGGTCTTCCGCCAGGAAAACGCGCATTTGCGGGATGTGCGGCGCCATTTTAGGGGCCTGGGCAATAATGGTGATATCCAGATTCCCCAGACGATAGCCTTTGGCGCGGATACGCTTCCAGGCCTCACGCAGCAGCACGCGGCTGTCGGCGCCTTTGAAAGCGGGGTCTGTGTCCGGGAACAGCTTGCCAATATCCCCCAACGCCGCCGCACCCAGCAGGGCATCGGTCGCCGCGTGCAGCGCCACATCACCGTCGGAGTGGGCCAGCAAACCTTTTTCATAAGGGATACGAACACCACCGATCACCAGCGGCCCTTCGCCACCAAATTTATGTACGTCAAAACCGTGACCGATACGCATGATGCGCTCCTTAATTGTCCAACTGAGTTAAATAGAAGGCCGCCAGCGCCAAATCTTCCGGGCGCGTGACTTTAATATTGTCCGAGCGTCCGCTGACCAGCAACGGATGATAGCCGCAATGCTCCAGCGCAGAGGCCTCATCGGTGACCGTCGCGCCGTCGTCCAACGCGCGCTGCAGGCAAAGTTTAAGCAAGGCCAGCGGGAATAGCTGCGGCGTTAAGGCATGCCACAGGTCCTGACGCTCAACGGTATGGGAGATTGCACTGTGACCCGGCTCGGCACGCTTCATGGTGTCACGCACCGGTGCTGCCAAAATCCCCCCCACCTCGCTGTGTTCGGTGATCGCCAGCAGACGCTCCAGATCATCGGCATGCAGGCAGGGCCGCGCAGCGTCGTGTACCAGCACCCATTTTGCCTCGCCGGCCAGTTGCAGCCCGGCCATCACCGAATCGGCGCGTTGCTGACCGCCGACGGTGACCCGCACGCGGGGATCCCTGGCAATCGGTAACTGGTGGAACTGCTGGTCATCGGGGCCGATCGCCACAATCACCTGCTGAATACGCGGATGGCGCAATAGCGCGTGGATCGCATGCTCAAGAATGGTTTGGTGGCCGATGGTTAAATACTGCTTCGGGCAATCCGTCTGCATACGGCTGCCGATACCGGCAGCGGGCAGGACGGCAATCACCGGTGGAAAGGTTCCTGCGGAGTGATTCATGCGTTACTTTTGTAGGTTATTTTGCGAGGAGGACGCCGCGTTGCGTCTGGATTGATCAGGAACCAGACGATAGAAAGTTTCACCGGGCTTAATCATGCTCAGTTCATTGCGCGCACGCTCTTCGATCGCTTCCTGACCGCCGTTCAAATCGTCGATTTCGGCGAACAGCTGATCGTTACGCGCTTTCAATTTCGCATTGCTGCCCTGTTGGACTGCAACGTCATCATTGACCCGCACGTAATCGTGAACACCATTTTTGCCCAGCCACAGTGAATACTGTAACCAACCGAGCAATACCAGCAATAACAGCGTAAGTTTTCCCATCTCCGCCCCCTGAAAAACCGCCTAATCATCCCACAACTTTTCGTTGGACTCCACACTGAGAACGGCATTTCACCGCCAAATTCAGAGTGGGATGAGAATTTCTTGAGTTTATAACCTAAATTCGCGCCGAAAGCGGCAAAAAAAACCACTTTCACCCGATAAGACACCGATCGACAGCGCCGCCCTCCCTCAATCAGAGTTTTTCTCGGTTATGCAGCAAGAAAAACTGGCTGCCCCGCCGTTTTGCCAACGCTTCCGCCGACCACGAACGAAAAGTGCATATTTAACACCATTGAAAATTCCATCATCAGGTAGGAGTTGTGTTTTTATTCATTAAGGATTATTTTTATGCACTCATAGTGCATAAATAAATCCAATGGATAACTTTTAATTACCGGGGATAGTGATGTTAAAACGCTTAGTTCTGATTGGCGCCTGCCTGGCCGCCACCCTGTCGGCCTCGGCCCTGGCAGCCGAACCTACTTACGTCGTCGGCTCCGGCGGCACCTATCGTCCGTTCGAATTCGAAAACAGCAACAAACAGCTGGAAGGCTTTGATATTGATATCATCAAGGCCGTGGCCAAGGCCGAAGGTTTCCAGGTCAAGCTGGTGAATACGCCGTGGGAAGGGATCTTCGCCACGCTGAATTCCGGCGATCGCGACATCATTATCTCCGGCATCACCATCACCGATAAACGCAAGCAAATGGTTGATTTCTCTGCGCCTTACTTCCCGGCAGAGCAGACTATCGTGGTGCCTAAAGACTCTACCGTGAACTCCATTGCCGCGCTTAAAGCGCTGAAGGTCGGTGTGGTGAATTCCAGCACCGGCGACATCGTGGTATCCGACGTGCTGGGTAAAAACAGCACCGCCATCAAACGCTTCGACAACACCCCGCTGCTGCTGCAGGAGCTGTACGAAGATGGCATCGGCGCCGCCGTGGGCGACGTTGGCGTGGCCAAGTTCTACATCAAAACTCACCCGGAAAAAGAATTCAAGCTGGTGTCCGACGCCAAATTCGAACGCCAGTATTTCGGCATTGCCGTTGCCAAGGGTAACGATGAACTACGCGGCAAGATCAACGCCGGCCTGAAGAAAATCATCGCCGACGGCACCTACGCCAAAATTTACCAGACCTGGTTTGACAGCAACGTGCCGACTCTGCCTGCCGAGTAAGCCTTAAATGACCGGAGCTCGCCCGAGCTCCGGTGCAACAATCGCTTTGAGTACACCGAGAAGGAACACCCATTGAATTTCCGTTGGGAGATTATCCAGGAATACGCCCCGCTGTTTATGGAAGGCGCCTGGATGACCATCAAATGCACCATTATCTGCGTGATATTGGGCACCACCTGGGGGCTGCTCCTGGGATTAGGCCGTCTGGCGCAAGCGCCTCACGGCATCTGGAAACCGATACTGCATTACGGCGTACAGTGGCCGGTGCGCATTTATATCAGTGCCTTCCGCGGCACGCCGTTGTTTGTGCAGATCATGGTGGTGCACTTCGCGCTGGTACCGCTGTTTATCAACCCGCGCGACGGTCTGCTGGTCACCAACGGCCTGATGAGCAGTGACTTCGCCCGTGCGCTGCGCTCCGACTACGGTGCGTTTCTCTCCTGCGTCGTGGCGATTACGCTCAACGCCGGTGCCTACGTCTCGGAAATCTTCCGTGCCGGCATTCAGTCAATCGATCGCGGCCAGATGGAGGCTTCACGCTCACTGGGCATGAGCTACGGCAAAACCATGCGCAAGGTGATCCTGCCACAGGCATTCCGTCGCATGCTGCCACCGCTGGGCAACAACGCCATTGCCATCGTCAAGGATTCCTCACTGGCCTCCGCCATCGGCCTGGCCGATCTGGCCTATGCCGCCCGGACGGTTTCCGGTGCCTATGCCACCTATTGGGAGCCCTACCTGACCATTTCGCTGGTCTACTGGGTCCTCACCTTCCTGCTTTCGCTGATGGTGCAACACATGGAAAAGAGGTTCGGGAAAAGTGATTCGCGTACATAATCTGCAAAAACAATTCGGCGAAAGCCACGTACTGCGTGGCATCTCCTGCGAAATCGCGACCAACGAAGTGGTCTGCGTCATCGGCCCGTCTGGCTCTGGTAAAAGTACCTTCCTGCGCTGTATCAACGCGCTGGAAACGCTTTCTGGCGGCGAGGTTCTGGTTAATGGTTTTGCCATACACAGCCAGAAAACCGATCTCAATAAAATGCGTGAGAGCGTGGGGATGGTGTTCCAGCGCTTTAACCTGTTCCCACATATGACGGTGCTGGAAAACATCATTATGGCGCCGATGGGGGTGAAAAAGCTGTCGCGCGCCGATGCCATCCTGCGCGCAGAAGCGCTGTTACGTAAGGTGGGTCTGTTGGACAAGATTGACGCCTATCCCAGCAGCCTGTCCGGCGGCCAACAACAGCGGGTGGCGATTGCCCGGGCGCTGGCGATGGAACCGAAAATCATGCTGTTCGACGAACCCACCTCAGCGCTTGATCCTGAGTTGGTCGGCGAAGTGCTGGCGGTCATGAAGTCGTTGGCACACGAAGGTATGACCATGGTGGTGGTCACCCATGAGATGGGCTTTGCCCGCGAAGTGGCCGATAGGGTGTTGTTTATCGATCAGGGGATCATTCAGGAAGAAGGCACGCCGCAGCAAATTTTCAGCAACCCTGCCAACCCGCGAACTCAGGCTTTTCTAAGCAAAGTTTTGTAACCTTCGGCACGGCTTTGCAATGCTTCGGGCGCAGACGACTGCGCCCGCTCTCTCACCAACCGGTCAGAAAACTGAATACCAGCCAGAACAGGCACAGCACGATAGCACCAGTCAGCAGCAGCGTCAGGATCAGACGGCCACGCAGCAGCATGCTGAGCGTGATGCCAATCAGCACCGAAACCGGCATCAGGGCCAGGAAGAACGGCCAGGTGTAGAGCAGGAAGAAGAGGGTGTTGGAGCCATAGACCACAAACGGCACTGCGAACGCCAGCCAGTAGAAAACAAAGCCACAGACGCCGCCCAGGAAAGAATAAGAGGGTTCCTCTTTCTCCTGGTTTGAGTCAATCAAGATAGGCGAGACATTTTGCATAGTGATCCCTGGTTATTCGGCACGCTCTTCGGCGGGCTTAGCGTAAAAAGCGTATGACGCAAAAACGCCACACGCTTTTCTGAATTCAGGGTTTGATAATAGCCCGACCACGCAGCACGTCTAACAATTGCGCAATCAAATTTGTTACCAATTGTTGGCCATCAAGATGAATATCCGGCCGTTGCGGTGCCTCGTAAACCGAGTCGATTCCGGTGAAATTACGCAGTTCGCCGGCGCGGGCTTTTTTGTACAATCCCTTCGGATCACGCTCCTCACAAATCGCCAACGGCGTGTCGACAAACACCTCGATAAAGCGATCTTCATCAAGCAGTTCGCGCACCATCTGCCGTTCTGCGCGGTGCGGTGAAATAAACGCAGTCAGCACCACCAGCCCGGCGTCCACCATCAGTTTGGACACTTCACCCACGCGGCGAATGTTCTCGCGCCGATCGTCGTCGGAAAAACCCAGATCGCGACACAGGCCATGGCGAACGTTATCGCCATCCAACAGATAGGTGCTGACGCCAAGGGCGTGCAGCGCCTGCTCCAGTGCTCCGGCGACGGTAGATTTACCCGAGCCGGAAAGCCCGGTAAACCACAGCACCACGCCTTTATGGCCATTACGGGCTTCGCGATCCGCACGCGCTACCGCGTGCGGGTGCCAGACCACGTTATCGTCCTCCGGCCCGGTTGGCCGTTGCTCTGCATCGGCCACGTTATTTGCCCCCGATCAGGTCACGCGCGCCCCAATGCGGGAAGTGTTTGCGCACCAGAGCATTCAGTTCCAGCTCGAACGCGCTGAACTCCCCTGCCGCCACCGGAGCGTCCTGCAAGGTTTCGCGGATCAATCCGGCGCCGACCGTGACGTTACTCAGGCGATCAATAATGATCAGCCCGCCGGTGTCATGGTTACGCTGATAGCTGTCCAGCACCAGCGGCTCGTCGAAGGTCAGCTCCACCAGGCCAATACCGTTCAGCGGCAAGGTGTCGGCCTGATGTTGGGCCAGCGAGTTAATTTCTACCTGGTGGCGAATACCTTCCACCCGGGTGCGGGTCTTTTTACCGGCGACCTTGATGTCGTAGCTCTGCCCTGGCAACAGCGGCTTCTCAGCCATCCACACCACGTCGACCAGCGCGCTTTGCGCCGCCTGCAGGGTTTCCCCGGCATCGACCAGCAAATCACCACGGCTGATGTCCACTTCATCCTTCAGCACCAGTGTGATCGCCTCACCCGGCACCGCTTCCTGCAAATCGCCATCAAAGGTAACAATGCGTGCAACGGTAGATTCCACACCGGAAGGCAACACCTTCACGCGTTGGCCCACGCGCACCACACCGGCCGACAGGGTGCCGGCATAGCCACGAAAATCCAGGTTCGGACGGTTAACATATTGCACCGGGAAACGCAGCGGCTGCGTTTCGCGCTCGCTGATCACATCTACGCTTTCCAGCACCTGCAGCAGCGTTGGCCCGTTATACCAAGGCATCTGGGTGCTTTCGCTGGCCACGTTATCGCCGTCCAGCGCCGACAGTGGGACAAACTTGATGTCCAGATCGTTCGGCAACTGCTGGGCGAAGGTCAGATAATCCTGTTTGAACTGCTCGAATACCGACTCTTGATAATCGACCAGGTCCATTTTATTGACCGCGACCACCAGATGGCGGATCCCCAGCAATGTAGCGATAAAGCTGTGTCGGCGAGTTTGATCCAGCACCCCTTTGCGTGCGTCGATCAGCAGGATCGCCAAATCACAGGTAGAGGCACCGGTCGCCATATTACGGGTGTACTGCTCATGCCCTGGCGTATCGGCGATAATAAATTTGCGCTTTTCAGTCGAGAAATAACGATAGGCCACATCGATAGTGATGCCCTGCTCGCGCTCGGCCTGCAGACCGTCGACCAGCAATGCCAGATCGAGCTTTTCGCCCTGGGTACCGATACGCTTGCTGTCACTGTGCAGCGTTGACAGCTGATCTTCGTAGATCTGGCGGGTATCGTGCAGCAGGCGGCCAATCAGGGTGCTTTTACCGTCGTCGACGCTGCCGCAGGTCAGGAACCGTAACAGACTTTTATGTTGCTGCGCGTGCAGGTAAGACTCGACCCCGCCCTGTTCAGCGATTTGTTGTGCAATTGCGTTGTTCATCCGGCGGCTCCTTAGAAATACCCTTGACGCTTTTTCAGCTCCATCGAGCCGGACTGATCGCGATCGATCATCCGTCCCTGGCGCTCACTGGTGGTGGACACCAACATCTCTTCGATGATTTCCGGCAGCGTTTCGGCCTCGGACTCCACCGCACCGGTCAGCGGCCAGCAACCCAGCGTGCGGAAACGCACCATGCGCTGGCTGATCACTTCACCCGGCTGCAGATCGATGCGATCGTCATCCACCATCAACAGCATGCCGTCGCGCTCTACCACCGGGCGTGGTTTCGCCAGATACAACGGGATAATGTCGATCTTTTCCAGGAAGATGTATTGCCAGATATCCAGCTCGGTCCAGTTCGACAGCGGGAACACACGAATGCTCTCACCCTTGTTGATCTGGCCGTTGTAGTTGTGCCACAGCTCCGGACGCTGGTTCTTCGGATCCCAGCGGTGGAAACGGTCGCGGAAAGAATAGATACGCTCTTTGGCGCGTGACTTCTCTTCGTCACGGCGAGCACCACCAAAGGCGGCATCAAAACCGTATTTGTTCAGCGCCTGCTTCAGGCCTTCGGTTTTCATGATATCGGTGTGCTTGGCACTGCCGTGAACGAACGGGTTGATGCCCATCGCCACGCCTTCCGGGTTTTTGTGGATCAGCAGTTCAAAACCGTATTCCTTCGCGGTGCGATCACGGAATTGGTACATTTCGCTGAATTTCCAGCCGGTATCCACGTGCAGCAGAGGGAACGGCAGCGTGCCTGGGTAAAAGGCCTTACGCGCCAGGTGCAGCATCACGGAAGAGTCTTTACCGATGGAATAGAGCATCACCGGGTTGCCGAATTCAGCGGCGACTTCACGGATGATATGGATACTCTCCGCCTCCAATTGCCGCAAATGAGTGAGTCGTTTTTCGTCCATAACAGATCCTTAAGCCAAATTCACGACGGCTGGGCGTGATACCCCTTCCGTCTGCGGTTGATGCCCAAACCAGGCGATTTGGTGATGTAATTCCACCACTTCGCCGATCACCAGCAGCGCCGGTAACGGTGCCTGTTGAGCCAATTGTTCGAGTTGTTCCAGCGTGCCGGTTTGCACCAGTTGGTCCGCACGCGTACCGCGGCTGATGACCGCTACTGGCGTAGTGGCCGCACGGCCGTGAGCTATCAGGCGCTGGCTGATATCCGCCGCCTTCATGGTGCCCATATAGATAGCCAGAGTCTGGCGCGCACGCGCCAAATCGGCCCAGTCCAGTCCATCACCGTCGGGACGACAGTGACCGGTAATAAAGGTGACACTCTGTGCGTGATCGCGGTGCGTCAGCGGGATGCCTGCATAGGCGGTTGCCCCGGCTGCTGCCGTAACACCCGGCACCACCTGGAACGGAATGCCTGCAGCAGCAGCCACCTGTAATTCTTCGCCACCCCGGCCAAAGATAAAGGGATCGCCCCCCTTTAACCGCACCACGCGCTTGCCCTGTTGCGCCAGTTCCACCAGCAGACGGTTGGTTTCTTCCTGGATCACCAAATGCGCGCCAGCGCGTTTGCCCACACAGATACGTTCGGCATCGCGACGAACCAAATCGAGGATTTCATCACTGACCAGATGGTCGTACAGCACCACGTCGGCTTGCTGCATCACCTGCAGCCCGCGCAGAGTCAGTAACCCCACGTCACCCGGCCCAGCGCCCACCAGCGAGATTTCGCCCTGAGAGCCCTCGCTGCCCTGGGCAAACTGCTGTAAGTCCTGCTCCAGTTGCCGTTCCGCCTCGGCGGTTTGGCCATTGGCCACCAGCGTTGCGAAGCGGCCACCAAAGGTTTTTTCCCAAAAACGACGGCGTTCACCCATCGTATTCAGCCGTTGTTTCACCTGCCCGCGCCAGCGTCCGGCCACTTCGGCCATCTGCCCCAGGCTGGCGGGCAACAAGGCTTCGAGTTTTTCACGCAGCATACGTACCAACACCGGCGCCTGGCCGCTGGAAGAGACGGCCACCACCAAGGGTGAACGGTCGATTATCGACGGGAAGATGAATGAGCAGCGCGGCTGATCGTCCACCACGTTGGCCAGCACCCGGCGTTTATCCGCTTCGGCAAACACCTCGGCGTTCAGCGTACTGTCATCGGTGGCGGCAATCACCAGGAAAACCTCGTCCAGTTGCTGAGCAGCAAAAGCCTGACCCAGCCAGTGGACTTGCCCCTGCTGATGCAAATGTTCGAGTATCGGTGAGAGTGACTGCGCAACTATCCGTATTTCAGCCCCGGCGCGCAGGAGAAGATCAACTTTGCGCGCAGCCACTTCACCGCCGCCAACGACCAGCACCGGACGTTGTTTTAGGTCGGCAAATATAGGTAGATAGTCCACAACAGCCTTTTCATCTATGCAGGAAGATAGTGTGACTATACGGGCTGAGATTTAGCCTCTGAAATGACGAAAAGGAATGACTAGTGCAATAATGGAATAAGGCACGCCACGTCAGGGTTTGCGGCGGTTTCACGCCCGGTAAGGCTGCCGCGATGAGCCAGCCCAGGCAGGCGCAAGGAGGCGGAAGTTAAAACCAAAACTTCGCGGCGGTCATGCACAATCCGGCTACAACCAATATGGTGCTAACCATCCATTTGGTTTGATTAGCCATCTCTTTATGAACCAAACCGATCTCCCGGTGCAGCAATCCCACTTCCTTATGCAAATCGCCTTTGGTAACAAACTCGACTGAACGCATGGTCAGCGTCGCCAAATCGGTTTTAACCTGAGTGAGAGTATGTTCCACATACTCAGCTTTCTTCTCTATCAGGCCAAACCTGTTATCACAGTTGTCCAACATCAGGGTTTCTCCTTCAGTCCGTATGAACCTTATAGCTGAATAATAAACCACACTCCGGTCAGGGTTAAATACCGATTCCCGTAATATGCCCAGCATTTCGCAAAATGCGTTGCACGAACCCGGGATCGATATCAATAGTTGCGCACAGCGCCGAAATTTTGCCTGTGCAGAGTAAATTTCAGAGCGGAGGAAATTGTTTAATCTGCCGTCGAGTCTCATACTGAGAGCCGCAAAAAGAATCGGTATTACCGACATTAAAAAGAAGGATTTTTCGGTATGTTTTCCCGCTCTTATCTGAAGACCGGTCTGCTGGTGGCAGTGCTCGGCAGTATTTTCAGCGTTTCGGCCGCCACTCAGCCCGCGAAAGAGGCCCCGATGGGCAAATTCGCCGCAGAGCAAATTCGTCATATTGCCACCTATTTCCCCGGCCGTATGGCAGGCAGCCCAGCCGAATTACTCACCGCCGACTATCTGAACCAGCAGTTCAGCAAGATGGGGTATCAGAGCGATATCCGCAGTTTCAATACCCGTTATATCTACACCAGCAAAGACGGCAAGAAGAACTGGAATAACGTCACCGCCAGCTCGGTGATCGCCGCCAAAAATGGCAGCAATCCGCAGCAAATCCTGATCGTGGCGCATTTTGATACCTACACGCCGAAGAGCGACGCCGATCTGGACAATAATCTCGGTGGCTTGACGCTACAGGGCGTCGACGACAATGCCTCTGGCGTTGGTGTGATGTTGGAATTGGCGGAACGCCTGAAGAATATCCCCACGAATTACGGCCTGCGCTTTGTCGCCACCAGCGCCGAAGAGATCGGTTCGCTGGGCGCACAGAACTATTTGCAGCGCATGAGCGCGGAAGAGAAACGCAATACGCTGCTGGTGATTAACCTCGACAGCCTGATTACCGGCGATCGCCTGTACTTCAACGCCGGTCTCAACACACCGCCGAAACTGGCGAAACAGAGCCGCGATCGCGCGCTGGATATTGCCCATCGCTACGGTATCGCCGCCGCCACTAACCCGGGCACTAAAGCGCACCCAAAAGGCACCGGCTGCTGCTCCGATCAGGAAGTGTTTGATAAAGCCGGTCTTCCGGTACTGGCCGTCGAAGCCACCAATTGGTCACTGGGTGATAAAGACGGCTATCAACAACGCGCCGTCAGCCCGCATTTCCCGCAGGGCATCAGTTGGCACCGCCCGCAGTACGATAACCTGCAATACCTGGAGCGTAATCTGCCAGGGCGGATCGACAAACGCAGCCGCGAGAGCGTGCAGATCCTGTTGCCGCTGATCAAAGAGCTGGCACAGGCACACCCGGTGAAAGCACCCAAGAAGAAGTAGTCGTATCGGGGGCAAAATTCAGTACAAATTTTGTACCCCAGTGCTCGACTGAGTATACTGTTGCCAGGAATACGCAGCAGGAGCCCCACTGATGAGCACGCAAAAGACCCTGTCGCAGAAAGCGACGCGGGAAAGCCTCGGCTCTCCCGAAAATTTCGAGGGAGGTGTTTGGGTGACGAGAAATGGAACCGCTGAATTATTCGTTCAAACTGCAGCCGAGCGCCAGGAAGAGCTCGCCGCTTGGGAACGAGAACGGCAAACGCATGCGTTGCTGAAACTGACCTTGAAGGCAAAACAGGATGTCACCGAAGGCAGAACACTTTCTGCTGAAGAGGCATTACAAAGGTTACGCGCATCACGGGGGTAAGGATCACCACCATGTATGATGTTCACCTTACGAATACAGCATTGCAGTGCCTCAGCGATATTGAATCCTTTAAGGCCTCCACTCTTGGCCCACAAGGCTCAGCAAGATTCGTTGACTCACTGTTTGCCGATACTCTCCAACATTTACGCCTTAATCCGCTACGCTGCCGGTATAACGTTCAGTTAGCTGAATTTGGGCTGGCGGTGCGTGAGCGACTGGATCGTCACGACTACCGAACGCTGTATGAAGTGACAGAAAATCGCGTAGATATTCTACTTATTTTGCATACCCGCCAAGATATCGGTGCGGCGCTTTGGCGGCACATGCTGCTGAATTAACAAGGGCCCAGCAAATGCTGAGCCCCTGGCCGGTTTAATAGGGTATTAGCCTTCGTGCAGGCCGCACTCGCGTTTCAGACCGAAGAAGCGGGTTTCTTCTTCGCTCATGCCCGGTTCCCATTTCTGCGTGGTATGGGTATCCCCTACCGACAGATAGCCTTGCTCCCACAGCGGGTGGTAACTCAGGCCGTGCTCGGTCAGGTATTGATAAATCTTGCGGTTGTCCCAGTCGATAATCGGCAGGATCTTGAACACCCCACGTTGTACCGCCAACACCGGTAAATGAGCACGACTGCCGGATTGCTCGCGACGCAGGCCGGCGAACCAGGTCTGTCCGCCCAGGGTTTCCAGCGCGCGGTTCATCGGTTCAACCTTGTTAATTTGGTTGTACTTCTCGATGCCCTCAACGCCCTGCTCCCACAGTTTGCCATAGCGCGCCTCCTGCCAGGCAGGCGACTGCTCGGCGCGGAACACCTGCAGGTTCAGCTTCAATTTGTCAGCCAACTGATCGATAAACTGATAGGTTTCCGGGAACAGATAACCGGTATCGGTGAGGATCACCGGGATATCCGGCTTGATCCTGGTGACCAGATGCAGGCACACCGCCGCCTGAATGCCAAAGCTTGAAGAGAGCACAAACTCACCCGGCAGATGTTCCAGCGCCCATTCCACACGTTGCTCGGCGGAAAGGGTTTCCAACTGACCATTAACCACTGCCAGTGCCAACGCCTGCCCAGACTTGGGCAGCGCATTCAGCTCTGCCAGATTGAATTCAGCCATGTTGCCTGCCTCCTGATACTTGAATCATACCGCGCAGATCCAGCCCCCTATGGCAGCGGGGCCAAAAGGCGTCAGTCCCAGAAATCCTGTGCCGGATCAACCACCGGCCTGACCACACCGGCGCGGATGGTGAAATCACCAAAGCCTTCGCCTGCCGTGCGCTCTGTGGCCCAACGGCCCACCAGTTGGTCAATCTCTCGCAGAATTTCTTCTTCGTTAATATTTTCGCGATACATGCGCGGAATACGCGTGCCTTCCCGGTTACCGCCAAGATGCAGGTTATAGCGGCCAACCGCTTTACCTACTAGGCCAATCTCCGCCAGCAGCGCGCGACCACAGCCGTTCGGGCAACCGGTGATACGCAGCACAATGTGCTCGTCGCCTACCCCGTGCCGGTGCAGGATCCCTTCCACCTTGGTGACAAACTCCGGCAGAAAACGCTCGGCCTCCGCCATTGCCAATGGGCAGGTTGGGAAAGATACGCAGGCCATCGAGTTTTGACGCTGTACGCTGACACCGTCGTCGATCAAACCATGATCCCGTGCCAGAGCTTCGATCTTCGCCTTCTCGCTTTCCGACACGCCGGCGACGATCAGGTTCTGGTTGGCGGTCAGGCGGAAATCCCCTTTGTGGATCCGCGCGATCTCGGCAACGCCGGTTTTCAGCGGACGCCCTGGGTAATCCAACAACCGGCCATTCTCGATAAACAGCGTCAGGTGCCATTGATCATCAATGCCTTTCACCCAACCGATACGATCGCCACGACCGGTGAATTCATACGGGCGGATTGGCTCGAAAGTGATGCCTGCCCGTTTTTCCACTTCAGCACGGAAGGTGTCCACCCCAACGCGCTCCAGCGTATATTTGGTTTTGGCGTTCTTGCGATCGGTACGATTGCCCCAGTCACGTTGAATGGTCACTACCGCTTCCGCGACGGCCAACGTGTGTTCCAGCGGGATATAGCCGAATTCACTGGCCTGGCGGGCATAAGTTTTCTTGTTGCCGTGCTCAATCGACAAACCACCGCCCACCAGCAGGTTGAAGCCCACCAGCTTGCCGTTTTTGGCAATCGCAACGAAGTTCATGTCGTTAGCGTGCAGATCAACGTCATTCTGCGGCGGGATCACCACCGTGGTTTTAAACTTGCGCGGCAGATAGGTAGCACCGAGGATTGGCTCTTCGTCGGTGGTCGCCACTTTTTCCTGATCCAGCCACACTTCTGCATAAGCGCGGGTACGCGGCAACAGATGTTCAGAAATCTTCTTCGCCCACTCGTAGGCTTCCTGATGCAGCTCGGACTCTACCGGGTTGGAGGTACAAAGCACGTTGCGGTTGACGTCGTTGGCGGTAGCCAGCGCGTCCAGCCCCAGTCGGCCCAGCAGTTGGTGAACCGGCTTCACGTTGCCCTTCAAAATGCCATGGAACTGGAAGGTCTGACGGTTGGTGATACGAATGCTGCCGTAAAGCGTGCTTTCCTGCGCAAACTTATCAATGCCCAACCACTGCTGAGGAGAGATAATCCCCCCCGGCAGACGGCAACGCAGCATCATCGCGTGACGCGGCTCCAGCTTCTGCTCGGCGCGTTCGGCACGGATATCACGGTCGTCCTGCTGGTACATGCCGTGAAAACGGATCAGCAGGAAGTTGTCACCGGTAAAACCGCCGGTCAGGCCGTCCTTCAAATCTTCAGCGATGGTGCCGCGCAGGAAGTTACTTTCTTTCTTCAAACGCTCGGCATCGGCCAATTTGCCTTCAACCACCAGAGGCCCCGGGTGTTTATCACTCATCAGTAAACATCTCGCTGATAACGGCGCTCAAGGCGCAGCTCACTTAAAAATTCATCCGCCAGCTCGGCATCCATACCACCGTGCTCGGCCACCAGTTCCAGTAATGTGTTTTCCACGTCCTTGGCCATGCGGTTTGCATCGCCACAGACATAAATATGCGCGCCTTCCTGGATCCAACGCCACACTTCCGCGCCCTGTTCGCGCAGTTTGTCTTGCACGTAGACTTTATGTTGCTGGTCGCGTGACCAGGCCAGATCGATGCGGGTCAACAGACCATCCTTCACATAACGCTGCCATTCGACCTGATACAGGAAATCTTCGGTAAAGTGTGGGTTGCCGAAGAACAGCCAGTTCTTGCCACCGGCACCGTCAGCATCACGCTGCTGCATAAAGGCACGGAACGGCGCAATGCCGGTACCCGGACCAATCATGATCACCGGCGTTTCCGGGTTGGCCGGCAAACGGAAGTTGTCGTTATGTTCGATGAAGACCCGCAGGTCGCCGTCCTCTTCCAGGCGATCGGCCAGGAAACTGGAGGCGCCACCGGCACGATCGCGGCCGTCGATGTCGTAGCGCACCACACCGACGGTAACGTGCACTTCGTTTTCGTTCTCAGCCTGCGAGGAAGCGATGGAATACAGACGCGGCGTCAGCGGACGCAGCAAAGCAATCAACTGTTCGGCGTTGAGATCGGCCGGGGCCTGACGCACCATGTCGACAATCGGCGTGTTGTGCGCGTAATGCTGCAGCGCCGCTTTATCCGCCAGCAGGCCGATCAACTTCTCATCACGCGACAGGGCCGCGTATTGGTCGACAATCAGCGTGGTGTTCTGCGTCAGCTCAAAATGGCTGCGCAACGCTTGCGCCAGCGGCAAGGTTTTGCCTTCCACTTCCACCGACTCGTCGCCTTTCAGCCACAGCAGTTGCACCAGCTCATCCACCAGCGCAGGATCGTTATCGAACCATACGCCCAGCGCGTCACCCGGTCGGTAACGCAAGCCAGAATCGCCCAGGTCGATCTCGATGTGGCGCACGTCTTTGTCTGACGCACGGCCGGTAATTTTTTGCTTCACCGCCAGTTGCGCGGTCAGCGGCTGTTCTTTGCTGTATGGGCTGCTGTCGAGCAGGTCAACCGCGCCGCTGGCAAGCTGGCCTGGTGCAGCGTTTTCAGCCGGTGCCCGTGCTTTCAGCACTTCCACAACCTGTTTACGCCAGGCCTTGGCCAGTTCCTGGTATTCCACGTCGGCGTCAACCCGCTCGACCAGGCGCTCGGCACCCAGTTCGGCCAGTTTGCCGTCGAAGTCTTTCCCCGACTGACAGAAGTTTTCGTAGGATGTATCCCCCAACCCGAATACCGCAAACGCGGTCTCATTGAGTTTGGGTGCTTTCTTCGAGAACAGGAATTTATGCAGCGCAACCGCTTCTTCCGCCGGGTCACCTTCCCCCTGCGTGGAGGCGACGATCACCAGCAAACGTTCCTGGGCAATTTGCTTGAACTTGTAGTCGCCGGCGTTCACCAGGGTGACGCTCAATTGGGCGGCCAACAGATCGTCACGCAGCTGTTCTGCCAGACGGCGTGCATTACCGGTTTGCGACGCGGAGATCAGCGTAATGCTGGCGGCGGCAGAGGCCACTGGCGCAATGGCTACGGCGCCAGGCTGTTGATTAACCATTCCCCAGAAATAACCTGACAGCCACGCCAGCTGCGTTGGTGAATATTCACCAATCGCCGCCTGCAGGCGTGCCAGCTGTTCGGGCGTCAGTGGGAGCAAAGATGTTGGAGGTGCCTGAGTCGTCATTGCAGTACTTATTTCCTATACTTGGCACCTATCCAGCCAGGTGCTCGCCAATGTCAGTCGCTGTCTTTTCCTTCAGTTCGCGGTGCTGAAAAGATCAGGATAGTTTGTAAGGTTACCGAGCAGATTAGCAACGATTAAATAAGGGATAGCCATAAATAATAACTAAAATGACTAAGCGGTTTTTCTGGTAAGGGTTAGCAGTTAAATCGTTAAATCGTGTTTTTTATCCCTATGAAAATAAACCTGTTTTTTTGACGTTTATTGAATGACTCGCATTTACCACTCATTACCCCAACCGATAGGTCTATCAATGACCAAGCAAAAAAAGTGTTAAGACCGCTTTGCGGCGGCTGGCGGTAGACCAAAGCGGTATAAATGGCAAGCAGGCTCTATTTCCGGTAAACTTCGGCGGTTTTTGAGTCAATGAGGCCGTAATAATGGCAACCACGCTGTTTAAAGATTTTCAGTTTGAAGCCGCACACCGCTTGCCGAACGTCGCGGAGGGCCATAAATGTGGTCGTCTACACGGGCATTCGTTTATGGTGCGTCTGGAAGTGACCGGTGAAGTGGATGCACACACCGGTTGGGTGATGGATTTCGCCGAGCTTAAAGCCGTGTTCTCCCCTATCTGGGAGCGTCTGGATCACAATTATCTAAACGATATTCCAGGATTGGAAAATCCCACCAGCGAAGTTCTTGCCGCCTGGATTTGGCAGCAGCTCAAACCCCAGTTGCCGGAACTGACTGCGGTGATGGTGAAAGAAACCTGTACCGCGGGATGCGTGTATAAAGGTTAAAGAAAGGGCGCCGATGGCGCCCTTCTACAAAATATCTTGCTTCAAACCTCAACAGCAGTTTTTTTGCTGTGCTTGCGATCAACCGCAACGATGCGGCCATTGATCATTTCATATTCACCGGTTTGTAGCTTTTTCTTCATGATATCGCTGGCCACGGCATGAAGTTTAGAACCTAGATCTAAAGACAAGCGCTCCAGAGTGGCAGCATCAGTAACTTTCTGTAGTGACGACATATCCTCTCCCTCCCTCACCCAGATTGCCATAACATTTCATATTAGGCAGTGCATCTTAACCATCCTTGGTTAAATTTTTAGGCAATATTCAGATACTTATGGGTCTGCATCGACAGGCGCCAGTTGCGCGCAATGCAGGTTTCAATACACAGACGGGTCGCCTCTTCCTTTTGACTGATCGGCTGCAACGCGATAATCCGCGGTTTCTCATCATGCAGCGTCGCCAGCAGCGCATCCAGCGCTTCAATATCACGCTCGCGTCCGACCGGATGCTTCACCTCATCAGCACGTTGCAAAGCCTGACTCAACACCTTCATGCCGCCGCGCATATTCACCTTGGGTGAAACCGTCACCCAGGTTTTCGCCGAGCATTGAATTTCGTGAGTACCACTGGTTTCAATCTGGCAGCCGTAGCCGTGATCTTCCAGTAACTCGGTCAGCGGGGTCAGATCGTAAATGCAGGGCTCACCGCCGGTGATCACCACGTGGCGCGCGGTATAACCTTGCTGGCGCATGACGGCCAACAACTGCTCGGCACTGGCGCTGCCCCAGGCATCGCTCTCTTCGGTTTTAACCAGAATCCGTTGCATATCAACTTCCCGATTGGCTTCCTTTTCCCAGGTATGTTTGGTATCGCACCAGCTGCATCCTACCGGGCAGCCCTGCAGGCGGATAAAAATGGCCGGAACGCCGGTAAAAAAGCCTTCGCCCTGCAAGGTTTGGAACATTTCATTAATCGGGTACTGCATCGGTTTCTCAATCTGGAAAGGTAAAAAGGGATTATCGCAGATTCCGGCCCGGTGACCAAACAGGCGAAATTGTATTAAATTTTATCCTCCGCGCTACCAGCAGCTTATCTCACCGGCTATCGGCTTCATTTAATTCGCTTACTGTGTCATCCCCTTGCATTGACGGTGTAATCTGCTTCGCAAAAACAACATTTAATTAACGTATAAGATAAATATATTTGACATAAACCGCCCACGCGCAGATGTATATACAGGCAAATACAAGCCGGACGTCAGTTCCGGCGGTTCATTCACCACAATCATATCTGCGTTTAGAGGGTGCCATGGCTCATTCCACCGAGTTGAATATTCAGCAGGCCATCGACGACAGCAAATTCTCGCTGTTTCACTGGACCTTGATCATTTTGGGATTCCTGATCCTGGCCATTGATGGCTTTGACACTGCGGCAATGGGGTATATCGCCCCTTCGGTCGCCAAAGACTGGGGCATCGTGAAACAGGATCTCGGCCCGGTACTGAGCGCCGCCCTGTTGGGGCTGTCCCTCGGTGCGCTGGTTGCCGGGCCGATCTCCGACCGCATCGGCCGCAAACGAGTACTGGTATTTTCGTGCCTGTTCTTCGGCCTGTCGAGCCTGGCCACCGCCTATGCCGGATCGCTCAACAGTCTGACGCTATGGCGTTTTCTCACCGGCCTGGGGCTGGGAGCGGCAATGCCGAACGCCATCACGCTGATTTCCGAATATGCACCGCAACGCTGCCGCTCAATGGCAATTAACACCATGTACTGCGGTTTCCCATTGGGTGCGGCCGGCGGCGGTGCCATTTCGTCGTGGTTGATCCCGGCCTATGGCTGGCACAGTGTGCTGTTGCTGGGGGCGATCGCTCCGCTGGTGCTGACGGTCTTGTTGATCCTGTTCCTGCCGGAGTCGGTGAAGTACATGGTTAACCGCGGCAAAGAGACGATAAAAATCAAACGCATCGCCCAGCGCTTTGTCAGCCAGGAGCTCGATAACGTCTCGCGGTTTTATCTATATGAAGAGCCACTGGCGAAGTCAAAAACCAGCGTCGGCTTGTTGTTCACCCGGCCTTATCTGACCGGCACGCTGATGCTGTGGCTGACCTACTTTATGGGTCTGGTGATTTATTACGTCTTGCTGAGCTGGATGCCGATCCTGATGCAGGGTCTGGGTTATCAGTTGGAGCAATCGGCGATCCTGACCTCGTTGTTCACCTTTGGCGGGACCCTCGGCATTCTGGTGGCCGGCTGGCTGATGGACCGCTGGAACGCCCATAAGGTGGTGTCGAGCGGCTTTGTCATTACCGCGCTGCTGATTGTGGCGATGGCGACCGAAGACAGCCATATCGTGCTGCTGGGCACCTTTATCTTCCTGATGGGGATCACCATGAACGGGGCGCAGTCCGGCCTGCAAACGCTGGCAGCGACCTTTTACCCGACCCACAGTCGTGCAACCGGCATTGCCTGGATGCAGGGCATCGGCCGCTTTGGCGGCGTGGCGGGTACCATGATGGGGGCGCAGTTGCTGGCCATGCAGTGGGAAGTGCAGAGTATTTTGATGTTCCTGTGCGTACCGGCGTTGATCGCCGCTATCGCCACGGTATTCAAAATGACCCGCCGAGCGGTGTTACAGCCTGCGGCATAACGAAAAATGCCCGCCCTCTGGCGGGCGTTTTGCTTCCAGCGATAGGACTTTTTTATCACAGCGCCTAACTTGTAATGGGTATGTAAAATTATTGTGATTGGACGCTCAAAATTGACCCATTTTTAATTCATTTTTGTTGAATAGCTCACTGTTCTCCCCTGTCTGGCTTATGGGTATAACGCCAAATAAAACACTATAAGATTGATTAATAACAAAAATAACTTTCTCTTATGCCATTTTTGGCATCCACTGGTCGGTGTTGCATATGCTTGTACATACAAGTATATGTTAATAAACCCTACGCATTGTTATGGCGTGGTGATTCACCCCACCGCGTTATGGGATCTGCTCCAATACTGTTTGAGGAAAATGCTGTGACTGCAAATAACAAAGTTCGCAATGTCGAAGTACGCGCGCCACGCGGCACAAAATTAAATGCAAAAAGCTGGCTGACCGAAGCGCCGTTGCGCATGCTGATGAACAACCTCGATCCTGAAGTGGCGGAGAACCCGCACGAGCTGGTGGTGTACGGTGGTATCGGCCGCGCTGCGCGTGACTGGGATTGCTACGACAAAATTGTCGCCACCCTGAAAACCCTGGAAGACGACGAAACGCTGCTGGTGCAGTCCGGCAAGCCAGTTGGGGTATTCAAAACCCACAGCAACGCGCCACGCGTACTGATCGCCAACTCCAACCTGGTGCCTCACTGGGCAACCTGGGAACACTTTAACGAACTGGACGCCAAAGGCCTGGCCATGTACGGCCAGATGACCGCCGGCAGCTGGATCTACATCGGCAGCCAGGGCATCGTCCAGGGCACCTACGAGACCTTCGTGGAAGCGGGTCGCCAGCATTATGACGGCAGCCTGCAGGGCCGCTGGGTACTGACCGCCGGTCTGGGTGGCATGGGTGGCGCACAGCCGCTGGCCGCGACATTGGCAGGCGCTTGCTCGCTGAACATCGAATGCCAGCAGAGCCGCATCGATTTTCGTCTGAAAACCCGCTATGTCGATGAACAAGCAGTGGATCTGGACGACGCACTGGCCCGCATCAAGAAATACACCGCCGAAGGCAAAGCCATCTCCATTGCCCTGTGCGGTAACGCGGCGGATGTTCTGCCGGAACTGGTACGCCGCGGCGTGCGCCCGGATATGGTCACCGACCAGACCAGCGCCCACGATCCGCTGAACGGCTACCTGCCTAAAGGCTGGAGCTGGGAAGAATACCGTCAGCGTGCGCTGAGCGAACCGGCTCAGGTGGTGATCGCCGCCAAGCAGTCGATGGCTGAACACGTCGAAGCCATGCTGGCGTTCCAGAAAATGGGCGTACCGACCTTCGACTACGGCAACAACATTCGTCAGATGGCGAAAGAAATGGGCGTCAGCAACGCCTTTGATTTCCCGGGCTTCGTACCGGCTTACATCCGCCCGCTGTTCTGCCGCGGTGTTGGCCCGTTCCGCTGGGCCGCGCTGTCCGGCGATCCGCAAGACATCTACAAAACCGACGCCATGGTTAAAGAGCTGATCCCGGATGACGAGCATCTGCACCGCTGGCTGGATATGGCGCGCGAGCGCATCAGCTTCCAGGGCCTGCCGGCACGTATCTGCTGGGTGGGTCTGGGCCAGCGCGCCAAGCTGGGTCTGGCGTTCAACGAAATGGTCCGCAGCGGCGAACTGTCCGCACCTATCGTCATCGGCCGTGACCATCTGGACTCCGGCTCCGTTGCCAGCCCGAACCGTGAAACCGAATCGATGAAAGACGGTTCTGACGCTGTCTCCGACTGGCCACTGCTGAACGCCCTGCTCAATACCGCCAGTGGCGCGACTTGGGTTTCTCTGCACCACGGTGGTGGCGTCGGCATGGGCTTCTCCCAGCATTCCGGGATGGTTATCGTTTGTGACGGCACCGATGAAGCCGCAGAACGCATCGCCCGCGTATTGCATAATGACCCGGCCACCGGCGTGATGCGTCATGCCGATGCCGGTTACGACATCGCCATTGAATGCGCCCGCGAGCAAGGGTTGAACCTGCCGATGGTGGCTGCGACTCAAGGAGACAAAGCATGAAAGCGCTGACTATTCGCCCTGGCCACCTGACGCTGGCGCAACTGCGTGAAGTTTACCTACACCCGGTCACCCTGACACTGGACGATAACGCCTACGCCGACATCCAGCAGAGCGTCGCCCTGGTTGAGCGTATCGTTGAGGAAGATCGCACCACTTACGGTATCAACACCGGTTTCGGCCTGTTGGCATCCACCCGCATCGCCCGTGAAGATCTGGAAAATCTGCAGCGTTCGATCGTGCTGTCCCACGCTGCCGGTGTCGGTGCACCCACCGACGACAGTCTGGTACGTCTGATTATGGTGTTGAAGATCAATAGCCTGTCGCGCGGTTTCTCCGGCATCCGTCTGGAAGTGATCCAGGCGCTGATGGCGCTGGTCAACGCCGAAGTCTACCCGCATATCCCACTGAAAGGCTCCGTCGGCGCCTCCGGCGACCTGGCACCGCTGGCGCACATGAGCCTGGTGCTGCTGGGTGAAGGCAAGGCCCGTTATCAGGGTGAATGGCTGCCTGCCACCGAAGCACTGGCCAAAGCGGGCCTGAAACCGCTGACGCTGGCGGCCAAAGAAGGCCTGGCGCTGCTGAACGGCACCCAGGTTTCTGCCGCCTTCGCCCTGCGTGGCCTGTTTGATGTGGAAGATCTGTACGCCGCAGCAACGGTCACCGGTAGCCTGACGGTGGAAGCCGCGCTGGGCTCACGCAGCCCGTTTGATGAGCGTATTCATGCCGTGCGCGGCCAGCGCGGCCAGATTGACGCCGCCGCCGCTTACCGCCACCTGCTGGGTGAGCGCAGCGAAGTCTCTGATTCACACCGCAACTGCGACAAGGTGCAGGATCCGTATTCCCTGCGCTGCCAACCGCAGGTGATGGGTGCCTGCCTGACCCAAATCCGCCAGGCCGCCGAAGTGCTGGAAATCGAAGCCAACGCCGTCTCCGACAACCCACTGGTGTTCGCAGAGCAGGGTGACGTGCTGTCCGGCGGTAACTTCCACGCCGAGCCGGTCGCGATGGCTGCCGACAACCTGGCGCTGGCATTTGCCGAAATTGGCTCGCTGTCCGAACGTCGCATCTCGCTGATGATGGATAAGCACATGTCGCAGTTGCCGCCGTTCCTGGTGGACAACGGCGGGGTGAACTCCGGCTTTATGATTGCTCAGGTTACCGCCGCGGCGCTGACCAGCGAAAACAAAGCACTGGCGCACCCGGCCAGCGTCGACAGCATCCCAACTTCCGCCAACCAGGAAGACCATGTTTCCATGGCACCAGCCGCCGGTCGTCGCCTGTGGGAAATGGCAGATAACGTACGCGGCATTCTGGCCGTTGAGTGGCTGGCTGCCTGCCAGGGGCTGGATCTGCGTAAAGGGCTGAAAACCACCGAAAGTCTGGAGCAGGCCCGCCGCGTACTGCGCGAGCAAGTCAGCTACTACGACAAGGATCGTTTCTTCGCCCCCGACATTGAAGCCGCCAGCCTGCTGTTGGCGGCCGGTCATCTGACCTCGTTGATGCCTGCAGCGCTGCTGCCTAGCCAGGCATAAATAAACCCTACCACGCAGTTTGTTCTGTCCCACCGGGCGTGTTCCGCCCGGTGCGGATAGCGCGTGCCTGTTCTGCCGTAAAAACTCGACGGGAAGCAACATGCATAACGAAACAACACAACTCAGACGCGGATTAAACGCGCGACATATTCGCTTTATGGCGCTCGGCTCCGCTATCGGCACCGGCCTGTTCTATGGCTCCGCCGGGGCGATCCAACTGGCCGGCCCTGCGGTGCTGCTGGCCTATCTGGTGGGCGGCGCGGCGGTATTCATGGTGATGCGCGCGCTGGGTGAAATGGCCGTACATCAGCCGGTCTCCGGCTCGTTCGGTCACTACGCCAACCACTATCTCGGTCCACTGGCCGGTTTCCTCACCGGCTGGACCTATACCTTCGAAATGGTGATCGTCGCCCTGGCTGACGTGACCGCTTTCGGCATCTATATGGGGTTGTGGTTCCCGGACGTCGCCCAATGGGTGTGGGTACTCAGCATCATTATGTTTATCGGCGCGCTCAATCTGTGCAGCGTGAAAGTGTTCGGCGAAATGGAGTTTTGGCTGTCGCTGATCAAGGTTGCGGCCATTGTGGCGATGATCATCGGCGGTGCAGCGGTGATGCTATTTGGTTTCGGCCAGGCTCAGCACGCCACCGGTATCAGCAACCTGTGGGAACACGGCGGCTTTATGCCTAACGGCTTCAGCGGCGTGGTCGCTTCATTGGCGGTCGTGATGTTCGCCTTTGGCGGCATTGAGATCATCGGTATCACCGCCAGCGAGGCAAAAGACCCCGCAAAAGTCCTGCCGAAGGCGATCAATGCGGTTCCGATTCGTATCCTGCTGTTCTATGTGCTGACGCTGCTGGTACTGATGGCTATCTATCCGTGGAACAGTATCGGTCAGAACGGCAGCCCCTTTGTTGAGATCTTCAGCAATCTGGGGATCAGCTCCGCCGCCAACGTGTTGAACGTGGTGGTGATCACCGCCGCGATTTCTGCCATCAACAGCGATATTTTCGGTGCGGGCCGCATGATGTACGGCATGGCGCAGGATGGCCAGGCACCAAAAAGCTTTACCCGGTTGACCAACAACGGCGTGCCCTGGATGACGGTGCTGGTGATGTCTGTAGCCCTGCTGCTGGGCGTGGTGCTCAACTACCTGATGCCTAAACAGGTGTTTATGATCATCGCCTCCATTGCCACCTTCGCCACCGTCTGGGTATGGCTGATGATCTTGCTGTCGCAGATCGCCATGCGCCGCACGCTGACGCCGCAAGAGGTCAGCAAACTGAGTTTCCCGGTGCCGTGGTGGCCGGTCGCACCAGCGTTGGCAACCCTATTTATGCTGTTCGTTATCGGCCTGCTCGGTTACTTCGAAGACAGCCGCATCGCCCTGTACGTTGGGCTGGTGTGGGTGGCCTTCCTTACCCTGGCTTACTGGTTGTGGGTACGTAAAAAAGGCGGGGGTTCACCCGTCACGTCCTCACCCCAGTATTAACCTCACGAGCCCGCCGTTCCCGGGCTCTTCGTCATTACAGTGGAGTATCACTATGCAAACACGACACAAACTATGGATACCGCTCATTGCGCTCGGGTTGATGACAGGCAGCCTGTCCGCGCGCGCAGCGGGCTGGTGCGAATCCGGTAAGCCGGTCAAGTTCGCCGGACTGAACTGGGAAAGCGGCATGTTGCTGACTGACGTCATGCAATACGTGCTGCAAAAGGGTTACGACTGCAAAACCGACGCGCTGCCGGGTAACTCCATCACCATGGAGCAGGCGGTCGGCACCAATGATATTCAGGTGTTCGCCGAAGAGTGGATTGGGCGTAGCGAAGTCTGGAACAAGGCCGAAAAAGCCGGTAAAGCGGTCAGCGTCGGCGCGCCGATTGTCGGGGCGGTTGAAGGCTGGTACGTACCACGCTACGTGATTGAAGGCGATGCCAAACGCAACCTGAAACCGCTGGCGCCGGATCTGAAAAGCATCCCGGATCTGGTCAAATATGCCCAGGTGTTCCGCGATCAGGAGGAGCCGGACAAAGGCCGTTTCTACAACTGCCCGGCCGGCTGGACCTGCGAGTTGGACAACACCGCAATCCTGAAGAAATTCAAGTTGGACGACAAATTCACCAACTTCCGCCCAGGCACCGGTCCGGCGCTGGATACCGCGATCCTCTCCAGCTACCGTCGTGGCGAACCTATCCTGTTCTACTACTGGTCACCGACCCCGATCATGGGCCAGCTCGATCTGGTGAAACTGGACGAACCGGGTGTGAACAAGAACATTCACATCAAGGTCGGTCTTTCCAGCGTGTTTAACCAGCAGGCACCTGAACTGGTGCAGGTGCTGTCAAAAGTCAACCTGCCGCTCGACCTGGTTAACCAGAATCTGGCGCGCATGAGCAAGGAACGCATCAGCTCACAGAAGCTGGCGCTGGAGTTCTTCAAGCAGCACCCGGATATCTGGAAACAGTGGGTTAGCGAAGACGCAGCGAAAAAAATTCAGGCCTCCTTGTAATCGCTTTGGCATTCAGTAAACACCAACCCGAAGCCTGCGCGCTTCGGGCCTGACAGGGGTAATACTTATGTTTCCAGATCGCTTTACCTTCTCCATCGCCGATTGGATCAATCGCTGGGTCGATGTCCTGGTCAACAACTATGGCGATATGTTCCGCAAGATTTCCGACACCCTGCTGTGGGCGGTGATCCACCTCGAAAGCCTGCTGCGTGCTACGCCCTGGTGGCTGATGTTGGCAGTAGTTGGCCTCCTGGCCTGGCATGCTACCCGCCGCTGGCTGCCGACGGTGGTGATCGTCGGCCTGCTGCTGCTGGTCGGTACCGCCGGTATGTGGGACAAATTAATGCAGACCCTGGCACTGGTGCTGGTCGCCACGCTGCTGGCGGTGATTATCGGTATTCCGCAGGGCGTGCTGGCGGCGCGTAACGATCGGGTGCGGGCAGTGATGATGCCGTTGATGGACGTGATGCAAACCATGCCAAGCTTCGTGTATCTGATCCCGGTATTAATGCTGTTCGGCCTGGGCAAGGTGCCGGCGATCCTGGCGACGGTGATCTACGCCACGCCACCGCTGATCCGCCTGACCGATTTGGGTATCCGCCAGGTAGACAAAGAAGTGATGGAGTCCGTCACCGCCTTTGGTGCCAACCGCTGGCAGAAACTGTTCGGCGTGCAGTTACCGCTGGCGCTGCCAAGCATTATGGCCGGGATCAACCAGACCACCATGATGTCGCTGTCGATGGTGGTTGTGGCCTCGATGATCGGCGCACGTGGGCTGGGCGAAGACGTGCTGATAGGTATTCAGACGCTGAACGTCGGTCTGGGACTGGAGGCGGGTCTGGCGATCGTTATCCTGGCCGTGGTCATTGACCGTATCACTCAGGCTTATGGCCGCTCCGCCGTTGCGAGGTAACCCCGATGAACAAAATCGAAATCAAGAACGTCTACAAGATTTTCGGCCACAAAACTGCGGCGGCGCTGGCTATGAGCCAGCAGGGCAAAACCAAGCAGGAGGTCCAGTCTGCGACCGACTGCGTGATCGGCGTGCACGATCTGTCGATGTCGATCGAGGCCGGTGAGATCTTTGTGATCATGGGCCTGTCAGGATCGGGTAAATCTACGCTGGTGCGCCACTTCAACCGGCTGATCGATCCCACCAGCGGCCAGATCCTGGTGGATGGTGAAGATATTCTGCGTTACGACGAAAAGCAGCTCGAGCACTTCCGCCGTCATAAGATCAGTATGGTGTTCCAGAGCTTTGGCCTGCTGCCGCACAAAACGGTGCTGGACAACGTGGCCTACGGTCTGAAAGTTCGCGGTGAGACAAAAGAAGTCTATCAGGAGCGCGCACTGCACTGGATCAACACCGTCGGGCTGAAGGGCTATGAGAAATCGTACCCGCATCAGCTCTCTGGCGGCATGCGTCAACGTGTCGGGCTGGCGCGAGCGCTGGCCACCGATACCGATATCATTTTGCTGGATGAGGCCTTCAGCGCGCTCGATCCGTTGATCCGCGCCGAGATGCAGGATCAACTGCTGGCACTGCAAAAAGAGCTGCACAAGACGCTGGTGTTTATCACCCACGATCTGGATGAAGCCGTGCGTATCGGTAACCGGATCGCGATCCTCAAAGACGGCAAACTGATCCAGGTCGGTACGCCACAAGAAATTCTTAACAACCCGGCCGATGAGTATGTTAACCGCTTCGTGCAACGCCGTCTGGCGCTGGATGAAAACGTACAGAAACCACGCCCGATGATCGCAGCCCGCGCCTGAGGAGAGCCACATGCACTATCCTTCTTCGGTCACCCTCGATACCCTGCCGTTACGCTGGCAAGACGTGGTGGCGGTGGCTCGGTATCAGGCCCCGCTCAGCCTGTCTGATGCCGCCTGGGCGCGTATCGACAATGCGCAAGCTATCGTCCAGAAAATTGTCGTCAGTGAACAACGCGCCTATGGCGTCAACACCGGTCTGGGGGCGTTATGCAACCAGGCGCTGCACGGCGAACAGCTGTCGCAGTTGTCACGCAACACGTTGATGAGTCACGCCTGCGGCGTGGGTACACCACTGAGTGATGAACAGACCCGTGCCATTATCTGTTGTGCCATCGTCAACTATTGCCACGGCAAATCCGGTATTCAACGCCCGGTAGTCGAAACCCTGTTGGCACTGCTTAACCGGGGGATAACCCCACAGGTGCCGTCGCAGGGTTCCGTCGGCTACCTGACCCATATGGCGCACGTCGGCGTCGCGCTGCTTGGGCTGGGCAAAGTCAGCTACCGCGGTCAACTCGTCACCGCAGCCCAGGCTTTAGCGGAGGAAGGCATTGTGCCACCGCAGTTGGGTGCCAAAGATGGCCTGTGCCTGGTCAACGGCACGCCGTGCATGACCGGCTTAAGCTGTCTGGCGCTGGCCGATGTCTGGCGGTTGACCCGCTGGGCGGACGTGCTCGCGGCGATGAGCTTTGAAGCCCTTGGTGGGCAGATCGCCGCCTTTGACAGCGAAATTTTGGCGCTGAAACCGCACCCGGGAATGCAACGGGTGGGCAGTAATTTGCGGATGCTATTGAACGGCAGTGAGATGATAGCCACCAGCGAGGGCATTCGTACCCAGGATGCGCTGAGTATCCGTTCGATCCCACAGGTGCACGGTGCCTGCCGCGATCAAATTGCTCATGCTGAACGACAGATTGAAACCGAGCTGAACGGCACTACGGATAATCCCCTGTTGCTCGGCACGCCGGACAACTATCGCGTGATGTCGCAGGCCAATCCACACGGAGAATCTGTGGCCATGGCCGCCGATCTGCTGGCGATCGCCATCGCCGAACTCGGCGGTATCGCAGAGCGGCGTATCGATCGGCTGATTAACCCGCTGGTCAGTGGCTTGCCGGCATTTCTGGTCAGCGAGCCTGGGGTAAACTCGGGCATGATGATTGCTCAATACGTGGCGGCGTCGCTGTGTGCGGAGAACCGCCAACTGGCGCAGCCTTGCGTGGTGGATAACTATGTGACTTCGGCCCTGCAGGAAGATCACCTCAGCCTGGGCACCGGGGCGGCGCTAAGGCTGCATAAAGCGCTGGCCAACGTGAACCAGATCCTGGCGATTGAATACCTGTTGGCGGCGCAGGCCTTCGAGTTCCTGCAGCAGCACCGTTTCGGTGACGGCACCCAGCGTGCCTGGCAGCGGCTGCGGCAAGTGGTGGCACCCTATCATCAGGACCGCTGGCTGGCACCGGACATCGCCAGCAGCGCCGCGCTGTTGCAAGATGAGCAGGCGCTGGCGGAGATTGCCCCGGCATTACTGTAACCCCCCGTCCCTGCCCGCCGGGCGGGGGCACCAAGGTTAGCGCTGAGCCAGAGCCTGACGGATATCTGCCTGTAGATCGCTCAGGTCTTCCAGCCCGGCAGACAGCCGCACCAAACCGTCGCTGATATGGTGACGCTGTCGCTCCTCGGCGCTGTAGGCCGAGTGCGTCATGCTGGCCGGGTGTTGGGCCAGAGATTCACAATCCCCCAGACTGACCGCGCGCAAGATGAGGCCTAGCCCATTGAGGAAACGGATCCCCGCGGCCATACCGCCTTTCAGTTCAAATGCCAGCATGCCGCCCGGCCGCGCCATTTGCCGCTGCGCCAATGCATACTGCGGGAAATCCTCCAGACCGGGATAATAAACCCGTTCCACCGCCGAATGCTGCGCCAGCATTTCCGCCAGGCGCTGAGCGTTATCGCAGTGGCGCTCCATACGCAGCGGCAAGGTTTTCAGCCCACGCAGCAACAGCGCAGCATCCTGTGCCGACAGTACCGCACCGTTCATGTCTTTCAGCCCGACCAAACGGATATCCTGCGCCAGATCCTGACGCGTCACCGCCAGTCCCGCCAGTAAGTCACCGTGCCCTCCGATGTATTTGGTGGCGGAATGCACCACAATATCCGCCCCCAACTCCAGCGGCCGTTGCAGATAAGGCGTGCAGTAGGTGTTGTCCACCAGCAACAGCGCCCCCTGACGGTGAGCAATTTCAGCGACCGCAGCAATATCGACCAGGCGCATATTCGGGTTAGCCGGCGTTTCGCAATACACCAGCCGGGTACGCGGCCCTATCGCCGCCGCCAACCGCTCTGGCCGGGTCAGGTCAACGTGGGTGACTTTCACACCGTAACGTGCCAGTCCATGATGGAAGTAGCTGAAAGTGCAACCATAAATAGTTTCATCGACGATCAGCTCATCCCCCGGGCTGAGCAGCGTCCAGCAGCAGGCGGTAATCGCCCCCATGCCGGAGGCAAAAGCCACCGCCGCCTCCCCGCCTTCCAGATCGGCAATTCGCTGTTCCAGCAGGTTGACCGTTGGGTTGGCAATGCGTGAATAAAAATAACCCGGCTCAGTGCCGGCAAAACAGGCACCGCCGTATTCCGCCGTCGGGAAGGTAAAGGTCGAACTCATAAACACCGGCGGGCAGAGCGCCCCAAGATATTCCTGGGGGTTATAGCCGTGGTGGATCGCACGCGTGGCAAAGCCGTGCCTGAGGATGGCAGACATAACAACTCCTTTCCTGAGTGAGTGAAAGCAATTCCAATGTTTCCGATTAAACCTCTGGGGGCAGTGCCCCGCTGCGCACCCGCTGGCCGATGATTTGCAGGGTACGTAGTACCAGCATCAGCCCCAGCAAGGTATCCGACTGACGTAACAAGGCATACAGCGAGCGAAAATTGGCGGGTGAGGGATCTGACTGCAGCTCGGTATGCGCCATCTTTAACGCCATTCCCCCTTCCCACCCTGCAGCCACCAGGCCTTCAAACACGCCGGACAATTTTTCCACCAGCGCGTTATCGGCAATATCCACCAGATCCGACAGCAGCGACAGCAGCGACAGCAGATCGACCACGTTATCGAGCCGCCCACCGGCCAGCAGTGGCTGTAACTTCTCCAGCAAGGGTGCCAGGGATTGTTGTTCAGATGCGTTCATAGGCCCTCCGTTAGATCAGCCCGCGTACCGTTGCCCAATAGAGCCCGCGATTAAAGCCGTTGCGCAGCATGCCGCCCACTTTGGTTGACGGTGTCGGCAGCACATCGTGGCGATAGTCATAGACCAGCGGCATACCGGCTTGCAGCCCCATTTGGGCGATCGCCTGTACTTTGCCGTCGTAGTGGCTGACAGTCTGGCCCAGTCGCAGTTCAGCCACGATATTGTCAGCGATCACCGGAGCCTGATTGTGGCAAGAGCCACCGGCCTTGCTGACCGGCAGATCCACCGTATCGCCGATAACATAAACCCCCTGCTGACCATAAACCTGTAACGTCTGGTGGTCGGTCGGCAGCCAGCCTTCGCCGCTGTTACCCTCACTGAGATCGGTATTGCGCACCGCCTCCACCGCGCGGATCGGCGGCGTGGCCATCAGGATATCGAACGGCTGCTCCTCACCCTCGGCGGAATAAGCGATTTTCTGCTGTGCATCTACCCGGCTGAGAGTAAACCCACGCTGATGGCGGATATCACGCGCCGCGAAGATGCCGGGCAAGGCCTCGGCGGTCGGGCGTTGTAAAAACAGACAGTTACGCAGCAGCTGCGAGACGCTGGGGTAGGTATAAACAATTTCGACCGCCTTACGCACCCCACGCCGACGCAGGTAATCATCGAGCATCAGCGTGGTTTCTATCGGTGCAATACCGCACTGATGCGGCACGTTAGGCGTTTCGGGGAAGGAGACGGTAATAAAAATTCGGCCTTTTTCAATTGTCGCCAGCTTTTGCGCCAGCTGCCGGGCAGCCTGATATTGGTAGAAGTGATCGCCCGCCTGCGCCAGCCCGTCGATACGTTCCGGCCAGGGCACACAGCCAGTAGCAAACACCAAAAAATCATAGGGGTACTGTTTACCGCTGTGGCAATGGATCACCCGTTGAGATAAATCGAACCGCTCTGCCTTATCGACAATAAACTTTATTTCCGGGCGTAACAGGCTTTGTTGAGAACGGGTTAACTCCTGCTTGAAGAAGGCGTTAAAAGCCACATACATAAATGCCGGTTTATAATAGTGAAACGGGGAGTCCGATATCATTAATAACTCAACTTTATTATTCAATATCTCCCGGTGTAATTTCGCGGCCAGTAAATTAGCCAATATAGTCCCGCCAGTGCCACCACCGACAATCACAATCCTGTTTCGCATCAAGCCCTCGCCCAGCCGGCCTGCGGGTCGGCAAATTGATAGGGGAACGAATTGAGGCAGGTTTACTGCTATCCGAGTTCTGCCTTACTGGCAGTCTAGTAACTAAAAATTATAAAGCAATTAAAAAGGGTATTTATAAATAGGAATTTTATTATTATAATTAAATTATAGAGTTAAAAAACACCAAAAAAAAACAATTAATAATATACTAATGAATAACAAACTATAAATTACTGGAATTATAAATCGCTGGATAACACCTATAAAAAAACCCGCCGTAGCGGGTTTTTATTTAGCAACGAACCAAGCCGTTATTACTGACCTTTAACTTCTTTCAGGCCGTTGAACGGTGCGCGTGAACCCAGCGCTTCTTCGATACGGATCAGTTGGTTGTATTTAGCAACGCGGTCAGAACGGCTCATGGAACCGGTTTTGATCTGGCCAGCCGCAGTCCCTACCGCGAGATCGGCGATAGTTGCGTCTTCGGTTTCACCTGAACGGTGAGAGATCACCGCGGTGTAGCCTGCGTCTTTCGCCATCTTGATAGCAGCCAGAGTTTCGGTCAGAGAACCGATCTGGTTGAATTTGATCAGGATGGAGTTAGCGATGCCTTTATCGATACCTTCTTTCAGGATCTTGGTGTTGGTGACGAACAGGTCGTCGCCCACCAGCTGGATTTTGTCGCCCAGCACTTTGGTCTGGTATGCGAAACCATCCCAGTCAGATTCGTCCAGGCCGTCTTCGATAGACACGATTGGGTACTGTTTGGTCAGGTCTTCCAGGAAGTGAGTGAACTCTTCGGAAGTGAAGGCTTTGTTACCTTCGCCGGCCAGTACGTATTTACCGTCTTTGTAGAACTCGGAAGCCGCACAGTCCATAGCCAGGGTCACATCTTTGCCCAGCTCGTAGCCTGCTGCTTTTACCGCTTCAGCGATAACTGCCAGCGCTTCAGCGTTGGAACCCAGGTTTGGTGCGTAGCCGCCTTCGTCACCGACAGCCGTGCTCATGCCTTTGGCTTTCAGCACTTTTGCCAGGTGATGGAATACTTCAGAACCGATGCGAACGGCTTCTTTCAGGGATTTAGCGCCAACCGGCTGAATCATAAATTCCTGAATATCGACGTTGTTGTCAGCGTGCTCGCCGCCGTTGATGATGTTCATCATAGGCAGTGGCATAGAGAATTTGCCTGGGGTGCCGTTCAGCTCAGCGATGTGCTCATACAGCGGCATACCTTTGGAAGCCGCAGCCGCTTTGGCAGCAGCCAGGGAAACCGCCAGAATGGCGTTAGCGCCGAATTGGGATTTGTTTTCGGTGCCGTCCAGGTCGATCATGATCTTGTCGATGTTAGCCTGGTCTTTCGCATCTTTACCCAGTACTGCCTGAGCAATCGGGCCGTTTACAGCAGCAACGGCTTTCAGTACGCCCTTACCCAGGAAACGAGACTTGTCACCGTCACGCAGTTCCAGTGCTTCACGGGAACCGGTAGAAGCACCTGACGGCGCAGCAGCCAGACCTACGAAACCGCCTTCCAGATGCACTTCGGCTTCAACAGTCGGGTTACCGCGGGAGTCGATGATTTCACGACCGATGACTTTAACGATTTTGGACATTAGGTTTTCCTCAGTACAAGTTAAACTAAAACTCCAGACAAACAGCGCGCGGTTCTCACCGCGCGCCGCCTACCAAATATTTTATTTCACCTGGCGCTTCTGATACTCACCAGCGGCCTTCACAAAGCCGGCGAACAACGGATGACCATCACGCGGCGTCGAAGTAAATTCCGGGTGGAACTGACAAGCTACAAACCACGGATGATTCGGCAGTTCAATAATCTCAACCAGCTTGTTGTCTGCAGAACGGCCGGCAACACGCAGCCCGGCGGCTTCGATCTGCTTCAACAGCATGTTGTTAACTTCATAGCGGTGACGATGACGTTCAACAATGGTCGGTTCGCCGTACATCTGGCGCACCAGGCTGTTGTCGGTCAGGTGGCATTGCTGGCCACCGACACGCATCGTGCCACCCAAATCGCTTTCTTCAGTACGCACTTCGACGTTGCCGTCTTCGTCACGCCACTCGGTGATCAACGCCACCACCGGGTACTTACAGTCTGGCACAAACTCGGTAGAGTTGGCGTTCTCCATACCCACCACGTTGCGGGCGAACTCCATCAGTGCCACCTGCATACCCAGACAGATGCCCAGGTAAGGGATGTTATTTTCACGCGCAAAACGCGCGGTCATCACCTTGCCTTCCACACCACGGTAGCCGAAGCCGCCTGGGATCAGGATCGCATCCAGACCTTTCAGCACTTCTACGCCGCGGGTTTCCACATCCTGCGAGTCGATCAGCTTGATGTTCACGGTCAGACGATTTTTCAGGCCGCCGTGTTTCAAGGCTTCAATCACTGACTTATAGGCATCCGGCAATTCGACATATTTGCCGACCATGCCAATAGTCACTTCGCCGCCCGGATTGGCTTCTTCGTAAATCACCTGCTCCCATTCGGCCAGGTTGGCTTCCGGCGCGTTGAGGCTGAATCGTTTACAAATATAATCATCAAGGCCCTGAGATTTCAAGAGGCCTGGGATTTTATAAATAGAATCAACGTCTTTCAGGGAGATAACCGCTTTTTCCGGCACGTTACAGAAAAGTGCGATTTTCGCACGTTCGTTAGCAGGAACGGCGCGATCGGAACGGCAAATCAGCACATCTGGCTGAATACCGATAGAAAGCAGCTCTTTTACGGAATGCTGAGTCGGTTTGGTTTTCACTTCACCGGCAGCGGCCAGGTACGGCACCAGCGTCAGATGCATGTACAGGGTGTGCTCACGGCCCACTTCCACAGCCATCTGACGAATGGCTTCCAGGAACGGCAGCGATTCGATATCGCCCACGGTACCGCCGACTTCCACCAATACCACGTCGTGACCTTCGCCACCTTCGAGGATACGCTCTTTGATCGCGTTGGTGATGTGCGGGATAACCTGTACGGTTGCGCCCAGATAGTCGCCACGGCGTTCTTTACGCAGAACGTCGGAGTAGATACGGCCAGTGGTGAAGTTATTGCGGCGCGACATTTTGGTACGGATGTAGCGCTCGTAGTGACCCAAATCCAGATCGGTTTCTGCGCCGTCTTCGGTGACGAAAACTTCCCCATGCTGAATCGGGCTCATGGTGCCCGGATCCACGTTGATGTACGGGTCCAGTTTCATGATGGTAACGTTGAGGCCACGGGCTTCAAGAATAGCCGCCAGAGAGGCTGCGGCAATGCCTTTACCCAGAGAGGATACGACCCCGCCGGTCACAAAAATATAATTAGTTGTCATGCTGAACCTGAGAGTTTAGGTTTAAAGACGATGGAAGAACCAAGACGGGAAAGTAGTATACCCGAACCTCTTCAGACCTACAAACGATCGTTTTACTGTCCATCATCTCTGTCACCCTCAGGAGTTCATCCGGGTTTACCTTATCGGCACACCCTCGGTGGTCTTTTTAAAACAATGAGTTAGCACGGAAAATCTCAATTTACCGCCCTTTCACAACAATAAAACGCCTTAGATTTCAGTTTGTTGGCGTTTTACTGTCGGGACGTCGCGGTTCAGCAAACCATGCCCCAAAGCTTAACCGTTTCAGCTTGAGTAAATCTTGTCGCCGATCAACATTGCGACATTCATAGGACAGCACCGCAGCGGATTAGTTTTCCTGGCGTTTAACCTGCTGCCACGCCTCTTCCATCTGCTCCAGCGTGGCTTCGCCCATCTGCAGTCCACGCTGTTTGACGATCTCTTCCACCTGACGGAAGCGACGCTCGAACTTGCGATTGGCGGCCTGCAGCGCGTTTTCTGCCTTGTGGCCAAGATGACGGGATAAATTCACCGTGGCGAACAGCAGATCGCCGATTTCTTCTTCCAGCTTCTGCTCATCGACCACCGCCTGCCGCGCTTCGTGCATCACTTCTTCGATCTCTTCGTACACTTTGTCCAGCACCGGGCCCAGGGTGTGCCAGTCAAAACCGACCGAGGCACAACGTTTCTGAATTTTATGCGCCTTCATCAGTGCCGGCAACGCCTGAGGAATGTCATCCAGCGCCGAATGCAGCTCTTTCTCGGCGCGTTCACCGGCCTTCAGTTGCTCCCAGCGCGCCGCAACGACTTCACTGTCCGCAGCATCGGCTTCGCCAAAGATATGCGGGTGACGGCGCTCCAGCTTGTCGCTGATGGCATTGCACACCTCGTCGAAGTCAAACAGCCCCTGCTCCTGGCCCATTTGGGCGTAAAACACCACCTGGAACAGCAAATCACCCAGTTCGTCACGCAGATCGCCATAGTCCTGGCGCTCAATGGCATCCAGCACCTCATAGGTTTCTTCCAGCGTGTAAGGCGCGATAGTGGCGAAAGTTTGCTTGCGATCCCACGGGCAACCGGCCTGCGGATCGCGCAGCGTTCTCATGATGTTCAGCAAGCGTTGCAGCGGAGAAGATTGGGTCATGACAGAGTCTCTGAAAGGTGTGGGGCCCAACATATGGGCCCCGATAAAAATGTAAGGTTAGCTGCCGTGCAGTCGTTTGGCATCTATCACATCCGGCAGTTGATTTAGCTTGGCCAATACCCGGCCCAGCACCTGCTGGTTATAGATTTCAATGTCCATATCGATGGTTGCCAACTGCTTTTTGGTGTCGCTGCGGCTGGCCACGCCCAGCACGTTGACCTTTTCGTTGGCCAAAATAGTGGTGATGTCGCGCAGCAGACCGCTGCGATCGTTGGCCATCACGCGCACCACCAGCGAATAGCCGCTGGAGTAGCTCTCGCCCCACACCGCGTCCACGATGCGTTCCGGCGCGTGCGACTGCAGATCCACCAGTTGGTCACAGTCTGCCCGGTGGATCGAGATACCGCGTCCCTGGGTGATAAAGCCGACAATGTCGTCGCCCGGGATCGGCTGGCAGCAACGGGCAATGTGGTGCATCAGGTTGCCTACCCCTTCCACCACCACCCGGCCGTTGTCCTTGCTGCGGGTTGCCGCCGGCGCCTTGTGCTGAACCAGTTGGCGCAGCGCTTCGCGATCCTGCTCTTCGGCGCTCGGTTTGTTGAACTTGCCCTGCAGGAAGTTCACCATCTGATTCAGGCGAATATCCCCGCCGCCAATCGCCGCCAGGATTTCATCCAGCGAATTCATGTTGTAACGCGGGATCAACAGCTTCTCGGCCTCTTTCAGGCTGATGCCGAGGTGTTCCAGCTCGCTGTCCAGCATTTGGCGGCCGGCCAGGATGTTCTTGTCACGATCCTGCTTACGGAACCAGTTGTGGATCTTGGAGCGTCCGCGGCTGGTGGTGACATAGCCCAGGTTCGGGTTCAGCCAGTCGCGGCTCGGGTTCGGCTGCTTCTGGGTGATGATTTCAATCTGATCGCCCATCCGCAGCTGGTAGGTAAAGGGCACGATGCGGCCGCCAATTTTGGCGCCGATGCAGCGGTGGCCGACGTCGCTGTGAATATGGTAGGCAAAGTCGAGCGGCGTAGAGCCGGCCGGCAGATCCACCACATCGCCTTTCGGGGTAAACACATAAACCCGATCGTCGAACACCTGGCTGCGAACCTCGTCGAGCATCTCGCCGGAGTCCGCCATCTCTTCCTGCCAGGCAATCAGTTTGCGTAGCCAGGCAATGCGTTCTTCATAACCGGAGCGCACCGTCGCAACCGCACCTTCTTTGTATTTCCAGTGCGCCGCTACGCCCAGTTCGGCGTCTTCATGCATCTGGCGGGTACGGATCTGGATCTCCAGCGTTTTTCCACGCGGCCCCAGCACCACGGTGTGGATCGACTGATAACCGTTGGGTTTCGGGTTGGCGACATAGTCGTCGAACTCATCCGGCAGATGGCGGAAGTGGGTATGCACAATCCCCAGCGCCGCATAGCAGTCCTGCAAGCGCTCGACCACCACGCGCACCGCACGCACGTCAAACAGCTCGTCAAATGCCAGCGCCTTCTTCTGCATCTTGCGCCAGATGCTGTAAATATGTTTCGGGCGGCCGTAAATATCCGCCTTGATGCCCTCGTCGCCCATAGCACCGCGCAGCGAAGCGACGAAGTCATCAATAAATTGCTCGCGATCGATGCGGCGCTCATGCAGCAGCTTGGCGATGCGCTTGTATTCGTCCGGATGCAGGTAGCGGAAGCAGAAATCTTCCAACTCCCATTTCAGTTGCCCGATACCGAGGCGGTTGGCCAGCGGTGCATAGATATTCGAACACTCTTTGGCTGCCAGTACGCGTTCGTCTTCCGGCGCATCTTTCACTTCACGCAGGTGAGCGATACGCTCCGCCAGCTTGATCACCACGCAGCGGAAATCCTCCACCATCGCCAACAGCATGCGGCGCACGTTGTCGACCTGCTCGGAGGCCATCGAATCATTTTGAGTGGCTTTCAGTTGGCGGATGGCGTCCATATCGCGCACGCCATGTACCAGGTAGGTGATGCCCTTGCCGAAGGCTTCGGTCAGGGTTTCTTCATCCACGATACCGGCATCCACCAGCGGGAACAGCAGCGCGGCGCGCATGCTGTCGTTGTCCATGCTCAGGGTCGAGAGGATTTCAACCATTTCCAGCCCGCGCCACAGTAACAGCGACGCGTTGGGATGGTTCTGAGTCTGTTGCTCACAGTAGCGCCAGGTTGCGGCTAATCGCTCACATGACTGCGGGTTAGGTAGCCCCAAGCTGGCTATCCACTCGTCGAGAGCAAATTCACCAGCTGTGTTCAGATGTGCACTTCTTACCGCAACCATAACCTCTCCCTACTTTGCAGCGACCTCTGGCGCAAACCGTTAATCAACAGCGCCATTGACTCAAGATGCCCCGTATGCGGAAACATTTCCAACACCCACACACGCGCAAGACGATAAGAAGCTGGCGTGACTCAGCCTATTCTTATGTGCATTATATTGCCCATTCGCTCCCGGTGTGGCAACACCTTCTATGCCTGCCACCGCAGCGGCGCGTTACGCCAACGGCAGGGTAAAAAGCCCAGGCCGCAGAACAGATCCAATACCCGATCATTGGGTTGAATAGCCTGCCATTCAAGGGCAGGCCCCATCATTAACTGATTTAATAAGCTATTTATCTGAATAAAGTCACACCAACCAAAGTCTAAGCGTAGCCCGTCGCTCTGATAACACGGCGTTTCAGCGCACAGTTTTTCGAGGCTCTCACTGACCGGTACCGAATAAAGAAGTGCGCCATAGTTTGTCGATCGAGTGCCGGTTCATTTAAAGTAGAGCCTGTCCGGCAATTTTCCCACATTGGAATCCCATGACCAAATACAGCCTGCGGGCGCGCATGATGATCCTGATTCTGGCCCCAACGCTGTTGATTGGTCTGTTGCTCAGCACTTTCTTCGTAGTGCATCGCTACAATGAATTGCAGGAACAGCTGGTTGACGCTGGCGCCAGCATTATCGAACCGCTGGCGGTGGCCAGCGAGTACGGCATGACGTTCCGCAGCCGTGAATCGGTCAGGCAATTGGTCAGCCTGTTGCACCGCCGTCATTCAGACATCGTGCGATCCATTACGGTGTTCGACGCGCAGAATAATCTGTTTGTCACCTCCAATTATCATCACAACTTTACCCAATTGCAGCTGCCAAAAGGGGTGCCTATCCCCACAGATCTGATGCTGACACGGCGTGGCGACTCGCTGATCCTGCGCACCCCGATCCTGGCAGAGAGCCAATATCCGGACCAGGCCGTCAGCAGCGATCCCCAGCAGGATAACCGCCTGGGCTATGTGGCGATCGAGCTGGATCTGCAGTCGGTCCGGTTGCAGCAATACAAAGAGGTGTTTGTCTCCACCCTGCTGCTGCTGTTGTGCATGTGTATCGCCATTCTGTTTGCTTACCGCCTGATGCGTGACGTTACCGGCCCGATCCGCAATATGGTGAACACCGTTGACCGCATCCGCCGTGGCCAGCTCGACAGCCGCGTCGAAGGCTTTATGCTCGGCGAACTGCACATGCTGAAGAACGGCATCAACTCGATGGCAATGTCACTGACCGCCTACCACGAAGAGATGCAGCAGAATATCGATCAGGCCACCTCCGACCTGCGCGAAACGCTGGAGCAGATGGAGATCCAGAACGTTGAGCTGGATCTGGCAAAAAAACGCGCCCAGGAAGCGGCGCGTATCAAATCCGAATTCCTGGCGAACATGTCGCACGAGCTGCGTACCCCGCTCAACGGCGTGATCGGCTTTACCCGCCAGATGCTGAAAACCGAGATGAGCGTCACCCAGACCGACTATCTGCAAACCATCGAGCGTTCAGCCAACAACCTGCTGACCATCATCAACGACGTGCTGGACTTCTCCAAGCTGGAGGCCGGCAAGCTGGTGCTGGAGCATATTCCGTTCTCGCTGCGTGAAACACTGGACGAAGTGATAGTGCTGCTGGCCCCCAGCGCCCATGAGAAAGGGCTGGAACTGACGCTGGATGTGCACAACGACGTGCCGGAACAGGTGATTGGCGATTCATTGCGACTGCAGCAGATCATTACCAACCTGTTGGGCAACGCGATCAAATTTACCGAGACCGGCAACATCGATATCCGCGTCGAGCTACGTGGCCAGCAGGATCGCCAGATGGAGCTGGAAGTGCAAATTCATGATACCGGCATTGGTATCTCCGAACGGCAGCAGTCGCAGCTGTTCCAGGCGTTTCGTCAGGCGGATGCCAGTATTTCACGCCGTCACGGCGGTACCGGCCTGGGGTTGGTGATCACCCAGAAGCTGGTGAAAGAGATGGGGGGCGATATCTGCTTCCACAGCCAGTTAAATCGCGGCTCGACCTTCTGGTTCCATATCACTCTTGATCTGCATGAGGGCATGCTGTCGCTGCCGTCAAACCTGCCGGATCTGCAAGGCAAGACCCTGGGCTATATCGAAGCCAACCCGATGGCGGCACAGGCGACGCTGAACATGCTGAGCGTCACCCATTTGGTGATCACCCATTCGCCAACGCTGGCCCAGTTGCCGAAGAAAAATTACGACTTCCTGCTAGTAGGAGTACCGATCCCGTTCCGCGAGAATATGGCACAGCACGAAAGCAAGCTGTTGGCGGCATTGAAGATCGCCGACCGGGTAATTCTGGCGCTGCCCTGCCAGTCGCAAATCAATGCCGAACAGCTTAAACAGCAGGGTGCGGCCGGCTGCCTGATCAAGCCGATCACCAGCAACCGCCTGTTCCCGCTGCTGCGCATGGAAACACCGCCGCGCCTCGCCGCCCTGCCGGAACATAAACGCCTGCCGCTGACGGTGATGGCGGTCGACGATAACCCGGCCAACCTGAAGCTGATTGGCACTCTGCTGGCCGAACAGGTGGAAAAGACCCTGCTGTGTGAAAGCGGGGAAGAAGCGCTGCTGCTGGCGCGCGACAACGTGCTGGATCTGATCCTGATGGATATCCAGATGCCCAATATTGACGGCATTCGTACCAGCGAGCTGATCCGTCAACTGCCGCACCACAATTCGACGCCAATCGTCGCCGTCACCGCCCATGCGGTCAGTGGCGAGCGCGAACATTTGTTACAGGCCGGTATGGATGACTATCTGGCCAAGCCGATTGACGAAGCGATGCTGACCCGGGTACTGGCGCGTTATTACAGTGGCGAACCGGAGCCGGAAGCGCCGCTTAATCAACCGCTGCTGTCGCTCGACTGGCCGTTGGCGCTACGTCAGGCCGCGAACAAGCCCGATCTGGCGCATGACCTGCTACAGATGCTGCTCGATTTCCTGCCGCAGGTCAGCGGACGGGTGCAAGCGATGTTGGACGGTACGCCGGATGACGGCATTCTCGATTTGATCCACAAACTGCACGGCAGTTGCAGCTACAGCGGCGTACCCCGCCTGAAACAGCTGTGTTTCTACCTTGAGCAGCAGTTGCGTCAGGGGGTCAGCAACGATGAGCTGGAGCCGGAGTGGCTGGAGCTGTTGGATGAGATTGAGCTGGTCAGCCAGGCGGCTCGCGCGCATCTGGCCTGATGCCGTACGCAGTAAAAAAGGCACGCCGAAGCGTGCCTTTTTATTGGGACGATGGAGCTATTACTGCATCAGCAGATAAAGCGTGGTGTCGCCACGCAGAATATTCAGCGCCAGTACCGACGGTTTGCTGTCGAGGATTTTACGCAGTTCGCCCAAATTCTGGATCGGCTGCTGGTTAACCCCCAGGATAAAGTCGCCTTTTTTCAGGCCGATACGTGCAGCCGCGCTGCCGGCCTTGACGTTATCCACCTTAACGCCTTTCTGGCTGCCTGTCTGGCCATTGCTCAGTTCGGCGCCTTCGATACCGGTGTAGATATTGCCGGATTCAACCTGAGTCTGTGAGCTTTGCTCCAACGTGACGTCCACGGTAATCGGTTTGCCGTCGCGGATAATGCCCAGCGACATTTTGCTGCCAACCGGCAAAGTACCGATTTCCGCACGGAACGACGCGAAGCTGGAGATGGCTTTACCGTTCATGGTGACAATCACGTCACCGGCCTTGATGCCCGCCTTGGCGGCAGAAGATTTCGGCATCACCTGGCTGACAAATGCCCCGCGCTGTGCGTCAACTTTCATCGCTTTCGCCAGCTCAGAGTTCAGCTCGGTGCCCATAATGCCCAATTCGCCGCGTTTCACCTGGCCGAACTCGACCATTTGCGCCGTCAGGTTTTTCACCATGTTGCTCGGGATAGCGAAGCCGATACCGATGTTGCCGCCGTCCGGTGCCAAAATGGCGGTGTTAATACCGATCAGTTCGCCGTTCAGGTTAACCAACGCACCGCCGGAGTTACCGCGGTTAATCGCCGCATCCGTCTGGATAAAGTTCTCGTAATTCTCGATATTCAAGCCGCTGCGGCCCAGCGCAGAAACAATGCCGGAAGTGGCAGTCTCACCCAACCCATACGGGTTGCCGATCGCCACGGTGTAATCACCCACACGCAGTTGCTCGGAGTCCGCCATTTTGATCGCCGTCAGATTTTTAAAGTCTTTCAGCTGGATCAGCGCGATATCGGAACGTGGATCCTTGCCGATCACCTTGGCGTCAAATTTACGGCCGTCGTTCAGTTGGACCTGAATTTTATTGGCGTTCTCTACCACGTGGTTGTTGGTCACCACATAGCCTTTAGCGGCATCAATCACCACCCCAGCGCCCAGCGCCTGGAATTTCTGCTGAGTCCCCTGGCCAGGTGCACCCTGCCCACCGCCCTGACACATCGGCGATGCCTGGAACGGTGAACCGTCCTGGCAGAACGGTGAATCTTCACCGAAGAACTGTTGGAACTGCGGCGGCATCTTCGCCGTGTTGACGGTGGTGCTGCCTTCAACATTAATGCTCACCACGGAAGGCATCACTTTTTCCAGCATCGGTGCCAGGCTTGGCAATTGCTGAGTGCTGGAAGAAGCGGTTTCTGCGGCGCTGGCCGTCATCGGGCCCATCGCCATACCAATACTGAAAGCCAATGCGCTCAGAACTAATGCGGTTTTTTTCATCTGTGTGTCTCTTATAAAGTCGTTCAGAAAGTATTACGGTCTTTGTGCATAGTCAGAACGTATTAATACCCCTAAGTTCCGGCGCAGGTTATTGGTAATAGTAAACAAATATTGTCCGCCTTTACAAAACTCGAAATAGATGACGCGCCGTCCAGCAAAGTGCTTAAAATAATATTTATTAGCTGAATGAATTATTCAGCAGCCATTAATCGCCGGTATTCGTCATAGGCATAAAGATCGGTCATACCGCTGATATAATCCTGCAGCAAACGCGCACGGAAATAATACTCGCGGATCGCCAACTGCTCGGACGACAGGTGTTGCAGGCCTTCAATCGCTTCTATGTAAGCCAGTCGATGTTTGGTAGACAGCTTATGAAACAGACGCGTTTCGATCGGATAGGCGCGATGGCTGTCTTCCTGCACCAACAGGGTAAAATCCGCCAGCGGCATCGCCAACAGCGGGCTGTAAATATCCAGCAGGCCGCTGATCACCCGGTATCCCTGCAGTTCAAGCTGCTCGACTTCCGGGTGATTGAACACGTGCTTGAACGCGACATTTTTGAATATTTTCAGCAATTGGTAAGCCGGGCTGGAGTCCTCCAGCAGCGCCTGATTAAAGTTCCCCTGATAGACCGCCTCCAGGTTATCAATAAACCGCTGCGCCGCATGCGGGACCAACCGCGCTACGGTGAATACCCGTAAATACATGAAGAACTGGTCTTCGCTGCTGCGTCGCGCGCCACCGCGATCGATCTTGCGAAAAGCGCTGGCCACGGTTTTATCAAACAAATCGCCCGGCGACACCGCCCCCCATTCCTGGGTTAAGTGCTGATAAAGCTGCTCGACGGTGAAAATGTTTTTTTCTACCGCATCTTCAAGATCGGCCACGCAGTAGGAAATATCGTCAGCGGCTTCCATTATATAGGTCAATGGGAAACGGTCGAACTCACCCATATTCAGCTCACGCCGCAGCCGATCGACAAATGCCTCTTCCGCCAGATAGAAGCCCGGTTTTTTCATCAGGTAGTTATGGCTGGTGGGAATGTCGCTGGCCCAATAAGCCGGGCGGGTATATTTCAGGATACAACCCACCTGCGCATAGGTCAGGTTAAGCTTCAGCAGGCTGTGCACCAGCCGGATCGCCTGGGCATTGCCTTCGAAATGACTGAGATCGTGACGGATGCGGCTGCGCAGGCGGTTAAGATCGCTCTCGCCTTCGTGCAGGCGTAGCGCGCTGACCTGACAACGATCGTTACTGGCCGGCTCACTGCCGCAGCTGGCGGGATCGAGCCGCTGGGAAAACCAGTTGTTAATCGCCGACTCACCAAAGTGTCCAAAGGGCGGGTTGCCGATGTCGTGCATCAGACAGGCCATTTCAACAATGCTTTCAAAGGGATCCAGCAGTTTCGTCAGGCCGAGTTCATCGATTCGCCCGTCCTGTTTAAAACGATTGAGGATCTCTTTGGCAATATGCCTTCCAACCTGCTGCACCTCCATCGAGTGCGTCAGGCGACTGCGAACCGCCGCGTTACGCTCGAGAGGAAACACCTGGGTTTTTTGCTGCAAACGGCGAATGGCGGCGGAATTGACTATGCGCCCGCGATCGCTCTCGAACTGTCGGACAATGTCGTATTCTTCCTCGGCTTCAATTGGCTTGCTGAATGGCCGTTGGAAGCTGATTTTCTGCTTAAAGTCGATCCCGGACATCTGTTTCTCCGCCGTTGTACCCTGCCCCCGTGATAACAATTCCCGACGGCATATGCAACGGATTATCTCTCTATGAGAGCCATGATAGACTATGGCGAAATTCCCACACCCAATCAGTGAGTGTTATTTATGAAAGTAGGCATCATCGGCGCAATGGAGCAGGAAGTCACCCTGCTGCGCGATCAAATCGAAAACCGTCAGACCCTTCAACGCGCGGGCTGTGAAATCTATACCGGCCAGATCGGCGGCGTTGACGTGGCGCTGTTGAAGTCTGGCATCGGCAAGGTTTCTGCCGCCATGGGCACCACTCTGCTGCTGGAACACTGCAAGCCGGATCTGGTGATCAATACCGGTTCCGCCGGTGGCCTGGCCAGCACGCTGAAGGTCGGTGATATCGTGGTGTCCGAAGAAGTGCGCTACCACGATGCCGACGTGACCGCTTTTGGCTATGAGCCAGGCCAGATGGCCGGCTGCCCGGCAGCGTTCGTGGCAGACGACGCGCTGATTGCGCTGGCGGAAGATTGCATCAAACAGCTGAACCTGAATGCCGTACGCGGCCTGATCTGCAGCGGTGATGCTTTCATTAACGGCGCCGAGCCGCTGGCCCGCATCCGCGCCACCTTCCCAACCGTGGCCGCGGTAGAAATGGAAGCGGCGGCCGTCGGGCACGTTTGCCACCTGTTCGCTACGCCGTTTGTCGTCGTGCGCGCTATCTCTGACGTGGCCGACAGTGAATCGCACATGAGTTTTGACGAGTTCCTTACCGTGGCTGCCAAGCAATCTACGCTGATGGTCAACGCCATGCTGCAAACCCTGGCTAAGCGCGGTTGATGTGACACGACGCTTTTCAGCCCTGCTGTGGCTGCTGGCCTTATGGATGGCGCTGCCTGCCGGCGCCGCCCAACGGGTGATCAGCCTGGCTCCCAACACCACTGAACTTGCCTATGCTGCCGGCATGGGCGAGACCTTGCTGGCAGTCAGTGCTTATTCCGACTACCCACCAGAGGCCAGGAGGCTGGAACAAGTCGCCTCCTGGCAAGGGATCAATCTGGAGCGAGTGCTGGCGCTGAAGCCGGATCTGATCCTGGCCTGGCGCGGCGGCAACCCGCAGCGGGTGCTGGATCAGCTCGCCGCTTTTGGTATCCCGATCTTTTATGCCGATGCCACCACCATTGATGACATCGCCCAGCGGCTGGATGACCTGGCTCAATACAGCCCGCACCCTGAGCAAGCGCATCGGGCGGCAGACGCGATCCGTCAGCAAATTGCTGCGCTGAAAGCAAAATATCCGCACAGTCAGCCACGACGGGTGATGCTGCAATTCGGTACCCAGCCGCTGTTCACCAGCTCCGGCGCCACCTTGCAAAGCCAGGTGCTGTCGTTGTGTGGCGCAGAGAATATCTTTGCCGACAGCCGTATGCCGTGGCCGCAAATCAGCCGCGAACAGGTACTGGCTCGCCAACCGCAGGCCATCGTCATTACCGGCGACCAAAAAGAAATCGCCAGCGTGAAAGCCTTCTGGGCACCGCAATTACAGGTACCGGTGCTTGCGGTGAATGGCGACTGGTTCAACCGCGCCGGCCCACGCATCATGCTCGCGGCGCAGCAACTGTGCAGCCAACTGGCGGAGATCCATTAATGCTGGTGTTCTGGCTGGATATTCTCGGCACCGCGGTTTTCGCCATCTCCGGCGTCTTGCTGGCGGGCAAGCTGCGGATGGATCCGTTCGGCGTGCTGGTACTGGGCGTGGTCACGGCAGTCGGTGGCGGCACCATTCGCGACATGGCATTGGCCAACGGGCCGGTATTCTGGGTGAAAGACCCGACCGACCTGGTGGTCGCCATGATCACCTGCGTACTGACGCTGCTACTGGTACGCCAGCCGCGCCGTCTGCCCAAATGGATCCTGCCGGTGCTCGATGCCGTCGGGCTGGCCGTATTCGTCGGTATCGGGGTCAATAAAGCCTTCGCCGCCGGCGCCAGTCCGCTGGTGGCGATCTGCATGGGCGTGATCACCGGGGTTGGCGGCGGCATTATCCGTGATGTGCTGGCGCGGGAAATCCCGATGATCCTGCGAACTGAAATTTACGCCACCGCCTGCATCATCGGCGGCATTGTGCATGCTACGGCCTATGCCACCTTCGGTATGCCGCTGCAGCAGGCGATGATGCTCGGTATGGGCATCACGCTAGCGATACGCCTGGCGGCCATTCGCTGGCACCTGAAACTGCCCGCCTTTATCCTCGAACGCTAATCCCTCCGCCCGATCTACGGGCGGAGCCTTATCAGGCAGTCACATTTTAAAACAGAATTTTCGACTAAAAAACAAGCAAAGTGTTATTATCAACGCCTGAAAAATGCAGGGAAAACAATGTAATAAACTATTTAACGTCAGGTTAATTATTTTCCCACCCTGTTAAATCTTATTAACTTTTTGCCGATAAGCCATTATGTGATTGCTTACGGATGGCTATTCCCCAAATTATGAAAAATATTCTCTTTTTATTCAGTGTGCTGCTGTGCAGCCCGCTCGTTTACGCCGGTGCCACCAGCGGACAAATCGGCGTCAGCCTGACCATCGTCCCAAAGTGCAGCGTGCATATCGACGATTCCGTACCCCAGGTAAAATGCGGCGGTACGGCCGATACCCAGCCTAAAATCACCCGTAGCCCGTTGCAGGCCGAGAGTGAAAACGAGTCTCACCAGGAACTGGTGACCGTAGAATGGTAGCGACAAAAAAACCCGCAAACCGGTGAGGTTGGCGGGTTTTATACTGCTGCTGGCACGATCAGACGCTGAACGAGGAGCCGCAGCCGCAGGTAGTTTTGGCGTTCGGGTTGGTCACCACGAAGCGTGAGCCTTCCAGCCCTTCGGTATAATCGACCGAACCGCCGACCAGATATTGCAGGCTCATCGGGTCAACCACCAGCGCAACGCCCTGCTTCTCGATGGTCATGTCACCATCGTTGACCTTGTCGTCAAAAGTGAAGCCGTACTGGAATCCGCTGCAACCGCCACCGGTAATGTAAACCCGCAACTTCAGATTCGGGTTTTCTTCGTCAGAAATCAGGACTTTAACCTTGCTTGCTGCTGCCTCGGTAAATTGCAGTGGCAGTGCTGTTTCATCACTCATACTCTTTACTCCCAACATTGTTCTGCATCAGGTCGCTACAATGGCGGCCGGATTAATGTTAATGATTATCCAATACCTGAGTGTTCCGTTCAAGTATTCACCGCATTTGTTGTATTTTCTTTACCTGTTTTATCTGCCGCTTCGCGCGTCTGCAACGCTTCCTGACGCTGTAAGGTACGGGCCAATATTGAGGAATACAACGGCTTACCCCCGAGGAACTGCGCTACCAGCGTAGCACCAAGGCAGGTAATGATCATTGGCAGTATGAGCTGGTAGTTATCGGTCATTTCCAGCACCAGCACGATCCCGGTCAGGGGCGCACGTACCGTGGCAGCAAACAGGGCGCCCATCCCGGCAATGGCAAAGGTACCGGCCTCAATGCCGTACGCCGGGAACAGGTGGGCACCGGCCAGGCCAAAGGCAGTACCAAACAACGTGCCCAATGCCAGCATAGGGGCAAAAATCCCACCCGGCGCACCGGAGCCGAAACATAACAGCGTGGTGATCACCCGGGTGATAAAAATAAACATCAGCATGCCGACGCTGTAATTACCTGCCGCTGCGATCGGGATCAACCCAAAGCCCCCGCCTGCCGCTTCTGGCTGAATCAACCCCAGAATGCCGCAGATGCCGCCAAGCAAGCCGCCCATCAGCAAAACCTTGCGCATTTTGCCGCCGTGCAGACGAGCGAACATGTCCTGAGTGCGGAAAATCAACGCATTGAACATAACGCCCACCGCGCCAAAGATCGCCCCGAGCACCAGATACAACCAAAGGGTGTTAATCGGCGCCGAGGAGAGCTTGCCCACCGCAATCACCGAGCCTTCACCGTTAAACAACTGGAATACCACGCTCGACATGATAACGCCGATAAACACCGCTTTAATCGAGATCAGGTTATAGCGGAACTGCGGACGCATCTCTTCAATGATAAACAGAATACCGGCCAGCGGCGCGTTGAAGGCAGCAGAAAGCCCAGCCGCCGCCCCCGTGGCCAATAACGAATGACGCGCTTCGGCGCCACGCATGCGGAAGATATCCAGCACCATGCGCCCGACATTACCGCCCATTTGTACCGTCGGCCCTTCACGGCCCAGTACCATGCCTGCCCCCAGCGTACCCATGCCGCCGATAAACTTCACCGGGATCACGCGCCACCAGCGCACCGGACGCAGCTCTTCCAACGCCCCCTCGATCTCCGGGATACCCGAACCGCCCGCCTCCGGGGCAAAGCGATGTACCAGGTAGTACCCCAGCACCGCCAGCAGGGCAGAAATAATAAAGGCCAGCGGCCAAACCAGGATCCAATAATCGGCGACCTGTGCCAGCCCGGACAAACGCTGCTGCTGCACCCAATCCACCGCTTTATCGAACGCCACGCCGAGCAAGCCCGCCAGGGCTCCCACCACTGCCGCCATTAACAGGATCGCTATCGGCGTTTTATCACGGCGCATAAGCTGACGCACCGCGTCACTGCGTTTCAGACGTGGAGCTCGCGCTAGCGGCGGCTGTTGCTGTAATTCAGTCATAATGGGTTATTCATTAATGGAATTAAATGTAATACAAATAGGCCAGCTGATTATTCTAGCCTACCCGTTGCCTGACCGCCCCTCAAAATAGGTATCTGACTGTGATCGTTTCATATCGGCGAACACTTCACTAGAATAGCGCGGTCAAATCATTCAAAACAGAATCCAGGAGCCGATTTATGAGCTTACACAGCAAGTCCGAAAGTCTGTATGCCCAGGCAAAACAGGTAATCCCAGGCGGGGTTAACTCTCCGGTGCGTGCATTCAACGGCGTTGGCGGTGTGCCACTGTTTATCGAACGGGCGGACGGGGCTTACCTGTTCGACGTCGACGGCAAAGCCTATATCGACTACGTCGGTTCCTGGGGCCCAATGGTACTGGGGCACAACCACCCGGCGATCCGCAACGCGGTCATCGAAGCGGCGCAGCGCGGTCTGAGCTTTGGCGCCCCCACCGAGATGGAAGTCAAAATGGCGGAGCTGGTCACCGAACTGGTGCCGACCATGGATATGGTGCGGATGGTGAACTCGGGTACCGAAGCCACCATGAGTGCCATTCGCCTGGCGCGCGGCTATACCAACCGCGATAAAATCATCAAGTTTGAAGGCTGCTACCATGGTCATGCCGACTGCCTGCTGGTGAAAGCCGGCTCCGGCGCGCTGACCCTGGGCCAGCCAAACTCACCGGGCGTGCCGGCCGACTTCGCCAAACACACCCTGACCTGCACCTTTAACGATCTCGATTCGGTACGTACCGCATTTGAACAGTACCCTTCCGAGATCGCCTGCATCATCGTCGAGCCGGTCGCCGGTAACATGAACTGCGTGCCACCTCTGCCAGAATTCCTGCCGGGCCTGCGCGCTTTGTGCGACAAGTACGGTGCGCTGCTAATTATCGACGAAGTCATGACCGGCTTCCGTGTGGCGCTGGCCGGGGCACAGGCCTATTACGATGTGGAGCCTGACCTCACCTGTCTGGGTAAAATCATCGGTGGCGGCATGCCTGTTGGCGCGTTCGGCGGCCGTCGTGAAGTGATGGCGGCGCTGGCACCTACCGGCCCGGTCTATCAGGCGGGCACGCTGTCCGGTAACCCGATTGCCATGGCGGCCGGCTTTGCCTGTCTGACCGAAGTTTCACAAGTCGGTGTCCACCAGACGCTGACCGAACTGACCGATATGCTGGCAACCGGCCTGCTGCACGCGGCGAAAGAAGAAAATGTCGCGCTGGTGGTGAACCACGTTGGCGGCATGTTCGGCCTGTTCTTTACCGATGCGCCGTCTGTCACCAGCTACCAGGACGTGATGCAGTGCGATGTAGAGCGCTTTAAGCGCTTCTTCCATCTGATGCTGGAGGAAGGGGTTTATCTGGCGCCTTCGGCCTTCGAAGCCGGCTTTATGTCTATTGCGCACAGCAAGGAAGACATTCAGCGCACTGTCGATGCTGCACGCCGCTGCTTCGCCAAGCTGTAAGTTTCGACCATCCAATAAAAAACGGGCGCTGAGCGCCCGTTTTTTATTTTCACATTTTGCCGTCAAAGCAAGGTGCCGTAAATCGTCAGCAGTGCCACCACCACCACGATAATCATGGTCACCTTGCGGGCCAGGGTTACCGCCGCCCGCGGAGTCTGCACCGGATCCATATGCGGATCGCGAGCCAGTGAGAACTGCGCCAGCCGTGTCAGCACCTGATACTGAGAAGAATGGAGATCGCCCAGCGACGCAAACCACGCCGGTAGCGCTCTCTCACCATGCCCAAACAGAGCGTAAGCCACGCCTGCCAGCCTCACCGGGATCCAGTCCAACCAGTTCAACAGATGATCGATACCCGACTGCGAACGCTCCAGCGGGGTATTGTGGCGCGCCAGCCAGGTCTGGTAAGCACGCAGGAAGGAGTAGCCCGCCAGCGCAATCGGTCCGTAAGGCCCACAGACCACGAACCAGAACAGCGGTGCCAGATAATAACGGAAGTTAATCCACAGCAACGCATTTTGCAGTTCGCGCAGGCGCAGCTCTTCGCTGCAATCCACCGGCAAACCGTGGATCAATGCCAGCTCCTCCGCCATCTGGTCGCTGGCATGAACATCCCCCTGCCGCGCCGCCTTCAGATAGGCGCGATAGTGTTTGCGCTTGATGCCAGCCCCCACGCACAGCAAATCAATAACAATCCACAGCAACAACGTCACTACGCCGAAAAACAGCCCTTGAGCCAGCCACAGGATCCCGCCGACCACCACCATCCAGGCCAGGGTCATCAGCAACGTCTGTGCCAGCGAAAAGCGGTGCAACCGATGAAACACCACCTCCAGCCGATGGTCCAACTGCCAATGCTCACCCAGCTTGAACAAACGTTCCCACGCCAGAACCAGTAACAGCGTAAACAGCGTCATTAGCGACTCCTCTCCCTTTCCATTGTTCCAAGCATAGCGTCATCGGGCTTGTCGGGTTGTTCCAGAGATGCCAGATTTAAATCCCGATCAAATATCGGACCTGGATCGGTTTTATGCCAGATTAGTTACGCGGCCACCGCGCTGCGGTGGTACTTATCATGGCAACAGAGTAGCATGTTCCCCCTACGATATTACCGTCCATTTCGGAGTTTTCTATGCCGACACGCCGCTACAGTGCCGACAGTCGCCGCACCGAGCTTCTTGAACGAATTGAAAGCGATATCCCTTATGCCGTTGCCCAGGCGCTGCGTGAAGACCTGGGTGGTGAAGTCGATGCCGAACGCGATATTACCGCGCAATTATTACCGGCCGACACCCAGGCCGAAGCCACCATTATCACCCGCGAGCCCGGCATATTTTGCGGCCAACGCTGGCTGAACGAAGTCTTCATCCAACTGGGTAACCAGGTGAAGGTGGAATGGCTGGTGGCGGACGGCGATAGCCTGGTCCCCGACCAACCGCTCTGCAAACTGACCGGCCCGGCGCGGGTGTTGTTGACCGGTGAGCGCACCGCATTGAATTTTGTACAGACGCTTTCCGGCGTCGCGACCGAAGTCAGCCGCTATGTGGCGCTATTACAGGGCACGCAAACTCGCCTGCTGGATACCCGCAAAACCCTACCGGGACTGCGTACCGCGCTGAAATATGCCGTACTCTGCGGTGGCGGCAGTAACCACCGTCTGGGGCTTTCCGATGCCTTCCTGATCAAGGAAAACCACATCATTGCCTCCGGTTCGATTAAACAGGCGGTCGAGAAGGCTTTCTGGCTGCATGCCGACGTACCGGTCGAAGTAGAAGTCGAATCGCTGGATGAACTGCAGCAGGCGCTGGACGCCGGTGCCGACATCGTCATGCTGGATAACTTCAGCGTCGAGATGATGCGTACCGCCGTGGCGCAAACGCAGGGCCGTGCTCAACTGGAAGTTTCAGGTAACGTGACCAGCGAAACCCTGCGTACCTTCGCCGAAACCGGTGTGGACTACATCTCGGTGGGGGCCCTGACCAAGCACGTAACCGCGCTCGATCTGTCAATGCGCTTTAAATAATCTCCGCCATCCAGACCTCCCTGGCCAGCCGGGGAGGTATTTTCTCGTCAGAATTGTGCAGCTCGCCCCATCTTTTCTCCTTCCGCTGCAATGCTAATAAATTGCTGTGGAACTGCGCCCCAAAACCGCCATAACCCGCTCGAAGCCCACGCCCTGTGCGCTTACCTTTGCCTCCACATTCATATGGAGGCAACAACAAATGGAAACACAGCGCGGTTTTACCCTGATCGAACTGATGGTGGTGATCGCCATTATCGCGATCCTCAGCGCCATAGGCATTCCCGCCTACCAGCGCTATATCCAAAAAGCAGCGATGACCGACATGCTGCAAACCATGACGCCGTATAAGCTGGCCGTTGAGCTGTGCGTGCTCGACAGTGGCGCACCAACCGGTTGTAACGCCGGCAGCCAAGGTATCCCGACCGGTGACGCCTCACGTTACGTCAGTGCCGTCCAGGTCAGCCAGGGGGTGATCTCGCTGACCGGTACGCAAACGCTGCTGGGGCTAACGGTCGCACTGACCCCCACCCAAAACACCGGCGGGCTGACACGCTGGACACGCCAATGCACCAGCGCCAACGTCAATCTGCAGGAAACCTGTCAGGAAGTTTTCCGTTTTGACACCACCGCAACGGCACCAACACCATGAGTACGACAATCAGCGACGAAATCCATGCGCTGTGCCGCCGTTATCAGGCGCTGGCTCTCAGCGAAGACCAGCACAGCCTGAGCGTAGCCCTGACGGAGGAGGCACCACAGGCGCTGTTGTCGGCGCTGCGTTTCGCCACCGGCAAGCGCATTCATTTGGAACAGTGGCCAGCAGCCCGGCTGGAGCTGGAACTGAACCAGCGTCAAATACAGGACGATCGCCCTGCGCAAGACGCATCAGAAGTTGGGCCTGACACGCCTTCCTTAAACGATGACAGTGACGCACCCGTAGTGCAGTTTATCAATCAGGCGCTGCGCATCGCCATTCAACGACGTGCCTCGGATATTCATTTCGAGCCCTACCAACAGGCTCTGCGTATCCGGCTGCGTATTGATGGGGTACTGCAGACGATAACCTCACCGCCTTTTGTGCTCGCCGCTCGCCTCTGCGCCCGGCTGAAGATTATGGGACAGTTGGATATCGCCGAACGTCGCCTGCCGCAAGATGGCCAGCTCAGTGTGCAATTGGATAACGCCAGTTACTCAATGCGCATCGCCACCCTGCCCACGCTGCACGGCGAAAAAGTGGTGCTGCGGATCCTGCAAACCGAGCGCCAGGAGCTGCCGCTGGATCGGTTGGGGATGGATCCGACGGCACTGGCACAGTTTGCCGCCGCGTTGTCCTGCCCACAGGGTATGATCCTGGTTACCGGTCCGACCGGTAGCGGCAAAACCGTCACGCTGTACAGCGGGTTACGCCAGTTGAATGACGCACAAAGTAATTTGTGCAGCGTCGAGGATCCGATCGAGATCCCACTGTTCGGCGTTAACCAGACGCAGATTAATGCCAAAACCGATCTGGATTTTTCCCGCGTTTTACGCGCGCTACTGCGACAAGATCCGGACGTGATCATGATCGGTGAGATCCGTGATCGGGAAACCGCAGAGATCGCGGTGAAAGCCGCACAAACCGGTCATCTGGTGCTATCCACCTTGCACACCAACTCCACCAGCGAAACCCTGACACGGCTGACCCATATGGGCATTCCCGGCTATCTGATTGCCGCTTGCCTGAAGCTGGTGATCGCCCAACGGCTGGTGCGTAAACTTTGCAGCCACTGCCGCCATCAGCAAAGCCAGACGATACGCTTCCCCACAGCGATTTGGGCCACGCCCTTGCTGCCCTGGCAGGCTGACGGCTGCGAGCACTGCTTTGGCGGCTACTACGGCCGCACCGGGGTGTATGAATTGCTAACCATCACCCCGGAAGTGCAGAGCGGTCTGTTGCAGGGGGCGGCTCCCGGTCAACTGGCCGAGATCGCCCGGCAGCAAGGGCAAATCACGCTGCTGCAGGCTGGGTTAACGCTGGTTTCACAAGGCGTCACCTCGCTGGAGGAGGTGTACCGCATTGTCGGCAACATTGCCGGTGAGAAGCCCGTGTGAAAGCGCTGCGCCTTTTCCTCTGGCAGGCGATTGATCCGCAGGGCCAACTACGCCAGGGCGAGCTGATGAGCAGCGAAAAAAACAGGGTTAGTCAGTGGCTGATCGAACAAGGGTTGCAACCCTGCCAGATTAACAGCGGGAAACGCATTGCCCCCAGCCAGTGGCGCGGAGAGCCCTTGATCCAGTTCACCCGCCAGCTTGCCACCCTGTTGCAGGCCGGGTTGCCGCTGGTCAGCGGCTTGCAGTTGCTGGCGACCGAACACCCGTCCGCAGCCTGGCGTTGCCTGCTGCGCGAGGTAGGCGAACAGGTGCAGCAAGGGCAGCCGTTTTCAGAGGTTATCGCCGGGCAACACGCCATCTTCCCTCTGATCTACCGCCAGTTGATCGCCATCGGAGAACTGACCGGCCACCTGGATGAGTGCTGCCTGCAACTGGCCCAGCAACAGGAAGCGCAGCAAAAATTGCAGAAGAAAGTGGTTAAAGCGCTGCGTTATCCCTTATTCGTCTGCGCAGTGGCGCTGTTGGTGAGTATTCTGATGTTGGTCATGGTGCTGCCGGAATTTGCCGGCGTCTACCAGTCTTTCGATGCTCCACTGCCGTGGTTTACCCAGGGGCTGCTGAACCTTTCCACTCTGTTGATTCATGGCGGCCCCTGGCTGGCGGCGATACTGGGCTGCACGCTATTTGCCTATTTTCGCCGACTGCACCCGCAACCACACTGGCGCAGACGCGAACAGGCCGTATTGCTGCGCCTGCCGCTGATTGCACAATTGATCAAAGGCGGCTGCCTGAGCCAAATATTTCGTATTTTGGCCATGACTCAGCAGGCCGGGCTCACGCTGATTGAAGGGCTGAACGCCGCAGCGCTGTCGGTAGATAATTTATTTTACCGCCAGGCGATTGAGAGGGTGCAGCAACAGATTGCGCAAGGCCAGACTTTCCACAGCGCATTGGGGCAGCAGGCGCTTTTCCCCACCTTGTGTCAGCAGTTGGTGCGGGTGGGCGAAGAGTCTGGTTCGTTGGATACGCTGTTAGGCAAACTGGCGCTGTGGCATGAGCAGCAAATTTTTGAGTTAGCCGATACGCTGGCACAAACGCTGGAACCGATATTGATGCTGGTGGTGGGTGGGATCGTCGGCACGCTGGTGATCGCCATGTACCTGCCGATATTTCAATTGGGGAACGTATTGGGATAACGCCTGGAGAACCTTGAGTGCAGCACCGAACGGCACCCAAGGTTTGGTCAGACTAAATCAGTTGCTGCCGAACACACGGTTTTCCTGCTCCGCTACGCGGATAAAGGTGGTGCGTTTGGTCAGCTCTTTCAGACGCTCTGCACCGACATAAGTGCAAGCGGAGCGCAGGCCACCGAGAATGTCACGGACGGTAAACTCAACCTCGCCACGCAATGGCAGCTTGACGGTTTTACCTTCGGCCGCACGGTACTGGGCAACACCGCCGACGTGGCGTTTCATCGCTGACTCGGAACTCATGCCGTAAAACAGCATGAATTTCTCGCCGTTCTCTTCCACTACGGTGCCTTCGCACTCGTCATGACCGGCCAGCATTCCACCCAACATGACGAAGTCTGCGCCACCACCAAAGGCTTTCGCTACGTCGCCCGGTACCGAGCAGCCGCCATCACTGACAATCTGGCCGCCCAGGCCATGTGCCGCATCGGCACACTCGATCACCGCAGACAGCTGCGGGTAACCCACGCCGGTTTTCACCCGGGTGGTGCAGACGGACCCAGGGCCAATACCCACTTTAACGATATCGGCACCGGACAGGATAAGCTCTTCCACCATTTCACCGGTGACCACGTTACCGGCACAGATCACATGGTTTGGGCAGGCCTCGCGCGCTTTCTGCAAGAAGGCGACAAAATGCTCGGAGTAACCGTTAGCGACGTCGATACAGATAAACTTCAGCCCCGGCGACAAGGCCAGAATTTGCTGCATCTTCACAAAATCAGCTTCGGAGGTGCCGGTTGATACCATCACGTGACGCAGCACCGATGCCGGTACACGCTGCACAAATGCGGCCCATTGTTCAACGGTGTAGTGTTTGTGTACGGCGGTGAGTACGTCGAAGGAAGCCAGGGCCTCTGCCATGCTGAAGGTGCCGACCGAGTCCATGTTGGCAGCGATAATCGGTACGCCGGACCAGCTCAAGCCAGAATGTTTGAAGGTAAACTGACGCTCCAGTTCAACTTCTGAACGGCTTTTCAATGTGGAGCGTTTAGGGCGAATCAGCACATCTTTAAAGCCTAACTTCAAATCTTCTTCAATACGCATGACTTATGATTTCCTGGTTTATGGCGACGGATCGCAGGATAGTATTCGAACCTATACCCTATGAATTTCAAGTTGCAGCTAGGCAGCCAGCTTGCTCACCCCAGGAGCTTACTTAAGTAAGTAACTGGGGTGAGCAAGTGCAGTCAACAACGCTGCGGCTTGAAAGGCGACGGGTAGATTAATGCCAGTTCCAGTGTCGTTATCATACTCGCTAATAATCGCCGGACAAGACTGCGAATTCTCCTTTATTTACGCTACAATCCGACAAATTTACCTGCGAATACGCAGTGTGACCTCCCGCTCATTTTCCCTTTCCGGCTGCGCTTTTTATCACCGTACGGTGCCAGCAACCAGACAAGCGCCGCCTGCTGACTTGCACTTCTGCGCGATCGCTTTATGATTCGTCTATTATTTTTTTATGAACATCAGGTGCATTCCCTACCATGGCCTACATTGTTGCGTTGACAGGGGGTATCGGCAGCGGTAAGTCAACCGTGGCAGACGCCTTTGCCCGCCACGGCGTGATGGTGGTCGACGCGGACATCATCGCCCGGCAGGTTGTCGAGCCTGGTGCCCCTGCATTGGCTGCCATCGTCGAACGATTTGGTAATGAAATGTTGCAGTCAGACGGCAGGCTTAACCGTGCCGCACTGCGCCAGCGTATCTTCAGTAACCCTGATGAAAAGCGCTGGCTGAACCAACTGCTGCACCCGCTGATTCATCAGGAAACCCAACGCCAACTGGCGCAAGTCACCAGCCCCTATGCACTTTGGGTGGTTCCCCTGCTGGTGGAAAACAACCTGCAGGCGCGCGCCGATCGCGTGCTGGTGGTCGATGTTGACAGCGAGACTCAGTTGGCCAGAACCATCGCCCGCGACGGTATCAGTCGTCAGCAGGCACAGAACATACTGTCCGCGCAGGTCACGCGCGAGCAGCGCTTGGCCGCTGCAGATGACATAATTGATAATAGCGGCACCGCTCAGGGGATAGAGCCATTGGTTGCCGCACTGCATCGCCGTTACCTTGAGCTGGCGGCATCAGCGACCCGACAGGATTAAACTGAATGAGTGATGTTTCCCCAAGCGTTCTTTTTGAACACCCGTTGAATGAAAAAATGCGCACCTGGTTGCGTATGGAGTTTTTACTGCAGCAGTTGCATGGCCAGCGGGCATTGAGCGAAACAGCTATCGCCCTGACCTTCTTCCGCACCGTCGCCGATCTGCTCGACGTACTGGAACGCGGTGAAGTGCGTACAGAGTTACTGAAAGAGCTGGAACGTCAGCAACAAAAGTTGCTGGCATGGGCCGATGTGCCAGGCGTCGATATGTCGCTGGTGGATCAGTTGCGCAACCAGTTGAAACAACGCGCGGCAGCACTGATGTCTGCTCCCCGCCTCGGCCAATCGCTGCGTGAAGACCGGCTGATTAGCCTGGTGCGTCAACGTCTGAGTATTCCGGGCGGGTGTTGCAGCTTTGATTTACCGACGCTGCACATGTGGATGCATGCCCCACAGCAAGAACGAGATGATGACGTCAACAAATGGCAGCAAACGCTGGAGCCCCTGAACCAGGCGCTGATCATGGTGCTGGATCTGATCCGTCAGTCCGGTCCGTTTCGCAATCAGATCAGTTTGAACGGTTTCTTCCAGGATAACGCGGAAGGCGCCGATCTGTTGCGCTTGCGCATCAATCTGGCCCATCAGCTTTACCCGCAGATTTCCGGCCATAAGACGCGCTATGCGATCCGCTTCCTGCCGCTGGACAGTGAGCTTGGTGTGGTACCGGAACGATTAACCTTTGAGTTGGCCTGTTGCTAACCCAATGACATAAAAACCTTTCACGTGTTGGAAGGGAGTAAGGAACAGATATGACGACCGTAGTGAAATGCCCAACCTGTGGCAAAGGCGTGGTTTGGGGTGAAGTCAGCCCGTTCCGCCCGTTTTGCAGCAAGCGCTGTCAGTTAATTGATTTGGGCGAGTGGGCCGATGAAGAGAAGCGCATTCCCAGCAACAGCGATCTGTCGGAAAGCGAAGAATGGAGTGAACAAGACGATCGTTGATCGCTCGTCTTTTGTCGGCCTGGTCTCTGCCAGGCCGCTCGTTTTACTGTGCAGCGCTCGCCTGTGCCACCAACAGTTTGATAATACTGACATTGGCCTCCGGGAATTCCTCCTCCCGTAAATCAGCCTGCTTCACCCAGCGCATAGGCTGGCCTTCACGGCCAAAGGGTTCGCCTGCCCAACCTTCCACCAGATAAAAATTCAGCGTCACAATACGATCGCTAAACCGGTGTTCAAGCACTTCCAGTAGCTCTGCGCGCTCGGTTTCAATCCCGGTTTCTTCCTGCAGTTCACGGTTGAGTGCCTGCTCCGGTGTCTCCCCCTGCTCAATCTTACCGCCTGGAAACTCCCAGAAGCCGGCCATATGCGAATCGGCGGCGCGACGCGTAATAAAGATTTCCTGCTGGGCGTTACGAATAATGCCAACGGCGATGTTCAGATGTTTCATCACATCCTCCTGATAGATTTGTCGGGCGCGGCAAACGCCCTAAAAAACAGGGGCTCAGCATGCTGAACCCCTGGGTTTTATTGGTTAAACACTGCCGGTCTTAGTTCTGCAGACGACCGTGGCACTGTTTGTATTTTTTACCGGAACCGCATGGGCACGGATCGTTGCGCCCTACTTTACGTTCCGCCGTTGCCGGCGCATTCGGATCTTCGGTGACCAGAGCATTTTCTTCATAGTGGCTCAGCTGTTGCTGTTTGGCCAAGCGCTCAGCTTCTTCACGACGTTGCAGCTCCAGCGCTTCAACCTCCTCCGGCATCCGCACCTGTACCTTGCTCAGTACGCTGATCACTTCATGCTTCAATGATTCCAGCATGGTGGCGAACATGTTGAAAGACTCGCGCTTGTACTCCTGCTTAGGATCCTTCTGCGCATAACCACGCAGATGGATGCCCTGGCGCAGGTAGTCCATCGCCGCCAAATGCTCTTTCCACAGGGAATCCAGCGTCTGCAGCATCACGCCTTTCTCGAAGTTGCGCATCATCTCGGTGCCAACCACTTCTTCTTTGCGCAGGTATTCTTCCTTCGCTTTTTCGAGAATGCGCTCACGCAGCGTTTCTTCGTGCAGCTCAGGCTCTTTATCCAGCCATTCAGCGATTGGCATATCCAGATCGAAGTCGTTTTTCAGGCGCTCTGTCAGCCCCTGAATGTCCCACTCTTCTTCCAGCGACTGCGGCTGAATGTAGCCATCGATGGTGGTCTTGAACACGTCTTCACGGATGCTGGTGATGGTTTCGCTAACGTCAGACACGTCCAGCAGTTCGTTACGCTGGCTGTAGATGGCGCGGCGCTGATCGTTGGCCACGTCATCGTATTCCAGCAATTGCTTACGAATGTCGAAGTTGCGACTTTCCACTTTACGCTGTGCGTTGGCAATCGCCTTGGTGACCCATGGGTGCTCAATGGCCTCACCCTCTTTCATACCCAGTTTACGCATCATGCTGGAAACGCGATCCGAGGCGAAAATACGCATCAGGGCATCTTCCATAGACAGGTAGAAGCGGGATGAACCGGCGTCACCCTGACGACCTGAACGGCCGCGCAGCTGGTTATCGATACGACGTGATTCATGGCGCTCGGTACCAATGATGTGCAGGCCGCCCGCAGCCAATACCTCATCATGGCGGATTTTCCAGGCTTCTTTAATTTCAGCAATTTGCTGTTCAGTCGGATCTTCCAACTGTTCAATTTCGGCCTGCCAACTGCCACCCAACACGATATCGGTACCACGGCCCGCCATGTTGGTGGCGATAGTGACCGCACGGCTTTGGCCGGCCTGAGCTACGATGTCCGCTTCCATGGCGTGGAATTTGGCGTTCAGTACCTTGTGCTCGATGCCGGCTTTGGTCAGCTCGCGAGAAACCACTTCGGATTTTTCAATCGAGATAGTCCCCACCAACACCGGTTGCCCGTTGACGGTACGCTCACGGATGTCTTCAATGATTGCACCAATCTTTTCCAGCTCGGTCATGTAGACCAGATCCGGCATGTCTTTACGGATCATCGGACGGTTAGTCGGCACCACGATGGTATCCAGCTTGTAGATAGAGCTGAATTCAAAGGCTTCGGTGTCGGCGGTACCGGTCATCCCGGCCAGTTTTTCGTACAGACGGAAGTAGTTCTGGAAGGTGATGGAGGCCAGCGTCTGGTTCTCGTTCTGGATCTCCACGCCTTCTTTGGCTTCTACCGCCTGATGCAGACCATCAGACCAGCGACGCCCCTGCATGGTACGACCGGTGTGTTCGTCAACGATAATGACTTCACCGTCTTTTACGATGTAGTCAACGTCACGGGTAAACAGCACATGGGCACGCAGTGCGGCTGTCACATGGTGCATCAACATGATGTTAGTCGGTGAGTACAGTGACTCGCCTTCATCCATGATGTCGGCTTCCATCAACATTTCTTCGATCAGGATCAGGCCGCGTTCAGTCAGGTGCACCTGGCGCGCTTTCTCATCAACCGAGAAATGGCCTTCGCCCTGGAAGGAATCGGAATCTTCTTTTTCCTGACGGATCAGCTTAGGGATCAGCTTGTTAACCTTGATGTACATCTCGGAGCTGTCTTCGGCCGGGCCGGAGATGATCAACGGAGTACGTGCTTCATCGATCAGGATGGAGTCAACCTCATCCACCAACGCATAGTGCAGCTTACGTTGAACACGCTCTTCCGGGCTGAATGCCATGTTGTCGCGCAGGTAGTCAAAACCGTATTCGTTGTTGGTACCGTAGGTAATGTCAGCGGCATAGGCTTCACGCTTGGCTGGCGCAGGCATACCCGGCAGGTTAATACCGATGCTCAGACCGAGGAACTCGAACAGTGGACGGTTGTTTTCGGCGTCACGCTGTGCCAAATAATCGTTCACTGTTACCACGTGCACACCACGGCCGCTCAAGGCGTTCAGGTAGGCAGGCAGGGTTGCGGTCAGGGTTTTACCTTCACCGGTACGCATCTCTGCGATACAGCGATCGTTCAGCACCATACCGCCCAACAGCTGCACGTCGAAGTGACGCATACCGAATACGCGCTTGCTCGCCTCACGCACTACGGCAAAGGCTTCCGGCAACAGGTTTTCCAGCACCTCGCCCTTTTCCAGGCGCGCGCGGAATTCGTTGGTCTTGGCTTTCAGTTCATCATCGGACAGTTTTTCCATGTCCGGTTCCATCAGACCGATCTGCTCAACCGATTTACGCATGCGGCGAAGTGTACGATCGTTACGGCTACCAAAAACTTTGGTCAATAATTTCACTAACATGATGTTTGATATCTCTGTCATGACAGCCAACACAGGCCGTCAATTTGCTGTTATTTTTTAGGTTTTTTGTCGCCCGACGGGCAAAAAATCAGCTTACGACTGCGGGCCCAGCACGGATGCCCTGCACCTGTGCGAGCCACAACCCTGTCTGATGCTGCGCAATGGCAGGCAGCACGGCATGGTGGGTATCACGAATGATGGTCGGCGGCTTCGGCTCATGCGTCAGCAGCGCGTTGAGAGTAGAAAGCAGCGCCAGTTGCGCTACCTGTGATGGGGGTTCGGTCGCTTCCGCTTCGCGTTCCTGTATCCGCGCGTAAACTGCCTGCGGAGCGAGAGCAAAAGAAAGGTGACGAATGACGGTGCGAAGCGCATGCTGGTGCCAATAATCGACACTGAAATTTGGGCGGCGATGCGCTTCCTGCAGCAATGCCAGACTGTTAAAGGCACCGCTGGCGGAATTTTGCCGGTTAAGGCTGGACGAGGTGCTCGGCAGAGCGGCTTGATCAGGTGCGCCGGACAGATTTGTAGGTACGCCAAGCGTGGCCGCGACCATCCCTAACAGGAGATGGGGCCAGAAATAACGTCTGCCAAATTGTCGCCAACGATTTAGAATACCGATCACGAGTTTATTATCCGCCGGAGCCCATTATGCGCGATAGCCGTCCACAATTATTAGATTCCCTGTTTGACGACGCTCACACAGAAGACAAAGGCCCGCTGTATAACGTCCAGCAACGCGCAGTTGCGCTGCTTAAGCTTAACCGTGCAGTGAAAGGCGTATTGCCGGTTCAACTGCATCCCTGGTGCCGCGTCGCTAATTTCCGACAGGGTATTTTAGTGCTAGAAACGGCAAATGCCAGCTGGATGATGCGTCTACGCTACGAACAACCGGCTTTATTATCTGCACTACGAGCGCAAATTCTACCATCATTGTCGTCGATCGACATCAGGATTAATCCTGCCTTGATGGCAAAAGGAAGCAACCTTGTGCAGAACGCCGCAAAAACCACAGGAAATATGCAGGCGAAAGTGCCCATGCGTCATCTGAGCCAGGAAAGCGCTGAGGAATTAAGGGGATTGGCAAGTCGCAGCCCAGAAAAACTGCGCAAGATATTGGAACGACTGGCATCGTTGGCCGGAGAAGGAGCCAACGCTACCAGTCGCGATAAGTAATCAGCGGTATCAGCTTATGCCAATACGGTGGACGGGGCTTTGAATGCCAATGGCATTTCGGCTTCGTCCTGGAAGGTGACAAATTCCCACGCTTCCTGTTTTGCCAGAACCGCTTGCAGCAGTTTGTTGTTCAGCGCATGACCAGATTTGTACGCGGTGAACGCGCCAATAATGTTATGGCCGCACATGAACAGGTCGCCGATGGCGTCCAGCATTTTGTGGCGTACGAATTCGTCTTCAAAGCGCAGGCCGTCTTCGTTCAGCACGCGGTAATCATCTACCACGATGGCGCAGTCAAAACTGCCGCCCAGAGCCAGGCCACGTGACTGTAAATACTCGATGTCACGCATAAAACCGAAGGTACGCGCACGGCTGATTTGACGCACGAACGAGTCGGCAGAGAAATCAAGGCGGTAGCGTTGCGTACTGGCATCGATTGCCGGGTGGTTGAAGTCGATAGTGAAGTCCAGGCGGAACCCGTTATGCGGGGACAGCTCGGCCCACTTGTCGCCATCTTCAACACGCACGGTGTCTTTCAGACGCAGGAATTTCTTCGCAGAGTTCAGTTCTTCAATGCCGGCATCCAGCAACAGGAAGACGAACGGACTGGCACTGCCGTCCATGATAGGGATTTCGGCGGCGTCAACTTCGATAACGATGTTGTCGATGCCCAATCCAGCCAGTGCGGCATTAAGATGCTCAACGGTAGAAATACGCACGTCATGCTCATTCACCAGGCAAGTACAGAGCATGGTATCACGCACGGATTTTGCATCAGCCGGGAAATCAACCGGGGGATTCAAGTCAGTGCGACGATAGATGACCCCGGTATTAGCCGCCGCGGGGCGCATTGTCAGCGTGACTTTCTTGCCGGTATGCAAACCGACACCCGTCGCCTGAACAATACGTTTTAATGTCCTTTGTTTGATCATCGTTTTATCTCGCAATGTTATCAATCCTACCGACCCAGCATACAGCAAGGTCGGCGGGACAGTTTAGCACAAAGAGCGGAGATTCCAAATTCTCAGGATATTCTTAGTCTGCCTGCTTGCGCAGGAAGGCAGGAATATCAAGATAGTCGGGCTCTTTATTAGGCTGCGCAGTCGGATCGTTAACTACCTTGGCGGCAGGTTTCACTTCCTGCGGCAACGGCGACATGCCGTGCTGCTGGTAGCGATGATCCATCACTGGCTGGCTGGCCTGTTTGTTGGTCACCAGAGTGATTTCCGGACGTTTGTCCATGCCGATACCGGTCGCAACCACGGTCACGCGCAGTTCGTCGTTCATTTCCGGATCCAGCGAGGTACCGATAACTACGGTCGCATTGTCGGAAGCGAAAGCACGAATGGTGTTACCCACGGTTTCGAACTCATCCAAACGCAGGTCGAAGCCGGCGGTGATGTTGACCAGAACGCCGCGAGCGCCGGACAGGTCGATGTCTTCCAGCAGTGGGCTGGAGATCGCCATTTCCGCTGCTTCTTCAGCACGGTCTTCACCACAGGCAACGCCGGAACCCATCATCGCGTAGCCCATTTCGGACATTACGGTGCGCACGTCGGCGAAGTCGACGTTCATCAGGCCCGGACGGGTGATCAGTTCGGCAATACCCTGCACCGCGCCTTTCAGCACGTCGTTAGCCGCGCCGAACGCGTCCAGCAGAGAAATACCGCGACCCAGAACTTTCAACAGCTTGTCGTTCGGGATAGTGATCAGTGAGTCCACATGTTTGGACAATTCTGCAATACCCTGCTCAGCGAACGCCATGCGTTTCTTGCCTTCAAAATTGAAAGGCTTGGTAACCACGGCCACTGTCAGAATACCCAGATCTTTAGCAACTTCTGCGACGACTGGCGCTGCACCGGTACCGGTACCGCCGCCCATGCCGGCTGCAATGAAGACCATGTCTGCACCATCCAGTGCGGCGCGCAGGGCTTCACGGTCTTCTTCCGCTGAATTGCGACCCACTTCAGGGTTCGCGCCTGCACCCAGACCTTTGGTAATACCGCTACCGATCTGGATGGTTTGGCCAACTGCCGTTTTACGAAGCGCCTGAGCGTCTGTATTAACGGCGAAGAATTCAACACCTTCGATGCGCTCGCGCACCATGTGTTCAACGGCGTTGCCACCGCCACCGCCGACGCCGATGACTTTAATCACCGCGTCATTGGTTAGTTCCATTGGTTCAAACATAGTTTCTCTCCGTTTTGTGCCTGTCGCTGCGAGGTCATAAAAAGATTACTCAGCATGATCTCTTTGTTGAAACATTAAAACTCTTTTCTCAGCCAGCTATTGATACGTTTAAACCAATTGCCCACCGAGGCGCGTTTTTCTACTTCTGCCTCACCACTCAGGTGAGACTCTTTTCCATAGTGCAGCAGACCTACCGCCGTAGAGTAGTAAGGCTCCTGCGCATAATCCGTCAGACCCGTGATGTTCAAGGGTTGGCCGATGCGTACCTGGGTATGGAACACCCGTTGCGCACAAGCTGCCAGGCCATCAATCTGGGCGGCACCACCGGTCAGCACAATACCCGCTGCCAGATGATGCTTAACCCCTTGCTGACGCAGTTGCTCCTGCAATTGCAAAATCTCATCGTTAACCAGATTCAACAGTTCGGTGTAGCGTGGCTCAATAACTTCAGCCAGTGTCTGTCTTTGCAGACTACGAGGAGGACGCCCCCCAACGCTTGGCACCTCTACACTTTCATCCTTGCTAACAATCGACCCAAGCGCACAGCCGTGTCGAACTTTGATCGCTTCCGCATCTGTCGGCGGTGTGCCGAAGGCGTAGGCGATATCGCTGGTGACCACGTTCCCGGCGTAAGGGATCACTTTGGTGTGGCGCAACGCACCGCCGGTGTACACCGCCATATCCATGGTGCCCCCGCCGATATCCACCACACAAACGCCGAGTTCGCGCTCATCTTCGGTCAGTACCGCATAGCTGGCGGCCAGACCGGCGAAAATAAGTTGGTCTACTTTCAGACCGCAACGTTCTACTGCCTTAACGATGTTCTTCGCCATATCGTTATGACAGGTAATCAGGTGCACCTTGGCTTGCATACGCACGCCCGACAACCCAACCGGGTTTTTGATGCCTTCCTGATAATCGATGGCGTATTCCTGAGGGATAACGTGCAGGATGCGGTGTTCATCACGTACGCGTACCGATTTAGCGGTATGCACCACGTTCTCCACATCTTCCTGTGTCACTTCCTCTTCGGAAATAGGAACCATCCCTATTTCGTTCTGGCAACTGATGTGTTTCCCCGATAATGCGAGGTAAACCGAAGAAATCTGGCAATCAGCCATCAGTTCGGCCTGATCGATAGCGCGCTGTACGCACTTCACTACCGACTCCAGGTCGTTAACGCCACCCTTATCCATGCCGCGAGACGGGCAGCTGCCCACCCCGATAATGTTGACCATGCCATCGGGCAGAACTTCCCCTACCAATGCGGAGACTTTTGCAGTACCGATCTCCAGTCCAACTACCAGTTTTCTGTCCGTCGACTTGATCATTGTTGTTTTGCCTGTGCCTGATTCTGTTGCTGATTACTGTTTTGCTGATCGCCTGCTGCCTGCGGGTCGATTAACACTGGGGCCCAACCTACCGATGCACCGGCCTCATAGCGTAAGTCGACATAGCTGACTCGCTTGCTTTCTGCCTGCCCCTGCTGCTGCAATACCGGATAAAGCTCGATAAAGCGCTGCAGGCGTCCGGTGCGATCGTCGCGTCCCAGCTCCAGCCGAACATCATTATCCAAAGCCAGCTGCCAGGAGTGGCGGGCACTCATAGCCGCCATTTTCAGCGTATATTTGCTGGCCGCTAACATGCTGCTCATGGTCCGATATCCATCCAGAACATCCTGTTCGCTCCCTTCCGGGCCATAAAGCAACGGCAATTTCTGTTTGCCAATTCGTTCTGCCGGCACGCTGAAGGATTTGCCTTCGGCGTCCACCATGTGCAAATCATTCCAGCGCGCTACCGGGACATACTCCACCAGGTGGATTTTCAGCTCATCCGGCCACTGCTTGCGTACGCTGGCCTGCTTGATCCACGGCAGGCGTTCAATCTGTTGCTGGATGATGTCCACATCCTGCGTCATGAAAGTCCCCGGCGATCCCAGCGCCAGGATCGCCTGGCGAATATCGTCGTTGGTGGTGTAGTGACGTTCACCGGTCACCACCAGTCGTGACAGCGGCAGGCGGCTGGCGTCTTTCATCCAGCCAATCACCGCCCAGCCACTCCACAGGACCGTTCCCAACACCATCAGCAGGAAAACCATTCCCGCCAACTGGGTTCCATTGCTACGGCGCGGGTTGTTATCCACCTCGCGTTCACGTGCATTCAGGGCAGCTTGCGACATATCAGTCGGCCAATTCCAAAATTCTCGCTACCAGCTGCGAGAAGCTTAAACCAGACTGGCGCGCTGCCATCGGCACCAGGCTATGACTGGTCATGCCTGGCGAGGTATTCACCTCAAGCAGATAGAAGCTGCCATCGCTATCCTGCATCACATCCACACGGCCCCAGCCGCTGCAGTCCAGCCCACGGTAGGCGCGTAACGCCAGGGCAGCCATCTCGGCTTCCTGTTCCGCACCCAGGCCACTCGGACAGAAATACTGGGTATCGTCCGAAATGTACTTGGCCTGATAGTCGTAAAACACGCCGGCCGGCTGAATGCGGATCGAAGGCAGAACCTGGTCACCCAGCATCGCCACCGTGTATTCCGGGCCACTCAGCCATTTCTCGACCAGGACGTCGTCGTCATGGCGGAAACCTTCTTCCAATGCTGCTTCAAGCGCGTCACGTTCTGTGACCTTGCTCATCCCGACGCTGGAACCTTCACGGCTTGGCTTGACGATCAGCGGCAGGCCCAGGGCCTCCACGCGAGCAATCAGCGTCGCTTTCTCTGCACCGGCATACTGCTTGCGGTTCAGCGCTACATAAGGAGCAACCGGTAAGCCCATCGACTGCCACACCATTTTGGTGCGCCATTTGTCCATGGTCAGCGCCGAAGCCATCACACCGCTGCCGGTATAAGGCAGTTCGAGGAACTCCAGCATCCCTTGCAGGGTACCGTCTTCACCGCCGCGACCGTGCAGCGCGATAAATACCTTGGTAAACCCGTGCTCTTTCAACTGGGTTACCGGGAAGTCACGGATATCAATGCCGTGGGCATCGATACCGGCTTCTCGCAGCCCGGCCAGCACGGCGGCGCCGGATTGCAATGACACTTCACGTTCAGCGGAGGTACCACCCAGCAGTACGGCAACTTTATCGGCCATGATGTTCCTCCTCTTTTTTCTGTGGCTGCAGTTTCAGCTCAGCCAGTTTGCGGGCAACTTTACCCACGTTACCGGCGCCCTGCACCAGTACCAAATCGTCGGCTTGCAGCAACTGCGCCAGGGTTTCCGGCACGGTGTCCGCATCGGAAACCAGAATCGGATCCAGCTTGCCGCGGCTGCGAATGGTCCGGCACAGCGAGCGGCTGTCCGCCCCCGGGATTGCCGTCTCACCCGCGGAATACACATCCAGCATCAGCAGCACATCGACCTGCGACAACACGTTGGCGAAGTCGTCGTACAGATCGCGAGTACGTGTGTAACGGTGCGGCTGGAAAATCATCACCAGACGTTTGTCCGGCCAACCGGCGCGCGCGGCTTTCAGCGTTGCGTCAACTTCGGTCGGATGGTGGCCATAATCATCCACCAGCATCGCACTGCCACTTTTGCCGTTTACCGGCTCCAGCGGGAATTCGCCGAGGAAATCAAAGCGGCGACCGGTGCCCTGGAAATTCGCCAGCGCACGCAGGATATCTGCGTCGTCAATGCCTTCTTCTGTTGCTACCGCCACTGCCGCCGCGGCGTTCAACGCGTTATGGCGGCCCGGTGCGTTCAGGGTCACCGTCATCAACGGCTTATCCTGACGGCTCAGGGTAAAGTGGCCCTGTGGCCCAACCTGACGGTAGTTCTCGATGCGAACATCGGCATCATCGCTAAAACCGTAGGTGGTGATATGGCGGCCCACGCGTGGCAGCAATTCGCGCACCACCGGGTCATCAACACACATCACCGCACGGCCGTAGAACGGCAGGTTGTGCAAAAAATTAATAAACGTCTGCTTCAGAATCTCGAAGTCGCCCTGGTAGGTTTCCATATGGTCGGCTTCGATATTGGTGACAATCGCCACCATCGGCTGCAAATGCAGGAACGACGCATCGCTCTCATCCGCTTCCGCAATCAGGTAACGGCTGGAACCCAAACGTGCATGGGTGCCCGCCGCTTTCACCAGTCCGCCGTTCACAAAGGTCGGATCCAGACCGGCCTCGGCATAAATGTTCGACACCATCGCCGTGGTCGTAGTCTTGCCATGCGTACCGGCAACGGCGATACCGTGGCGGAAGCGCATCAGTTCCGCCAGCATCTCTGCGCGACGGATCACCGGGATACGCGCCTCACGGGCGGCGACAATTTCCGGGTTGTCGGCAGAAATGGCGGTAGAAACCACCACTACGCTGGCATCCAGGACGTTTTCCGGGCGGTGATGGAAGTAAATCGTCGCCCCGAGCGCGCTCAACTGTTGGGTTACCGGGTTCGGCGCCAGATCGGAACCGCTGATTTGATAACCTTCGTTAGCCAACACTTCGGCGATACCACCCATGCCGGCGCCACCGATGCCGACAAAGTGAATGTGCCGGACGCGTCGCATCTCGGGCACGATAGTACGTAGTTTCGCCAGTTGTTGTGTATTCATCACTCTCTCTAATCCGGGTCCGGCTTGCCGAGCCCCTGTATGACATTCTTTAATTCAGGTCCGGCGTACCGAACCCCTGCAAATTATTTGGCGACCCGCACCAGCTCCGCCGCCACACGTTCGGTAGCATCCGGGATAGCGACTGCACGTGCCTTTTCAGCCATCGCCAACAGCGTTGGGCGATCCCAGCTGGCCAGCAGTTCTGCCACGACATCGGCGTTAAACTGCGGCTGTTCGATAATCTTCGCCGCGCCGGCTTCTTCCAGCGGACGAGCATTCCAATACTGCTGACGGTCTTTGTGCTGGAACGGCACAAATATCGCCGGCAGGCCCGCGGCAGCAATCTCGCTGACGGTCAGCGCGCCGGAGCGGCACACCACCACATCAGCCCAGGCGTAGGCGGCAGCCATGTCATCAATAAACTCGGTCACCTTGTGCTGTGTCTGCCCTACCCTCTCGTAGTCGCGTAACACGTTTTCCAGTGCGCCTTTACCGACCTGGTGCCAGAGCGTTATTTTATCGCCCAATCTCGCCGCGACTTCAGGAACTGTCTGATTCAGCACCCGGGCGCCCTGACTTCCGCCAATCACCAGCACGCGGGTCGGCCCTTCACGGCCAATCAATCGCTCTGCTGGCAACGGTAGCGCCAGTACGTCGGTTCGCACCGGGTTGCCCACCACTTCCGCGTTCGGGAACGCGCCGGGGAAGGCTTGCAGCACGGTTTTGGCAATACGCGCCAGCCAGCGGTTGGTCAAGCCGGCAATGCCGTTTTGCTCGTGCAATACCACCGGGACACCGCACAGCCATGCCGCCAAACCGCCAGGGCCGGAAACATAACCGCCCATGCCCAACACCACGTCCGGCTGGTAGCTGCGCATAATCGCCTTCGCCTGACGAACGGCGTGCCAGATACGCAGCGGTGCGCTCAACTGGGCCTTCAGCCCTTTGCCGCGCAGGCCGGAAATACGGATGAAATCAATCTCGATCCCGTGCTTTGGCACCAGATCGGCTTCCATTCGGTCTGCGGTTCCAAGCCAGCGCACCTGCCAGCCCTGCGCCATCAGATGATGTGCGACCGCCAGTCCCGGGAACACATGTCCGCCGGTACCGCCTGCCATCACCATTAAACGCTTAGGTTTCCCGCTCATCCCTTACCTCTTCACAAACGCCTGGGCTTTAGCCAGACGCGTTTCATAATCAATACGCAGTAACAGCACGATCGCCGTCGACATAATCAACAGGCTCGAGCCGCCGTAACTTATCAGCGGCAGCGTCAGGCCCTTGGTCGGCAACATACCGGCGGCGGCACCGACGTTAACCAGCGCCTGGAAGCTAAACCAGACGCCAATTGAGCAGGCCAAAAAGCCGGAAAAGCGTTGATCGAGCTCCAGCGCACGGCGGCCAATCGACATAGCACGAAAAGCGACGCAGAATACCATTAACAATGCGAAAACCACACCGATATAGCCCAGTTCTTCGCCTAAAATCGAGAAGATAAAGTCGGTGTGCGCCTCCGGCAAATACTCGAGTTTCTGCACCGAGTTGCCCAACCCCTGTCCCCAGAACTCACCGCGCCCAAAGGCCATCAGCGACTGGGTCAACTGATAGCCGCTGCCGAACGGATCGGCCCACGGATTCCAGAACGAAGTCACACGGCGCATACGGTAAGGTTCGGCAATGATCAACAGCACCACGGCGAAGCCACCAGAGCCGATAATCGCCAGGAACTGCCACATTTTGGCGCCGGCCAGGAACAGCATCGCCAGCGTAGTGATAAACAGCACCACCACGGTACCGAGGTCCGGCTGTGCCAACAGCAATACCGCCAGCACCACCATCACACCCATCGGCTTACAGAAGCCCCAGAAGTTGGTACGCACTTCTTCTACCTTGCGCACCAGATAGCTCGCCAGGTAACAGAACAGCGACAGCTTGGACAGCTCCGCCGGCTGAATACGCAGTGGCCCCAATGCGATCCAGCGCGATGCCCCGTTTACCGAACTACCGACCACCAGCACGATCAGCAGCATCACAATCGACATCAGTAGCATGACATTGCTGTAGCGCTGCCAGACTTCCATCGGAATACGCAGCGTCACCATCGACAGGCCAAATGCCAACCCGAGGTACAGCGCGTCACGCTTGGCGAACAGGAAAGGATCGTCTGCCAAACGCTGGCCGATCGGCATCGATGCCGAAGTCACCATCACAAAGCCGACAATGGCCAACCCAAAGGTCAGCCACAGCAGGGTACGGTCGTACAGCACCATATTGACCGAATCGTTATCCCGCGATCCCGCCACCCAATTTTTAAACAGTTCGGTCAGCCCGAAGTTCGGCAAGCGTAGTCTCATCCGCCGAGCTCCTGTGCCAAGCGGGCGAACTCATCGCCGCGCACTTCAAAATTACGGAACTGATCCAGGCTGGCACATGCCGGTGACAGCAACACCATATCGCCGGACTGCACCCGACCAGCTATCGCCTGCATCGCCTGTTCCATGGTTTCGGTCAGCGTAGCCACCTCCGGCCGCAGCTGCGCCAGTTGTTCGCCATCACGGCCGAAGCAGTAAAGGCGGACATTATCGCCTTGCAGATACTGCGCCAGCGGAGAAAAGTCGGCAGATTTGCCGTCGCCGCCCAGTAGCAGGTGCAGAGTGCCATCAACCTGCAGGCCATTTAACGCCGCTTCGGTGCTGCCGACGTTGGTGGCTTTGGAGTCGTTAATCCAGCGTACGCCGTTATGTTCCCAGGCCAGTTGGAAGCGGTGTGCCAACCCGGTAAAGGTGGTTAACGCTTTCAGGCTGGAAGCACGCGGGATATTCACCGCATCGGCCAGTGCCAACGCCGCCAGCGCATTGGTGTAGTTGTGGCGGCCGGTCAGTTTCATCTCGCGGGTGTTGAGGATTTTCTCGCCGCGCACACGCAGCCAGGTTTCACCCAGTTGACGGTTCAGGTGGTAGTCACCCACATCGGCACCGAAACTGATGCAGCGCTGGTCTGCGCCGCGTACCGGCATGGTCAGCGCATCATCTGCATTCACCACGCACAGGTTGGCATTTTCATAAACGCGCAGTTTGGCCGCACGGTACTGCTGCAGGCCAAACGGATAGCGGTCCATGTGATCTTCGGTGACGTTCAAAATGGTCGCCGCGGCCGCATGCAGGCTGAAGGTGGTTTCCAGTTGGAAACTGGACAGCTCCAGCACGTACAGCTGGCATTCCTGGCGCAACAGGCTCAGCGCAGGCAGGCCGATATTGCCGCCAACCCCCACCGCCCAACCGGCCGCTTTCGCCATCTCACCCACCAGGGTGGTGACGGTGCTTTTACCGTTAGAGCCGGTGATGGCCACGATCGGTGCCTGGGCTTCGCGGCAGAACAGCTCGACGTCGCCGACAATCTCCACGCCAGCCTCTGCAGCCGCGCTTAATGCCGGGGTTGCCAACGCCATGCCCGGGCTGGCGACGATCAAATCAGCCGCCAACAGCCAGTCCAGATTCAAATCGCCCAAATGACGCTCAACGCTTTCAGGCAGCTTGTCCAGCCCTGGCGGTGAGATGCGGGTATCCATAACGCGTGGCGTCACGCCGCGCGCCATAAAGAAATCAACACAGGACAGGCCGGTGAGGCCCAGCCCGATGATGACCACTTTTTTACCCTGATAATCCGTCATAATTACCGCACCTTCAGCGTCGCCAGGCCAATCAGCACCAGCATCAGCGAAATAATCCAGAAGCGCACGATCACGCGCGGTTCTGGCCAGCCCTTCAATTCATAGTGGTGGTGAATCGGTGCCATGCGGAAGATACGTTGCCCGCGCAGCTTGAACGACCCCACCTGCAAAATCACCGACAGCGTTTCAACTACGAACACGCCGCCCATAATCAACAGTAAAAATTCTTGGCGCAGCAGTACCGCGATGGTGCCCAACGCACCGCCCAGTGCCAGGGAGCCCACATCGCCCATGAAGACCTGAGCCGGATAGGTGTTGAACCACAGGAAGCCCAGACCGGCACCGACGATGGCGGTACAGACGATCACCAGCTCACCGGCATGGCGCAGATACGGAATGTGCAGGTAGTTGGCGAAGTTCATGTTACCGGTCGCCCAGGCCACCAGCGCAAAGCCCGCGGCCACAAACACCGTTGGCATAATCGCCAGGCCATCCAGCCCGTCGGTCAGGTTGACCGCGTTGCTGGTGCCCACAATCACAAAGTACGCCAGCAGCACGTATAACAGGCCGAGCTGCGGCATGATGTCCTTAAAGAACGGCACAACCAGCTCGGTGGCTGGCGTGTCTTTTCCTATGGCATACATGGCGAAGGCAACCACCAACGCAATCACCGACTGCCAGAAGTATTTCCAGCGGGCAATCAGCCCTTTGGTGTCTTTGCGCACCACCTTGCGGTAGTCATCAACGAAGCCAACAATGCCGTAACCCACCAGCACGAACAGTACGCACCACACGTAAGGGTTGGATGGATAGGCCCACATCAATACCGAAACGGTGATGGAGGTCAGGATCATGATGCCGCCCATGGTCGGCGTACCGCGCTTGCTGAAATGCGACTCCGGACCGTCGTTACGCACCACCTGGCCGAAGGACATTTCCTGCAGGCGTTTAATCACCCGCGGCCCCATCCACAAGGAGAGGAACAGCGCGGTCAGCAGGCTGACAATGGCTCGGAACGTCAGGTAGGAAAAGACGTTGAAGCCGGAATAATATTTGACCAAATGTTCGGCCAGCCAAACTAACATGGTGCTTTCTCCTGTAACGCGCGTACTACCTGCTCCATTGCGGCACTACGTGAACCCTTGATTAACACGGTAATTACCGCATGTTCTGACAGTAATTCCGCCACGCGCGCGATCACTGCTGCCTTATCCTGAAAATGTTCGCCATGACCCGAGGCTGCAACCAGCACCTGGCTTAACGGGCCGACGCCCAACACTTTATCCACCCCTGCCAGCCGGGCGGCTTCACCCACCTGACGGTGACATTCTTCGGCTTCTGCCCCTAACTCTGCCATGTCGCCCACCACCATCACGCGGTAGCCCGGCATTTCCGCCAGCACCTGTGCGGCAGCCGTCATTGAACCGACGTTGGCGTTATAGCTGTCATCCAGCAGCAGTTGGTGGTCAGAAAGCGCAATCGGGAACAAACGCCCCGGTACCGCCTGTAACTGTTTCAATCCCTGACGCACGGCTTCGAGCGAGGCACCCGCCGACATTGCCAGCGCCGCAGCGGCCAACGCATTGGCCACGTTATGACGGCCCGGCAGCGGCAGCGCGATCGGTGCAGTACCGAACGGGCTGTGCAGCGTAAACTGCGTGCCCTTGCCATTCACCCGCACATCGCTGGCGAAGAAATCGACGTTTTCTGCCGCTTGCGGCGAGAAACGCCAGACGGTTTTGCCGTCCAGCATGCTCTGCCAGTGCGGCCAGTCGTTATTGTCGGCGTTGAGGATCGCCACCCCGTCAGCCGGCAAACCGGCAAAAATTTCGCCTTTTGCCTGAGCGACACCGGCCAAAGAGCCAAAGCCTTCCAGGTGGGCGGCCGCCAGGTTATTCACCAGTGCGGTCTGCGGGCAGGTTAAAGCCGTGGTGTAAGCAATTTCGCCAATATGGTTGGCGCCCAGCTCAATCACGGCAAAGTCGTGCTGCGGCTGCAAACGCAACAACGTCAGCGGCACGCCGATATCGTTGTTGAAGTTACCGGCGGTATACAACACTTCACCGCACTCACGCAGAATGGCCGCGGCCATTTCTTTCACCGAGGTCTTGCCCGATGAACCGGTTAACGCCACTACGCGAGTCGGTACCTGCTGACGAACCCAGGCAGCAAGCTGTCCCAGTGCCAGACGGGTATCTTTCACCACCAGTTGCGGAACCTCCACCAATAAGCGCTTACTTACCAGCAGTGCCCCGGCGCCAGCGGCTACCGCATCAACAGCAAAATCGTGAGCGTCGAAACGCTCGCCTTTCAATGCCACAAACAGGCAACCTGCGGTTACCTGACGGGTATCTGTCGTCACCTCAACGATTTGGCAATCGGCGCCGATCAACTCAGCGCTCAATACATCGGCCAGTGTCCGAAGGGAGACAGGGATCATGCTACTACCCCCAGCAGACGCGCTACGGTGGTGCGATCGGAGTAATCCAGGCGGCGATTCCCCACCAGTTGGTAGTCCTCGTGGCCTTTACCTGCCACCAGTACCACATCTTGTTCTTTAGCTTGCATGATGGCGCTGGTTACCGCTTCCGCACGGCCGTGGATCACCAGAGCGCGTCCGGCGTCCAGCAGGCCGGTCAGGATATCGGCGATGATCGCCTGCGGCTCTTCGGTACGAGGGTTATCGTCGGTCACGACCACGCGATCGGCGAACTGTTCGGCGATACCGCCCATCAACGGACGCTTGCCTTTGTCACGATCGCCACCACAGCCAAACACGCACCACAACTGCCCCAGGCAGTGCAAGCGTGCGGCTTCCAAGGCTTTTTCCAGCGCGTCCGGGGTGTGGGCGTAATCGACCACTACCGTCGGTTTACCCGGCGCGTTGAACACTTCCATTCGGCCACAAACCGGCTGCAGCTGATTGCCGGTGGCGACCAATTTGTCCAGCGGATACCCCAGCGACAGCAGCGTCGCCAGTGCCAGCAGCAGATTGCTGACGTTGAAGGCCCCCATCAGACGGCTTTCAATCTCACCATCACCCCAGCTTGAGCTGAAGTGGATAGTGGCACCGTTATCGTGATAGTTAACCGCAGTGGTTTTCAGCCAGCGACCATGGCAGCCCGGTTGCAGGTTATCCTGCATGGTAACGGCCACGGCATCCGGTAATTTGCTCAACCAGCGCTGACCGACTTCATCATCAGCATTGATAATCGCCTGGCCCACTTCGTGACCGGCGAACAGCGACCATTTGGCCGCTTCGTAATTGGCCATGTCACCGTGGTAATCCAGGTGATCCCGGCTCAGGTTGGTAAATACGGCAGCGGCAAACGGCAACGCCGCCACGCGGTGCTGCACCAGCCCATGGGAAGAGACTTCCATCGCGGCAAAGGTCGCACCGCTGTCGACCAATTCGTTCAACACGTGCTGAATATCCACCGCAGAACCGGTGGTATTCTCCGTTGGGCATACCTGGCCCAGCAGACCGTTGCCCACGGTGCCCATCACGGCGCTGGTTTCGCCCAGCAGTTGGCCCCATTGCGCCAGCAGTTGAGTGGTGGTAGTTTTGCCGTTAGTCCCGGTGACGCCAACCAGACGCAGGCGCTCCGCCGGCTGATGGTAAAAACGACCGGCCAACGCGGAAAGACGCTGATTGAGCTGGCTCAGATAAATCACCGGCACGCCGTGCATTTCAGTGATGGCACCGTCTTCAGCCTGACCTTCAGCTTCGGCAATCACAGCGGCAACGCCCTGCGCGATGGCCTGCGGAATATAGCGGCGTCCATCCGTCTGATGGCCGACAACGGCGACAAACAGATCCCCGGCAGCCGCAATACGGCTGTCTAATGTCATTTCCCGCAGCGCGCGCCCGGGCGCCGTTGGCACCCACGGAGCGAGTAAGTCGCGCAAATTACGATCGGCCACCTGAACCCTCTTTTCTGTTAATTACAAAATCGCTTTTCTCACCGGTAGGCAACGCATCCGGCTCGACGTTCATGGTGCGCAATACGCCGCCCATGATGGCGCCAAACACCGGTGCGGAGATCGCACCACCGTAGTATTTCCCACCCTGCGGGTCATTGATGACCACCACCAGAGCAAAACGGGGATTACTCGCCGGCGCAACGCCAGCGGTATAAGCGATGTATCGGTTGACGTATTTGCCGTCCGGGCCCACTTTTTTGGCGGTACCGGTTTTGATGGCAATACGGTAGCCCTTGATCGCGGCTTTCACCCCACCGCCGCCCGGCAGGGCAACGCTTTCCATCATGTGCACCACAGTGCGCACCAGAGGTTCAGGGAACACGCGCTCACCGGCAACCGGTGGGTCAACCTTGGTAATCGACAGCGGGCGATAAACGCCCAGACTGCCGATCGTTGCGTAGACTCGCGCTAACTGTAACGGGGTTACCATTAGCCCATAGCCGAAAGAGAAGGTGGCCCTCTCTATGTCAGACCACCGTTGTTTTTTTGGGTATATGCCACTGCTTTCTCCGACCAGCCCCAAATTGGTCGCTTTTCCCAATCCAAAACGAGAGTAAGTGTCTACTAACGCTGAGGACGGCATCGATAACGCCAGTCGTGAAACACCGACGTTACTCGACTTCTGCAAGATCCCGGTCAGGGAGAGTTCCGCATAGCGCGCAACGTCCCTGATTTCCTTACCGTTGATACGGTAAGGGACGGTATTCAGCACGCTGTTTTCTTTCACAATGCCGTGCTGCAATGCCGTCATGACCACCATAGGTTTCACGGTGGAGCCGGGTTCAAAAATATCGGTGATAGCACGGTTACGCATGGTTTCTTTCGGCGTACCGGCCATATTGTTCGGGTTGTAAGACGGGCTGTTGGCCATGGCCAACACTTCGCCGGTGTTCACGTCCACCAGTACGGCGGTACCGGATTCGGCCTTGTTGAACGCCACGGCGTTGTTCAGTTCGCGATAAACCAGCGCCTGCAGACGTTCGTCTACGCTCAGCACCAGGTTATGCGCCGCCTGGCTGTCGACCGAGGAGATATCCTCAATCACCCGGCCATAGCGGTCTTTACGCACGGTTCTTTCGCCCGGTTGCCCGGTCAGCCAGCGATCAAAGCTCTTCTCGACGCCTTCAATCCCTTGGCCATCAATGTTGGTCACGCCGATGATATGCGAGGTCACCTGGCCGGATGGATAGTAACGGCGAGACTCCTGACGCAGGTAAATGCCCGGCAGTTTCAACTTGTGGATGTAATCGCCAATCGCCGGATTCACCTGGCGCGCCAGGTAGACGAAGCGCCCTTTCGGGTTGGCGTTAATGCGGGTAGAAAGCTGATCCAGTGGGATATTCAACGCATCAGACAGTGCCTTCCAGCGGGTGTCCAGGGTGATGCCACCACGCTCATTCAGCTCTTTCGGGTCAGCCCAAATGGCGTTGACCGGCACGCTCACCGCCAACGGGCGTCCTGAGCGATCGCTGATCATGCCGCGAGAGGTTGGCACTTCCTGCACGCGCAGTGAACGCATGTCGCCTTCTTTCACCAGGCGGTCCGGGTTAATCACCTGCAGATAAGCCACCCGCAGCATCAACCCCACCAACGCCAGCAAAATACAGCCGCACAGCAACGCAAAACGCCAGCTTACAAAGCTGGCCTGATCTTCCTGGCGTTTCAACTTACCGGGGCGTGCTGCTTTCATGCGTTCCCTTTCTACTCCGTGTAGTGATTTCAGTTAAACCATTCATTGTTTAACGATGATATTTTCCTGCGATGGATCAACATGTTGCATCTGCAGTTTTTCTGTAGCGATGCGCTCTACCCGACTGTGATCCCCAAGAGCATTCTCTTCCAGAATCAGGTTGCGCCACTCAATGTCCAGAGCATCTCGCTCTAAAACCAGCTGCTCGCGCTCGGCGGTCAGCAAACGGGTACGGTGCGCGGTGGTCACCACAAAAACCGCAGACACCAGCGAGGCAATCAGCAAAATCAATGGGATCTTGGCGTTACGCAGCAGATCGCCGCCAATCACCCCGACTAAGCCATGACGCTCATTACCAATCACGCGGGCATCCTCTCGGCAATACGCAGCACCGAGCTACGCGCACGTGGGTTTTCCGCCACTTCGGCATCCCCAGGCATCATCTTGCCCAGCGCTTTCAGCGTGCGTCCGCCCATACTGCGCAATTGCGCTTCGGTCAGCGGAATACCGGCCGGCACCTGAGCACCGCGGCTGTGATGGCGCATAAAGCGTTTAACAATACGGTCTTCCAGCGAGTGGAAGCTGATCACCGACAGGCGACCCTGCGGGGCCAGCACTTCCAGCGCGCCGTCCAGCGCACGTTCGATCTCTTCCAACTCACTGTTGATGTAGATACGGATCGCCTGGAAACTGCGGGTTGCCGGGTGTTTGTGTTTATCCCGGAACGGGCTGGCGTTGGCGATCAAATCGGCCAGCTGTTTGGTGCGAGTCATCGGATCGACCAGGTTTCTTTCCACGATGGCGCGAGCGATACGCTTGGCGAAACGCTCTTCGCCAAAGGTTTTCAGCACCCAGGCAATGTCGTCGGCTTCCGCTTTCATCAGCCACTCGGAGGCTGACTGACCGCTTGAGGAGTCCATACGCATATCCAGCGGCCCGTCACGCATGAAGGAGAAACCGCGTTCCGCGTCATCCAACTGCGGCGAAGAAACGCCCAGATCGAGTAAAATGCCATCTATCTGCCCCACCAATTCGCGTTCCCGCACATAGTGTGACAAATCTGAAAATGGGCCGTGTACGATGCTAAAACGAGGATCTTCAATAGACTTGGCGGCTGCAATCGCCTGTGGGTCGCGGTCAATTGCCAGCAAACGCCCTTCCGGCCCCAACTGGGACAGAATCAGACGCGAATGGCCACCGCGGCCAAAAGTACCGTCGATATATATGCCGTTACTGCGAATATTGAGACCTTTTACCGCCTCATCCAACAGTACGGTGGTGTGTTTATAATTTTCCAACATGCTTATAGCGACAAGTCCTGTAGCCGCTCAGACAACGGTTCCTGAGTCGACTGTTCTGCGTCAATATCATCCTTGACTTGTTGATACCAGGTCTGTTCATCCCACAGTTCAAACTTGTTGAACTGCCCGACCAGCATCACTTCTTTTGTGAGCCCGGCGTGTTGGCGTAGCGTTGTCGCTAACAGCAACCGACCGGCGCTATCCATCTGACACTCACTGGCATGCCCCAACAGCAAACGCTGAACGCGGCGCTCGGCGGGATTCATACTCGACAGACGGGATAACTTTTGCTCAATAATTTCCCATTCGGGCAGTGGGTAAAGCAGTAGGCAGGGCTGATGGAGGTCAATGGTACAAACCATTTGGCCTAGCGATTGCTCGTTCAGCAAATCCCGGTATCGGGTAGGTACGGCAAGCCGCCCTTTGCTGTCGAGATTGACCATCGTTGCTCCACGGAACATGCCTGAGCTACCCCTCCACGACCATTTTCACCACTTTACCCCACAAATTCCCACATAATGGAGTTTACGGAGGGTATGAAAACCTTGTCAAGCCAGAGCGCCGGCGCTTTGGCAATATTTCTTCGGTCATTTTGGGAGCTGGCTCGCGAAAGGAACGCTATTTATTAGATGATTAAAAATTAACATCATGATAAACGGGGAGAAATTTCTAAGCGGAAAGAGCGTGATTAAAAACCTGACAAATTGGCGATTAATTAACTCAATACTTCCTTCTGCAATCGATGTCTCATTTTTTAGCTCGGCAATCACATCCCTGTAACCCGTTGGGACCCGCACCGGACAAGGCCCGGCGTAAACTTGCCTTACCACCGAAATAGGGCTTAAGCCATTGAGTTAATAACGCTCAACGGTTATTACGCCCCAAGCCGGCCGCTATTTTACTTCAATTAAAGCCTCAGTGATAAGTTCGCTGAAAAAATAAATGACTCGGATATTACGAGGGGAGCTAATTTCGATTTAAATCAATTTAGTAAGATTATTCTCAAAATACCTGTTTACAATTATGGTTTCATTTCCTTACATCATTTATTCCCACAATTTTTACTGTGAAAAAGCAGCTCGCCGCAGCAAATAATGCAACTCATTGTTTTTTATTGAATAGTTGCAATTCATCCATTTTTAATCTCTTTGCGCCATATTCCTCTGCCTGAGCTCAGCACAAAAACCACGCAACGCCTTAAAATAAAAATATTTAGCTACTTAGTGAATTTATGGCGGAAGTGTAAACTACAAAAAGAATAAAAACCCAGATTTAACAACCACAAATTAACGTATTAACAGAACATTAACCAATAACTACGGAGATTGCATCATGCTTTCGCCTGTCCCTCATTGGCGCAGCGCCGCTGCCGATACCTTTGCACTGGTGGTGTACTGTTTTATCGCCGGTATGGCGATAGAAATCCTGGTGTCCGGCATGAGCTTTCAACAATCACTCTCGTCCCGTTTGCTGTCGATCCCGGTGAACATCCTGATCGCCTGGCCCTATGGGCGCTATCGCGATCTGTTTATCCGTGTCGCCAGGCGCTTTCACCGCCAACCCTTTTTACTGCGCAACCTGGCCGATCTGTTGGCCTATGTCAGTTTCCAATCCCCCGTCTATGCCGCCATCTTGTGGAGCGTCGGTGCCGATGGGCAACAAATCATGACGGCGGTGACCAGCAACGCGGTGGTGTCGATGGCAATGGGCGTGGTGTACGGTTATTTTCTCGAATACTGCAGAAAATTGTTCAGAGTGACAGGCTACGTGTGAAGTGTGAAGCAGGAGCGCAACGGGGCGCTCCTGTTAAGGATTATTTCCGGCTCAGACTGCCGCGGCGGAACAGATTACGCCGGATGCGCGTCAGACCCGGTTTGGGTTTACGCGGCTCATCCAGACTGGCCAGCACCAGTTCCAGCACCCGCTCGGCCACGTCACGGTGACGCTGGGCAACCGCCAGAACCGGACACTCAAGGAAGTCCAACAACTCGTGATCGCCAAAGGTGGCGATCGCCAGATCGGTCGGCAAACGGCCACGTTGCTTCAGCGTCACGTCCATCACCCCTTGCAGCAACGAGAATGAGGTGGTGAACAGCGCCTGCGGCATCGGGTGGGTTTTCAACCATTCGGCAAACAGCACGCCGGCAGCCTCACGCTCATAACTGTTGGCATACAGATAATCGACATGCCGCTCGTCATCCTGCCATGCCTCGCGGAACCCCTGCTCACGCAGGAAGCTGACGGAAAGCTCCGGCAAGGCCCCCAGATACAGCACCGATTCAGCCGGGAAGGTACGAAGCTCCTGCGCCAGCGCAAAGGAGTCCTCTTGATCGGCCCCCACCACGCTGATGAAATGCTCGCGATCCAGTGCCCGGTCCAGTGCGATAATCGGCAGTGGATCGTTGGCCCAGCGCTGATAGAACGGGTGCTCCGGCGGTAAGGCGGTGGAAACGATCAGCGCGTCGACCTGGCGTTGCAGCAGGTGCTCAATGCAGCGCATTTCGTTATCCGGCTGATCTTCCGAACAGGCAATCAACAACTGGTAGCCGCGTTGGCGAGCCTGACGTTCCAGATAGTTGGCAATACGGGTGTAGCTGGTGTTTTCCAGATCCGGTATCACCAGACCGATTGAACGAGTCCGCCCGGCGCGCAGCCCTGCCGCGACGGCATTCGGATGATAGTTGTGCTCCCTGACCACGGCCATCACTTTTTCGACGGTTTTATCGCTGACACGATACTGCTTCGCCTTGCCGTTGATGACATAACTGGCCGTAGTGCGCGAAACGCCTGCGAGACGCGCGATTTCATCCAGTTTCACGTTAACCCCTTAATGACGCTGAAAATAGAAGTGAAAACCATACCCGGATTAACCATCGCATCCTGTGCGGTTATTCAATCCAGCCTCTGCGATCTAACAGCAGAAAACACTGCCTAGCAACCGCTTTTGCCGAAAGGTGCCAGCAAACGGGCAAAAAATGCCGAAAAACAAAGGGCGCAGCCTGGCCGCGCCCTTAGATTATGCCAATATCACGCCTCAGCGCATGATTTTATCGCCGCGCGACACGCCGACCACACCGGAACGCGCCACCTCGACAATTTCAGCCACTTCACGCACCGCACTCAGGAACGCATCCAGCTTGTCGCTGGTACCCGCCAGCTGAACGGTGTACAGCGTGGCGGTGACGTCGACAATCTGACCGCGGAAAATGTCGGCGCAGCGTTTCACCTCTTCGCGACCATAGCCACTGGCCTGCAGCTTCACCAGCATGATTTCACGTTCAACGTGCGCGCCCTGCACCAGTTCGCTGACGCGCAGCACGTCCACCAACTTATGCAGCTGCTTTTCGATCTGCTCCAGCACTTTCTCATCGCCGACGGTTTGAATCGTCATTCGTGACAACGTGGGATCGTCGGTCGGTGCTACCGTCAGGCTTTCAATGTTGTATCCGCGCTGAGAGAACAAGCCCACCACACGCGATAACGCACCGGATTCGTTTTCCAGCAATACAGATAAAATACGGCGCATGATCAGGTCCTCTCCGTTTTGCTTAACCACATTTCGTCCATGCTTCCACCCCGGATTTGCATCGGGTAAACATGTTCGGTCTCATCGACGGTGACGTCGACAAATACCAGACGCTCCTTCTCGGCCAGCGCCTGTGCCAGTTTGCTTTCCAGCTCATCCGGCGTGCGAATGGCGATGCCTACGTGGCCATAAGCCTCCGCCAATTTGACGAAGTCCGGCAGGGAATCCATATAAGACTGGGAGTGGCGGCCGGAATAAATCATGTCCTGCCACTGCTTCACCATCCCCAGATAGCGGTTGTTCAGGTTCACCACGATCACCGGCAGGTTGTACTGCAGCGCGGTGGACAGCTCCTGAATGTTCATCTGGATACTGCCGTCCCCGGTGACACACACCACGGTTTCATCAGGCAGTGCCAACTTCACGCCCAGCGCCGCCGGCAGACCAAAGCCCATGGTGCCCAAGCCGCCGGAGTTGATCCAACGGCGTGGTTTGTCGAACGGGTAGTAGAGTGCGGCGAACATCTGGTGCTGGCCGACATCGGAGGTGACATAAGCGTCGCCCTTGGTCAGCCGGTGCAGGGTTTCGATCACCGCCTGCGGCTTAATGGTGCCGCTGTTTTTGTCGTAGCTCAGGCAATCGCGCGCACGCCACTGCTCAATGGACTGCCACCAGTCACGCAACGCATCATGGTCCTGCGCCTTGTCTTCCTGTGCCAGTAGCTCCAGCATCTGCGTAAGCACCTGTTTGGCATCGCCAACAATTGGAATATCAGCGTCTACCGTCTTGGAAATTGAGGTAGGGTCAATGTCGATATGCAGTACGGTAGCGTCCGGGCAGTATTTGGCCAGGTTGTTGGTGGTACGATCGTCAAAACGCACGCCGACGGCAAAAATCACGTCAGAGTTGTGCATGGTTTTGTTGGCTTCATAAGTACCGTGCATGCCGAGCATGCCGACGCTCTGGCGGTGCGTACCGGGAAAAGCGCCCAACCCCATCAGGGTGCAGGTCACCGGCAGGTTCAGCTTCTCCGCCAATTCCAGCAGCTCTGCTTCACAGGCCGAGTTTATCGCCCCGCCGCCAACGTACATAACGGGTTTTTTAGCCGACAGCACGGTGTGTAACGCACGTTTAATCTGCCCGCGATGCCCTTGCACCGTCGGGTTATAGGAGCGCATGCTCACTTCTTGTGGGTAGGCGTAAGGCATTCTCACCGCCGGACCCACGATGTCTTTCGGCAGATCGATCACCACCGGACCAGGGCGACCGGTAGAGGCCAGGTAAAAAGCCTTCTTCAGGATGCCGGGAATATCTTCGGTGCGTTTGACCAGGAAGCTGTGCTTCACTACCGGGCGAGAAATCCCCACCATGTCGCACTCCTGGAAGGCATCATAGCCAATCAGCGAGCTGGGAACCTGACCGGAAAGCACCACCATTGGGATGGAGTCCATATAAGCAGTCGCAATGCCGGTTATCGCATTGGTCGCTCCGGGACCTGAGGTCACCAGCACCACCCCCACTTCGCCAGTCGCACGCGCATAGCCATCGGCCATATGCACGGCACCTTGCTCGTGGCGTACCAATATGTGATCGATTCCTCCGACCGTATGCAGGGCATCGTAGATATCGAGTACCGCCCCGCCCGGATAACCGAATACATGCTTAACGCCCTGATCGATCAACGATCGGACGACCATCTCGGCTCCTGACAACATCTCCATGGGTTTGCCTCCAGGCTAACTTATTCTTATCTGGTGCCGGAACGTGGCACCTGTTGTGGGGCAATACCCCAAACTTTTTATGGATTGACTATAACCCATTAACATAACGTCAGAATATAAGGCAGGCAAACGGCAAAATAGCACAATAACAGAATGGTTACTGGCAACGGGCTGGGGATTGGGGGTTTACAGAAACAATGCACTAGCCGCTGGCAAATCGGGCTAGGCATTGTTTCAGTCAGGCAATGAATTACAGAACTATATCAGGCAAGAAGGATGTCGTTTTTTTAACCAGACAAGCTGCCCGGCGGCGTGGCTAAGCCTTATCCTGGTACATCGAGTCAATTTCACTCTGATAGCGCTGCAAAATCACTTTACGACGCAGCTTCAGCGTCGGCGTCAGTTCCCCCAACTCCATCGAAAAGGCCGCCGGCAACAGGGTAAACTTTTTCACCTGTTCGAAACGCGCCAACTCTTTTTGCATCTCACGCAGGCGGTTGTCGAACATTTCCAGAATATGGCTGTGGCGCAGCAGTTCAAGTCGATCCTGGTATTTCAGGTTGATGGACTTGGCATACTCTTCCAGCGACTCAAAACTGGGCACAATCAAGGCAGAGACAAATTTACGTGCGTCGGCAATGATCGCCACCTGTTCGATAAAGCGATCCTGCGCCAGCGTGCCCTCAAGCATCTGCGGAGCAATGTACTTGCCACCGGAGGTTTTCATCAGATCCTTGAGACGCTCGGTGATAAACAGGTTGCCGCCTTCGTCAATGGCACCGGCATCGCCGGTCTTCAACCAGCCATCTTCGGTAAATGAGGCGGCGGTTTCCAGCGGCTTATTGAAATAACCGCGCATCACCACCGGGCCACGCACCTGGATTTCATTCTCCTCACCAATACGCACCTCGACCCCCGGCAGGGGTTTGCCAATCGAGCCAAAGCGGAAATTGCCCTCTTCCCAGCAGGAGACGGTGGCGCAGGTCTCGGTCATGCCATAACCATATTTGATGTTGATGCCCATCGCCTGGAAAAACAGGATGACATTGTCGTCCAGTTTGGCACCGGCAGCCGGCAAGAAGCGCACCCGCCCGCCGAGAATGCCACGCAGTTTACTCAACACCAGCTTGTCGGCCCAACGGTGGGAAAGATCAAACAACTTGCCCAGTGGCTTACCGGCGCGCTCTTGCAGAAACTTACGCTCACCGCAGACAATTGCCCAGTGGAACAGTGCACGGCGCAGCCAGGGGGCACGGGCAACTTTCTCGTGCACCGCGCTGAAGATTTTTTCGTAGAACCGCGGCACCGCGCACATCAGTGTCGGGCGTACCGCCGTCATGGCCTCACGCACCCAGTCGGTATTCGGTAAAAACACGTTTTGCGCACCGGAGTGCATGATGAAGAAGCTCCAGGCACGTTCAAACACATGCGACATCGGCAGAAAACTGAGAGAGACATCTTCTTCCGTTACCGTCAGTCGCTCATCGTGCAGATAAAGCTGTGCCGCCAGGTTGCGATAATCCAGCATCACCCCTTTAGGTTCGCCGGTGGTGCCGGAGGTGTAGATCAGCGTGAACAGATCCCGCAAATCGCAATCGGCAATCCGTTGTTGTAATTGCGATTCGAACGCCGCCGGATCGGCTTCACGCTCAAAGGCGCTCAGGTGCTGAGCAATCTCACAACCGCGCAGATCAACGCCATCATCAAACACAATAATGTGGTTCAGCTGCGGACAGACGCCGCGTAACGCGATGGCGGCATCCAGTTGAGCCTGTTCGCCAACAAACAGAATGCGGATATCGGCGTCATTAATGATAAAAGCCGCCTGCGCCGGTGTATTGGTGGCATACAGGGGCACGCTGACCCCACGTAACCGCAGGATCGCCAAATCCGCCAGCGACCAGGCCATGCTGTTATTGGCAAAGATCGCGATACGTTCTTGCACGTCGGTACCCAGCGCCAGCAGCGCACTGGCGATGTGGTTGATATGCGTATCGACCTGCTGCCAGGTCAGTTGGGTCTCGCCGGTGGGAGACCATTGGCGAAAAGCTGTGCGATCGGCACGCTGGGAAATTTGGTGCTGTATACGGTGAGTCAAATGGTATTGCAGCAGATTATTGATCATAGTGCCCTGAGCCTGAAATGAATCAAACAGTTAGCGTTGAGCAGGACATCTTGCTCTGCATCTCAGCTTACACGTGTTTACTTTTTTTCGCGCAGTCTACCTACTCTCTGGCAGCGGGAAAAGAGATTTCAGCGTAGAAGTGTGAGCTAAAACCCAGGTTAATTTCACCGCGACCTATCATTGGACAGAAGGGGGAGGAAAAGGTTTTATCCAGGTCACAAAACACAGGTTCGGCAGGCGCCATAGAAAACAGATAGAAACACCAACTGTAATTAATATTTCAGAACATTATTTTATAATGATAATTTTTAATGAAACTATCGAAGTCATTCGAAAGCCGTTAATTTAGAACACTTAAGCCAAGATATATCTTATATAAACCCAAGATAATTCCTAACCAACGGAGGGAGCGAATTATTCCCCCAACGGGAAACTACCACCTCGGGGTAATAATCGGCTGATTTACTCAGGCATATCAGACTGGCCAAGCATGACTTTCATCCATTGATGCCCCTTATCTCTTTCAGCGGACTCATGCCAGGACAGATAACAGGTCACCTTATTTTCATTGCAGGGAAACGGTATGAAACGTAGCTGTAATGCTTCAACCTGCTGCTGAGCCAACCAGGCCGGAACAATGGCAATCATGTCAGTATTGGATACCATACTCAGCACACTGTATAAATCGGTACATTGTTGAACCACGACTCGCTGCATCGCTTCCTCTATATAGTAAGGTTTACTGAAAGAATTAAAAATATCCAGTGAAACTACCGCATGCTGCTCTGAAAGGATTTGTTCCGGCGTGATACCTTTTCCAATTCTCGGATGTTTCTTGGCAACAACCAACACCAGCTCGTCCTCAAAAAGCGCCACACTTTTAAACTCTGCAGATTCGAAACAGTCATAGCCAATCACGAACTCAACCTCTTGGTAGCGCAATTGACTATCGATGTTGTTAGTTATGTATGATTTTATTTTCAAATGGGTCTGAGGCGCTATTTCTTTCATGTGATTGATTAGCTTGGCCCCCAAGCGTAAATCAAGTGGACTGCAAATGGCGATGGAGAAGACTCGCTCACTGGTAAAGGGTTCAAACTCTGCACCAGGCAGCTCATTTTGCACCAACTGCAATGCCTGTCTCACCGGCCCAAAAAGCTGCCTGGCCCTTACGGTAGGCTGGATCCCTCGGCCACAACGCACGAACAACTCGTCATTGAACATCAGCTTTAAGCGTGCCACGGCATTGCTCACTGCCGGTTGCGACATCCCCAAAAAGCTCGCCGCCCGGGTAATATTTTGCATCTGCATAACGGCATCAAACACGGTGAGCAAATTCAGATCGACGCTGCGTAAATGCAAATCGCTGGTTTCTTTCTCAGCGATCACTCCTGAATTACATTCCGACATATCCCACTCCACTAAGTCCTGTGTAGATAATTCTCCACGTACAATTAAAAAGTGATAATCCATCACTATTTTAATCCTACCAGGCAGAATTAGTTATCTTTCGCTCAGTTCATTCAAACCGAGCTCAAGCATCGTCCTATATACAAACATGGTTAAAAGTTAATACCTGCTGCACATCACATTCGTTTTTCTCACGGGAAGAGTTTACGCATACCAGTTAAATAGATTGATTTTATAAACCCACCTTCAGCTCTTCATTTAACTCCAGTGGCTTACCATTACCTCCTCACAAAAATACGGTTAGCAATCATTCCCTATCAAATAGCACGCCCATAATTTCCAGGCCCATGAACTTTACGAATAATTCATAAAAAACATAACCAACCACAAACACATTGATGACAAGAATACACCCCCCTCTCTTTTGCTTTTGGCTAGCATGCCCTCTGTCGTTTTGCATCTTTAATTTTAACCTAATAAACATCAGAAGCAATTGCGGCGATATATATTCATTTAATTTATGCTAACAGGTTCGCAAATCCTCCCCTGCCTTTTATCTGACAATATCATTTTTTACCGAACTATCTTCTGTTCCGCGCTACAGGTTAATCAGGAGGGCCGTGAGTACCCTCATTTTCAATCAGGTGTTGACATGACCAGGCCAATAACGTATCAAATTAGGCAACGAAACTATTTTAGAGAAGCTGAACCGCCATGAACCGTACTTACCGTCTACTAGGCCTACTACTTAACGCATCTTGTTTGCGCGGTATGCCGGTGGACGCAGTTCAGAGCTGATTCAGCCCACCTTCATAACAAACCCGCGCTACTGCGCGGGTTTTTTTTTACCCGCTTAGCGTGAAATAAACACGATAAGGAACGCCCTGATGAGCCAACAAGTCATTATTTTCGATACAACGCTGCGTGATGGCGAACAAGCGCTGCAAGCCAGCCTGAGCGTGAAAGAGAAGATTCAGATAGCGATGGCGCTGGAGAGAATGGGTGTCGACGTCATGGAAGTCGGCTTCCCGGTATCCTCACCGGGTGATTTCGAATCCGTACAAACCATCGCCCGCCAGATTAAAAACAGCCGCGTATGTGGCCTGGCCCGTTGCGTGGATAAAGACATCGACGTCGCAGCTGAAGCGTTACGCGTGGCCGAAGCCTTCCGTATTCACGTGTTCCTGGCCACTTCCACCCTGCATATTGAATCCAAACTGAAGCGCTCGTTCGACGAAGTGCTGGAGATGGCAATCCGCTCGGTGAAGCGTGCCCGTAACTACACTGACGACGTAGAGTTCTCCTGTGAAGATGCAGGCCGTACGCCGATCGATAACCTGTGTCGTGTGGTAGAAGCCGCCATCAACGCCGGTGCCACCACCATCAATATTCCAGACACCGTGGGCTACACCACGCCGAATCAGTTTGGCGGCATTATCACCACCCTGTATGACCGCGTACCGAATATCGACAAGGCCATTATCTCTGTGCACTGCCACGACGATCTGGGGATGGCAGTAGGCAACTCCATCGCCGCAGTGCAGGCCGGCGCACGCCAGGTAGAAGGCACCTTGAACGGCATTGGTGAGCGCGCAGGCAACACCTCGCTGGAAGAAGTGATCATGGCAATCAAAGTGCGCCAGGACATCATGAACGTGCACACCAACATCAACCATCAGGAAATTTTCCGCACCAGCCAAATTGTCAGCCAGCTGTGTAATATGCCGATCCCTGCCAACAAGGCGATTGTCGGTTCCAATGCCTTCGCCCACTCCTCCGGTATTCATCAGGACGGCGTGCTGAAAAATCGTGAAAACTACGAAATCATGTCCCCGCAGACCATAGGTCTGAAAGATGTGCAGTTGAACCTGACCTCCCGTTCCGGCCGCGCCGCGGTGAAACACCGCATGGAAGAGATGGGCTACAAAGAACAGGACTACAACCTGGACAATCTGTACGCCGCCTTCCTGAAGCTGGCCGATAAGAAAGGTCAGGTGTTCGATTACGATCTGGAAGCCCTGGCCTTCATTAATAAGCAGCAGGAAGAGCCCGAGCATTTCAGCCTGGACTACTTCAGCGTGCAATCAGGCAGCAGCATCATGGCCACCGCATCGGTGAAATTGATCTGTGGCGAAGAAGAGAAAGCCGAAGCGGCCACCGGCAATGGGCCGGTTGACGCGGTCTATCAGGCCATCAATCGCATTACCGGTTACCCCATCGAACTGGTGAAATACCAGTTGACCGCCAAAGGCCAGGGCCGCGACGCACTGGGCCAGGTTGATATCGTGGTGTCCTACAACGGCCGCCGCTTCCACGGCGTGGGTCTGGCGACCGACATCGTGGAATCCTCCGCCAAGGCGATGGTTCACGTATTAAATAATATTTGGCGCTCCCAGCAGGTAGAAAAAGAAAAACAGCGTCTGCAGCAAAGCAAACATCAAAATAATCAGGAAACGGTGTGAACATGACGAAGACTTACCACATTGCCGTCTTGCCCGGAGACGGAATCGGCCCGGAAGTAATGGCCCAAGCTCGTAAAGTGTTGGACGCAGTGCGTCAACGCTTTGATATCCGTATCACCGAAGCCGAATACGACGTCGGTGGCATCGCCATCGATCGCCATGGCAGCCCGCTGCCACAGGCCACCCTCGCCGGTTGTGAGCAAGCCGACGCCATCCTGTTCGGCTCAGTAGGTGGCCCGAAGTGGGAATACCTGCCGCCGGCAGAGCAGCCTGAACGTGGCGCTTTGCTGCCGTTGCGTAAACACTTCAAACTGTTCAGCAACCTGCGCCCTGCTCGTTTGTACCAGGGGCTGGAAGAGTTCTGTCCACTGCGTGCCGACATCGCCGCCCGCGGTTTCGATATTTTGTGCGTGCGTGAACTGACCGGCGGCATCTACTTCGGTCAGCCAAAAGGCCGCGAAGGCCAGGGCATGCAAGAACGCGCCTTCGATACCGAGGTTTATCACCGCTTCGAGATCGAACGCATTGCCCGCATTGCCTTCGAGTCCGCCCGTAAGCGTCGCAACAAAGTGACCTCGATTGATAAGGCCAACGTATTGCAGAGCTCCATTCTGTGGCGCGAAGTGGTCAATCAGGTCGCCAAGGATTACCCGGATGTGTCGCTGTCGCATATGTACATCGACAACGCCACCATGCAGTTGATCAAAGACCCGTCGCAGTTCGACGTGCTGCTGTGCTCCAACCTGTTCGGCGACATTCTGTCCGACGAATGTGCGATGATCACCGGTTCGATGGGCATGCTGCCTTCCGCCAGCCTGAACGAACAAGGCTTTGGTCTGTACGAGCCGGCCGGTGGTTCCGCGCCGGATATCGCGGGTAAAGGCATTGCCAACCCGATCGCCCAGATCCTGTCTGCCACCCTGCTGTTGCGTTACAGCCTGGGTGCCAGCGAAGCGGCCGATGCCGTTGAACGCGCCATCAATCAGGCGCTGGAACAGGGTTACCGCACCGCCGATCTGGCCGGTGTTGGCCCAGCTATCAGCACCGATGAAATGGGTGACATCATCGCCCGCTTTGTTGCTCAGGGGGCATAACATGTCTAAAACGTTATATCAGAAATTATATGATGCCCACGTGGTCTACTCAGCGCCGGAAGAAACCCCGCTGCTGTATATCGATCGCCACCTGGTGCATGAAGTGACCTCCCCGCAGGCGTTCGACGGCCTACGCGCCATGGGCCGTAAAGTGCGCCAACCGGGCAAGACTTTTGCCACCATGGACCACAACGTGTCCACCCAAACCAAAGACATCAACGCCAGTGGCGAGATGGCGCGCATTCAGATGCAAGAGCTGATCAAGAACTGCGAAGAGTTTGGCGTATTGCTGTATGACCTGAACCACCCGTATCAAGGCATTGTGCACGTGATCGGCCCAGAGCAGGGCATGACGCTGCCTGGCATGACCATCGTCTGTGGCGACTCCCACACCGCAACTCACGGCGCTTTCGGTTCACTGGCATTTGGTATCGGCACCTCCGAAGTGGAGCACGTGCTGGCGACCCAGACCCTGAAACAGGGCCGTGCCAAGACCATGAAAATTGAAGTGACCGGCGACGCCGCCGTTGGCATCACCGCGAAAGACATCGTACTGGCGGTGATTGGTAAAACCGGCAGCGCCGGTGGTACCGGCCACGTGGTGGAATTCTGTGGCACAGCCATTCAGGCGCTGAGCATGGAAGGCCGCATGACGCTGTGCAACATGGCGATCGAAATGGGTGCCAAAGCCGGGCTGGTTGCGCCGGACGACACCACCTTTGATTACCTGAAGGGCCGTCAGTTTGCACCAACCGGCGATAACTGGGAACAGGCCGTTGCCTACTGGCGCACGCTGAAATCCGACGACGATGCCAAATTCGACACCATTGTCACCCTGCGTGCAGAAGATATCGCGCCACAGGTGACCTGGGGCACCAACCCGGGTCAGGTTATCGCCGTCAACCAGACCATCCCCACACCAGAATCGTTCAGCGATCCAGGTGAGCGCGCCTCAGCCGAAAAAGCCCTGGCCTATATGGATCTGAAACCGGGCATCAAGCTGACAGACGTGCCGATCGACAAGGTGTTTATCGGTTCCTGCACCAACTCACGCATTGAAGATCTGCGCGCAGCGGCTGCCATCGCCAAGGGCCGCAAGGTCGCCAGCGGTGTTCAGGCCATCGTGGTGCCAGGCTCCGGTCCGGTGAAAGCCCAGGCGGAAGCCGAAGGTCTGGATAAAATCTTTATCGATGCCGGTTTTGAATGGCGTCTGCCGGGCTGCTCGATGTGCCTGGCGATGAACAACGACCGCCTGAACCCGGGCGAACGCTGTGCATCCACCAGCAACCGTAACTTCGAAGGGCGTCAGGGCCGCGGTGGACGTACTCACCTGGTCAGCCCGGCAATGGCCGCTGCGGCCGCTATTGCCGGCCATTTCGCCGATATCCGTGATATTCACTAAGGGACGCAACCGTGGCTAAATTTACTCAACATACCGGTTTAGTGGTGCCTTTGGATGCGGCTAACGTCGATACCGATGCCATTATTCCAAAACAGTTTTTACAGAAGGTAACGCGCACCGGCTTTGGCCAGCACCTGTTTAACGACTGGCGCTTTCTGGACGATGCCGGCCAGCAGCCAAATCCGGAGTTTGTACTGAACCAACCGCGTTACAAAGGTGCCAGTATTTTGCTGGCGCGTGAAAACTTCGGTTGCGGCTCATCGCGTGAACATGCCCCTTGGGCGCTGACCGACTACGGCTTTAGAGTGGTGATTGCCCCCAGCTTCGCCGATATCTTCTACGGCAACTCGCTCAACAACCAGCTGCTGCCGGTTAAGCTGAGTGAGCAGGACGTGGAAACGCTGTTCCAACTGGTCGCGGCCAATGAAGGCATTGAATTTGAAGTTGATCTGGAAAACCAGACGGTGAAAGCCGGTGACAAAAGCTATCCGTTCGAGATCGACAGCTTCCGCCGCCACTGCATGATTAACGGGTTGGACAGCATCGGTCTGACGCTGCAACACGAAGCAGATATTTCCCGCTACGAGGCGCAGCAGCCAGCCTTCCTGAACTGATATTAAATCACCCGCCGCCAGGCGGGTTTTTCTATTATCAATAGCCGATTACCAATAACCGAGCCATTTCCACCACGCCCCACCAATCAACATCCAAATCAGCAAGTTAACTATGCTCATCACCAAACCGGTTTTCCACCACTCACCCAACGTCGCATAGCCGGAGCCAAAGACAATCGGTGCCGTGCCGGTACCATAGTGGGTCAGCGACATCATCAGTGAAGAAGAGAAGGCCAGAATCAAGCCCAGCAACGCGGGCGGCGCACCGAGCGCAATACCAGCAGCAAAGAAGGCGGCAAACATGGCGGTAACGTGCGCGGTGGTGCTGGCGAAGAAGTAATGTGAATACAGATAGATGATGGTCAGCAGTACCGTGCCGCCAACCCAACTCATTCCCATATGATCAATACCGTTGCCCACGGTTTGCGACAGCCAACTGATTAACCCCAACTTGCCGAGGAAGCTGGCCATCATCACCAGCGCGGAGAACCACACCACCGTGTCCCAGGCTCCCTTGTGCCTGAGCACATCTTCCCAACTCAACACGCCGGTCGCCAGCAATACCGCCAGACCAATCAACGCGGCAGTGGTCGGGTTGACCGCCAGTGCCGGGCCGAAGATCATCGCCGGAATACCGGCCCACAGCACTAATAGCAGCGCAAACACCGCCAGCGTGATTTTCTCCGGCAGCGTCACCGGCCCCAGGGCCTGCAGCTTGTCGCGTGCGAAACGCGGAGCATCCGGGGTACTTTTCACCTCCGGCGGATACAACAGATAAATCACCAACGGCATGACGATCAGCGAACACAGCCCCGGTACCAGCGCGGCCACCGCCCACATGGACCAGGACAGCTCGAAGTTGCCATGCGTGCCTTTGGCGATCAGGCTGACGATCAACGGGTTAGGCGCGGTCGCGGTGATAAACATCGCCGAAGTGATCGGGTTGATATTGTAATTCACCAGCGACAGATAGCGGCCAATCTTGCCGGAGGTGTTCAACTCGGGTTTGGAGCCAAAGCTGTCGGCGATCGACTTCATGATCGGATGGATAATCCCGCCACCACGGGCGGTGTTACTTGGGGTCACCGGCGCCAGGGTGGTTTCCGCCAGCGTTAGCGCATAGGCAATGCCCAGCGTCTTCTTACCGAACAGCGAGATAAAGTAATAGCCGATACGCGCCCCCAGCCCGGTTTTGTTCAGGCTAAGGGAGATCATGATCGAAAAGCCGATCAGCCAGATCAACTGGTTGGAAAATCCGCTGAGCGCATCATTCAACGCAGCACCGGGTTTACCGGGATTGGTGACGCCCGTGACGGCCACCAGCGCAATCGCCACCACCGAAACGGCACCGATAGGCATAGCTTTGCCGATGATGGCGATGATGGTGCCGATAAATAGCGCGAGCAAATGCCAGGCATTGGGTTCCACCCCTTCTGGCACGGGGATCACAAACCAGATAAGTAAGGCGGCAAGGACGGCACACAGAGAAGGGACGGGCTTGAGCGGCGTTAGTTTATCCATAACATACCCACTTTTCTAAACGGATCGGCATCTCAGCAGCAAGATGGGCGGGAACGCGCTCATCGCGTTCCGGGTCCGTTCAGCTTGGGGGGCTGGCGTCATGTTCTCAATGACATGCGTCAAGGTTGGTGACGTTTAAGCTCACACTTCCCGCACGCGGGCACTCATCCACAACGCCACCACCGCCAGAAGGGTCGCCAACCAGTAAACTGCATAGTGCCCCAGGTTTTCCACCAGCGCCCCCTGCAGTACCCCGGCCAGGATCACCCCGGTGGAAATACTGTTGGTAAACAGCGTGGTCGCCGCGCCCGGTCGGCCCGGCATCAGGTCCTGGAAATAGAGCATACCGATACCGGCGATGATGCCGATAAATATGGCGTTGAACAGCTGTAGCACCATCAGCGCCAGCTTAAATTTAAACATCACCAACCCGGCATAAAACAGGATGCCGGCCGCCACGGCGAACAGCATCATGTTGCGCTTACCGAACCGTTTGACGTAATAACCGGCCAGCAACATTGCCGGGATCTCCAGCCCGGCGGCGGTCCCCATCAGCAGCCCCGCCAAATCCTCCGGCAGGCCCAGATCGGCAGTGATATACAGCGGCATGTCGATGATATACAGGGTGTTGCAGGTCCACATCAGCATCGAGGCAATAAACAAGCGTCGTACATCGCGGTTGCGCCAGGCGCCGACAGGGACGATAGGAGCCGAAGGGATCGCCGCCAGTGCATTCCCCGGCTCGACCGGAGCCGCACGGGGCACCGAAGGCAGGGTAAACCACACCAGCAATGCACAGATCGCGAAGGTCGCCGCGGCAATCATGAACATCACGGTAAATCCGTAGTTCAGCGCCAGCGTAAACGACAGCGGCGGACCAATCACCCAGGCCAGCGACAGTTGCGCACGCATCACCGAGCTGAACATCACCACTTCACGCGCCGAACTGTCGGCATATTCCCGCGCCAGCGCGAAAATCTGCGGCATCGCAGTATTGGCAATCGCCGACAGCAACACCCCGGCGGTGATCAATGTCAGGTAGTCACGGTTAAAGGCAAACAGCAGACAGTTGCCAACCGCCATCAGGCAACACAGCAGGATCAACTTGCGCCGATCGCCGCGCATATCCGAGCGCTTGGCCAACAGGAAACTGACCGCAATACCAACAATGGCGTTAACGGTATAAAACAGGCCAACCCACAGCGGCCGCACCTTGACCTCGGTGGTCAGGAACAGGCTCAGCGTCGGCGCCAAGAGCGCGCCGGCAATGCCGGAAAGAAACGCAATCAGCAGGAATGCGGCAAAGATCGGATTAAAGCGGCGTGGCAGCCAGCGCTGGCGTTTCATTTCTTTGTTCCTGACCCTAAAGCGGAAGACAGAACCTTAGGCTACGGTGGCAAAATTGCAAGAACATCACCGCGGTCCATAATAAAAAAACCAGTGGGTATGACCCCACTGGCTGGTGAACAACACCATTACTCAGAAACCTTTTCTACCCCGAGCCTCACAGGTGCTCGCGATATTGCTTATCTGTCATGCTATGGATATCCCATTGGGTTAAATGCGCCAGCATCTCCAGCCGCGCCTGTTCAGGCACCAGCTCCAACCAGTCGGCCCGCTGGCGGCGTACCGCTGTGAAATACCGCTGATAGAACTGTTTTGACAAGAAAACTTTCATCCGTCGCCCTCCCCCTTTCATTGAGGAAAATTATCGGCGTAATATAGGGAAAGATAAATTGATGAGTTGATGCCGGAGCGTTCCTCTTTTATGTCCACCTCCAGATTGCAACAGCAGTTCATTCGCCTGTGGCAACGCTGCCACGGCGAGCCGACAGAAACCACGCTACAGGAACTGGCCGAAGTGCTCACCTGCTCGCGCCGCCACGTACGTTCGTTACTGGGTGCCATGCAGCAGCAGGGCTGGCTAACCTGGCAGGCAGAGTCGGGGCGCGGCAAGCGTTCGCGGCTCACCTTCCACTACACCGGTCTGGCGCTGCAACAGCAGCGGGCGGAGGAATTGCTGGAACAGGACCGCATCGATCAACTGGTGCAACTGGTCGGCGATAAAAACGTGGTACGCCAGATGCTGCTGTCCCAACTGGGGCGCAGCTTTCGTCAAGGGAAACACATTCTGCGGGTGCTCTACTATCGCCAGTTGTACAACCTGTTGCCCGGTTCGGCGCTACGGCGCTCGGAAACCCATCTGGCACGGCAAATTTTCAGCGGCCTGACGCGGATAAATGAGGAAAACGGGGAACTGGAGTCTGACCTTTCGCATCACTGGCAGCCATTAACTCCACGGCATTGGCGTTTTTATCTGCGCCCGGCGATTCATTTTCACCATGGCCGCGAGCTGGAAATGGAGGATGTCATCAGTTCGCTGACCCGCTTGATGCCACAGCCGTTGTTTTCCCATATCGAACGCGTGACTTCACCGACGCCTTATGTGATCGACGTCCATCTGCACAGTCCCGATTACTGGCTGCCGTGGCTGCTGGGCAGCGTGCCCGCGATGATCCTGCCGCGTGAATGGCAGAGTCTGCCGGAATTCTCACGCCACCCGGTGGGCACCGGGCCGTATAGCGTGGTGCGCAACCACCGCAGCCAGATGAAAATTCACGCCTTTGACGATTATTTTGGCTACCGCGCGCTGATCGATGAGGTGAATATCTGGGTGTTGCCGGAAGTGACCGAAGAACTGGTGCATTCCGGTGTCCAACTGCAGGCGGACGATACCGGTAAAAATGAGCTGGAAAGCCGACTGGAAGAAGGCTGCTATTTCCTGCTGTTCGATCAGCGCTCACCGCTGGCGGCCGATCCGGCTATTCGCAGCTGGCTGTGCGAATTGATCAACCCCATTTCGCTGCTGAGCAATGCCGGCCCGGTCTATCAACGCTATTGGTCACCGGCCTACGGTCTTCTGCCGCGCTGGCACCACAATCGCGCGCTGGCGCAGCAGCCCAAACCGGCCGAACTGACCGAGCTGACGCTGACCTATTACAGCGAGCACTCGGAATTCCACGCCATCCAGCTGGCGATCGAACCCCTGCTGGCGCAGCAGGGTATCAAGCTGAAGATCCAGGTTGTGGATTACGACACCTGGCATAAAGGCGAAGCCATCAGCGATTTGTGGCTCGGCAGCGCCAACTTCTATCTGCCGCTGGAGTTTTCGCTGTTCGCCACTCTGTATGAACTGCCGCTGATGCAGCACTGCATGAATGAAGATCTCGCTGAGGACGCCGCGCTGTGGCGTGCCAATGCCTTACCGCTGGCCGATTTTGGCCAACGCCTGGTCAGCAATCATCAGTTACACCCGCTGTTCCACCACTGGTTGCAACTGCACGGCCAGCGCAGTATGCGCGGTGTACGGATGAACACCCTCGGCTGGTTTGATTTTAAATCCGCCTGGTTTGCGCCGCCGGAAGCATAAGCGCCTTTCACCGGCGCCCGTTAGTCTTTACAATGGCGCCGTCTCAACGGGGTGCAAAATGCGGCGTGCCGATTTTGCTGAGAACAAACCCGTCGAACCTGATCCGGTCAATACCGGCGGAGGGATTTGAGCCCAGCGAACCGGCAGCTGCCGATCGCCCCCTCAGATACCCTTGCCCCCCTAAATTTTCAGGAGTGCAAAGTGGTCAAAAAAAGCCTGCCCTTATTACTGTTGTTGTGCGCCGCACCGGTGTTTGCCAAGCCCACGCTGACGGTCTACACCTATGATTCCTTCGCTGCCGACTGGGGCCCGGGTCCGGCGGTCAAAAAAGCCTTTGAGGCCCAGTGCGATTGTGAGCTGAAGTTCGTCGCGCTGGAAGATGGTGTATCGCTACTTAACCGCCTGCGCATGGAAGGAAAAAACAGTGCCGCCGACGTCGTGCTCGGGCTGGACAACAACCTGCTGCAGGCCGGGCAACAAACCGGTTTATTCGCGCCAAGCGATGTCGACAACGCTAAGTTAAGCGTCCCCGGCGGCTGGCAGGATAAAACCTTTGTGCCTTATGACTACGGCTATTTTGCCTTCGTTTACAACAAAGAAAAGCTGAAGAACCCGCCAAAAAGCCTGCAGGAGCTGGTCGACAGTGACCAGAACTGGAAGGTAATTTACGAAGATCCGCGCACCAGCACCCCGGGCCTCGGCCTGTTGCTGTGGATGCAGAAAGTCTATGGCGACAAGGCCCCTGAAGCCTGGCAAAAGCTGGCGAAGAAAACCGTCACCGTGACCAAGGGCTGGAGTGAAGCCTACGGCCTGTTCCTGAAAGGCGAAGGTGACCTGGTGCTCAGCTATACCACCTCCCCCGCCTACCATCTGATCGAAGAGAAGAAAGACAGCTACGCCGCCGCTAACTTTAGCGAAGGCCATTACCTGCAGGTCGAAGTGGCGGGCAAACTCAAGGCCAGTAAACAACCCGAGCTGGCAGAGCGCTTTATGCAATTTATGGTGACTCCGGCGTTCCAGAACAACATTCCCACCGGAAACTGGATGTATCCGGTGATCAAAACCCAGCTGCCGGCCGGGTTTGAGCAAATGACCGTCCCGCAGACCGCGTTGCAATACAGCGCTGAAGAAGTGGCCAAACAACGCGGCAACTGGATCCGGGCATGGCAAACCGCCGTCAGCCACTGATCCCACGCTGGCTATGGCCGGGGCTACTGGCTGCCGGTCTGATCCTGACCATCGCCGCACTGGCGATGGGTTCGCTGTGGCGGCACGCGCCGGAAAGCGACTGGCAAGGTCTATGGCAGGACAGCTACCTGTGGCATGTGGTGCGTTTCACCTTCTGGCAGGCGTTGCTGTCCGCGCTGATCTCGGTGCTGCCCGCCATTTTGCTGGCACGCGCGCTGTACCGCCGCCGTTTCCCCGGACGTCAATTACTGCTGCGGTTGTGCGCCATGACATTGGTGCTGCCGGTGCTGGTGGCGGTGTTCGGCCTGCTCAGCGTTTATGGTCGACAGGGCTGGCTGGCCGCGCTGTGCGGTTGGTTAGGCATTAATTACAGCTTCTCGCCTTATGGCCTGCAGGGCATCCTGTTGGCCCACATGTTCTTCAACCTGCCGCTGGCGACCCGCCTGCTGTTGCAGGCGCTGGAAAATATTCCGGTCGAACAGCGCCAACTGGCAGCACAACTTGGCATGAGCGGCTGGCAGCAGTTTCGTTTTGTCGAATGGCCGGCATTACGCCGCCAGATCCTGCCGAGCGGCGCACTGATCTTCATGCTGTGCTTTGCCAGCTTCGCCACCGTATTGTCACTGGGCGGCGGGCCGCAGGCCACCACCATCGAACTGGCGATCTACCAGGCGCTCAGCTATGACTACGATCTCAGCCGCGCCGCGCTGTTGGCGCTGATCCAACTGGCCTGTTGTCTGGGGTTGGTGGTACTCAGCCAGCGCTTGAGTCAGGCCTTGCCGGTCGGCAACACCCAGGCCCACGTCTGGCGTAACCCGGAAGACAGCCTGTGGCGCCGCACCAGCGACTTTTTGCTGATCGTCGCCGCCCTGCTACTGCTGTTACCCCCGCTGTTGGCGGTGATTGCCGACGGAGCCAACCAAACGCTGGTCAGCGTGCTGCAACAGCAGGTGCTGTGGCAGGCGTTGTTTACCTCATTGCGTATTGCTCTCGGTGCTGGCGCACTGTGCGTGGTGCTGACCATGATGCTGCTGTGGAGCAGCCGTGAGCTGAAGCTGCAACAGCGGCTGCGCTGGGGCCATGCACTGGAACTGAGCGGCATGGTGATCCTGGCGATGCCGGGCATCGTATTGGCGACCGGCTTCTTCCTGCTGCTGAGCGATACCGTCGGGCTGCCACAGTCGCCGTATGCATTGGTGATCCTCACCAATGCACTGATGGCGGTGCCCTACGCGCTGAAAGTGCTGGAAAACCCGATGCGCGACCTGGCCGAACGCTACAACCCACTGTGTCTGTCGCTGGATATCCACGGCTGGCAGCGGCTGCGGCTTATCGAGCTGAAAGCGTTGCGCCGCCCGCTGGCCCAGGCGCTGGCCTTTGCCTGCGTGCTGTCGATCGGCGATTTCGGCGTGGTGGCCCTGTTTGGCAACGAGCACTTCCGCACCCTGCCTTTCTACCTGTATCAGCAGATTGGCGCCTATCGTAGTAATGACGGCGCGGTCACCGCACTGTTGCTGCTACTGCTGTGCTTCCTGCTGTTTACCCTGATCGAACGCTTACCGGGCCGCCATGATAGAGCTTGAAAAACTGACCTACCTGTATGAACACCTGCCGATGCGCTTTGACCTGCGCATTGAGCCGGGCGAACGTGTCGCGGTGCTTGGCCCCAGCGGAGCCGGCAAAAGCACCCTGCTCAGCCTGATCGCCGGGTTCCTGCCGGCCGCCAGCGGCAAGCTGCTGCTTAACGGCAGCGATCACACCGCCACGCCACCGGCCAAACGCCCGGTCTCGATGCTGTTCCAGGAAAACAACCTGTTTGCCCACCTGACGGTGGCGCAGAACATCGGATTGGGCCTGGATCCAGGGCTGCGGCTGAATGAGCAACAAAAGCAGCAGTTGGCACAGATTGCCCGGCAAGTGGGGCTGGAAGAGCATCTGCCACGTCTGCCGTCCCAGCTTTCCGGTGGCCAACGCCAGCGTGCCGCCCTGGCGCGCTGTCTGATCCGCCAGCAACCCATCTTGCTGCTCGACGAACCCTTTTCGGCGCTCGATCCGGCGTTACGCAGTGAGATGCTGCAGCTGCTGCAAGAGGTGTGTGACCAGCGCAACCTGACGCTGCTGATGGTATCGCACAATCTGGATGACGCCGCGCGCATCGCGCCACGTACCCTGTTGGTGGTCGATGGCCGCATTTATTACGACGGTCCGACTCAGGCGTTGCTGGACGGCAGTGCGCCGGAAGCCCGGGTGTTGGGCATTTCACACAAACCGTGATCTGCCGCGCGTTTTTTATGCTGCGTAAATAAACCTGTTGTGCGAATTTTTCGCCTGTGGTTTTATAAAAACCTGACTTTTTTTACTGATGATAAGGTTCCCTGTGATCGCATCCTCGCTGACTTCGACCCTACTAGTTACCGCGCTACCAGCCGCGGTGATGGTCGTCGTGCGTGTGGTGGTGGTCGTCGGCAATGCGCCGTAGGGTCCGAATCAACGCATCGATTCCCAAACCCCGCCGGCGCAACCGGGCGGGGTTTTTAGTTTCAGCCCCCTGCCCAGAAAAGCGAACCGGCCTTGAGAAAGGATAGGAACATGGCAATTTCGGGCACGCCACAGCAAGACAACCGCTTCACCGGCGCACAGTTGATCGTTCATCTGCTGGAACGTCAGGGCATCACCACCGTCGCCGGCATTCCCGGTGGCGCGGCGCTGCCGCTGTATGACGCACTGAGCCAAAGCACCCGCATTCATCACGTACTGGCACGCCACGAACAGGGCGCGGGCTTTATGGCGCAGGGCATGGCACGCGCCAATGGTAAAGCTGCGGTGTGCATCGCCTCCAGCGGGCCGGGCGCCACCAACCTGGTGACCGCCATCGCCGACGCCAAGCTCGATTCCATTCCGCTGGTGTGCATCACCGGCCAGGTGCCGTCTTCGATGATCGGCACCGATGCCTTCCAGGAAGTCGACACCTACGGCATCTCGATCCCTATCACCAAGCACAACCATTTGGTGCGCGATATCCGTGAACTGCCACAGGTGATCTGTGACGCATTCCGTATCGCCGAGTCCGGCCGTCCTGGCCCGGTGTGGATCGACGTACCGAAGGACGTACAAACCGCGGTGATCGATTGGGATGAACTGCCGCCGATCGCCGTTCCCGACGCCGCCCCCACCTTCGAGGCCACTGCCGTAGCGCAGGCCGCGGCGATGATCAACCAGGCCAAACGCCCGGTGCTGTACCTGGGCGGTGGCATCATCTGCGCCAATGCTCACCAACAGGCGATTGAGTTGGCGGAACGCGCCAACCTGCCGACCACCATGACGCTGATGGCGTTGGGTGCCATGCCGGTACAGCACCCGCTGTCGCTGGGCATGCTGGGGATGCACGCGGCGCGCAGTACCAACTTCATTCTGCAAGAGGCCGACCTGCTGATCGTACTGGGCGCACGCTTTGACGATCGGGCAATTGGCAAAACCGAACAGTTCTGCCCGAACGCCAGCATTATTCACGTGGATATCGACCGTGCCGAACTGGGCAAGGTGAAACAGGCCAACATTGCCATTCATGCCGACGTCGGCCAGGTGCTGCAGCAACTGCTGCCACAGATTGAGGCGCAGCCACGCAGCGAATGGCTGGACACCGTCAATGGCCTGAAGCGCGAGTTCCCGTTCAGCATGCCGAACGCCGAAGATCCGCTGAGTCACTACGGGTTGGTGCTGGCCGCTGCACGCTGCGTGGACGAAAGCGCCATCATCACCACCGATGTGGGCCAGCATCAGATGTGGGTGGCGCAGGCCTATCCACTGAGCCGTCCGCGCCAGTGGCTAACCTCCGGCGGCCTGGGCACCATGGGCTTCGGCCTGCCGGCGGCGATCGGCGCAGCCCTGGCCGAGCCGCAGCGCAAGGTATTGTGCTTCTCCGGTGACGGCAGCCTGATGATGAACATTCAGGAAATGGCCACCGCCGTCGAGCAGGATCTGGACGTGAAAATTATCCTGATGAACAACCAGGCTCTGGGGCTGGTGCATCAGCAGCAAACGTTGTTCTACCAGCAGCGCATCTTTGCCGCCGCCTATCCCAAGCGTACCGACTTTATCAAGATTGCCGCCGGTTTCGGGCTGGATACCTGCGATTTGAACGCCGCAGAAGATCCGCAAGCCGCGCTGGCCGAGGCGATCCAACGGCCCGGCCCTTGCCTGATCCACGCGCTGATTGATATCAATGAAAAAGTCTTCCCGATGGTGCCGCCGGGTGCCGCCAACATCGACATGATTGGAGAATAAGCCATGTCAGAACAACACAATAACCCACAGGTGATCCTGGAGCTGACGGTACGTAACCATCCCGGCGTGATGTCGCACGTGTGCGGCCTGTTTGCCCGCCGCGCCTTCAACGTAGAGGGCATTCTGTGTCTGCCGCTGAAAGACGGCAAGCAGAGCCGTATCTGGCTATTGGTGGCGGACGATCAGCGGCTGATGCAGATGATCAGCCAGGTGGAAAAACTCGAAGATGTGCTGCAGGTAAAACGCCACAGCGAAGACGTGCGGGTGTTCGAACAGTTAGAGGCTTTCTTCCAGTAATGCACCGAGGGGCGTTACGCCCCCTGGTTACTGCCCGGCCAGCACCTTCCACAGCAAATGCCGGTAAACCGGCATCAACGGCTGCTGGTGCAGATAATAAAAGGTGCCGAGCGCGAGGATCCAGCTCAGTACGCAGGCCATTCGCAGCCGTACCGGTGACAACCAATTGCTTAGCCGATCGGCGCTGCGCTTGCCTTCACGCCACCAGCGCCAGCTCAGCCAGGCGGCCAGCCAGACCAGCACCACCACCGCAAACAGCAGCCATTTGAATAAAGCACTGTTGGCGCTGGCGGGAATGTCGATCGCCACCCCGGCCAGAATCCCCGGGAAGAAATAGACCGGCGGCCAGGTGATACAGCCGATAATGTTCGGCAGTGCGAATTTGTACGGCGGTAAGTCCAGCATCCCTGCCACCATCGGTACCAGCGGGCGGGTCGGGCCGACAAAACGGCCAATCAGAACGGTCGCCATACTGTGTTGATGCAGTGCGTGCTCGGTCTTGTCGAGCATCGCCTTGTTCTTTTTCAGGAATGACCAGCGGTGCAACGGCCCCTTGAAAGCGCGCCCGATAAAATAAGAGATCCAGTCCCCCAGCAGGCAACCGACGATCCCCGCAGCCCAGGCATAATAGAAGTCCACCTGACCACTGCCGATCAGCGCACCGATGCTGGCCATCATCACCGTACCGGGCAACAGCAGCCCGACCAGCGCCAGCGACTCCAAAAACGCGACAAACATGACGACCATCAGAGTGAAAGCCAAAGACTGGGTGATCAAATGCTGTAAATAGGCTTCCATTAAACCTCTGTTGGTTATCCAAAGCGCGTGGGCGTGGGATTGTCAGGTGCCGCCGGAAACGAGTCAACCGGTGAATTGTATGCGTTTTTGGCAGAACTGTGCGGTAATGGACAATTACTGTATAAAAACCCATACTATAATTTATCTATTCCCCCCTTTAGCTTAGCTTGTCAGGAACAGCGTGATGTCACTCCAACAGGGTTTCTTGCTCACCCGCCACTGGCGTGATACGCCCGCCGGCACCGAGGTGGAGTTTTGGCTGGCGACCGAAAACGGCCCGCAGCAACTTCGCCTGTCGCCGCAGACCTCCGTCGCCTTTATCCCAGCCGAACAGCGCCAACGCGCTGAGCAATTGCTGCGTGAAGAACGCCAATGGGAGCTAAAACCGCTGCCGCTGACCGATTTTCATCATCGCCCGGTGCTGGGACTCTATTGCCGCCAGCACCGTCAGTTGATCAAACTGGAAAGGCTGTTGAAAGACGGCGGCGTCAATCTCTACGAGGCCGATATCCGCCCGCCGGAACGCTACCTGATGGAACGCTTTATCACCGCACCCGTGTGGTTCAGCGGCCAGGCCAACGGCAATGGCCCGCTGATCAACGGTCAGATGAAGCCAGCTCCGGAATATCGTCCCACGTTGAAACTGGTCTCGCTGGACATTGAAACCACCGCCCATGGCGAGCTCTACTCGATCGCGCTGGAAGGCTGCGGTCAGCGTCAGGTGTACATGCTCGGGCCGGCTAACGGTGGCAATGAGCCGCTGGATTTTGATCTGGAGTACTGTGTCAGCCGCCCACAAATGTTGGAACGGCTGAATCAGTGGCTGGAACAACACGATCCCGACGCCATCATTGGCTGGAATCTGGTGCAGTTCGATTTACGGGTCCTGCAAAAACATGCCGAGCGTTACCAAATCCCGCTAAAACTGGGCCGCGGTGGCAACCTGCTCGAGTGGCGTGAACACGGCTTCAAACAGAATCATTTTTTTGCCTCCGCTGCCGGGCGGTTGATTATTGACGGTATCGAGGCACTGAAGTCCGCCACCTGGAACTTCCCTTCCTTCAGCCTCGAGCATGTGTCGCAGACATTGCTGGGGGAAGGCAAGTCGATCGACAATCCTTACCAGCGAATGGCGGAAATCGACCGGCGCTTTGCCGAAGACAAACCGGCGCTGGCACGCTACAACCTGAAGGACTGCGAGCTGGTGACGCGAATCTTTGCCAAGACCGATCTGCTGACCTTCCTGCTGGAACGCGCCACGGTGACCGGACTGGCCGCCGACCGCAGTGGGGGTTCGGTGGCCGCGTTCAGCAATCTGTATATGCCGCGCATGCACCGGCTGGGCTTTGTCGCCCCCAACCTCGGCGAGCAACCGGAAGAACACAGCCCTGGCGGCTTTGTGATGGATTCACAGCCCGGCCTGTATGACTCGGTGCTGGTGCTGGATTACAAGAGCCTGTACCCGTCGATCATCCGCACCTTCCTGATCGATCCCGTCGGGTTGGTAGAAGGTATGCGGCACCCGGGCGATGCCGATTCGGTGCCCGGTTTCCGCCAGGCACGTTTTTCGCGCAGCAAACACTGCCTGCCGGCGATCGTCGAGCAGATCTGGCAGGGGCGTGAGGCGGCCAAACGTCAGCAGAACAAAGCCTTGTCCCAGGCCTTGAAGATCATCATGAACGCGCTGTACGGCGTACTGGGATCGAGCGGCTGCCGCTTCTTCGATCCCCGTCTGGCCTCATCGATCACCCTGCGTGGCCATGAGATCATGCGCCAGACGCGCGAACTGATCGAGGCTCAGGGTTACCAGGTGATCTACGGGGATACCGATTCCACCTTCGTCTGGCTCAAGCAGCCGCATGACGAACAGCAGGCGGCGCAAATAGGCCGGACCCTGGTGCAACAGGTGAACCAATGGTGGCAACAGCATTTACAGCAACAGTTCGGGCTGGAAAATGCGCTGGAGCTGGAGTTCGAAACCCATTACTCGCGCTTCCTGATGCCCACCATTCGCGGTGCCGAACAGGGCAGTAAAAAACGCTATGCCGGGCTGATCGCCAAGCCGGACGGCAGCGAAGAGATGGTGTACAAAGGGCTGGAAACGGTGCGTACCGACTGGACACCGCTGGCGCAGCAGTTCCAACAGCTGCTTTACCAACGTATTTTCAAGCGGCAGCCGTATCAGGATTTTGTGCGTGAATACGTTAGCCAAACGCTTAACGGCGACTTCGACGATCGGCTGGTCTATCGCAAGCGCCTGCGCAGAAAGCTGGACGAATATCAACGTAACGTCCCGCCACATGTTCGCGCAGCCCGCATCGCCGACGACTATAATCGTCAGCAGGGGCGACCGCTGCAATACCAGAACGGCGGCTGGATCAGCTATGTGATGACCGTGGCCGGGCCAGAGCCGCTGGAAACTCAGCAGTCGGCAATTGATTACCCCCATTATCTCGAGCGCCAGTTGGAACCGGTGGCTGACGCCATACTGCCATTTTTGCATGACGATTTTACCACGCTGGTGACCGGACAGATGGGCCTGTTTTAACATTCCGCCCGCCCTGCGGGCTTTGGCGAAGGGTTAAGAAAAATCATCGGGTTTTGCAGGTGACGAACGCGCCGCCTTCCATTACCATAGCGCCCTTCCCAAATTCTGGACCACACTCCACCCATGACATCGATGATGTATGCATGGGGTGAATAGCTATTGCCCGCCATATTAAAATAAATCGGGATTAGCAGACGTTTGATACGGGTGCCGCGGCCCTCTCGCCCGGTAACAAGACTTACTTAAAGAATCGAGCCGACAATATATGCCTTTTACACTTGGTCAACGCTGGATCAGCGACACGGAAAGCGAATTAGGACTGGGTACCGTCGTGGCGCTGGATACGCGCATGATTACCCTGCTTTTCCCCGCAACCGGCGAAAACCGCCTCTATGCCAGAAATGACTCGCCAATCACCCGCGTGATGTTCAACCCGGGCGACACCATCAGCAACCACGAAGGCTGGGAGCTGCAGGTGGAAGAGGTCAAAGAGGATAACGGCCTGCTGACCTATATTGGTACCCGCCTGGATACCCAGGAGAGCGGTGTGGCAATGCGCGAAGTGCTGCTGGACAGCAAGCTGACCTTCAGCAAGCCGCAGGACCGTCTGTTTGCCGGCCAGATCGACCGTATGGACCGTTTCGCCCTGCGCTTCCGTGCGCGTAAATACCAGAGCGAGCAGTACCGTCTGCCGTTTGCCGGCCTGCGCGGCATGCGCGCCAGCCTGATCCCACACCAGTTACACATCGCCTATGAAGTCGGCCAGCGCCATGCGCCGCGCGTGCTGTTGGCGGATGAAGTCGGCCTGGGTAAAACCATCGAAGCCGGGATGATCATTCACCAGCAATTGCTGGCAGGCCGCGCCGAGCGCGTACTGATCGTGGTGCCGGAAACCCTGCAGCACCAGTGGCTGGTCGAAATGATGCGCCGCTTCAACCTGTATTTCTCACTGTTCGACGACAGCCGTTACTCAGAAGCCAAGCTCGACAGCAGCAACCCGTTTGAAACCGAACAACTGGTGATCTGCTCGCTGGACTTCGTGCGCCGCAACAAGCAGCGTCTGGAAGAGATGGCCGACGCCCAGTGGGATCTGCTGGTGGTCGATGAAGCCCATCACCTGGCCTGGAGCGAAGACGCGCCAAGCCGCGAGTATCAGGTGATTGAGCAACTGGCTGAGCACATTCCCGGTGTGTTGTTGCTGACCGCAACCCCGGAACAGCTTGGCCAGCAGAGCCACTTCGCCCGTCTGCGCCTGCTGGATCCGAACCGTTTCCACGACTACCACGACTTTGTCGCCGAACAGCAGAAATATCGCCCGGTGGCCGACGCCGTCACCCTGCTGTTGAGCGGTGAACGTCTGACCGATGACAAGCTGAACCTGCTGGGCGAACTGATCGACGAACAGGACATCGAGCCGCTGTTGAAAGCGGCCAACAGCGACAGCGACAACAGTGAGCAGGCGCGTCAGGAACTGGTCACCATGCTGATGGACCGCCACGGCACCAGCCGCGTGCTGTTCCGTAATACCCGTAACGGCGTCAAAGGCTTCCCGCACCGTAACCTGCACCAGATCAAGCTGCCGCTGCCGACCCAGTATCAAACCGCGATTAAAGTGTCCGGCATCATGGGCGCGAAGAAAACCGTCGAGGCCCGCGCACGCGACATGCTGTATCCGGAGCAAATCTATCAGGAGTTTGAAGGCGAAAACGCCACCTGGTGGAACTTCGATCCACGCGTTGAGTGGCTGCTGAATTACCTGGTGGCCAACCGTCACGAGAAAGTACTGGTGATCTGCGCCCACGCCGCCACCGCGCTGCAACTGGAACAGGTGCTGCGTGAACGTGAAGCGATCCGCGCCGCCGTCTTCCACGAAGGCTTGTCGATTATCGAACGCGACCGTGCCGCCGCCTACTTCGCCTCAGAAGAAGATGGCGCTCAGGTGCTGCTGTGCTCGGAGATCGGTTCTGAAGGCCGTAACTTCCAGTTCGCCAGCCATCTGGTGATGTTCGATCTGCCGTTCAACCCGGATCTGCTGGAACAGCGTATCGGCCGTCTGGACCGTATTGGCCAGATGCATGACATTCAAATCATGGTGCCTTACCTGGAAAACACCGCTCAGGCGGTACTGGGGCGTTGGTTCCACGAAGGGCTGGATGCCTTCGAGCATACCTGCCCGACCGGCCGCACCATTTATGACAGCGGCTACGAGCAACTGATCGGTTTCCTGGCGTCGCCGACCGAGCAGGAAGGGTTGGATGAATTCATTCACACCTGCCGTCAGCAGCACGACCACCTGAAGGTGCAACTGGAGCAGGGCCGTGACCGCCTGCTGGAAATGCACTCCAACGGCGGTGAGAAAGCACAAGCGCTGGCAGAAGCCATCGCCAATCAGGACAACGACGTCAATCTGGTGGGCTTTGCGCTGAACCTGTTCGATATCGTCGGTATCAACCAGGACGATCGCAGCGACAACCTGATTGTCCTGACGCCGTCCGACCACATGCTGGTGCCGGACTTCCCGGGCCTGCCGCAGGACGGCTGCACCGTCACCTTCGATCGCGAACAGGCCCTGTCGCGTGAAGATGCGCAGTTCGTCAGTTGGGAACACCCGATTATCCGTAACGGCCTGGATCTGATCCTGTCCGGCGATACCGGTAGCTGTGCGGTCTCCCTGTTGAAAAACAAGGCGCTGCCGGTCGGTACCCTGCTGGTCGAACTGGTGTACGTGGTTGAGGCACAGGCGCCGAAACACCTGCAACTGACCCGCTTCCTGCCCCCGACGCCAATCCGCATGCTGATGGACCGCAAAGGCACTAATCTGGCGGCACAGGTTGAATTCGAAAGCTTCAACCGCCAGTTGAACGCGGTCAATCGCCACACCTCCAGCAAGCTGGTCAACGCGGTGCAGCAGGATGTGCATGCTATGCTGCAACAGGCGGAAAGTCTGGTTGAAGAGCAGGCCCGTGCGCTGATTGAACTGGCGAAACAGGAAGCGGATGACAAGCTGAGCACCGAATTGGCGCGTCTGGAAGCCCTGAAGGCGGTCAACCCGAACATCCGTGATGACGAAGTCGAAACGTTGGAGTTCAACCGCAAGCAGGTACTGGTTAACCTGAATGAAGCGGGATGGCGTCTGGATGCGATCCGTCTGGTAGTCGTGACTCACCAGTAACCTGTGCGACGGGGAACTGCGGTTCCCCGTACCGTCACTTTCAGCGGAGTCCACAAGATGGAACCTTACAATCCCCCGCAGGGCCCGATGCATATTCTGTATCAGGATGAGCACATTATTGTGGTCAACAAACCGAGCGGCCTGCTGTCGGTACCTGGCCGTGCGCCGGAAAACAAAGACAGCCTGATGACACGCATTCAGGCGGACTTTCCAGCGGCAGAATCGGTACATCGCCTGGATATGGCAACCAGCGGCGTGATTGTAGTGGCGCTGAACAAGGCTGCCGAGCGCGAGCTTAAACGCCAGTTCCGCGAGCGTGAGCCGAAGAAGTCTTATATCGCCCGCGTATGGGGCCATCTGGAGCAGGATGAAGGCTTGGTTGATTTGCCACTGATTTGTGACTGGCCGAACCGACCGTTGCAGAAGGTGTGTTTCGAAACCGGCAAAGCGGCGCAAACCGAGTATCTGGTGCTGTCACGCGATGCCGATGGCAGCACGCGGGTAAAACTCATGCCGATTACCGGCCGTTCACATCAGTTACGCGTGCATATGCTGGCGCTGGGCCACCCGATCCTCGGCGACGGTTTCTACGCACCTCCAGAAGCCAAAGCCATGGCAGCCAGATTACAGCTGCATGCACAGGAACTGCGTATTACCCACCCGGCATTCCAGACGCCAATGCACTTTCGCGTCGAACCTGATTTTTAACCGGTATAAAGAAAGGCCCAGCATTGAACTGGGCCCCTGTCAGGTATTCAAAACCCGCTGTTACTTAAAGCCTTTCTCACGCTTGATCAGATCGTACGCTGCCTGAATTTCCTGCGCTTTCTGCTTGGCCATTTCCATCATTTGCGGCGGCAAACCTTTCGCCACCAGCTTATCCGGATGGTGCTCGCTCATCAGCTTGCGATAAGCGCGCTTGATGGTGGTGGCATCGTCGCTGCTGCTGACACCCAGCACTTTGCAGGCATCTTCCAACGTAGGCCCACGTTGCGCCTGCTGGTAACCACCGTGCGAATAACCGCCCTGCTGACCACCGCCAAACTGACGCCCGCCTTCCATCATGCTGAGGAACTGATCGAACTGCGCACGCGAAATGCCCAGCTCTTCAGCGATCACATACAGCACCTGACGCTCGTTCGGGTGCAGCGAGCCATCGGCAAATGCCGCCTGGATTTGAATTTCCAGAAACATCCGAATCAGGTCAAAACGGCCGAAACAAATGCTGCGGAACTGCTGCAGCGTTTCTCTCAGCGGAAACTGGCTCTGTTTACCTTCACGAAACGCCTGCTGCGCCGCCGTACGGGCTTCCCCGTGCAGTTGCAGACGATCCATAAACAGGCTGGCGATCTGAATATCCGCCTCGGTAACGCGTCCTTTTGATTTGGTCAGGTGACCCATCACCTGAAAAGTGGTGCGGAAAAACAGCGTTTGCCGCGTTTGCTGGCCGGCGAAAAAGCCCCGGCTGCGCTTATTGCTGCGCGCAGTGTCGATCATATGACCAACAATCAGCCCCAAAACTACACCCCAGAATCCCGCGCCAGCCCAAATGGCCACGATGACCCCGAGCAGTTTTCCCCAATACTGCATATACTCCTCAATTATCATGCCGAAAGCCGACTGCTCCCTCCCGTCTTAGGTGAGGGTTAAGGCGATTTTTCTCAGGATTTGGATTATCATACCTGTCATTTATCTTTGCGCCTATCGACGACGCAAGTAAACGGCCGGATTTAACACTAGCGCAACGCAGATGAGTAATATAGTCTCTGACCGTTTGCCGGACATGACGCCTCTGATGACGGAACACCAAAACCGCGTATGAAAAAAAGTTTCCCAACACTGCTGGCCACACTGATTTGGACGGCACTCTACAGCCAGCATGCCCTGGCTGACCTGGCCGAGCAATGTATGCTTGGCGTTCCTGTTTATGACAAACCGCTGGTCAGCGGCGACCCCAACAGCCTGCCTGTCACTATCAACGCTGATGACTCCCGCACGGATTATCCGAAAAGCGCGCTGTTCACCGGTAACGTAAATATTGAACAAGGCAACAGCACCCTGACCGCCAAGCAGGTGGAACTGACCCAGACGCAAAATCCGGGGCAGACCGATCCGGTGCGCACCGTGACCGCTACCGGTGATGTGCACTACAGCGACAATCAGATCAAGCTGAAAGGCCCGAAGGCCTGGTCAAATCTGAACAACAAAGATACCGACGTCTATGAGGGTGACTACCAAATGGTAGGCCGTCAGGGGCGTGGCGACGCCGACAAGATGAAGATGCGCGGCGCCAACCGTTACACCATTTTGGAAAACGGCACCTTTACCTCCTGTTTGCCGGGTGACGACAGCTGGAGCGTAGTCGGCTCCGAAGTGATCCACGACCGTGAAGAACAGGTAGCGGAAATCTGGAACGCCCGCTTTAAGATTGGCGGTGTGCCGGTGTTTTACAGCCCATACCTGCAATTGCCGGTCGGTGATAAACGTCGCTCCGGTTTCCTGATCCCGAACGCAAAATATGGCAGCAGCAATGGTTTTGAATTTGTGCTGCCGTATTACTGGAACATTGCGCCGAACTTCGACGCCACCATCACACCGCACTACATGTCCCGACGCGGCCTGCAGTTGCAGAACGAATTCCGCTATCTGGTGCAGCCTGGCCTGGGCCTGATGGAATTTGACTGGTTGCCGAACGACAAGGAATACAGCAAGGATAACCCTGACGACAGTAAACGTTGGTTGTTCTACTGGAACCACAATGGCGTGATGGATCAGGTGTGGCGCTTCAACGTCGACTACACCAAGGTCAGCGATTCCAAATACTTTACCGATCTGGATTCAAAATACGGTTCCACCACCGACGGTTATGCCACGCAGAAATTCAGCCTTGGTTACGCCATTGATAACTGGGACGCGACCTTAAGCTCCAAACAGTTCCAAATCTACGACGATACCGATCGCAGCCGGTCAGACTCCTACAAAGTTCAGCCGCAGCTGGACCTGAACTACTATAAAGACGATCTCGGCCCGTTCGATTTCCGCATCTATGGCCAGGCGGCCAAATTTATCAGCGTCAACCCGTACAGCCCGGACGCCACTCGTCTGCATATGGAGCCGACGCTGAGCCTGCCGCTAACCAATGGCTGGGGCAGTCTGAACACCGAAGCCAAGTTGCTGGCGACCCATTATCAGCAGGATATTCCTGACGGTTTCGCCGCCAACTACAAGACCCGTACCGGCAACAACGCGCCAGGCCTTGAAGACTCGGTTAACCGCGTATTGCCGCAGTTCAAGGTCGACGGCAAGATGGTGTTCGATCGTCCGATGAACTGGTCCGAGGGCTATACCCAAACCCTCGAACCCCGCGTGCAGTACCTGTATGTGCCGTATCGCGACCAGAGCAACATCTACACCTACGACACCACGCTGCTGCAAACCGACTACTCCGGTCTGTTCCGTGACCGTACTTACAGCGGCCTGGATCGCATCGCTTCACAGAACCGCGTGTCTACCGGTTTGACCACGCGAATTTATGATGACGCGCTGGTTGAACGTTTTAATGCTTCCGTGGGTCAAATCTACTACTTCAGCCGTTCCCGTACCGGTGACCAAACCACGGGTTACGATAACAATGATGACACCGGCAGCCTGGCCTGGGCCGGCGACACCTATTGGAAGATCGACGATCGTTGGGGCCTGCGCGGCGGCCTTCAGTATGATACGCGCCTCAATAGCGTCTCACTGGGCAACGGCGTGCTGGAATACCGTCAGGATTCTGAACGCGTAGTGCAGTTGAACTACCGTTACGCTACGCCGGAGTATATTGAGACGGCGCTGAACACCACGCAGATTCCGGCCTATCAGGACGGCATTTCGCAGGTGGGTATCACCGGCAGTTGGCCAATTGTCGATCGCTGGTCCGTCGTAGGCGCTTATTACTACGATACCCGTGCAAAACAGTCCGCCGATCAGTTGCTCGGTGTGAAGTACAACACCTGCTGCTGGGCAGTGACCTTGGGCTATGAGCGTAAGATCACCGACTGGAACAACAGCAACAATACCAGCGTTTATGACAACAAAGTTTCATTCAACGTCGAACTGCGTGGCCTGAGCAGCGATCACAGTCTGGGCTCCGCGGAAATGTTGCGTACCGGCATTCTGCCTTACCAGCGTGCATTTTGATGCTTTGTAACACTTTGAAAACGAGAACTTTCACCCGCATTTGCGGATTACATAATGGGAAATGTATGAAGAACTGGAGAACGCTTATTCTCGGATTGGTGGTTTGTGCCAATACCGCGTTCGCAGCACCCCAAGAAGTGGATAAAGTCGCCGCCGTCGTGGATAACGGCGTGGTCCTTGAGAGCGACGTAAGCACCCTGTTGCAGTCGGTAAAGCTCAATGCGCAGCAGGCCGGCCAGCAATTGCCGGATGACAAAACGCTTCGTCACCAGATCCTTGAGCGTCTGATTATGGATAACATCCAGCTGCAGATGGCCAAGAAAATGGGCATCAACGTTTCTGACGCCGATCTGGACAAAGCCATCGGCAACATCGCCGCACAGAACAAAATGAGCATCGATCAGATGCGCAGCCGTCTGGCGTATGAAGGCTTGAACTACAACACCTACCGTTCGCAGATCCGCAAGGAAATGCTGATTTCTGAGGTGCGTAACAATGAAGTGCGCCGCCGCGTCACTATCCTGCCTCAGGAAGTTGACTCTCTGGCCACTCAGGTTGGCGCTCAGAACGGTAGCGATACCGAAATGAACATCAGCCACATCCTGATCCCACTGCCGGAAAACCCGTCGCAGGCGCAGGTGGACGACGCGGAAGCCCTGGCTAAAAAACTGATGGGTGAAATCAACGGCGGCGCCGACTTCGGCAAGCTGGCGATCTCCTACTCTGCCGACTCCCAGGCGCTGAAAGGCGGCAACATGGGCTGGGGCAAGCTGCAGGAAATCCCTACCCTGTTCGCCGAAAGGCTGGTTAACGCCAAAAAAGGCGACGTGGTTGGGCCGATCCGTTCCGGCGTAGGCTTCCACATCCTGAAAGTGAATGACATCCGTGGCTCCACCCAGTCGGTATCCGTTACCGAGGTTCATGCACGTCACATTCTGCTGAAACCTTCTGTGGTGCTGACCGACGATCAAGCACGCGCCAAGCTGCAAGCGGTAGCCGAAGAAATCAAGAGCGGCCGCGCCAAGTTTGCTGACGAAGCCAAACAGCTTTCTCAGGATCCGGGTTCTGCACTGCAGGGCGGCGATCTGGGCTGGGCTTCTCCAGACATCTACGATCCGGCCTTCCGCGACGCGTTGATGAAGCTGAGCAAAGGCGAAGTCAGCCAACCGGTGCATTCTTCCTTCGGCTGGCACCTGATTCAGTTGCTGGATACGCGTCAGGTAGACAAAACCGATGCAGCGCAGAAAGATCGCGCTTACCGCATGCTGTTCAACCGCAAGTTTGCTGAAGAAGCGCAAACCTGGATGCAGGAACAACGTGCTCAGGCTTACGTGAAGATCCTTGACGGTAATGCACAACAATAATCGCATCGTAATCACCCCCGGCGAGCCTGCCGGGGTTGGGCCGGATTTGGTGGCAGCGCTGGCGCAACAGGATTGGCCTGTTGAACTGGTGGTGTGCGCGGATCCGGCCTTGTTGCTTGAACGCGCCCGGCAGTTAAACCTGCCGCTGCAACTGCGCACCTATCAGCCACAGCAGCCTGCTCAACCGCAGCGCGCCGGTACGCTGACGGTGTTGCCGGTCGCTACCGCTCATCCAGTGGTGGCAGGCGAGTTGAACGTGGGCAATAGCGCCTACGTGGTGGAAACTCTGGCACGCGCCTGTGACGGTTGTCTGAACGGTGAATTCGCCGCGCTGATCACCGGCCCGGTGAACAAGGCGGTGATCAACGACGCCGGCGTGCCGTTTATTGGCCATACCGAGTTCTTTGCCGATCGCAGCGGTTGCGATCGCGTGGTGATGATGTTGGCGACCGAAGAGCTGCGCGTGGCGCTGGCGACTACCCACCTGCCTTTACTGGCGGTGCCTGGCGCTATCACCCGGCAAAGCCTGCATGAAGTCATCCACATTCTCGACCATGACCTGAAAACCAAATTTGGCCTCGCCCAACCGCAGATCTATGTCTGTGGCCTGAACCCGCATGCCGGGGAAGGCGGCCATATGGGGCATGAAGAGATAGACACCATCATCCCGGCGCTCGACGCGCTGCGTGCTGAAGGCATCAATCTGATCGGCCCACTGCCGGCGGACACCCTGTTCCAGCCCAAGTATCTGCAACATGCCGATGCGGTGCTGGCGATGTATCACGATCAGGGTCTGCCGGTGCTAAAATACCAAGGGTTCGGCCGGGCGGTAAATATTACCCTCGGTTTGCCTTTTATCCGTACCTCGGTCGACCACGGTACCGCTTTGGAACTGGCCGGCACCGGCACCGCCGATGCCGGCAGTTTTAAAACGGCCTTGAATCTCGCCATTAAAATGATAATTAATTGTAATGAATAATAAAGTCCACCAAGGGCACTTTGCCCGCAAACGCTTTGGACAGAACTTTTTAACCGATCAGTTTGTCATCGATAGCATTGTCTCCGCCATTCACCCGATGCCGGGTGAAGCGGTAGTTGAAATCGGCCCCGGCCTGGGTGCACTGACCGAGCCGGTCGGCGCACGTATGGACCGCATGACGGTGATTGAGCTGGACCGCGATTTGGCGGCCCGCCTGGCGAATCACCCGCAGTTGAAAGACAAACTGACCATTCACCAGCAAGATGCCATGACGGTGAACTTTGCCGAAATGGCCGAGCAGGCTGGCCAACCGCTGCGCGTGTTTGGTAACCTGCCGTATAACATTTCGACGCCGCTGATGTTCCACCTTTTCAGCTATACTCAGGCCATTCGCGACATGCACTTTATGTTGCAGAAAGAGGTAGTTAACCGTCTGGTTGCCGGCCCAAACAGCAAGGCCTACGGGCGTTTGACCGTAATGGCGCAGTACTACTGCAACGTTATCCCGGTGCTGGAAGTACCACCGACCTCCTTCACCCCGGCGCCGAAAGTGGATTCCGCCGTGGTGCGTCTGGTGCCGCACCTGGTGAACCCGAATCCGGTGGGCGACGTGCGCATGCTGAGCCGTATCACCACTCAGGCGTTCAACCAACGCCGGAAGACCGTCCGTAACAGCCTGGGCGACCTGTTCACCCCAGAGCAACTGACGGAGTTGGGTATCGATCCGATACTGAGAGCAGAGAATATTTCTGTGGCGCAATACTGTAAGCTGGCCAACTGGCTTTCAGCCAATCCCACGCCGCAGCAATAAGGAGTAGTGGTCATGATTGATTCGCCCCGCGTATGTATTCAGGTACAAAGTGTCTATGTGGAATCACAGTCGATACCTGAGGAAGAACGTTACGTCTTCGCTTATACCATCACCATCCGCAATTTGGGGCGTTTCAATGTGCAACTGCTGGGCCGTTACTGGCTGATCACCAACAGTAATGGCCGTCAGACCGAAGTTCAGGGCGAAGGCGTCGTCGGCGAACAGCCACTCATCCCGCCCGGCGGCGAATTCCAATACACCAGCGGCGCGATCCTTGAAACACCGCTGGGTACCATGGAAGGCCATTACGAAATGGTTGATCATCAGGGTCAGCCATTCCAGACCGCTATTCCGGTGTTCCGCTTAGCCATTCCAACGCTGATCCACTAATTATGTCGACATACCTTATCGGCGACGTTCATGGCTGTTTCGATGAACTGAAATCGCTATTGGCCCAGGTGGCTTTCGATCCTCAGCATGACCAACTGTGGCTGACCGGCGATCTGGTCGCCCGCGGCCCCGGCTCGCTGGACGTTTTGCGCTACGTGCGTTCACTGGGTCCGGCGGTACGTATGGTACTGGGCAACCACGATCTGCATCTGCTGGCGGTCTACGCCGGTATCAGCCGCAATAAACCTAAAGACCGTATCACCCCGCTGCTGGAAGCCCCGGACGCCGATGAATTGATCAACTGGCTGCGCCGCCAACCGGTGCTGCAGGTAGATGAACAACTCAAACTGGTGATGGCACATGCCGGCATTACGCCGCAGTGGGACATTGAAACCGCACAGCTCTGCGCCCGTGAAGTGGAAGCAGTACTGAGCAGCGACAGCTACCCGCTGTTCCTCGACGCCATGTACGGCGATATGCCGAACAACTGGAGTCCGGAACTGAGTGGACTGGCACGCCTGCGTTTCAGCACCAATGCCCTGACGCGCATGCGTTACTGCTTCCCGAACGGCCAGCTCGACATGATCTGCAAAGATGCGCCAGGCACCGCGCCTGCGCCGCTGAAACCCTGGTTTGAATTGCCACGGTTGGTCGATACCGATTACACCATTATCTTTGGTCACTGGGCATCACTGGAAGGCAAAGGCACACCGGCAGGCATTATTGGCCTCGATACCGGCTGTTGCTGGGGAGGCGATCTGACGATGTTGCGCTGGGAAGACCAGCAGTACTTTACCCAACCGGCCCACCGCCGCGATCTGCTGGATGGCGTGCACCAACAGGCCGCATCATAATCAAGTCGGGGCGGTCAACGCCGCCCCACTGTTTTCGTCTTAAGCGCCAATCACCCCACCGTCTTCACGCGTAATCATCAATACTGACGAGCGCGGACGCGGACTGTTGTTCGGAAAATGAGAATCGCCCTCTTCACCCGGGTGCTGGACGTTGACGAACATCGTCTTGTAATCCGGGGTGAAGGTAATACCGGTCAATTCACAGGATTTTGGCCCGACCATAAAGCGGCGGATTTCCCCGCTGAGCGGATCACCCACCAGCATCTGGTTGTTCCCCTGCCCGGCATAGTCGCCCTTGTTACTGTATTTACCGTCGGTGAGGATCCACAGACGGCCGGTCTTATCAAAACCCAAGCCGTCCGGGCTGTTAAAAGTATTGTCTGCCGTAATATTTGGCGTACCGCGATTGACCCCTTCCGGGTGCGCAATCGGGTTGCCGCACAGGGCATAAATATCCCAGGTGAATGACGCTGCGGTAGCATCGCCGCCCTCATCCCAACGGATAATCTGGCCATAGACATTGTTCGGACGTGGGTTCGCCGCGTTCAATGGCATGCCTTCTTCACCACGTTTGCTGTTGTTGGTCAATGTGCAGTAGGCGCGGCCATCGTGCGGGTTGACCGCGATCCACTCCGGACGGTCCATCTTGGTCGCCCCTACCTGCGCCGCGGCCTTACGGGCGAAGATCAGCACTTCCGCCTCGTCACGGAAGCCGTTTTCCGGCGTCAGGCCATTTTTGCCGAACTCCAGCGCAATCCAGCGCCCGGTGCCTTTCAGTGGCGTACCGGCGGCATCACCGTCAAACTGCGCCACATACAGCGTGCCTTCGTCCAACAGGCTGCGGTTATTGGCCGGATTAGCTACGTCCACCACGCCTTTGGAAACATATTTGTAGATGTGCTCACCGCGCTCATCGTCGCCCATGTAAACCACCAGGCGACCGTCTTTGGCGACGGTCACGGCAGCATTTTCATGTTTGAAGCGGCCCAGCGCCGTGTGTTTGATTGGCGTCGAGGTGGGATTCATCGGGTCGATTTCGACGATCCAGCCGTGACGGTTAAATTCATTCGGGTTCTTCGCCACGTCAAAACGTTCGTCGTAATCCGGCCAGTTGCGTTCCGGCTCGCTGACTTTCAGCGTGTAGCGCTTTTGATCCGCCGTGGTCTTATAGTCGGCCTGATGGGTGCCGAAATAGGTATCGAAGTTCTCTTCGCAGGTCAGGTAAGTGCCCCAGGGGGTTTTACCGTTAGCGCAGTTGCCGAAGGTGCCCAGAACCTTGCGACCGGTAGGATCGGCCGCGGTTTGCAGCAATGCATGACCGGCAGCCGGGCCGCTGAACTGCATCTCGGTGTTGGCCGTAATGCGGCGGTTATAGCGCGAAGGACGTTCTACTTCCCAACGCTGGCTATCACCGGCGCGGCGCACCGCGACGATGGAAACCCCGTGTGCGGCCTGAGATTTACGCACGTCTTCCAGGCTGGTGGCTTTGCTGCCGCCGTGGGCAAACAGATACTGCTCGTTTACGTATTCATTGTTGATGGCCATCACGCCGTGATTGTCATCAATCGGGAAGAAGCTCATGCCATCGTTGTTGTCACCGAACTGTTTTTCCTGATCGGCGGCGCTGTTGTTGCCCTGTGGGTCAAAAGCGACGGCGCCCTCCACCAGAGGCTCGCCCCAGGAGATCAGCACCTCGGCGCGGTATCCCGGTGCAATCACCACCTCATCGGCGGTTGAGGCCGCAATGCCTTTAAAACCCAGAAGCTTGTTCGGCGGTAAATCTTCGGCCAGCGCCTGGGCGGAAACCGTCCAGATGCCGCCACCGAGGAAGCCGGCCAGGCCAACGGCACCGGCGCTGCCCAGCAGCAGTTTACGACGGGTGGGATCGGTCAGGCGGTCAGCATCTAATTGCTCAATTTTGCTCGTCATTGCTTTGCTTCCTTTTTAAATGGCGCCGCGATCGAGATTCACCAGAGTTTGCCGGGCGCTCAGAGTTGGGCTTCATACTAATCAGGAAGTGTGACGAAAATGTTACAATTAAAAGTCAGCGGAAGTTTTGCCGCAGAAACGACAAAGGGCGCAATCTCTTGCGCCCTCAGGAAAATATAACTCACACCCGGCAATCAGCGGTGTTCTAAAATCTCGAAGCAATAGCTGTGAGAATTCAGTTCGTCAGCATCGTGGAACTCACTGAACGAGGTTTCCCATTCGTCCGGCTCATAGTCCGGGAAGTGGGCATCGCCACCGACTTCGGCATCGATATGCGTCAGGTACATGCGGTTGGCGTGAGCCAGGAACTGGCTGTAAATACGCCCGCCACCTATCACCATCACTTCTTCCACATCACCGGCAGCGGCCAGCGCTTCGTCAATCGACGTGGCCCAGGTCACCCCGGTATCCGTGCCCGGACGGCTGCTTAAAACGATGTTATGACGACCCGGCAACGGACGGCCAATGGATTCGAAAGTTTTACGGCCCATAATAACCGGTTTATTCAGCGTGTTACGTTTAAACCACGCTAAGTCCGCCGGCAGGTGCCACGGCATGGCGTTTTCCATGCCAATAACGCGATCCGCCGCCAAGGCAGCGATCAGGCTGATAATCATTGTTAAACCCTGTGTAGGCAGCAAAATTGCTCACACTATACGTAAAGCCCCAACTGCCGTCGATAGGCTAATCAAGCAATATGAATATATAAGATAGCTCTTATCAGAATATCTAATACCCGTTTTTCCGCCCCTTGATTCTCAGACGCCGGGACGTTTGCGATACAGCCACAGCCCAGGCAGTGATAGTCCGATCGATAACGCACCGACGATAAAACAGGCCTTGAGGAAGTTGCTCATCAGGGTGGCCATCAGCGCCTCGCTGTATCCCAGATGCGAGATTTCCACCACCGAGATCATCGCGGTATAGGCCGAGATACCCGGGAACATTGGGATCACCGCCGCCACGGTAAACACCTTCGGGTGCGCCAGCAGCCAGCGCGACCAGTAAATACCGATCATGCCGATCAAAATCGCCGCCAAAAGCGTGGCCCATTCGATGTTCATGCCTGCATGCATCATCAGCATCCGCGAACCATGGCCCACCGCCCCCAACAGTGCACAATAGCGCAGTGCGCGCACCGGCACGTTGAAGACCATGGCGAAGCCCAGCGCCGGTACCGCCGCCAGCAGCATGTCCTGCAGCAAAGCCCAAAGCAGGTTCATGACCACCCCCGCAGATCCCACAGCGACATCGCCATCACCACGCCAATACAGGTGGCCAGCGTCAACAAGCTGGCCATCGCCCAGCGCGCCAGCCCGGTATTGATATGGCCTTTGAACATGTCGGCCACCGCGTTAATCAGCGGAAACCCCGGCACCAGCAGCAGCACGCTGGCAGCCATCGCCACCGTAGAGGTTTGGCTGAATACCGGCAGCCGCAGCAGCAGGCCGGAAACCGAGGTGGCGACAAACGCCGTCAGGCAAAAGTTGATCAGTGGATTCATGTGGCGGGCGGTCAGCATTTGGCGCACCGACATGGCCAGACCGCTGGCGATAAAGGTCACGGCAAAGGCTTTCTGATCGCCGCCGTTCAGCATGCTGAAGCAGCCACAGGACAGCGCCACCATCAGCACCACCAGCCAACGCGGGTAGCGCAGCGGACGAATTTTCTCAAAACGCCGGGCCACATCATGCGCATCCGCCAGCCGGTGCTCGGCCAAAATAACGATGTGCTGCACCTCGGTCACCATCTGCATATTGATGCCGCGATCGACGTTTTTGCGCGTGGTGGTCAGGCATTCACCGTTGCTGAGGGTGGTCAGCACCACCGCATTGGCCGAGATCGAGCTTTCCACGCTGTCCATGCCCAACGCCAGCCCCAGCCGGGTGGATAATTGCTCCACCACCATGCTTTCGGCACCGTGCTGTAACAGCAGCAAAGCGCATTGAATACACAGGCGGGTGATTTCACGCTGTTGCCGCTGCGGTGGCGGTAGGTCGGTGGTTGTCAGTTGCTGCATAGGGCCCCGGGTTTTGTTCAGACTGAGGATCCATCATAGGGTTAAACATTACCTCATTTGGTTGATGCGCATCAGGGGAAGCGGCGTTATTATCAGCGCAATTAGGCCTTTTGTGCAGAGAGTCAAATCATGCTTGAAACTTCGCTGTTCGTTGCTGGTATTGCCGCCCTGGGGATGCTGTCGCCCGGCCCGGATTTTTTCCTGGTGATCAAGAATGCCGCCCGTTATCCGCGCCTGGCCGCCATGATGACCGCCTTCGGTGTGATCTGTGGCGTCGCAACCCATATGTCTTACTGCGTGGCCGGACTGGCAGTGGTGATCACCACCACACCATGGTTGTTCAACGTGCTGAAGTACGCCGGGGCGGTCTATCTGATTTGGGTGGGTATTCAGGCGCTGCTGTCACGCGGTGGTAGCAAGATGAACGTCAGCAATCTGCCGCAGCAACAGGTGAGTCTGAAAAGTGCTTTTGTGCAGGGTTATCTGTGTAATCTGCTCAACCCGAAAGCCACGCTGTTCTTCCTGGCGGTGTTTACTCAGGTATTGCAGATCAACTCCGGACTGGGAGAAAAACTGTGGTATGCGGGGATTATCCTTGGCCTGTCCGCCCTGTGGTGGCCGGTGCTGGTGTTCCTGATCCAAAGCGGACCGGTGCGTCGCGGGCTGGAGAAAACCCAGAAGGTAGTGGATAAATTGCTGGGCGGCATGCTGATTGCCCTGGGTATCAAGGTGGCACTGAGCTAACCCATCTCGTGTGGGGCGCAGCCTGACGCTGCGCCCACCGGGTTTAGCCCTTGGCTTCTACCACCTCATCCTCCGGTGCTTTGCCATCGATACTGCCACGCCAGCCACTCTGCTGGACCCGGGCCAACCGATTCTGATCCTGCTCGATAGCCGCACTGAGCATCTCTTTAGCCCGTTGCAGACCGGCGAGACGGAATTCGGTGTCCTGATAATTCTCCAGCGTTTCCTCGAGCATTTTCAGGTTGTAGCGTCGGAAGGTATCTGCTTTTTCACGTGCCTCGTAAGCATCCAGCCCCAACAGTTCCAGCGTTTCGCGGCCAATGCGCAACGAGCTTTCAAAGGTTTCACGTTCCGGGCTTTCCACCCCTAACTGGCGCAACTGATACCAGTGGTCAACATCGCGCGCACGCGCCACCACCTTCAGGTGCGGGAAGTGCCGCTTGGCCAACTCGGTCAATTGTAAATTGGCCTCCACGTCGTCGATGGCGTTAATCAGCACCTTGGCGTGCTCGGCACCTGCCGCCTCCAGCAGATCGGCGCGCGTGGCATCACCATAAAACACCTTGGTGTCGAACTTACGCAGCGTTTCGATATGGTCCGGATCGTGATCCAACACCACGGTATGCACGCCGTTGGCCAGTAGCAAACGGCCGGCAATCTGACCAAAACGCCCAAACCCGGCAATGATCACGCTGGCGTTTTCATCATCAATTTCATCCGCGGGACGCTCGTCCTTCGGCGCGTTTTTCTCGATGCGAGCCGCCACCACCAACAGCACTGGTGTCACCGCCATTGATAAAGCCACCGCCAGCGTCAGCGATTTAGCCCATTCCGGCGGCAACACCCCGGCCAACTGGGCGGCCCCGAAAATCACGAAGGCAAACTCACTGCCCTGCCCTAACAAAATGGCAAACATGCCGCGCTGACGCTTCGGTACGCCAAGCCAGGGCCCGATCACCCACAATAGCGCCGCCTTGATCAGCATAAAGCCCAGCAGCAGCGAGGCAATCAACAACGGATGGTGGAACAGGGTGCCGAAGTCGATCGACATGCCAACACCGATAAAGAACAACCCAAGCAGCAGCCCCTTGAACGGCTGAATATCGCTTTCCAACGCATGACGGTATTCGGAACTCGCCAGCATTACCCCGGCAAGGAAGGCCCCCATCGCCATCGACAGCCCAGCCATTTCCAGCAAAATGCCAAAACCGAATACCAGGAACAGCGCCACGGCACTAAAGACTTCGCGCATGCCGGAGCGGGCGACAAAGTGCAGTAACGGCCGGGTCACGTAACGACCGAGCAGTACCACCACCACCAGGGCACCCACCACCTTGGCCGCCGACAGGGCAAAGGTCGCTAACGTGGTGACGGCACCGCTGCTGGCCAGCAAGGGGATCATCGCCACCAGCGGGATCGCCGCGATATCCTGGAACAGCAATGCAGCAAATGCGCTACGGCCAATCGGCGACGGCGTCAGGTTACGTTCACTCATCGCCTGCATGGCAATGGCGGTGGAGGACAGAGCCAGCGTCAGGCCGATCAGCAGCGCCACCTTCCAGTCCAGCCCGAGGAAATAGCAAAAGGCACTCAGCGCCAGCCCGCAAGCCGCCATCTGGATAATGCCGCCGCCAAATACCGAGGCGCGCAACGTCCACAGTCGTTTCGGATCCAGCTCCAGCCCGATGATAAACAGCATCAGCACCACGCCGATCTCGGCAAAGGTGAGGATCGACTCCGCGTCAGAGACCAGTTTCAGCCCCCAGGGACCAATAATACAGCCGGCGATCAGATAGCCCAGTACCGAGCCCAACCCCAGTCGCACCGCTATCGGCACGAACAACGCGGCCGATCCCAGATAGATCAGCCCCTCAATCATCATATGGTGATTATCCATGCTCGACTCCCTGATCCGCCGGTTCACTGTGTTCCATCAGATACGCCACCAGCCGCTGGCGGTAGGCCTCTCCGGCGGCAATCAGCGCCGGTTCATTGCAGGTAAAGGTATTGTGCACGGCAAAGTAGGGCTGCCAGTTCATACCGCAATACAGCGCCGTGGCCTGCAGCGGCTGCCCCAGTGCGGCAAAATTGGGGTAATCACCCAGTTCGAAATGGTGCTCATCCCCCCCGCTGGTCACCGCCCACAGGACATCTTTACCTACCAAAGCATCGCCTTCATGACCATAGGCCCAACCGTGCTCCAGCACTTTGTCGATCCACAGTTTCAGCAACGGCGGTTGGCTGTACCACTGCATCGGATGCTGCAACACCACCAGATCGGCACGCTCCAGCGCTTGCTGTTCGGCGTTGATATCAATATTGAAATCGGGATACAGCTCGTACAGCGAACGGACTTCCACCTCGGGAAGGTCCTTGACCGCCTGTAACAGGCGATGGTTGGCATGAGAATGCCGGGGATAAGGATGGGCGTAAATTATCAGGATCATGGTTGTCGTCGTTCCTTCGTTCCTTGCCAATATATCAAGCATATACCAATCACACAGAGTGACAGTTTGCTGAATGATTGATAGCGGAAATTTTTAACACGAGACAACAAATTGGCTGAAGGAGATAAAAAAAGGGCACTGCATTCAACTGCAGCGCCCTGATGTTACGACATAGAGAGATTACTTACCGATGCGTGCGTGCATCTCCTGCACCGAGGTCACCTGTTCGGTCGGATCGGCCTTCAACGCCATCGCGGTGGCAAAGCCGCCGTTCAGGGTGGTGTCGTAATGCACCTTGTACTGCAGCGCGCTGCGGCGAATCAGCTTGGAATCCTCAATCGCCTGGCGGCCGGCCGTGGTGTTAACGATGTAGGTGTACTCGCCATTCTTGATGCGGTCCTGAATGTGCGGACGACCTTCATGCACCTTGTTGACCAGGCGTGGGTTAATCCCCGCCTCGCCCAGCACCACGGCGGTACCGTGGGTGGCATCCAGCTCAAAGCCCTGTTTCAGCAGGCTTGCCGCCAGATCCACCACCCGGGCTTTATCACCTTCACGCACCGACAGCAGTGCACGACCCTGCTTCTTCATGCCTGACTGGCTGCCGAGCATCGCTTTGGAGAAGGCTTCCGCGAAGGTACGACCTACGCCCATCACTTCCCCGGTAGAGCGCATTTCCGGCCCTAAAATCGGGTCGACGCCTGGGAACTTGTTGAACGGCAGCACCACTTCTTTCACCGAGTAGTAAGGCGGAATAACTTCTTCCGTTACGCCCTGCTCGGCCAGCGTTTTACCCGCCATCACGCGTGCCGCTACCTTGGCCAACTGGACGCCGGTCGCCTTGGAGACGAAGGGTACGGTACGCGCAGCACGTGGGTTGACTTCAATCAGGTAGACTTCGTTGTTCTTCACCGCAAACTGCACGTTCATCAGGCCGCGAACCTGCAGCTCGAACGCCAGTTTCTCAACCTGCTGACGCATCACGTCCTGAATTTCTTTGCTCAGGGTGTAGGCCGGCAGTGAGCAAGCGGAGTCACCGGAGTGCACGCCCGCCTGTTCGATGTGTTCCATGATGCCGCCAATCAGCACCCGCTCGCCGTCGCAAATGGCATCGACGTCGACTTCTACCGCGTCATCCAGGAAGCGATCCAGCAGCACTGGCGCGTCGTTGGAAACGCTGACCGCGTTCTGGAAGTAACGGCGCAGGTCGATATCGTCATAAACGATTTCCATCGCGCGGCCGCCCAGTACGTAGGAAGGACGTACCACCAGCGGGTAGCCGAGGCCAGCCGCTTTCTCTACCGCCTGTTCGATGGTGGAGACGGTGGCGTTGGCCGGCTGTTTCAGGCCCAGACGGTGCACCGCCTGTTGGAAACGCTCACGGTCTTCGGCGCGGTCAATCGCATCTGGGCTGGTCCCGATGATCGGCACGCCTGCGGCTTCCAGCTCACGCGCCAGCTTCAGCGGGGTCTGGCCGCCGTACTGGACAATCACGCCTTTCGGCTTCTCGATACGCACGATTTCCAGCACGTCTTCCAGCGTCACCGGCTCGAAGTACAAACGGTCGGAAGTGTCGTAGTCGGTAGACACGGTTTCCGGGTTACAGTTGACCATAATGGTTTCGTAACCGTCCTCGCGCAGCGCCAGCGAGGCGTGTACGCAGCAGTAGTCGAACTCAATGCCCTGGCCGATACGGTTCGGACCGCCGCCCAGCACCATGATTTTCGGACGGTCATTGGTCGGATTGGACTCGCACTCTTCTTCATAGGTGGAGTACATATAAGCGGTGTCGGTGGCGAATTCTGCCGCGCAGGTATCCACACGCTTATAAACCGGGTGCAGGCCATAACCGTGGCGCAGTTTGCGGATTTCGCTCTCTGCAACACCGGCCAGGATAGCCAGGCGCGCATCGGCGAAGCCTTTACGCTTCAGGGTACGCAGGAATTCCGACGTCAAACCGTTGATGCCGGTTTCGGCAACCTGCTCTTCCAGGCGCACCAGCTCTTCGATTTGCACCAGGAACCAGCGGTCCACGTTGGTCAGATTGAAGACACCGTCAACCGACAGGCCGGCGCGGAAGGCGTCCGCGATGTACCAGATGCGGTCAGAACCGGCATCTTTCAGCTCACGGCGGATTTTGGTCAGCGCTTCCGGATCGTCCAGATTCACTTTCGGGTCAAAACCGGTCGCGCCCACTTCCAGGCCACGCAGCGCTTTCTGCAGTGACTCTTGCTGAGTACGACCAATCGCCATCACTTCGCCGACGGATTTCATTTGGGTGGTCAGACGGTCGTTGGCACCGGCAAATTTCTCGAAGTTGAAACGAGGAATTTTGGTCACGACGTAGTCGATGGACGGTTCGAACGAGGCGGGCGTGCGACCACCAGTGATGTCGTTCATCAGTTCGTCGAGGGTGTAACCCACCGCCAGCTTGGCGGCGATTTTGGCAATCGGGAAGCCGGTGGCTTTCGACGCCAGCGCCGAAGAGCGGGATACACGCGGGTTCATTTCGATGACAATCAGACGGCCGGTTTTCGGGTTAACCGAGAACTGCACGTTGGAGCCGCCGGTTTCCACGCCGATTTCACGCAGCACCGCCATCGAGGCGTTACGCATGATTTGGTATTCTTTGTCGGTCAGGGTCTGCGCTGGCGCTACGGTGATCGAGTCACCGGTATGGATACCCATGGCGTCGAAGTTTTCGATCGAGCAGACGATGATGCAGTTATCATTCTTATCGCGCACCACCTCCATCTCGTACTCTTTCCAGCCGATCAGCGACTCGTCAATCAACAGCTCTTTGGTCGGTGACAGGTCCAGACCGCGTTCGCAGATCTCTTCGAACTCTTCGCGGTTATAGGCGATACCGCCGCCGCTGCCGCCCATGGTAAAGGAAGGACGGATGATGCACGGGAAACCGACGTCTGCGGCAACCGCCAGCGCTTCTTCCATATTGTGCGCAATGCCGGAGCGCGCGGTGTCCAGACCGATTTTCTTCATCGCCACGTCGAAACGGCGACGGTCTTCAGCTTTATCGATCGCGTCAGCGGTAGCGCCAATCATGGTCACGCCAAACTCGGCCAGCACGCCCTGACGTTCCAGTTCCAGCGCACAGTTCAGTGCGGTCTGGCCGCCCATGGTCGGCAGCACGGCATCCGGACGCTCTTTTTCGATGATTTTGCGCACCACTTTCCAGTGAATCGGCTCGATGTAGGTCGCATCCGCCATTTCCGGGTCAGTCATGATGGTAGCCGGGTTGGAGTTCACCAAAATAACGCGGTAACCCTCTTCGCGCAGCGCTTTACACGCCTGAGCCCCCGAGTAGTCGAACTCACACGCCTGGCCGATAACAATCGGGCCAGCGCCGAGGATCAGGATGCTTTTTATGTCTGTACGTTTTGGCATTTTTTACTGCTCCTGATTATTTGGCGTTAGAACGGTAAGTCTCGATCAGTTCGATAAAGTGATCGAACAGCGGCGCGGCATCGTGTGGGCCCGGGCTGGCTTCAGGATGCCCCTGGAAGCTGAACGCGGCTTTGTCGGTGCGGTGAATGCCCTGCACCGTGTGGTCAAACAAGGATTTGTGCGTTACGCGCAGTTCTGCCGGCAGGTTGTTTTCGTCCACGGCAAAACCGTGGTTCTGCGCGGTGATCATGACACAGTCTTTATCCAGGTCTTTTACCGGGTGGTTACCGCCGTGGTGACCGAGCTTCATCTTCACGGTTTTCGCGCCGCTGGCCAGTGCCAGCAACTGGTGGCCGAGGCAGATGCCAAATACCGGAATATCGGTTTCCAGGAACTGTTTGATGGCGGTAATGGCGTAATCGCAAGGCTCCGGGTCACCCGGGCCGTTGGACAGGAAAATGCCGTCCGGACTCATCTTCAATACTTCATCTGCCGGGGTTTGCGCCGGCACTACCGTCAGGCGGCAGCCGCGATCCACCAGCATGCGCAGGATGTTGCGCTTGGCGCCGAAGTCGTAAGCCACCACGTGGAACGGCAGCTCAGAGGCCGCTTTGGCTTCCGGCAGTTCGCCTTCAAGCGTCCAGCTACCTTGCTGCCAGCTGTAAGCTTCCTGAGTGGTCACTTCTTTCGCCAGGTCCATGCCTTTCAGGCCCGGGAAACCTTTGGCCTTCGCCAAGGCCAGAGCAGCATCCGGTGTGTCAGCGGCGATGATGCAGCCGTTCTGTGCACCCTTCTCACGCAGCAAACGAGTCAGCTTGCGGGTATCAATGTCGGAGATCGCCACGATGTTGTGACGCTTCAGGTAGTCAGACAGGCCTTCTTCGTTGCGGTAGTTGCTGGCAATCAGTGGGAGGTCGCGAATGACGAGGCCTTGGGCGTGTACTGCGGAGGATTCTTCGTCAGCAGCATTGGTGCCGACATTGCCGATATGAGGATAAGTAAGAGTAACGATCTGGCGGGAGTAGGAAGGATCAGTGAGGATTTCTTGATAACCGGTCATCGACGTATTGAAGACCACTTCCCCCACTGCCGTACCCTCTGCCCCGATGGCCCGACCGTGGAATTGGGTTCCGTCTTCGAGAACCAATAGCGCTGACTTAATCAAAACACCCTCCAAGGAATAATCAATCACAATATCTGCATATTAATTCAGATATCACGATCTAAATCAATGCAAAAACCGCCCTCAAGGTCAATTTTTGGCAAATTGGGCGCATTTTAATGATGAGAGCTCCGCTTGTCTACCCAAAGCGCCATTTTTTCTCTTATTTTTGCACTTCTCAACGTTTAATAGGGTTAGCAGCCATAAAAACACCGCTAAACTCGGGCTAGTAAACGGTTGCGGGGAGGAATGACAAAAAAGCGCAGTGATAAAGGAAAAATATCGGACCAAAAACATCATCAATGGTATTTTTCGGCAAAAAACCAAGAAAAGCATACATAAATGACCATCAGAGTGGAAAATCCATAAATAACCACTGTTTTTAATGTTAAAAAAAAGGACAATAAAATTATTGTCCTTTAATCATAGCACTATGATCAATACAACCACATCACGATGGTATATAAATCAATTATAACTGGTCAAGATTGAGCACATCCCGCATATCAAACAGCCCTTTATCACGCTTATACAGCCATGATGCTGCACGTACCGCGCCACTGGCGAAAGTCATGCGGCTGGAGGCTTTATGGGTAATCTCTACCCGCTCGCCGATGTCGGCAAACATGGCGGTGTGTTCCCCGACGATATCGCCAGCACGAATAGTGGCAAAGCCAATACTCTTCGGATCGCGCTCACCGGTATAACCTTCGCGCGCATACACCGCACACTCTTTAAGATCGCGTCCCAGTGCACCGGCAATCGCCTCGCCCATCGCCAACGCCGTGCCCGAAGGGGCATCCACTTTATGGCGGTGATGCGCTTCAATAATCTCGATATCGGTATAGTCGCCCATCACCTGAGCGGCTTTTTCCAACAGTTTCAGCACCAGATTGACGCCGACGCTGAAGTTGGCGGCAAAGACGATACCAATCTGCTGCCCGGCGGCACGGATGGCCTCTTTGCCGGCATCATCAAAGCCGGTAGTGCCAATCACCATGGCTTTTTTATGCTCGACGCAGAAAGCCAGGTAGCCCAGGGTGCTTTCCGGGCGGGTGAAATCGATCAGAATATCGAAATCGCCAACCACCTTTTCCAGGCTGTCGCTAACGGTCACGCCCAGCGTGCCTACGCCCGCCAGTTCACCGGCATCGGTGCCAATCAGGCTTGAGCCTGGCCGTGAAATCGCCGCCCCCAGCACCACACCCGGTGCCTGCTGTACCGCCTGGATCAATTGACGGCCCATACGGCCGCTGGCACCCGCAACCGCAATGCGGATTTGTGAATCAGTCATGCTTGCTCTCTTGTTGATTTGGCGCCTATCCCATTAGGCTATCGGTTCAGGGTAACTGCCCCACCTTACCACCGCCAGAGGATTCATTTCATAATTAGAAAATTATGATATCCCACGCATTTCATCAGCAATGCTGTCAATGGGATAACATTTGACCAAAAAAATGCCCATGCCTTGATTTACATAATCATGCAGTTTTAACCGGTATAATCTGCATGAAAAACCGCTTTTTAGCTGGGGACTCAATGGGTCAAAACGGCCACCTCATCAGCAATTGCCGCCAGTGCATCATGGCGAGCGTAATCGGCCTGGACCAGCGCAGCACGCTGTCGATACATCGGCTGCGTCAAAATTTGCTGCACGGCTTGCCGCAACTGCGCCGGATCCGGGTTACTGGTATGCAGGTTAATTCCGCATCCCGCAGCCACCACCCGCGTGGCGGCCTCGAGTTTGTCTTCACCGGTACCGGCGACAATCAATGGCACCCCCTGATCCAGGGCGTAGTTGATTGAACCGTAACCGCCGTTGGTGATCAACAGTGCGGCCTGCGGCAGCCAGTGCTCGAAAGAGATAAACTTCTGCACCCTGGCATTCGCGGGCAACAGCGCCAACAACTCGTCAATCGGACGGCCCCCCGTGGTCGCTAACACCCGAACCGGCAATTCAGCCAGCGCCTTCAGCGTCGGGACAATCAGCTGATGCAGATCGACATTTGCCAGCGTGCCCTGCGTGACAATCACCAGAGGCCGCCGGTCAGCCTCATCCCACTCATCGGCAGTTTCAAGCGCCGCCGCCGCGCTACGCAGCGGACCAATAAAGCGCACGCTGGCCGGCAAATCTTCACGCGAATACTCCAGTGCCGGGGTTGCCAGTTGCAAAAAGCGATCGCAGCCGCCAATTAACGCATCGGTAAATGGCTGTTGCAGTGGCTGGCCGCCGGATTGTGCCATCGCCGCATCAAAACTCTGTTGTACCTCCTCGATTAACCCGCGGGTGCCTTCATCCACCAACTGCTCGCGCTGCAGCTCACGGGGCAATAACGCCGGAGGGATCCGCGGCCCATAGAAGATCGAATCCGTAGAGGAGAACGATAACGGCGTCACGCCAATGCCGATCACCGGCGGGCGCTCCCGAGTCTGCAATAGCGGCAACACCCCGTAGAAACAGTTTTCCACGATCAGCAGGTCGGTGCTCTCGGCGGCCATCACGCTTCGCAACTGCTGATCCAGCAACGGGATCGGGGCAGCGAAGAAGTCTTTCAGCGCCAGCGCCATCTGAGCATTGCCCGGCGGCAGCGCAGCCCGTTCGGGAAAGTGCTGCTCAAGATAGCGGTAGTCGAAATCGACCCGCTGATCAAAAGCAATAAATTGCGCGCCAACAGCCTCAGCACGTTGGCGAAACAGCGCACCGGTCATCACCCGAACCTGGTGCCCTTGTGCAATCAGGTGCCGGGCAATGCTCAGCATCGGATAAACGTGGCCGGGCGTGGCCACCGCAGTCATCAGAATACGTGCCATAGCGAGTTAAGCCTCTGTGTTTGCCGGCTTCAACGCCTGATTGGCGCACACCGGGTTGCTCTGAATATGGACCCGCTGCAAATGGCGAGCAGAGCGTGCAGTGAATCCCTCACGCCCGTGCAACAGCGAGAAGTTGTCCGCTACCACTACGTCGCCCTGCTGCCACTGGTGAGCGTAGTAATGGCGCGGGTCGTAAAGATGCTGTTGCAGGGTCTGGTGGAATGCCTCTTGCTTGTCTTGCGGCACACCGTGATATTCCAGCGCGTGCTGGTTAAGGAACTTTTTGCCCTCGGTCGGCGGTTCGTTGTAGCGCATGATCTGCCCACGGCCGCTCGGATGCGTCACCACCAACGGTGAACAAACCTCACCGCCGTAGTGCACTACCTGCTTAATGCGATAAGAGATCGACACCTTCAGCCACTGGGCCAACAGCGCCTCATCGGCATTGGCCAGCAGGCACGTGGTGTCAACAAAGGTGGTGCGCCCGCCTTCATCCTGCGAAGGCGCGGCCACACAGTGGAATAGCTGGAATTCCGGGATGGTCGGCTTGTACATACCGTCCCAGTGCAACGGCACATAGCTGCTGTCGAAAATATGGTCCTTGGCATCCGGATGTTCTTTCACATCCAATACTGCACCGAATGGCCACATCATGATCTCGCCCCAGCCTTCGGCATAGCCGGTCAGCACCTGAGGATCGGTAAAGCCAGAGTCGAAGCCACGCAGCACCAGCAGGTGATGCTGTTGAGCCAACGCCCGCAGCGTCGCTACCGGCAGTTCGCTGATCGGTTGCCCAGGATATTGCGGGGTCAGTACCGCGCCAAAAGGAGTATTCAGTTCAATACGGCAGTTCAGTGTTTGGTGGTCCATAGGTCACTCTCCTTGAATCGAATTTTCTGCTCACACGGCAACCGGGCCGTTAAAAGACGCCCGCCAAAGCGACGGGCGTAAGGTGATGCATTAGGCCATCTGTGGCTGTTCGATCAGGTAATGGCTGGGCGTGCCGCGGATCGCCACCAGTTCACCCGCCAACTGCTGAGCGTCTTTGCGTTTCATCAGCACAAACTGTCCGTTGACCTTAGCCGCTACGCCATGCCACGGCGTTAGCCAGTCGTCTTTGGTTGGCATCATATGAATGCCCATTTTCAGGCTGTCGGCGGGCTGCGGATGGATCGACAGACGTATCGCCAGCGGGAAATGCTGGGCCAGCAGGTTACCCCAGGCCCAGCTGCGCTGGATCACGCCACAGGCGCGCTGTTTGGCGTCTTTTTGCAATGCGGCGTTGGAGCCGCTGTAGCCTGGCAGTTGGCTGTCTTCATACAGGAACCGGGTGATGGCGCGATACAACTGCAGCCCCTGTTCGTCCTGCATCAGTTGCTGTTTGATTGTTACCTCCGGCTCGGCATAACCGTCGACCAACAACTGGCGCAGCAGGTCATAGTCGCCGGTATGCTCGGCCAGCCCTTCCACGTCCCCCAGGTTGAACACGCTCAGGTGCGTCGCCCCAACCTCATGCAACAGGTTTTCGATTTCGTGCTGGTAGTGGTTGATAGCCTCGTCACTGACACGGATCAAATCACCGAAGACATGGCCATCCGAGCAAATGACGATATGGGCACCCGGCGGGTAATAAAGTTGAATGCGTTGGCAGAGAGAATTAAGAAATATTAACGACAGTCGTTCAGCCATATCGGGTACCGAACCAATCACCTTATTAGTATTGGGTGATTTTGTCGGGAAGGCGGGCAAAACAAATTCAATCCGCTGTTCATTTTCAATGAATGCCCGGATACGCGGTAATTGCACCTGAGAAACGGCCTGTTCTTCGTCAGCATTTGAGGCTTCCAATCCCGGGAATCGACGCCGATATTGCAATAGCTCATGAAGGATTTTTAACGATATTTGTTCAATACGGGCACTATCCACAATTAACTCCTGTTCAGATGTGGCGCAGGCAACTTATTCGCAAACGCAATAAGACTTATCAAAAAGAGAGGTGTCGCGTGGGAAATAAGTCTCGCCTCGCGATTTATCTGCTTCAGGCAATATAGAAGAGATAATGCTATATTATTAGCCCGTATAATTAACAATCTTGGTTAAGTTGAACTTAACAAACTATGAGTAATATTCTAAAACGCATGGCCATTTTTTCTAAAGTTGTCGATTGCGGCGCATTCAGCATGGCAGCCAAAGAATTAGGCATTACGACCTCCGCCGTCAGCCAGCATATCCGCCAGCTGGAAAACGAGCTGGGCATTCAATTACTTCTACGTTCTACTCGTTCACTGAGCCTGACCGAAGCCGGGCTGTGCTTTTATGAGGACTGTGTTCTGATGATCCATGCCGCCGAGCGGGGTCAACAGCGTATTGCCGCGCTGCGCGGCGAACTAGCCGGTGAGTTGCGCGTCGCCACCTCGACGGAATTTGCCACCCATTATCTGGTGCCGGCGCTACAGAGCTTCCTTGATGAACACCCACGCATCACGCTGAGGCTGGAAATTCATGATGAAAAGATCGACCTGATAGGCCAGCGTATCGATCTGGCGATCCGTGGTGGCGTAATGGCAGATTCCAGCTATGTCTCTACCCGTCTGGCACGCTTTCGTGAAGTGTTGTGCGCCTCACCGGCCTACCTTGCCGGACACGGCGTACCTGATACCCCACAGGCATTAACTCACCACCAATGGGTCACTTTTACCCCGTTGGGGAACCCGCAGTTTGTTCGCCTGCTCCACCCTAACGGCGACGAGCATCGGTTGCGTATGACCGGACGTTTATTTACCAATAACGGTATGGCGATGAAAGAATTGGCGCTGGCCGGTAAGGGGATCATCCGTAATTTCTTCGTCAACGTTGAAAATGAATTGTGCCGGGGCGACCTGGTCGAGGTGCTGCCGGGCTGGCGATTACCGGATATTAATTGCTATGCGATTATGCCGCGGCGGGACAGCCAGCCATTAAAGGTTCGCCGTTTACTCGAGCATATGAAAATCCATTTACAGAAAAAAGAACAGAATTCCGTAGGCCAGTTACGGATTTAATGAAATAAGAAACGTCTGTAACGACACTTTATTTAGTTATTTAACTTTTCAGCCGATTGCTGACCAGCACCAGAGTTTATTTAGATTGCAGACTAATGATATTAACCTTAATAACTTCCTCATTGCCTATATAAGCATTTACTCCGCCATTAATTCAAATTGTCAGAACGAATTTGACTTTAAGTAACAGAAAATTTGAATCAGTTCTCTCTCCCGCGCCTTTTAATACATTCATTGCCCGGTACCGCTCCCTAAAAAAAACGGGAAGCCAAAGCTCCCCGTTATTTTATTTATGCCCGATGCTTAATCGACCTGTTTGATATCAACCCGCAGCTCTTTCGGCACTTCGAACACGATGTTCTCTTCACGGCCGCTGACTTCCTGCACGTTGACACCGCCCAGCGCTTTCAGGCGACTGATCACGTCCTGCACCAATACGTCTGGTGCCGATGCCCCGGCGGTAACACCGATATTGCGAGCATCCTTCAGCCAGGCTTCCTGAATGTCAGCCGCAGAGTCGATCAGGTACGCCGGCTTACCCACGCGTTGAGCCAGCTCCGCCAGACGGTTGGAGTTAGAGGAGTTCTTCGACCCCACCACCAGAACCACGTCCGCATCCCCGGCCAGGTTACGCACCGCTTCCTGTCGGTTGGTGGTGGCGTAGCAGATGTCGTCCTTACGCGGCCCGATGATGCTCGGGAAACGCTTGCGCAGAGCATCAATCACGTCAGAAGTGTCGTCCACCGACAGCGTGGTTTGTGTCATAAAGCACAGGTTGCTTTCATCTTTCACCTGTAGCTTACCCACGTCGTCCGGTGACTCCACCAGATACATGCCGCCCTTCGGGTTGCTGTACTGGCCCATGGTGCCTTCCACTTCAGGGTGGCCCGCATGGCCGATCAGGATCGCCTCGGTGCCACGGCGGCTGGCTCGCGCCACCTCCATATGCACTTTGGTGACCAGCGGGCAGGTGGCGTCAAACAGCATGGTCAAATCACGCGCTTTGGCTTCGGCCCGAACGGCCTGGGAAACCCCGTGCGCCGAGAAGATCAGAATTGACCCGTCCGGCACTTCGGTAATTTCCTCGATAAATACCGCCCCACGCTCACGCAGGCTGTCCACCACGTAGCGGTTATGCACCACTTCGTGACGCACGTAGATAGGCGCGCCGTAAATTTCCAGCGCGCGTTCAACGATACTGATCGCACGATCAACCCCGGCACAAAAGCCACGTGGGTTAGCCAGCAATATTTGCATGCGTCTCCTCCTGCTGCGGGTCAATCTCCAGCACTTCAATATCGAAGGTCACCGGATGGCCCGCCAGCGGATGGTTGAAATCAACGGTAATCGAATCTTCCGCCACTTCACGCACCACACCCGGCATTTCGCTGCCGTTGACGGCGGTAAACAGCATGATGGTGCCCGCGTCCGGTACCCCGGTTTCCGCGAAGTCACGGCGTGAGAAGAACTGGACCAGGTCCGGGTTCTCTTCGCCAAATGCCGCTTCCGGTTGCAGGGTAAAGGCGCACTTGTCGCCCGCACTCAGACCAAGCAACTGTGCTTCCAGCGGCTCTGACAGGCTGCCGTCACCCAGTCGGAACAGCGCCGGTTTGCCGTTGCTGCGGGTGGATTCTGCAGTTGAACCGTCTTCCAGTTTCAACGTGAAGTGCACCAGCACTTCGCTATCGCCCTTAATCTGAGCCGTCATATTACTCACCTTTGCTCTTTGCACTTTTGTTCGCCGGCGATAAAAAGCCTTCCAGTACGATCATCGCCGCCCCCACGCAGATAAAGCTATCCGCCAGGTTGAAGGTCGGGTAGTGCCAGCCGCCCACGTAGAAGTCGATAAAATCGACCACGAAGCCGTGCCACAAGCGATCGAACAGGTTGCCGAGCGCACCGCCAATAATAAAGGCATAGGCGATGTTGTTCAGCTTTTGCTGCGCCGAACTGCGGTACATCATCACCAGCAGCACCGCCACGATGGCGACGGCGATACCGGCGAAGAACCAGCGCTGCCAGCCGCCGTGATCGGCCAGGAAGCTGAACGCGGCACCGTAGTTACGCGCATAGAACAGATTGAACGACGGGATCAGCGGCTGGGACTGGCCCAGCACAAAGTTTCCGAGGATCCACTGCTTGCTGGCAAAATCCAGTACCAGCACCACCACTACCAACCACAGCCAGCGCAAGCCGGTCGAACAAATAGGTTTACTCATTAGGCAAACTTACGCTTTTCGCCGTCACCGGCTACGTTGATCACACAGCGGCCGCAGAGATCTGCGTGTTCCGCCACCAGGCCGATATCGGTGGTGTAATGCCAGCAGCGCGGGCACTTCTCACCTTCTGCGGTACTGAAGGCGATTTTCAGACCTTTCACCTGTTCTGACGCTTGAGCATCCGCCGGCGCATCGGCCAGAGGCGCAACGCGCGCCGCCGAGGTCAGCAGCACAAAGCGCAGCTCATCCTGCAGGCTGTTGAGGCGTTCAGCCAGTTCGCTATCGGCATACAGCGTTACCGCGGCCTCCAGCGAGCCACCGAGGCGTTTGTCGGCACGCGCCTGCTCCAGTACCTTGTTCACTTCGCCGCGCACTTTCAGCAGTTCGGCCCAGAAGCTATCGTTCATGCCTTCGCCTTCCGCCAGACCGAACAGGCCGTCGTACCACTCTTCAGTGAACACGTACTGCGCGCGTTTGCCCGGCAGGAAAGCCCAGATTTCATCGGCTGTGAACGACATGATAGGTGCCATCCAGCGCACCAGCGCTTCTGCGATATGGAACAAGGCAGTCTGGCAGCTGCGACGGGCGACGCTGTCGCTCTTCGCGGTGTACTGACGGTCCTTGATGATATCCAGATAGAAGGAACCCATCTCGACCGAACAGAACTGCATCAGGCGCTGTACCACTTCATGGAAATCGTAATTGGCATAAGCCTTTTCGATATCCTGCTGCGCCGCCAGTGCACGACCCACTGCCCAGCGATCCAGTACCACCATCTCTTCCGGTGCCACGCAGTCGGTGCTCGGCTCAAACCCGTTCAGGTTGGCCAGCAGGAAGCGCGCGGTGTTACGGATGCGACGATAAGAATCGGCAGAGCGTTTCAGGATCTCGTCCGACACCGCGATCTCGCCGGTGTAGTCGGTAGAGGCTACCCACAGACGCAGGATGTCGCCGCCCAGCTTGTTCATCACGTCTTGTGGACTGATGGTGTTGCCGATCGACTTGGACATCTTGCGGCCCTGACCGTCCACGGTGAAACCATGGGTCAGAACTTCTTTATACGGTGCCTTGCCTTTCATCGCCGTGGAGATCATCAGTGATGACATAAACCAGCCGCGGTGTTGGTCAGAGCCTTCCAGATACATGTCGGCGCCATGACCATTGAACTCAGGGCGCACGTCGACCACAGAAGAGTGGGTCGAACCGGAGTCGAACCATACGTCCAGGGTGTCTGGTACTTTCACGTAGTCGGCAGCATCCGCACCGAGAATATCGGCCGCGTCCAGATCCCACCAGGCCTGAATACCGTCCTGCTCAACGCGCTTGGCCACTTCTTCCATCAGCTCGACGCTGCGTGGGTGCAGTTGCTCAGTGTCTTTGTGCACAAACAGTGACATCGGCACGCCCCAGGTACGCTGACGCGAAATACACCAGTCCGGACGGTTGGCGACCATGGTTTCGATACGTGCCTGGCCCCACTCAGGGATCCACTGCACGCCTTTGATCTCTTCCAGCGACTGCTTGCGCAGGCCTTTCTGATCCATGCTGATGAACCACTGAGGGGTAGCGCGGAAGATGATCGGCGTTTTGTGGCGCCAGCAGCATGGGTAGCTGTGAACCAGTTTTTCCACGTGCAGCAGTGCGCCTTTCTCACGCAGCAGCTCAACGATCAGATCGTTGGCCTTGAAAACAAACTTGCCATCCAGCAGCGGGTAAGTGCCGGTCAGGTAGCAGCCGTTTGGCCCTACCGGATTGGCCACTTCCAGGCCGTACTTCTGGCCGATGACGAAGTCATCCGGGCCGTGGCCTGGCGCGGTGTGTACTGCACCGGTACCGGCATCCAGCGTCACGTGTTCGCCGAGGATTGCCGGCACGTCGAAGCCCATAAACGGGTGTTCGAAACGCATCAGTTCCAGATCGGCACCTTTGCAGCTGCCCAGAACTTCCCAATGGGTAATGCCGGCGCGTTTCATCACGCTTTCCACCAGTTCGGCGGCCAGGATCAGGCATTGGCCTTCAACCTGTACCAACTGATACGCAAATTCAGGGTGCAGGGAGATGGCGCGGTTAGCCGGCAGCGTCCACGGGGTGGTGGTCCAGATAACCAGAGAAACCGGACCGTTAAAGTTGGCCACATCAAACTTGGCCGCCACGGCAGCCGCGTCAACCGCGTGGAAAGCCACATCGATAGACGGCGAAGTTTTGTCGTAATACTCAACTTCCGCTTCCGCCAGTGAAGAACGGCAATCGGTACACCAGTGCACCGGCTTGGCACCTTTCAACAGGTGGCCATTGCTGATGATTTTACCCAGCGCGCGGATGATATTGGCTTCGGTTTTGAAGTCCATGGTCAGGTACGGGTGATCCCAGTCTCCCAGCACGCCCAGACGGATGAAGTCTTTCTTCTGACCTTCAACCTGTTCTGCGGCGTACTCACGGCACTTGATACGGAATTCCGCCGCGGTGAGTTTTTCACCCGGCTTGCCGTACAGTTGCTCGACCTTCAGTTCGATCGGCAGGCCGTGGCAGTCCCAACCCGGAATGTAAGGCGAGTCGAAGCCGGACATCCCTTTCGACTTGATAATAATGTCTTTGAGAATCTTGTTAACCGAGTGACCAATGTGAATGCTGCCATTCGCATACGGAGGGCCGTCATGCAGAATGAAGGATTTTTTGCCCTTTTTGGCAGTACGAATAATCCCGTACAGATCCTGTTCATACCAACGTTGCAGCATGCCAGGTTCACGCTTGGCCAGATCGCCACGCATCGGGAACCCTGTTTCCGGTAAGTTCAGGGTATTCTTGTAGTCACTCATTAGATTCTCGGTTCCGTTTTCGGCTATAGAGATTAAACCGGTGTCTGTAGCCCGAAGAACTTCCGGGCCGTCACCACATCATTGGCGATTTGCTGCTTCAGCGCATCGAGCGAAGCAAAACGCTGTTCATTGCGCAATTTCGCGCGGAGCACCACGTCAATATGGCGCCCGTAAAGATCCAGTGTGACATCCAGCAGATGGACTTCCAGCTGCTGTCGCACGCCGGCAACGGTTGGGCGTGTGCCAATGTTGGCCACGCCGGGGAGCGGTTCAGGCCCCAGGCCATAAACTTCTACCGCATAGACCCCTTTCACCGGGGCAACCAGGCGTTTTAGCGGCAGGTTGGCGGTAGGAAAGCCGATAGTACGGCCCAGTTCATCGCCGTGCACCACCCGACCAGAAATACTGTACGGGTGGCCCAGCAGCGTTTCGGCCAGTGCCAGGTCGTCATCGCGCAGCGCATTGCGAATCGCCGTGCTGCTGATACGTTGATCGCCCTCGCGGAAGGTCGGCGTGCTGATCACTTCAAAACCGTATTCTTTACCGGCTTTTTGCAATAGCGGAAAATCGCCCTGGCGGGTAGCGCCAAAGCGAAAATCATCCCCGACCATCAGGAATTTCACCCCCAGTTTCTCCACCAGCAGTTCGGCAACGAATGCCTGTGCCGTGTTGGCAGCGAAACGCGGGTCGAACTTGACGCACAACAGGTAGTCAACACCCGCCTGCGCCAGGTATTTGGCCTTGTCACGCAAACGCGTAAGACGGGCCGGTGCCTTGTCCGCTGCAAACATCTCCAGCGGTTGCGGCTCAAAGATCATGACCATCACTGGCAGCCCGAGGCGATGCCCCTCTTGTTTCAGCTGCTCCAGCAACGCTTGGTGACCGCGGTGTACGCCGTCAAAGTTGCCGATGGTGAGCACGCAACCATGGTGGCGTGCCCGGATATTGTGAATGCCGCGAATTAGCTCCATAGCTGGCTCAAAACAGTGGAAATCGCCGGATTATACCTTGTACAGCGGTTAAGGTTAACCCGCGATTGGTGCCTTTATGTAATAGACATACCATACCGGAGATAATCTGCAGGTGAAACGCCCTAACCGCAGTTTATCCGGCGACACAAAGCTGATTATCGACCGCGGCCAACAGCTTGCGGCCAATACGGCAACTCATTGGCGAATTTTCTCGCGAAACACTGTATTCCCATGACCGAAGCTGGTAAAATCCTGCCCCATCACAACGTAGCAAGTGCCGCCAGTACAAACGGCGCTTATTTGCACAAATCCGTTGACAAACGAAGACTAAAAGGGGATATTCCTCGGCCTTCGAATTGTCCTCAATAGAATATATTTGGGAGTTGGACCTTGGCTAATATCAAATCAGCTAAGAAACGCGCCGTACAGTCTGAGAAACGTCGTAAGCACAATGCTAGCGGCCGCTCAATGATGCGTACCTACATCAAGAAAGTAGAAGTTGCTATCGCAACTGGCGACAAAGAAGCTGCAAAAAATGCATTCCTCGTGATGCAACCAATCGTGGACCGCAAGGCAGCTAAAGGCCTGATCCACAAAAACAAAGCTGCACGCCATAAGTCAAACCTGACTGCGCGTATCAACGCAATGCAATAAGCATTACGTTATCAGCTTGATAAAAAAACCGGCTTAGGCCGGTTTTTTTACGTCTGCAATACCGCTCTGGTAAGCAAACAGCGCAGAGAAGTCCTTGTTGCACACCCGCTGTACCGCTGGATGCTGGATCATGCGCTCGGCAAAAATGATGTAGTACTCTTCCTGCACGCTATCAATACGCCCAATCTCCACCACGTCATCATCGTTATAGGTATCCTGCGCATACAGCGTCGGTGCAACGAAGATCGCGTTGTGGTACATGCCGAAGGTCTTCATCAGGGCCGCGTCATCAAATTCGCCCAGGATCTCCACCTGAATGCCCTGGGTGTTAAACCAGTTCAGTAGTTTACGGCCCAGCATCGAACGCCGACCGGGGATCAGCAATTTTCGCTGCTCCAGGCAGGCGGGGAACGGCAGGTCCGGCGCAGGCTGGCGGCAAAAGAAGCTGATGCCACATTCACCCAGCTTGAGCGAGAATAATCCTTCCTGCTGGCTGGAATCCACCGGGCAGTCTGACAGGATCATGTCGAGCTTATGCTGGCTGAGCTGTTCCAGCAGCATCTCGTGCGTCGACTCGAAGCAACGCAGGTGAATTTGCTCATTATCTACCACTACCGCCGTCTCCAGCACCTGACTCACCAAACGTTTGGACAGCGCATCCGCGACCCCGACGTCGAACAGCAGGTTAGATTCCTTGCGGTAATTAACGATATCCAGCATTTCCTGGCTGAGCATAAACATCTTGTCGGCATAGCGGAAAACCAGTTGCCCCAACTCGGATGGCACCAGCCCGCGCCCCTGACGCTTGAACAGCTTGCCGTCCAAACGTTCTTCCAGCGCTTTGATCTGGCCGGTGATGGTCTGCGGTGTCAGAAATAGGGCTTCGGCGGCGCCGACCACCGAACCTTCCTTGCAGACCTGCCAGAAGTAGTAAAGGTGATTAAAGTTGATATGCGACATCCTCACGAGGTGCTCTCCTTAACATTTCGTCATGGCGGCGATCGGCCGTGACGAGCGACTAATGTCCTTTCCCTGTTTCAGACAACCTGTTGCTGCATTCGTCCCAAACAGAATGGCCGAAGCTGTGCATATTTTATCCTGCACAGCTCCGACCAGCTATTGTAGAGTGTCCCCACGAACAGGGGATCCCCTAAAAGGGTTATCTGACTCGCGGTAACGACATGCGCAACAGACCGTACCCGACCACCGCCGCCGTGGTTGACCCAATCAGGATGCCCAGCCGCGAATAAGTACTTAGTACAACATCTGCATCGCCAAAGGCCAGCGAAGCGATGAAAATCGACATGGTAAAACCAATACCACAGAGCACGGAAACGGCAAACACCTGTTTGAAACCAATTCCTTCAGGCAGCTTGGCAATGCCCAGTTTCACCGCCAACAGGCTGAAAGTGAAGATGCCCAATGGCTTACCGATAAACAGGCCCGCTGCGATACCCACCGGCAACAGTGAGGTCAGCCCGCTCAGCGACACGCCTTGTAATGAAACCCCGGCGTTGGCAAAAGCAAACAGCGGCAGTATCAGGAACGCTACCCACGGATGCAGCTCATGCTCCAGCGTCTCTGACGGTGATGGCCCCTTCTTCACGTTTAGCGGGATCATAAAGCCGATGATGACCCCAGCCAGCGTCGCATGTACCCCGGACTTGAGGATAGCCACCCACAATACCAGGCCGACAATCATATAAAGCGAGGTTTTGCCCACGCCGCGCCAGTTCATAAACGCCAGCACGGCGATAGAGGCTGCCGCCACGCCCAACGCCGCCATCGAGACTTCGTGGGTATAGAACAGCGCGATAATCACGATCACACCCAGGTCGTCGATGATCGCCAGCGCCAACAGGAACACCTTCAGGCTGGTTGGCACGCGATTACCCAACAGTGCCATCACCCCGAGAGCAAAGGCAATATCGGTCGCCGCCGGGATCGCCCATCCCTGACGGGCCACCTCGTCCGCCCCGTTGAACATCAGGTAAATCAACGCCGGTGCCAGCATGCCGCCCAATGCGGCAATCGCCGGGAACACCGCCTTGTCACGCCCGGCCAATGATCCCTGCATCAACTCACGCTTGACCTCCAGCCCGACCACCAGGAAAAAGATCGCCATCAGGCCATCGTTAATCCACAACAGCAACGGCTTGGCAATCTCCAGTGAGGACACCTTTACCATCACAGGTAAATTGAGGAAGGCGTGATAAATCCCCTGAGCTTGGGTATTGGCCATGATCAGCGCGATAATCGCGGCTACGATCAGGATAATGCCGCCCGCGGCTTCCTGACGTAAAAATTGACGAATGATGTTGGTCACAATACGTCTCTCCAGAGCAGCGCAAGGCACAGACGGCCCTGCAGACAAAGTAATGGAATGAGTATAGACGGCGAATCACTTCGATAAAATACGTTTATAAATGCTTAAAGCATCGTAAAAACCGATCAATAAGAGATATATGTCACATTTTAACTAGGGTTATTAGACGAGTCAGTGCCAATAAAAAACCCCGGTTTTGACGCCGGGGTTATGCAGTACGCTAACGGAAACAGCAGCTTAACGCGTCAGGTCATCAAAAAACTTTTTTACCCCGTCGAAGAAGCTCTTCGAACGCGGGCTGTTTTTGTCACCGGAAGGGCCACCCAGGCTCTCCTCCAGTTCCTTCAGCAATTGCTTCTGCTTGTCGTTCAGGTTAACCGGAGTTTCTACCACCACACGGCACAGCAGGTCGCCCTGGCTGCCACCACGTACCGATTTAACACCCTTGCCGCGCATGCGGAACAGTTTACCTGTCTGCGTCTCTGCCGGTACTTTCAGCTTCACGCGGCCATCCAGCGTCGGGACTTCAATCTCGCCGCCCAATGCCGCCATCGCGAAGTTAATCGGCACTTCACAGTACAGGTTATTGCCTTCACGCTCGAAGATCGGGTGCGCTTTCACCTGAACCTGAACGTACAGATCGCCTGCTGGCGCGCCGTGCTCACCCGCTTCACCCTCACCTGCCAGGCGAATGCGGTCACCAGTATCAACGCCGGCCGGGATTTTCACCGACAGCGTTTTGGCTTTCTCTACCCGGCCGTGGCCGTGGCAGCTATTGCAAGGGTCTTTGATAATCTGACCGCGCCCATGACAGTGCGGACAAGCCTGCTGCACGGTAAAGAAGCCCTGGCGCATCTGCACCTGGCCCTGCCCGTGACAGGTTGGACAGGTCACCGGCGAGCTGCCCGGCTTCGCGCCGCTGCCGTGGCAAACGCCACACTCTTCCAGCGTCGGAATACGGATCTCTTTGGTCACGCCACGAACCGCTTCCTCGAGGGACAGCTCCATGTTGTAGCGCAGATCGGAACCACGGCTGGCGCGCTGACGGCGGCCACCACCGAAGATGTCGCCAAATACGTCGCCAAAGATATCGCTGAACTCAGCACCGCCGCCACCAAACCCGCCGCCACCGCCCATACCGCCCTGTTCAAAGGCAGCATGACCATATTGATCGTAAGCCGCACGCTTTTGACCGTCGGTCAGGATTTCGTACGCTTCCTTAATCTCTTTAAACTTGGCTTCGGCGTCTTGCTCCTGATTGCGGTCAGGATGGTATTTCATCGCCAGGCGTTTATACGCCTTTTTGATCTCACGTTCTTCCGCCGTCTTGGAGACGCCGAGAATCTCGTAATAGTCTTTCTTCGCCATTATTTCTGTAACCCTTAACATGCGTGCACGGGCGTAGAGTTGCCTCGACGCCCGTGCTGGTTTGCGGTAACGACCTCTCAGCCGTTCCGTGCCCGCTTAAGGGCGATTATTTTTTGTCTTTAACTTCTTCGAACTCAGCGTCAACCACGTCGTCGTCTTTCTGCGCCGCGTTGTCAGCACCGGCATCAGCACCTTGCTGAGCCTGCTGCGCCTGAGCCATTTCCAGCAGCTTGCCGGAAACCTGCACCAGAGCCTGGGTCTTCGCTTCGATCTCGGCTTTATCTTCGCCTTTAACCGCCACTTCCAGATCTTTCAGCGCCGCTTCGATAGCCGTTTTGTCTTCTGCCGGCAGTTTGTCGCCCGCTTCTTCCAACTGCTTACGGGTGCCGTGGATCAGGTGGTCAGCCTGGTTACGGGTCTGCACCAGCTCTTCGAACTTACGGTCCGCTTCGGCGTTCAGTTCGGCATCACGCACCATTTTCTGGATTTCTTCTTCGTTCAGACCAGAAGAAGCCTTGATGGTGATTTTCTGCTCACGGCCAGTATTCTTGTCTTTGGCAGACACGTGCAGAATACCGTCGGCGTCGATGTCGAAGGTTACTTCGATCTGCGCCATACCGCGTGCAGCAGCCTGGATGCCGTCCAGGTTGAACTGACCCAGTGACTTGTTATCGTTAGCGCGTTTACGCTCACCCTGCAGCACATGGATGGTTACCGCAGACTGGTTGTCTTCAGCGGTAGAGAACACCTGGCTGTGCTTGGTCGGGATAGTGGTGTTTTTGGTGATCAGCGGAGTCATCACGCTGCCCATGGTTTCGATACCCAGCGACAGCGGGGTAACGTCCAGCAGCAGAACGTCCTTCACATCACCGGCCAACACGCCGCCCTGTACCGCAGCACCCACCGCAACGGCTTCGTCCGGGTTAACGTCTTTACGTGGTTCTTTACCGAAGAAGTCAGCAACTTTCTTCTGAACCATTGGCATACGGGTCTGGCCGCCCACCAGGATCACGTCCTGAATGTCGGAAACCGACAGGCCTGCGTCTGTCAGGGCCACTTTCAGCGGCTCGATAGAACGTGCAACCAGATCTTCTACCAGCGACTCGAGTTTTGCACGGGTCACTTTGATGTTCATGTGTTTTGGACCGCTCGCATCTGCAGTGATGTACGGCAGGTTAACGTCGGTCTGCTGAGCGGAAGACAGTTCAATCTTCGCTTTCTCAGCGGCTTCTTTCAGACGCTGCATCGCCAACGGATCTTTGCGCAGATCGAAACCTTGTTCTTTCTTGAATTCGTCCACCAGGTAGTTGATCAGGCGGCTGTCGAAGTCTTCACCACCCAGGTGGGTATCACCGTTGGTTGCCAGAACTTCGAAGGTTTTTTCGCCGTCAACTTCGTCGATTTCGATAATAGAGATATCGAAAGTACCGCCACCCAGGTCATAAACCGCGATGGTACGGTTACCGACTTCTTTGTCCAGGCCGTAAGCCAGGGCTGCAGCGGTCGGTTCGTTGATGATACGTTTTACTTCCAGACCTGCGATACGGCCGGCGTCTTTGGTCGCCTGACGCTGAGCATCGTTGAAGTAAGCAGGTACGGTGATAACCGCTTCAGTTACCGGTTCGCCCAGGTAATCTTCAGCCGTTTTCTTCATTTTCTTCAACACTTCAGCAGAGATCTGCGGAGGTGCTACACGCTGGCCTTTCACTTCGACCCATGCGTCGCCGTTATCAGCAGCCACAATTTTGTACGGCATGATGTCTTTGTCACGCTGTGCTTCTTCATCCTGGAAGCGACGGCCAATCAAGCGCTTGATCGCAAACAGGGTGTTTTGTGGGTTAGTCACAGCCTGACGCTTAGCAGGCTGGCCAACCAGAATTTCACCATCCTGGGTATATGCGATGATCGAAGGTGTAGTACGGTCGCCTTCGCTGTTCTCCAGCACGCGCGCTTTACCACCATCCATAATTGCTACACAAGAGTTGGTAGTACCCAGGTCGATACCAATAATTTTGCCCATCTAAACGTCTCCACTAATAAATTCATATTCGGTCAGGTTGCTAACCTATATGTGGGCAATTTTTTGTTTTTCAACTGCCCAACATTTCAGTCTTAGCCGCGGTCAGCAACTGCGGTTGCAAATAAGATGGGGCCATACCATCCAGCATCAAGGGGCAGGGCAAAAAAAAATTCGTTTTTATCGTCACTCAGATCATTGTTTCCTGTTCTGGGGATCATTATGATGCCGCGCGCTCTGATGGAAGTTAGGGTTTTTTCGGCCATTCAGACCATTTATGAATTTACCTATCCATTTTCGTTAAAATTCTGTTATCGCAGAGGACATATGCACACCAACAAGTTGGCAAATCCCGGCCCTCTCGGCCTGATGGGCTTCGGGATGACCACCGTCTTGCTGAACCTGCACAACGCGGGCTTTTTCCCATTGAACTCCGCCATCATCAGCATGGGGATTTTCTTCGGTGGACTGGCCCAGATTATGGCTGGCCTGCTGGAATACAAGAAAGGCAACACCTTCGGCATGACGGCCTTTATCTCTTACGGCAGTTTCTGGCTGAGCCTGGTCGGGCTGCTGCTGCTGCCACGCCTGGGGTTGGCTGAACCGACCGATGCCGGCGTACTAGGCATCTACCTGGCACTGTGGGGTGTCTTCACGCTGTTTATGTTCTTCGGCACCTTGCGCGCCAACCGCGTGCTGCAGTTCGTGTTCGGCAGCCTGACGCTGCTGTTCGCCCTGCTGGCCATCGGCAACATCACCGGAAACCATGCGCTGCTGAACTTTGCCGGTTACGAAGGCATTATATGCGGAGCCAGCGCCATTTATTTGGCCATGGCAGAAGTGCTCAACGAGCAGTTTGGCCGTACGGTGCTGCCGATTGGCGAGCCAAAGGTCGACAATGTTGAACCTATTCGGGCCGTGGCATAATTGCCGTTAGCCTGAAACAAGAAGCCCTGCGATTGCAGGGCTTTTTTTTAGCTGTAGGAACCGGCTCGCTGCGCCTTGGTCTCGCTGTTCAGATCGCGATGCAGGTAAATTCCCAGCAGCAGTCCGATACCTGACAGCGCCAACACATAGTAAGCGGGTGCTAACGGGGTTAACTTCATGATCAACGTCACAAATATTGGGGTTAAACCACCAAAAATAGCGTATGCAACATTATATGAGAACGAAATCCCGGTAAACCGAACTTCCGCTGGAAAAGCCCGTACCATCACGTAGGGTACCGCACCCACTATGCCTACGCTGAAGCCCACCAGCGCATAGCAAGCGAACAACATTTCCGGGTGTTCACCCACCGTCCGATAAAATAACCAACTGCAACCGGCCAGCAGCAGGCTACCGACGATAAAGGTTTTGCTGGCACCAAAACGATCCGCCGACAACCCGGCGATGATGCAGCCGGCAATCAGCATGATGGTAGCAATGCTATTGGCCTGCAGCGACAGCGCCGGGGCGATAGCAAACTGTTTTTGCAGATAGGTCGGGGTCATCAGGATCACCACCACAATACCGGCGGACAGTAGCCAGGTCAGCAGCATCGACACCACCACTTCCTTGCGATGATTGAGCACCACCGATTTCAACGGCAGCTCTTCTGCCAGGGCCTTACGCGCCTGCATCTCGATGAAGATCGGTGTTTCCTGCAGCCAGCGGCGCAGGTACATCGCCACCAGGCCGAAAATGCCGCCAAGCAGGAACGGGATGCGCCAGCCCCCGTCAATAATGGTCTGTTGGCTGAGGGTGGTGTTGATCACCGTCGCCACCAGCGAGCCCAACAGGATGCCGACGGTCAGCCCAGCAGTCAGCGTGCCGCAGGCGAAACCAATGCGTCGGCGCGGTACGTGTTCTGCAACAAACACCCAGGCCCCCGGCACCTCACCGCCGATCGCCGCCCCTTGCAGCACGCGCATCAGCAACAGCAACAGCGGTGCAGCAATGCCGATGCTGGCATAGGTCGGTAACAGACCCATCGCCAACGTCGGCAGCGCCATCAGTAAAATACTCAGGCTGAACATTTTCTTGCGACCGACCAGATCGCCGAAGTGCGCCATCACGATGCCGCCCAGCGGTCGAGCCAGATAACCAGCGGCAAAAATGCCGAAGGTTTGCACCTGACGTAGCCATTCCGGCATATCCGCCGGGAAGAACAGCTCGCCCATCACCGCCGCAAAGAAGACAAAAATGATGAAATCATAGAACTCCAGCGCACCGCCCAGGGCAGCTAACGTCAGAGTTTTGTAGTCTTGCCGGTTTAACCGGCGATTATTATCGTGAGGCATAGGGTACCGTCGGAGGAAACTGTAAAAATAAAAGCCATCGGCTTTCTGTAAACGAATCCTTACTATAACGGCAAATTATTTTCACACCAGATCGGCTAGCGCTTATCTCACAAAAGGCTGAAATTTAGAGGTTTATCTCGCGACGCACATTCTTCGGGCGAAATGCTGCTACCACTGCCGCCTCGGTTTCCACATAGGGCCCCTCAAGCAACTGAATGCAGTACGGCACACTGGCAAAGATGCCATGCACCACCACCTTGCCCTGCTCGTCCTTAACCCCTTCCAGCGTCTCCTTGATCGACTTGGGCTGCCCCGGCAGGTTGATGATCAGCGCCTGCTTGCGGACTGCCCCCACCTGACGTGAAAGAATTGCCGTTGGCACATAGTGTAGGCTGATCTGACGCATTTGCTCGCCGAAGCCAGGCATCACGCGATCGGCGATCGCCAGCGTAGCGTCAGGGGTCACGTCGCGGCGAGCCGGGCCGGTGCCCCCAGTGGTCAGCACCAAATGGCAGCCCATTTCATCCACCAGCTCACACAGGGTTTGTTCGATCAACGTCTGCTCATCGGGGATCAGACGGGTTTCCAGTTTGAACGGGGTGGTCAGCGCGCCACTCAGCCACTCTTCCAGCGCCGGGATGCCTTTGTCCTGGTAAACGCCGCCGGAAGCGCGGTCAGAAACAGAAACCAAACCAATACGTAATATGTCCATGCGTAACCTCTACAGCCTGATGGGGTTCGGACGGGTTCGCTTCCCGCCCTATTTTGAATCTTGAGAGTATAAAGTGTCTGCCCGCCGTCGGGATCTGCGGGCATAAAAAAAGGCGGCCTAAGCCACCTTTTTCCGCGCTGATTGCCGCAATTACAGCAGATCGGCGATCATTTTTTCCAGCTTGCCCTGGTCTACGGCAAACTTGCGGATACCGTCGGTCAGTTTCTCAACGGCCATTGGATCCTGGTTGTGCTGCCAGTAGAACTCAGGTTCGGTCAAGGCTGCAGGACGCGCTTGCACTTCGCCGGTGTAGGCCAGTTTACGCTCCAGGGTCCCTTCGCTCTCTGCCAGCTCTTTCAGCAGCGCAGGGGCGATGGTCAGACGGTCACAACCGGCCAGCTCGATGATTTCGCCGACGTTACGGAAGCTGGCGCCCATCACCACGGTTTTGAAGCCGTGCTGTTTGTAATACTGATAGATTTCGGTAACGGAAACCACACCCGGGTCTTCGTTTGGCGCGAACTCTTTCTTGTCGCCATTGGCTTTGTACCAGTCGAGGATACGGCCAACAAACGGAGAAATCAGGAATACGCCGGCTTCGGCACAGGCACGCGCCTGAGCGAAGGAGAACAGCAGCGTCAGGTTACAGTTGATGCCTTCTTTTTCCAGCTGCTCCGCAGCGCGGATGCCCTGCCAGGTAGAAGCCAGTTTGATCAGGATGCGATCGTTGCTGATGCCGGCATCGTTGTACAGTTTGATCAGGCGCTTGGCCTTGGCAACGCTGGCCACGGTGTCGTAAGACAGACGTGCATCCACTTCGGTAGAGATGCGGCCCGGAACCAACTTCAGGATTTCCAGACCAATGTTAACGGCCAGCTTGTCGGCGGCATCGGCGATCTGCTGTTCGCGATCGCTGCTCTGCTCGCGCGCCCACGCAATGGCTTCGTCAATCAGTTTGCGGTATTCAGGAATTTGGGCTGCATTGAGGATCAGCGAAGGGTTGGTCGTAGCATCTTGCGGTTGATACAGCTTCATAGCCGCGATATCGCCCGTATCTGCAACCACGGTGGTCAGTTGGCGCAGGGAAGTTAATTTATCGGTCATGTTGGCATTATCTCATCGTTTGTGCATGAACTTTTGGCATCGTTCAACCATGCCCTGCCCTGATAATAACATGCGCAAGGCCCGGTGCAAGGCTGGAAAATCGCGGCCCGGCGGCGCTGGTTTTATCCTTGAGCGAGCAACCGTTTACGCTGGTATCTTTCGTCATTCCCGAGCGGATGAAAAGGCAATAACGTGCTATCGATTGAATAAATTATGTTAAATTCGCGAAAATTAATGCAATGAGTCCCGGAATCTGAGAAAAATCTCAATGGCTTTGAACCGGGCTGATTTCAGCTAAGCTCTTGTAAAAATTCAATCAATGTATTTTCACCCGCGGTGGATACGGCGTGGTGCGCGACAAATTTCAACAAGGAGGGATCCGTGACGGACCTGATGAATTTTATTAATAATATTTTGTGGGGTTCAGTACTGATTTATTTGCTGCTCGGTACCGGCATTTATTTCACCCTGCGCACCCGTTTTATCCAGGTCCGCCATTTCAGCCATATGTTCTCGGTGCTCAAGCACAGTAACAAGAGCGACAGCGCGGGGATCTCCTCCTTTCAAGCCTTGTGCACCACGCTGGCCGCACGGGTCGGCACCGGCAACCTGACCGGCGTGGCAATTGCCCTTACCGCCGGTGGCCCGGGTGCCATCTTCTGGATGTGGGTAGTGGCGTTTATCGGCATGGCCACCTCCTTTGTTGAAAGTACCCTGGCGCAGCTCTATAAAACCAAAGACCAACAAGGCAACTACCGTGGCGGCCCGGCTTACTATATGGAGAAAGGGTTGGGCATGCGCTGGATGGGCGTGCTGTTTTCCATCTTCCTGATCATCGCCTTCGGCCTGGTGTTCAACGCCGTCCAGGCCAACTCCATTGCCCAAGCCTCCGCCGTCGCCTTCCACGCGAAACCGCTATATGTCGGTCTCGGTCTGGTAGTCCTGAGCGGTATCGTGATCTTCGGCGGCATTCGCTCCGTGGCCCGCGTGGCTGAACTGGTGGTGCCCGTGATGGCCGCAGCTTATTTACTGCTGGCCCTCTGGGTGATTGGTCATAACATTGCGCATATGCCGGCGATCCTCACGCTGGTGGTTAAAAGCGCCTTCGGGCTGCAGGAAGCGGCAGCCGGTGCCGTCGGTTACGGCATTTCGCAGGCGATGACCCAGGGTGTTCAGCGCGGCCTGTTTTCCAACGAGGCTGGCATGGGTTCGGCACCTAATGCGGCGGCCTCTGCCTCACCCTACCCGCCGCATCCGGCCTCGCAGGGCTATGTGCAGATGCTCGGGGTATTTATCGATACCATCGTGATTTGCAGTGCAACCGCCGCGATCATTCTTTCTTCCGGCGTATTGGATCAGCCGGTGGCCAACGTCAGCGGTATCGACATGACCCAGCGAGCGCTTTCCGCCGCCGTCGGCAGTTGGGGCTCGCCGTTTGTCGCCATCGCCATTTTCTTCTTCGCCTTTACCTCGATTATCGCCAACTATGCCTATGCCGAGAGCAATCTGGTGTTCCTGGAGCGAAACCACCCGGCCGGCCTGCTGATTTTCCGTTGCGCCGCACTGGGCATGGTGATGTTTGGCGCGCTGGCCGAACTGCCAGTGGTATGGAAAATGGCCGATACCTCAATGGCTTTGATGGCCATCACCAACCTGACGGCAATCCTGCTGTTGTCACGCGTGGCGCTGAAGTTGGCTAACGATTACCACCGCCAGAGAACGCTGGGAAGATTGCCCACTTTCGACGCCAATCGCTTCCCCGAGTTGAAATCCCAGCTTGAACCGGGCGTGTGGGACAAAAATTAACTTTTGCGGGCGCGGCTGGCACGCGCCCTGCCTATCAGACCCATTGACCCTTTTTCCCGCGCTTTTTGCTACAGTATCCGCTCTTGGATAAACAGGATCTGGCCATGCTCGTTATTATTTCACCTGCAAAAACTCTTGATTACGAAAGCCCGCTGGCAACCGAACGCTTCACCCAGCCGGAGCTGCTGGACAAATCGAAGCAGTTGATCAAAATCTGCCGCGACCTGACGCCGGTGCAAATCGCCAGCCTGATGGGTATCAGCGATAAACTGGCCGGTCTGAACGCCGCGCGCTTTGGCGACTGGAAACCGAAATTTACCCCGGACAATGCCCGCCAGGCACTGTTGGCGTTTAAAGGCGACGTTTATACCGGCCTGCACGCGCAGGATTTTAGCGAAGATGACTTTGATTTCGCCCAACAGCATCTGCGCATGCTGTCCGGACTGTACGGCGTGCTGCGTCCGCTTGATCTGATGATGCCTTACCGCCTGGAGATGGGTATCAAGCTGGAGAATGCCAAGGGCAAGGATTTGTACAGTTTCTGGGACGAGCAGATCACCAGGAAGCTCAACGAGGCGCTGGAGCAACAGGGGGACGACGTGGTGGTCAACCTGGCTTCCGACGAATACTTCAAATCGGTGAAGCCGGCCAAACTGCATGGCACGCTGATTAAACCGGTGTTCCTCGACGAGAAGAACGGCAAATACAAAGTGATCAGCTTCTACGCCAAGAAAGCGCGCGGACTGATGAGCCGCTTTATCATTAAGAATCGCCTGACCCAGCGCGAGCAACTGCTTGATTTTAATCTGGAGGGCTATGCTTTCGACCCGGCTAATTCCAAAGATAACGAGTTGGTGTTCAAGCGCCCCGAGCAGTGAAATGCCCACCCATAAAAAAGCCGTCGTAATGACGGCTTTTTGCTTTTATACCAGGGCCTAAGCCAAACCGAATCAGGCAGGCAGTGCCATCAGGAACTTACGCAGTTCGCCAAAGCCGGCCGGCAAGCTGTGGGACAGCAGCGGCAAATCGGCACGCAGCGCCAGTGCTTTCGGCAACGGCAGCTCCTGACCGAGGATTTCCTCTACGCTCTCTTTGAACTTGGCCGGATGTGCCGTGCCGAGGAACAAACCAAACTCCCCTTCCTGCAACTGGTCACGCAGCGCGCGATAAGCGATTGCCGCGTGCGGTTCGGAGAGATAGCCCAACTTCGCCAGCTCACGCATGCTGTCCTTGGTGGTTTCGTCACTGACCGTGGCGTGACCCAGCTCTTTCAACTGCCAGATCTTACGACGGAACAGTTCCTCTACCCGCGGCCAGTTATTCGGCTGGCTAACATCCATGGCATTGGACAGCGTAGCCACCGTGGCATGCGGCTGCCACTGACCGTTAGTCAGGAAGCGCGGCACGGTATCGTTGGCATTGGTCGCGGCGATAAAACGCTTCACCGGCAGGCCCAATGATTTGGCCAGCAGACCGGCGGTCAGATCGCCGAAGTTACCGCTGGGTACCGAGATCACCAACTGATTACGGGCTTCCTGCGGCAGTTGCGCTACCGCCTCAAAGTAGTAGCAAATCTGCGCCAACAGGCGGCTGATGTTGATCGAGTTGGCCGAGTTCAGATGCAGCGCTTCTTTCAGTTCCTGATCGTCAAATGCCTGTTTCACCAATGCCTGGCAGGCGTCGAAGTCGCCGTCGATCGCCACGGTGTGGATATTGCCACCCAGGGTGCAGAACAGTTTTTCCTGCAGCGGGCTGATTTTGCCCTGCGGATACAAGATCACCACTCGCACATTCTTCAGGCCGTAGAAAGCATGGGCCACTGCCGCACCGGTATCGCCGGAGGTCGCGGTCAGGATAGTCACCGGCTCATCGCCCGCCACTTCCGCCAGCATTTGTGCCATAAAGCGGCCGCCGAAGTCTTTGAACGCCAGCGTTGGGCCGTGGAACAGTTCCAGGCAGGCAATGTCGTCTTCCACTTGCGCCACCGGCGCCGGGAACTCAAAGGCCGCCGCGACACGCTTATGCAACGCTTCCTCAGAGACTTCATCGCCAATAAACGCCGACAGAATGCGGCTACTGCGAGTGACAAAATCCTGTTCCAGCAGATGGTCGATTTCAGTCAGCTCAAACTCAGGCAGCTCCAGCGGGAAAAACAGCCCCTGCTGTTTGCCCAAGCCCTGTTTGATCGCCTGTGTAAAGCTGACCTGCTCGTTGTGATCCTTAAGGTTGTACAGTTTCATGCGTTATCCCAGTAGTCGTGCGCCTGCGGTATCCAGGCGGCAAATATGAACAAAACCTTCGTCGTTTTGCAGATAGTGATTAGTCAGCCAGTCGGCCATGCGTTGTGCGGTCGCGCCGTCATCACAGACGGCGAACAGCGTCGGCCCGGAACCGGAAATACCGCAAGCCAGCGCACCGATATCCTGGGAGGCCTTGCGCGCGTCGGCAAAGCCCGGCAACAGGCGGGTGCGGTACGGCTCGGCAATCACGTCCTGCATCAGTTTGGCGGCCAGCTGCGGCTGTTGGGTATGGCAGGCGTGGATAAAGCCCGCCAGATAGCGACCGTGGCTGATGCAGTCCTGACGACGATACTGCGCGGGCAGGATCGCGCGCGCTTCGGCGGTGGATACCTTGATACCCGGGTAAGCCATCACCCACAACCAGTCTTTAAAGCAGGGCACTTCCTGGCTGATGAAGCCTTCTTCTTCCAGCATCAGTTGCAGGCCGCCGAGATAGCAAGGCGCCACATTATCGTAATGCACGCTGCCGGAGATGCGGCCTTCAAGCTCGCCCATCAGGCCCAGCAGCGTCATTTTATCCAGCGGACGGTTGCAGAACTCGTTCATCGCCATCAATCCGGCGACCACCGAGCAGGCGCTGGAACCCAGTCCTGAACCAATTGGCATGTTTTTCTCGAGCCGCATCGCCACCGGGATCTGCTGACCGATTTCCTGGCAGAAGCGCTCCCAACACTGGTAAACAATATTCTCTTTCGGATCATCCGGCAGTTTGCTGACGAAGCGACCGGCATTTTGCAGACTGAACGTTTCGGCGGCCTCTACACTGACACAGTCGCCCAGTAAGGTTCCGTCGATCGGCGACACCGCTGCACCCAGAACGTCGAAACCGACGCTGACGTTACCAATTGAGGCCGGCGCATACACCTTAACCATATTAAACTCCCAACTTCCATGACAGTGTGCGCAACAGGTCGGCAAACACCCCCGCTGCGGTCACATCGTTACCGGCGCCGTAGCCGCGCAGCACCAGCGGCAATGGCTGATAGTAGCGGCTGTAGAAAGCCAAAGCGTTCTCGCCGTTCTTCACTTTATACAACGGATCGTTACCGTCTACCGCATCTATACGCACCTGGCAGCGGCCATTTTCGATCACCCCGACATAGCGCAGTACCTTGCCCTGCTCGGCGGCGTTGGCTACGTTGCGGGCATACTCTTTGTCCAGCTCCGGCAGGCGCGCCATGAAGGTTTCCACGTCACCGGTGGCGTCAAAGGACGGCGGCAGCACCGACTCAACCTCAATGTCCGCCAGCTCCAGTTTGTAACCCGCCTCACGGGCGAGGATCAACAGCTTGCGGGCAACGTCCATACCGGAAAGATCGTCACGTGGATCCGGCTCGGTATACCCCTTGGCTTTGGCCTCCAGGGTCGCGGCCGATAACGACATACCCTCGTCCAGCTTGCCGAAAATAAACGACAGCGAACCGGACAGAATGCCGGAGAAACGCGTCAGTTCGTCACCGGCGTTCAGCAGGTTTTGCAGGTTCTCGATCACCGGCAAGCCCGCACCGACGTTGGTGTCGTACAGGAACTTGCGACGTGAACCGGCAGCGGCGGTGCGCAGCTGTTGGTAATAGTTCATCGACGAGGTATTGGCCTTTTTGTTCGGCGTCACCACGTGGAAACCATCGGCCAGGAAATCGGCGTATTGATCCGCCACCGCCTGACTGGAGGTACAGTCGACAATCACCGGATTCAGCAGGTGGTACTCCTTCACCAGACGGATCAGGCGGCCGAGGTTGAACGACTCCTGCGCACCGGCCAGCTCATCCCGCCAACTTTCCAGCGCGATGCCATGTACGTTGGTCAGCATGGCGCGTGAATTAGCGATACCGCACACCCGCAGGTCGATATGTTTTTGTTTCAGCCACGGCTGCTGACGGTAGATCTGTTCGATCAACGCACCACCCACGCCGCCGACGCCGATGACAAACACTTCAATCACCTGATCGGTGTTAAACAACATCTGGTGGCAGACGCGAACGCCGGTAGTGGCGGAGTCATTGCTGACGACAACTGAGATGGAACGCTCGGAAGACCCCTGAGCAATAGCGACAATATTGATATTGGCGCGCGCCAGTGCAGAGAAGAAGCTGGCCGAAATGCCGCGCAGAGTACGCATGCCATCGCCAACGACCGAGATGATCGCCAACTGCTCCATCACATCCAGCGGCTCCAGCAGGCCGTCTTTCAACTCAAGATAAAACTCGTCTTCCAGCGCTTTACGCGCACGTTGCAGCTCACTCTGCGGTACGCAGAAGCTGATGCTGTATTCGGAGGAGGACTGGGTGATCAGCACCACCGAGATACCGGCGCGCGACATCACGGCGAACACTCGCGCAGCCATGCCGACCATGCCCTTCATCCCCGGGCCGGATACGTTGATCATCGCCATGTTATTCAGGTTGGTGATGCCCTTCACCGGAGTTTCGGTATCCAAATTTTCGCCGCCAATCAGCGTGCCCGGGGCCTGCGGGTTGGCGGTGTTTTTGATCAGGCAAGGGATTTGGAACTGGGCGATGGGAGCAATAGTGCGGGGGTGAAGCACGCTGGCGCCGAAATAGGAAAGCTCCATAGCTTCCTGGTACGACATCGATTTCAGCAACCTGGCATCCGGCACAGTGCGCGGATCGCAGGTATAAACGCCGTCTACGTCGGTCCAGATTTCACAACAGTCGGCGCGCAAGCAAGCAGCCAGTACCGCAGCAGAGTAGTCAGAGCCGTTACGGCCCAGCACCACCAGTTCCCCTTTGTCGTTACCGGCGGTGAAGCCCGCCATCAGCACAATGTTATCCGCCGGGATTGCCGCCGCAGCGATACGCAGTGTGGATTCGGCGATATCTACCGTGGACTCCAGGTAGTGCCCCTGAGCCAGCAATTTCTCCACCGGGTTGATCACCGTTACCGGGAAACCTTTGGCACGAAACACCCCTTCCATGATGGCAATGGAGAGCTTCTCACCGCGGCAGATGATGGCCGCATTCACACTGTCCGGGCATTGACCCAGCAGCGCAACCCCGTGCAACACCTGCTTGAGTTGTGAAAACTCTTGGTCGACCAGGGTTTTGAGACGATCGTACTCAAAGCCGGGCAGCGCCTGCGCCAGGCCGCTCAGCAGGTCGGCAAAGATGCGTTCTGCATCGCTCATATTTGGCAGAATGTCCTGCCCCGCTACCGTTTTTTCAATCATCGCCACCAAATGGTTGGTGATTTTAGCCGGAGCGGACAAGACCGTGGCCACCTGTCCCTGACGTGCGTTACTTTCCATGATGTCGGCAACGCGCAGAAAACGTTCTGCATTCGCTACCGAGGTTCCGCCAAATTTCAGCACTCGCATTTCTTATCTCTCCCGAATTTAAGCCGAAAAAAAAGCCCGCACTGGTTAGGTGCGGGCTTTTTTCTTTTGTTTCCTGTACGCGTCAGCCCGCCCCGTTACCTGTGGTATCGGTGGTGGTAATAATTGTTGTGTTCAGGCTGATATTTCGCATTTTGTCTGTCTGTCTCATTAATTACTCTGTCCCCTCTATTGGTTAAAGCAATCGCTATCCCAAGTCAAATTATTTCTTGTTTTTGCTTATTTATCGCCCAACGGAGCAACTGGGCAATGCAATAGTCGAAAAGCCAAATGACAGAATAAAAAGACAGACAGATGGCATTTTTGTAGTGGATCACACTGCCTAATCAGCCATGTTTGCGGGTATCACTTTGTCAGTTTTTTTTCGATGTCATGCAGCAAAGTATGCAGCATCGCGGTATCGCGCTGCTGCAACGCACCCAGCCGCTGATGCAACCAATCGCGCAATTTTTGATCGTCACTGACCTCCAGTGCCGTCAATAATCCCTCGGCTCGCTGACGCAGCGCCTTGAGCTGGCCCTCATTGGCCACCGACTCCTGTGGCGCACTCACATTCATCAGCTCCGACAATTGATAGCAATACACCATCACCGCCTGGCCGAGATTCAATGAAGGGTAATCCGCCTGCATCGGCACGCCGGTCAACAGATCCGCCAGTTCCAGCTCTTCATTAGTCAGGCCGGAATCTTCACGGCCAAACACCAACGCCGCCTGACCTACCCACTGACTGCGTTCACTCAACTGGCCCAACAGTTGCTGCGGCGTACAATAATAATGGAAACGCGCACGGCTGCGAGCAGTGGTGGCAACGGTGAAATCCACGTCCGCCAGCGCCTGCTCAAGAGTGGCAAAAGTTTGCACGCCGTCGAGGATATCCCCCGCCCCATGAGCCACCCAGCGAGCCGCCGGCTGCAGGTGCGCTTCGCTGTCGACAATCCGCAACGAAGTGAAACCCATGGTTTTCATTGCCCGCGCCGCAGCGCCAACGTTTTCCGGCCGCGCCGGCGCCACTAAAACAATATGAAGCTGCATCAATACTCCGCTGAATGAGAGATCGCGTATTTTTGACTGTTTGGGATAGCCTGATTATATTTACATCTGTGCAACAATAATCCCGGAGAACGCGATAGATAGGGTTAAATGGGTTATTGACCTGATAAATTGCGCGTAATACATATTATTGCTACTTATGTTTTACTACGCTTATTAATCAAAGCGTTAAAAGAAGCCATTTATCAACAAGCCAATAATTCTACCTCATTAGGTGCCACAATGCTGAATCGAACACAGAATTTAGGGTTCTGTGACTTAACCTGGCATTTCTGTAAGTGTTTTTCACAAAACTGTTAACGTGCTACAATTGAATTTGATATATGTCAACAAACCTTAGTTTTGTTGGGTGATGAATTCGGTGTGCACTGTTATATTGCTGTTAATACGGTTAGGATATGCACCGTTTTGGCACCTTTGGGGATGTAAGGAATAGCGCCCCAACCAAGCTAGCGATCTTGTTGACATGGGATGGAAAGTGCATCAAGAACGAGTTTACGTACTTTAGTCATTGAGTAGAAGGGAACGTGAGCGCTAATCTCTGCCCTCCGCTATGAAAACAAAGACTTCTGTACTTCCTATTTTCTATTTTGTTGGCAATTTTAGGTAGCATATATGCAGACCCCGCACATTCTGATTGTCGAAGACGAGTTAGTCACTCGTAACACCCTGAAGAGCATTTTCGAGGCGGAAGGCTACGTTGTTCATGAAGCCAATGATGGTGCAGAAATGCACAACATCCTGTCTGAAAATGATATCAATCTGGTTATCATGGACATCAATCTGCCAGGCAAAAATGGCCTGCTGTTGGCGCGTGAATTGCGCGAACAGGCCAGCGTTGCGCTGATGTTCCTGACCGGCCGTGATAACGAAGTTGATAAGATCCTCGGATTGGAAATCGGCGCTGATGATTACATCACCAAACCGTTCAATCCGCGTGAACTGACCATTCGCGCACGCAACCTGCTGTCACGCACCATGAACCTGGGCAGCGTCGGCGAAGAACGTCGTCTGGTTGAAAGCTACAAGTTCAACGGTTGGGAGCTGGACATCAACAGCCGCTCACTGATCAGCCCAGCGGGTGAGCAGTATAAACTGCCACGCAGTGAATTCCGCGCCATGCTGCACTTCTGTGAAAACCCGGGCAAGATCCAATCCCGTGGCGAACTGCTGAAGAAGATGACTGGCCGTGAGCTGAAGCCACATGACCGCACCGTGGACGTGACCATCCGTCGCATCCGCAAGCACTTCGAATCGACACCGGACACGCCAGAAATCATCGCCACCATTCACGGTGAAGGTTACCGTTTCTGCGGCGATCTGGAAGAGTAAGCCTCCCGCGTTAAAATATTTGGGGTTCCGTCGAACCCCAAATCTTATTTTGCCTCACCCCAAGGGATGATCGGCACTGCGCTCAGCGCATTCTTCGGTGAACCATCCACCACACGGTCAGAATAACTCAGATAAATCAATGCATTGCGATTTTTATCATAGAAACGCACCACCTGCAGTTTCTTGAACACCAGCGACGTTCGTTTCTGGAACACCACGGTCCCTTCCGCCTTACCATTTTTGATTTTATCATTCAGCTCAATCGGACCGACCTGCTGGCAAGAAATGGCAGCATCTGCGGTATCTTCCGCTAATCCCAGCCCACCTTTGATGCCACCGGTTTTTGCCCGGCTGATATAACAAGTTACATTTTTAACATCAGGATCATCGAAGGCTTCCACCACAATTTTATGGTCCGGACCAAAGAGTTTGAATACCGTATCGACCGACCCAACCTGTTCTGCCTGCGCACTATTTACCGTTGCGCAAACTAAACCAAACAAAAATATCCATCCTTTTTTCATTCACTTAACTCCAATAGCCTGAATCCTAAAAATAGGCGCAGGCAATCAATATTGTTTATGTTTTAGGTCACAGAATAGGGATCTTTCCAGTCCGCACCGATCTTTTTAGCACAGAGCGTGAAAAAAATCTTTGAGAGTCTCGGAGGAAAAAAATTGCTATTATGCGGCGTCGTTATATCTTTGCGCCCGTTTAAGGTGTGCCCCTGTCCAACCCTTGCGCAACCCGCTGCAAGAGGCAAAGAGTGCTACGCAAAATGGCTCATGGATTGGTCTGATAGCGCAAGCACCAGCGTAATGAATAAACAGTTCGGGTCCCTACCCTAAAGCTCTACGAGGAAGATCTATGGATCAAGCCGGTATCATTCGTGATCTGCTTATCTGGCTGGAAAGCCATTTGGACCAACCCCTGTCTCTGGACAATGTGGCGGCCAAAGCAGGTTACTCTAAATGGCATTTACAACGGATGTTTAAAGATATTACCGGTAACGCCATCGGCGCTTATATCCGGGCAAGGAGATTATCCAAGGCTGCGGTGGCGCTGCGTTTAACCAGCCGACCTATTTTGGATATCGCTTTACAATATCGCTTCGACTCGCAGCAGACATTTACACGCGCATTTAAAAAACAGTTTGCACAAACGCCAGCGCTGTATCGTCGTGCCGAAGACTGGAGCGCATTCGGCATCTGTCCACCGATCCGCCTGGGCGCCTTTACTCTGCCGCAGCCAGAATTTGTCACCTTGCCAGAACAACAGTTGATTGGCCTGACGCAAAGCTATTCCTGTACGCTGGAGCAAATCTCCAACTTCCGTACCGAATTGCGGTCACAATTCTGGCGCCAGTATTTGGGCGAAGCCGAAACGCTACCGCCGGTACTGTACGGGCTGCACCATTCACGCCCGAGTCAGGAAAAAGACGACGAACAGGAAGTGCTGTACACCACGGCGCTGGAGCCGCATCACGTACCGGCCAAGATTGTGGCCGGGCAGCCGCTGGTACTGCAAGGTGGCGAGTATGCGATGTTCAGCTATGAAGGCCCGGCCTCTGGCCTGCAAGACTTCATTCTGACCGTTTATGGCACCTGCCTGCCGGCGCTCAAACTGACGCGCCGTAAAGGGCACGATATTGAGCGCTTTTATCCCAAGGGTGACCGTCGGCCACCCCAACCGCCGACCGAGATCAACTGCGACTATTTGATCCCGATCCGCCGTTAACGCTGCAGTTCGTCCAGCGCGGGCGTGTCCAGATGCGTGACATCGCCCGCCGTTTCGACGATCCAGCCAGAGGCCAACCATGGACTCTGCTGGTGATCGACTCGCGACAGTGAACAGTTGCGTAAACGCAGGCGGCGCTCGGCATAAGCCGGTAACCCGAGTACGGTGCTGATTAAACAGCCCAAAGCGATACCGTGGCTGACAATCAGCGGTTTGCTGCCCTCAGGCAACATCAGGCAGCTTTCGAGCGCCTCGCGCATCCGGTCACCCAGCTCACTCATGGATTCACCTTGAGGGATACGGCCGTCGGCAGTACCATCGACCATCTGCTTACGCCACTGTTCTTCCTGTGGCGTCAGGCTATCGATCAGACGTTCTTCCAGCACCCCCATATGCAACTCACGCAAACGTGGATCGGTTATCACCTCGCAGCCGCAAGCCTCTGCGATGATTTGCGCGGTGCGTCGGGTACGCCCCAGATCGCTGGTAATCACGTGCGTGATGCCTTGTTTGCTGACGCGCTGGGCAACCAGACGAGCCTGATGTTCACCGTTAGCGGTCAACGGGCTGTCGGACTGGCCCTGGATGCGGCGAGCCGCATTCCATTCCGTTTCGCCGTGGCGAACGAGGTATACCTGTAACATTTTGCTTTTCCGTTATACTGCGTGAAACCTGAGTTTATCGTCGTCAGATGCCGCTTGCGCAAGCGTCTGCCGTAGTGAATAGGCTCTTAGCTTAAGGATGCCAAACCCGTTATGTATCATGTTGTCGCTGCAACTACCAACCCGGCAAAGATCAAGGCTATTCAACTGGCCTTTGATGACACCTTTGGCACAGGCCAATGCCGCATTGAATCGGTCGACGTCGCCAGCGGCGTCTCACTGCAACCCATAGGTAATCACGAAACCCGCACCGGCGCACGCCAGCGCGTAATGGAAGCCCGGCAGGTACGCCCAGAGGCCGACTTTTGGGTCGGCGTAGAAGCAGGAATCGAAGAGAATATGACTTTCGCCTGGATGACGGTAGAAAACCCGAATACCCGTGGCGAATCGCGCTCAGCCAGTCTGATGCTGCCGGAGACGATTTTACAGGGAATTCGTGCCGGCCGCGAATTGGGGAGTGAGATGGCGATCATCACCGGCAATGCCGAAGTGAAGCGCCAGGGTGGCGCTATCGGTATCTTTACCGATGGGCGATTGAGCCGCACCAGCGTTTACCATCAGGCTCTGCTGTTGGCGCTGGTGCCTTTCCACAACCCGATCTACCAGAACCATAACAACGCAGCACAGAAATAACCTTTGCCGGGCGCGGCGCTACTGTGCATCGCCCAGCAACTGCTGTTCCAGCCACTGTTTCAGCGCCGGCGTCGCCGCCTTCAGGCTGTTCGAACCGCGAGTGATGGTGGCAATTCCCGCCCCCAGTTCGTTTTTCAGCTCACGCTGGCTCATTTCACCACGCATCAGCTCCTGGATAATCCGTACCCGTGTACCTAAAGCCGTGCGTTCGTCCGGCGTCAGCAGCAGTTGCAGCAGGGGTTGATGCAGATCCTGGGCAAACGAATTCTGCAGCAGCGCAACAAAGCGCAGCCAATCCTCATTACCTTGTTCTGAAAGAGCCGGGTCGTTAAGCGATAATTGCGTCATGGCAAGCCACCATACTATTTAACTAGTACAGCAGCATACCATAGCGACGTCAAAATCAATAACGCCTCTGCCACTCGGCATCGGTCAGCACTTTGGCCGGCCGGTGCATGAGATAGCGATAAAATGCGTCGTAGGCCAACACGTTCTTCACGTAGGAACGGGTTTCCGAGAACGGAATGCTTTCGACAAATGCCACGGCATCAACCCGCCCTTCACTGTTGCCCAGCCAGGTATTCACCCGAGATGGACCGGCATTGTAAGCCGCCGAGGACAGGATACGGTTGCGGCCGAACTGCTGGTAAACATACTCCAGATAGCTGGTGCCAATGATAATATTGACGCGCGGATCAAGCAGTTGGCTTGGGCTCGAGTAACCGGGAATATTGTACATCTGCACGGTATGCTGTGCGGTACGTGGCATCACCTGCATCAGGCCGCTGGCCCCGACCGGTGACTGCGCTTTCGGGTTCCAGGCGCTCTCCTGACGGGCGATGGCCATGGCATAGCTCGGCGTTATCCCCTTGTCATCAGTCGCGGCGCGGAATTCTTGCGGCCAGGCCACCGGGAAGCGTTCCTCAAGGTGATCCCACATTTTGCCGACAATAGTCGCCTGCACGCTGAGATCGGCCCATTTTTGCTCAAAAGCATAACGCGCCAGCGCTTCCTGTTCCGGGCGACTGCGGCTGGCCACGAACGAAGTCCACTCACTGCGCGCCAGGTTATCCATATTCCAGTACATCAGTTCACGCACCCGGGCAATTTCCGGCCCATCCACCAGCGAAGCGCGGGGTTTTGCCGCCACTGCCACCATCACCGGATAAGGCGTATTCAGTTTTTGCGCCGCTACCATCGGGTAGAAGCCGCGTTCGGTCATCAGCCGACGCAGGATCTCTTCCCCTTCGCTACGTTTGCCTTCATCCAGTAAAATGCTCGCGCGCCAGTATCGCCATTCATCTTTATTGCGTGATTCCGTTGGCAGACGCGCCAGCCAGGTCGCCACCCCCTGACGATCACCGGCGCCCAGCGCCATGCGCACGCGGCGCTCCAGCAGTGCCGGTGACTGACTACGCAGGATCACCTTGTCGCGCCACTGGGTCTGTTCAAAGGTCGCATCGCTGCCCATCAGGCGCCATGCCACCGCGTCCTCCAGCCCCTGCTGCTCGCTGTCACTCATTTTTTGCAGGCGGACAAGGGTCGGGATCATCGCGCGGGCATTTTCCGCATCCTGACGCGCCAGACGTTCGAAAGCGATGCCGGTTGCCGCACGGGTAAAGTCAGTCGGGCCCACGCTGCGGGCAAAGGACTCGACCGTCGCAGGATCGTTTTGCAGGCGCACCAAGGCATCGCCCATGGTCTGATAATCTGACGGCAACTGGCGGTAGAGGCTGTTCACCAGGCCGCTGTTACCCTCTTTCAACGCCAGTTTCATGCGTTCCAGAATAGCCGATGGCGTTTGTTTGCCAGCCCCCTGCCAGACGCTGAATAACTTGTCACAGGCTCCCGGCAGAGATTTACCGCTCATCCAGATATCGTCGACGCCATTCCAGGCCGCTTGCTGATCGCCGGTGGCCCATTTGGCGTAGTAGTAATTACAGCGTGCCGCGATAGGTTTAGGCGGTTGCGGGCTGAAGGTCAACAGGGTGCGCCAGTCTTCACGCCGCGCCAATTCATTAACAAAACGCGGAGCCAGTGACTTCGCCGGCGGCAGCGTCGGATGCTGCTTGATAAAGTCATTCACTTCAGAGAACCCGGCCTGGCTGAGGTCTTGCGTCAGCTCACGGTATTCCAGATAAGGGTAAAGCGGGTAATCACGCAGCGTCGGCATTAGTTGCGCCACCACGTCCATCTGATTGCTGTCCCACGCCTGCTTGATCTGCAGGTAACGCTGACGCTGAGCGTCCAGCGAGTCCGCCAATGCGGCGCTTGAAAATGCCGTCAGGCACAGGCCCACAGCTAAAAACCGCCACTTGTCTACCTTGACCATACTGACTCTTTCCTCGCTAATGCTGATGGTGTTGCCAGAGCCGGTTCAGCCCGTTGCCGCGTTACGTCAGCAGCCAACGGGTCGGTGAACCCGGCTCTCCGAGTATTTCACGCCCTGTCGTGGAATATGTCTATCCGGCACGCCAGAGCAAAAGGGGGGTGCTGAGCAGCGCGCTCAGCCATCTACCATAGACAGCAGGATCGCTTATCCATTCACTATGGTAGAAGAAGTTTATCGTCACGATGGGCTTCAGGTAAAAAAGGTTTACCCTCACTGACAAATTAATTAAAGCTGACGACAATTTTGCCGTATTAATCATTTCATCCTGGAGTTGGCGCTAACAACCGATCGGAACCACAATTATTAATCCCCGCCGCCAATATAAAATTAAGCCATTTGAAATTATTAGCCGTCGCAGGATTTGATCATCAAAACGATAAGCAAAAACGTTGCGCAAACCGCCAGAACCCAGGCCTGCCGCGCTAACTTTGCAGAAAACGCCTGGCAAACCCTGACGGACGTTTTTATACTATTAAAAAAAGCTAAGATAATTCCGAGAAAACGGCACATAAAGCGCGCAACAGGGATATCTTATAATACAATCCGCGCCAATTATGGGTTAGATAGTGTTCATCAGGCAGTGCGATTGACAGTTTTCAGCAAGATAATTATCCCTTCGACCGGGTCAGGCTTCTCATTGTTATGTTGCCGCAACAGTACTGCGGACGTGGGCAGGAATGGCAGATGAAGATGGCAAAATATGCCGCGTTGTTAGCGACCTGCGCAAAAAGCTCACTCACGAGTTTCATTTGCGCACGTCTGGACTGCAGCCGTCTGTTGTCACTGGTTTTGCTCGCCCTGTTGGCGTTTCCCGGTTTGGCGCGTCCCGAGACTGGCGATCCGTATAAAAATCGCATCCACGCCGTCACCACCGTGGTGGTCGGCATTATCAGCTATGCCCGCTGGCCCAGTGAACCCAACCCCATCCGACTGTGCGTAACGGCGCCGACACAATATGCCGAAGGCCTGTTCGATCCCATTTTGCTGAGTGCCCCCCGGCCGATTAAAGCCGAGCGCATCGCTTTCGACAGCCCGTTGCTGAGCACCGGCTGTGACGTGATTTATTTGGGCAATATCAATGCCGGTCAGAAACAGAATTTTATGCAACGCATTAACGGCCACTCCATTCTCAGCATCAGCGAGAACGATGATGAATGCTCTGCCGGCAACGCGTTTTGCCTGCAGATCGAAGGCGACACGGCCAGCTTTAAAGTGAACCTTGACGCACTGGCACGCAGCGGCGTGCGCGTTCACCCCAACGTGCTACAACTGGCACGCAAACAGGCGCCTCCACTATGAAGTGGTTGCGCAAGAACCGATCGGGTCAGTCGCGACCTACGCTGGGGCGGGTGCTGCAACGGGTGCACCTTGGGCTGGCGCTGATTGCCGTCGGCACCGCCGGGATTTTCCTGACGCTGGTCGCGCTGTTTGCGCTGCGCGCCTATGCCGACCATAACCTGCATCTGATTGCGCGCTCCATCAGCTATACCGTCGAAGCTGCCGTGGTGTTTGAAGACCGCACCGCCGCACGTGAGGCACTGGTATTGATCGCCTCCAAAGAAGAAGTATCAGAGGCAAGAATTCTGAACAACAACGGCAAGGTGCTCGCCAGTTGGCGTCATCCCAAAGATGGCCCGCTGCACGGTATGGAAGAAATCGTGGCCCACTGGGCGCTGCCGGAACCGGTGATCCTGCCGATAACTCATGAAGGCAAAGAGGTCGGCAAAGTGTGGCTGCTCGGCCACGGCGGCAGCCTGCTGCGTTTTCTGTTGCGCGGTATGGTCGGCATGATCGCCTGTCTGGTGCTCAGTACCCTGTGCGCGCTGGTACTTTCCCGCCGCATGCTGCTGGGCATCGTCCGTTCGCTGGATGACATCGCCAATGTCGCGCATGCGGTACGCCGCGATCGCGCCTTTGGCCTGCGGGTGCCATCAGCGCCAATTGCCGAACTGCATGAGCTGAGCGTCGACTTTAATGGCCTGCTCGATGAGCTGGAAGCCTGGCAGGCACACCTGAAACAGGAAAATGATTCACTGACTCACCGGGCAACGCACGACAGCCTGACCGGCTTGCCGAACCGTGCCTTCTTTGAAGGGCGACTGAGCCGTGCGTTGGGGGACATTAAACCGACCGAAAAGCTGGCGGTGCTGTTTATCGACGGTGACCGCTTCAAGGAGGTCAATGACAGCTACGGTCACGCTGCAGGCGACCTGGTGCTGACCACCATTGCCGGGCGCATTCGCGCACAGCTACGTGAAACCGACCTGGTGGCACGTTTGGGAGGTGATGAGTTCGCCGTATTGTTGGCACCGGTCCACACTACGGAAGATGTCCTGCAGATTGCCGATAACATTATCGACTGCATGACCCAACCGGTAATTTTGCCGAACGACGAGGCGGTGATTTCCTCTCTGAGTATCGGTATTGCCCTTTACCCTGAGCATGCGGTAACGCCTCAAGGGCTCTTGCACGAAGCTGATGATGCAATGTACCAGGCAAAGCATCGTTATAACGGAGGCTGGCGGCTGGCAATACAGAAATAAAGCCCCGGCTATAAAATAAAACTAGGGATTTGATTATGATACAGCAAACACTAAAAAACCGTTTCTCACTGCTGGCGATGATGTTTATCGCCCTGTTGGCCCTCGCCGGCTGCCAGAGCAAACCGCAGGGCCTGACGCCTGAGCAGATTGCCCTGTTGCAGTCACAAGGGTTTAAGCTGACGGATAACGGCTGGGAGTTTGGCCTGTCCGACAAGGTGCTGTTTGGCAATAACGTCGGCAAACTGAACCCGGAAAGTACCGATACGGTACAAAAAATGGGTCGTGCGCTGATGAGCGTCGGCATCACCCAATTCCGTCTGGACGGTCATACGGATAATTACGGTGAAGACAGCTATAACGACCAGCTTTCGTTGCGCCGCGCCAATGCAGTGGCCGATCTGCTAGCCAGCGTAGGTATTCCTCGTGCCAATATCGAAACCCGCGGCATGGGTAAACGCGATCCGGTGGCCGATAACCGCACCTCCAGCGGCCGTGCCGAAAACCGCCGCGTTGCGATTGTCGTCACTCCTTAAGCGACCAATATGCGCCTTCACGGGCGCATAAAAGGTTATACTTAGCGATCGCTGTGTGATGTCTGGGATCCGCTTTCGAAACGGGCTACACTCCGCAGCCAGACATCCTATAAAAACTGATATAGAGAGGCAGAGGCACCGTGGCTCAATACGTCTATACCATGCATCGCGTCGGCAAAGTGGTTCCGCCGAAGCGTCACATCCTGAAAAATATCTCGCTGAGCTTCTTCCCGGGCGCCAAAATTGGCGTGCTGGGTCTGAACGGCTCAGGTAAATCCACTCTGTTGCGCATCATGGCCGGCATCGATACCGATATCGAAGGTGAAGCTCGCCCGCAGCAAGGGATTAAAATCGGTTACCTGCCGCAAGAACCGCAACTGAACCTGGAACACACCGTTCGCGAGTCAGTCGAAGAAGCGCTGGCGGAAGTGGTCGGTGCGCTGAAACGTCTTGATGAGGTGTACGCGCTGTACGCTGAAGAAGGCGCCGACTTCGACAAGCTGGCCGCTGAACAGGGCCGCCTGGAAGAGATCATTCAGGCCCATGATGGCCATAACCTGAACACCCAGCTTGAGCGTGCCGCCGATGCGTTGCGCCTGCCAGAATGGGACGCGAAAATCGCCAACCTTTCCGGTGGTGAGCGTCGCCGCGTAGCGCTGTGCCGCCTGCTGCTGGAAAAACCGGACATGCTGCTGCTCGACGAACCGACCAACCACCTGGATGCTGAATCCGTGGCCTGGCTGGAGCGCTTCCTGCACGACTTCGAAGGCACCGTAGTGGCCATCACCCACGACCGTTACTTCCTCGACAACGTGGCCGGCTGGATCCTCGAGCTGGACCGCGGTGAAGGCATTCCATGGGAAGGTAACTACTCTTCCTGGCTGGAGCAGAAAGACGCTCGTCTGGCGCAGGAAGCCTCTTCCGAAGCCGCACGTCGCAAATCCATCGAGAAAGAGCTGGAGTGGGTTCGCCAGGGCGCCAAAGGCCGTCAGTCCAAAGGCAAGGCCCGTTTGGCCCGCTTTGAAGAGCTGAACAGCACCGAATACCAAAAGCGTAACGAAACCAACGAACTGTTTATCCCACCTGGCGCACGCCTGGGCGATAAAGTGGTTGAAGTCAGCAATCTGCGTAAGTCTTACGGCGATCGCCTGCTGATTGACGATCTCACCTTTGCGGTACCGAAGGGCGCAATTGTCGGCATTATCGGCCCGAACGGCGCCGGTAAATCCACGCTGTTCCGCATGATGTCCGGTCAGGAACAGCCTGATTCCGGCAACATCGTGCTGGGTGACACCGTCAAGCTGGCCTCGGTCGATCAGTTCCGCGACAGCATGGATGGCTCCAAAACCGTGTGGGAAGAAGTCTCCGGCGGCCAGGACATCATGCGTATCGGCAACACCGAAATGCCAAGCCGTGCCTACGTCGGCCGCTTTAACTTCAAGGGTGTCGATCAGGGCAAACGCGTCGGCGAGTTGTCCGGGGGTGAACGTGGTCGTCTGCATCTGGCCAAGCTGCTGCAGGTTGGCGGCAACGTACTGCTGCTCGATGAACCGACCAACGACCTGGATATTGAAACCCTGCGCGCGCTGGAAAACGCCCTGTTGGAGTTCCCTGGCTGCGCGATGGTTATCTCGCACGACCGTTGGTTCCTTGACCGTATCGCCACCCACATTCTGGATTACCAGGATGAAGGCAAAGTGGAGTTCTTCGAAGGTAACTTCACCGAATACGAAGAGTACAAAAAACGGACGCTGGGCGCCGAAGCGCTTGAGCCACACCGTATCAAGTACAAGAGAATCACCAAGTAACCCGAAAGGCGCCGCATACGGCGCCTTTTTTATTCCCGGGTCTTAGCGCTGCGGTAATCCCGCGGTGAGCAGTGCATCAACCGCTTGAAGGCGTTGCTAAAGGCGCTGTCCGACTCATAGCCCAGGTTCTGTGCAATCGAAGATACCGTCCCATGCCCGGTTCGCAGTGCTCGCGCTGCCAACAGCATCCGCCAGCGCAATACGTACTCCAGTGGCGCCAGGCCCGCCTTTTGTTTGAATCGCAGTGCCAATGTTGAACGCGAAACACCGGCTACTCCAGCCAACGATTCTACCGTCCAGCGTCTGGCGGGATCGGCATGAACCGCCTGCATGGCGGCGCCTATGCGCGAATCGAACAAGGCCCTTAGCCAACCAGATACCATGCTCCCTTCTCCTGCAAGGTAAATCCGCAGCACCTGCACCAACATAATATGCCCCAAATGATGCGCCATCAGCGCGCTCCCCGGTGATGGACTGGCCAGTTCTTCCGCCAAACGCTGTAAGGCCCAACGCAGTACCGATGCCTGATCCGAAGCGCTTTTGATCACCACGACTGCCGGTAACGAGGCAAATAACAGGTCAATCTCCTCGCCAAATGCGAAACGCCCACCGATCAGAAAACAGTCTTCAGCGTCGCCATAGCGCGCCATCCCGTTTACCGCGTGACGATAAAGCTCCACAGCGTCGACCGCCGGGAGAGATAGATCGCTGCCCACGGTGGCAGCCCGCCCACGTGGCAACAAAAAGCAATCCCCCGCCTCCAGCCATATCGGCGGCTCATGCCCTTCCACCGCCAACCAACATGCGCCGCGTACCACCGCGTTGAACTTGCCTTCTTCCAGTGCAGGGAAATACACGGCCCAGTCCCCACCCGCTTGTAAACCGCCGAAAAAAGAGTGTCGACTCTGTAACAAAGAAAGGACTTCTGACAGCGGATCCATAAGCGTTTCAAACTCCCTTGACGAAAAACGGCACTTTATTAACGGCAATATCCCCATCGTAATCGCAACATTCGGACGTTCGCGACAGAAATTCGGCGTTTGTTGCATTCAAGCTCCTGACTACAAACCCTACAATGTACCTTCTCGGGCAGATCCGCCAGTATCCGAAATGCAGAGGACATCCCATGAAACACAGACAAATGCCTATCCATTCCCCTTTCGATGCGACAGCTACCGCAGCGGATGTGCTTGAAGGTTTAGACCTCACAGGCAAGACCGCCCTCGTAACCGGTGGGCATTCCGGGCTCGGGCTGGAAACCACCCGCGCATTGGCTGGCGCAGGAGCACGGGTCATTGTCGCTGCGCGTGATCCTCACTCAGCAAATGTCCAACTCAACAATATTGCTAACGTTGAAGTTCACAGGTTGGATCTCGCCGATCTGGCCAGCATCAGCCTATTCTCGCAACAACTCCTCGAGACCGGCGCACATATCGATATCCTGATTAACGGCGCCGGCATTATGGCCTGCCCAGAAACGCGCGTAGGGCCGGGCTGGGAGGCACAGTTCGCCACTAATCACCTTGGCCACTACGCGTTGGTGAATCGACTCTGGCCGGCGCTGACTGGCGGTGCCAGAGTGGTGTCAGTATCGTCCTCCGGCCACCAGATTTCCGCCATTCGCTGGCACGATATTCAGTTCAACCAGGGTTATGACAAATGGCTAGCCTACGCTCAGTCGAAAACGGCCAACGCGCTGTTCGCGTTCCATCTGGATAAGCTGGGGCAAGACTCAGACGTGCGGGCATTCTCACTCCACCCCGGCATGATCCCCACACCACTACAACGCTTCATCCCCAAAGAAGAGATGATTGCACTGGGCTGGATGGATGGCGAAGGCAACCCCGCCGACCCAACGGCACTCAAAACCCCACAGCAAGGAGCGGCAACCCAAGTATGGGCGGCGACGTCACCCCAGCTAGAGGGTATCGGTGGCCTCTATTGTGAGGATTGCAACATCGCCAGGCTGGAAGAAAGCGGACAGGAATCTTTCACCGGTGTGAAGGCGTACGCGATCGATCCGCTGCAGGCCAAACGCCTTTGGGCGTTATCGGCGCAACTCACCGGCGTGGACGTCTTTGCCGAAAAATAACGCCCGGTTTGATCGAGATATGAGCAAGTGATAACAACCGAAAATTTCATGATTGAAGAGTGGTCATTGCTATGAAAAACCGTCAAATCATTCTTACCGAGTTGCCACAGGATAAACTCACCGCCCAACATTTCCATATCCGCCAAACATCCATGCCTGTCCCGCTGCAGGGAGAAGTCCTGTTACGTGCGCTTTATTTTTCCCTGGATGCAGCCAGCAGAGCCTGGATGCAAGGGACTACCTACCGGGCAGGCCTTGCAGCCGGTGACGTTATGAGCGGATTGGCGTTAGCCGAAGTAGTTGAGTCGTACTCGCCACAATTAGCCGTCGGCGATTTGGTTCTTGCTGAAACCGGTTGGCAAACTTTTTCGCTATCTCCTGCCGAACATCTGATGAAACTCAGCGCAATTGAACCGATTACACATCTGCTCAGTATTTATGGCGTCCCTGGACTGACCGCCTATTTTGGGTTGTTGGAATGCGGAATGCCGAAGGCGGGGGAAACGGTGGTGGTAACAGCGGCAGCTGGCGCCGTGGGCGCATTTGTCGGGCAAATCGCCAGAATCAAGGGATGCCGTACCATTGGCATCGCAGGCGGTGCCAAAAAATGCGCCCTACTCACCCGTGAGCTGGGTTTCCAGGAAGCGATCGACTACAAAGCGGGTAATTTAAATGAAGCACTGCGCACGGCTTGTCCTGAAGGCATCGACGTCTTTTTCGATAACGTCGGAGGAGACATTCTGGAGGCCGGTCTGCTGAACATGGCGAGTTATGGGCGTATCGTCTGTTGCGGCGCCATTTCACAATATGATGCACAGGCCCCCATCGCAGGGCCACTCGGCGTTCCCGGGATGATGATTATCAAAAGTCTGACCATGCGAGGCTTTTTGTTGTCTGACTTCCTGGCAAATCGGGAACGAGCAATAGCAGAACTCACGGCCTGGGTCGCTGCCGGAGAATTGGTGGTACCTGAGGATATACTCGAGGGTTTCGACAAATTGCCGACAGGGCTGATTGGCTTGCTGGCTGGCGAAAACGTCGGTAAGCGCCTGGTAAAAGTAATGGATGATGCGTGATTAACCTGAGCCGAAAACTCGGCAATCACCCTGATCCTTTTAGCAATGTGGTCGACTTCATTTCCACGCCAGCTCACGGGCATAGTCGTCAAATACCGGGTGTTGCAACACCACGTCGATAAAACAGGCCAGCGCCGGTGAATTCAACTTGCGGCTCGGATAGACCAAATACAGTTCATTGCCTTCCGCCTGCCAGTCCGGCAGCACCTCGACCAATTGCCTCTGGGCTACCACCTCACGACTGAGAAAGGCCGGCAGCAAGGTAATGCCCGCACTGGCAATCGCACATTCACGCGCGTACAACAGATTATCGGTGATATGCCGCATCGGCAGTTGCCAACGAAAGTATTCATCGCCCCGACGCAGGCTCCAGACTGGCCAGGAGCGGTGCGCAATACAACGGTGCTGCTGCAACTGCTGTGGGTCAACAATCGGTGGGGACTCCGCCAGATAGGCCGGTGAAGCCAGCAAATAACGCGGCGCATGCCCCAAGCGACGGCCAATAAGTGAAGAGTCCTGTGGCTTGCCGGTGCGCAACGCCGCATCGAACCCTTCCTGCACCATGTCCACCATCGCATCAGACACCGACACCTCCAGCGAGACGTCCGGATATTGGCGCTGGAAATCCGCCGCTAGCCGCGCCAGCAACGTCGCCCCCAGCCCGGCAGGCGTCGAGATGCGCAACCGCCCGCTGGGGTTATCACGTAGCCGTTGCAGCGCCAGATCGGCCCGTTCGGCGGCGGACAGCATCTCCTGGCAGTGCTCCAGATAACGTTCGCCGGCAAAGGTCAGATTGAGCTGACGGGTGGTGCGGTTCAGCAGCCGCAGGCCCAGCATCTGTTCCAACTGGCTGATGCGCTGGCTAACGCTGGACTTCGGCAAAGCGGCACGTTTGGCGGCGGCGGTAAAACTGCCACACTCGGCCACCAGCGCAAACAACGCCATATCCTGTAGCTGCTTAAACCTCATTGTTCACCTCAAACGAACACTTAGTTAGTTATTGTCCATCTTATCACTCCCCTCCAACAGGTCTACACTGGGGTTATACATTCGAAAGGAGCAAAGTCATGCCGATTAAAGCCATTGCCGTAGACCCGAAAAACCCCGCCGGTTTCATTGAAATCAGCCCGGAAAAAATCGCCCCAGGCCAGTACGATCTGCTGGTGGAAGTCAAAGCGGTGTCGGTCAACCCGGTGGACACCAAGGTGCATGCCGGTCTGCAAAAAAGCGGCCTGCAGCAGCCACGTATTCTCGGTTGGGATGCCAGCGGCGTAGTGGTAGAAGTGGGCAGCAGCGTCAGCGGTTTCAAGCCCGGCGATGAAGTCTGGTATGCCGGTGACATCACCCGCCCAGGCAGCAATACCACCCATCAGTTGATTGATTCGCGCATTACCGCCCATAAGCCACGCAGCCTGAACTGGGCCGAGTCCGCGGCGATGCCATTGACCGCCCTGACCGCCTGGGAAGCGCTGTTCGAACACCTGAAAATACAGGACGCCGAACCAGGCAAAACCCTGTTGATTATCGGCGGTGCCGGTGGCGTAGGTTCGCTGGCGATCCCGTTTGCTGCCCAGCGCAGCCAGGTAAAGGTGATTGCGACTGCATCACGCCCCGAATCAGCGGCCTGGTGCCGGGAGCGCGGTGCCGATCTGGTGGTCGATTACCACGATTTGAAAGCTAATCTGGCGCAGCAGGGTATTAAGAACGTGGATTATATTCTTTGCCTGAACGATACCGACGGTCACTGGCAAGCCATTTCCGATCTGATCGCGCCAATGGGACACATTTGCACCATCGTAGAAAACGCCCAGCCGTTGGACCAAAATGCATTGAAGTTGAAAAGTGCCGCGCTGCACTGGGAATTGATGTTTACTCGCAGCATGTTCACCACGCCGGACATCGCCCAACAGGGTGAGATCCTCAAGCAAGTGGCGCAACTGCTGGATGAAGGAAAACTGAGCACCACCCTGAGCCAAACCTTGCAAGGGCTGACGGTAGAGACCCTGACCGCCGCGCATCAAAAACTGCTCGACGGGCATATGCAGGGCAAACTGGTGATTGTTTACTGATGACAGTTGGGGCGCAGCACTGAACTGCGCCCCAATGGCTTATACCGCCGCAACACCGACCAGCCGACTGGCATCCGCTGCCAGCAACTGTTTAACCAGCTCGACACAGCGCAGGAAGCGTTCGTCGTAGTCGCTGGACTCCACGTGTACGTACTCGATGTTATTGGCCCGCAGCATCTCTTCTAACAAATGCTGGAACACTTTGCGATCCTTGGGGTTACCCAGACTGCGCAGGCCATCCGCCACCCAGGGGGTGTTATTTTCCAGCAGGATCACCAGATCAAACCGATACTCGTCGATCAGCGCCTGCACAAAGGGGTGTTCGCGCCCTTCGTACTTTTTGCAAAATGCCTGAGTAGTGACAAAGTCGGTGTCGATAAAGGCCACTTTGTTGGCGTACTTCACCGCAAAGTCGACGTACTGCGCCTGCCCGAGAGCGATCTTGTCGTAGTCGGAATACTGGAGCGCCATCTCATCCCCGCCGAGGTGCGAGAACACATAGTCGCGGCCATACTCCCAGGCACTGGTGGTGTTAAAGATGTTCGCCAGCTTATTCACCAGGGTCGATTTACCGCTCGACTCCCCGCCGAGGATCGCCACGGTACGCACAAAGAACGGCTTCACTTCGGTCGGAATATAATCCCAATAGCGGAACGGATCCTGACGGATCTGGCGGCCGCTGATATTCATAAATGAACGTTCGGGATCGATCAGGACGGTTTCAATCGCCAGATGTTCACGGTAACGCGGGGCGTCCTGCGCTTCGCTCGAATAGATGAAACTCGGCACTATGGCTTTCTGTTCCAGGAAGGCCTTCACCCCATCGCTCCAAACGTTCCAGCCGTGCGGATAGGGTTCAATGCCCTGCTCGTCGAACGAATGAATATGGATATTCTTCTGGTATTTGAAGGTTTGCAGCAGCCAGCGTAGGCGATCGCTGACCGTCGGCTGTTGCGACATCGAACTGTTCTCGAACAGCTCTCTGTCACGCGGTTCGTCGTAACACAGGATCACGTGCAGCTCATCAACCTGGCTACAGGCGCGCTGGATAAGATAGATATGGCCGGTGTGCAGGGGGTAAAATTTACCAAACACCACGCCGACCTTTTTCTCACGCCGTGGAAATTCCAGGCCAAGATAGCGGTGCAACGCCTCCAGTTTCTGGGCGCTCGGACTTTTGATTTTGTCGTTAAGCAGCTGGCTGAGGTAGCCTTTGGTCATGCCACTGGCATCCGCCACCTGCTGCAGAGTGCAGCTCTTCTGCTTAATCGACGCCTTCAGGTAATCAAATTGCCGCATAGCCCCTCCGTTTAGTATGCTAAACAAAATAGCATAATCTGCACACCGCGTGGCAATTAATAAAACTGCTCCAGGACATCCAGCGCGTCTGCCAATTTCTTCACACCGAACACCTGCATGTTGGCCGGCGGTTTTTTCGGTACGTTGGCATGTGGCACGATGGCTCGCTTGAAACCGTGTTTCGCCGCTTCGGAAATACGTTCCTGACCGCTGGGTACCGGGCGGATCTCTCCTGCCAGCCCCACTTCGCCAAACACCACCAAATCGTTTGGCAGCGGACGATCGCGCAGGCTGGACACCAGTGACATCAATAATGCCAGATCGGCGCTGGTTTCACTGACTTTTACCCCACCAACCACGTTGACGAACACGTCCTGATCGGACATCTGCAGCCCGCCGTGACGGTGCAGCACCGCCAGCAGGATCGCCAATCGGTTTTGTTCCAGGCCAACGGCTACACGACGAGGGTTGGACATCATCGAATGATCCACCAGTGCCTGGATCTCCACCAGCAACGGCCGCGTGCCTTCCCAGACCACCATCACCGAACTGCCGGAGGTCACCTCATCGCCACGGCTGAGGAAGATGGCCGACGGGTTGCTGACCTCGCGCAGGCCCTGCTCAGTCATGGCGAAAACGCCCAATTCATTCACCGCGCCAAAGCGGTTTTTGTGGCTGCGCAGGGTACGAAAACGCGAATCGGCGTCGCCATCCAGCAGCACCGAGCAGTCGATACAGTGCTCCAAAACTTTCGGCCCGGCCAGCGAGCCGTCTTTGGTGACGTGTCCCACCATCACAATCGCTACGCCGCGCGTCTTGGCGAAGCGCGTCAGATAGGCGGCAGTTTCACGCACCTGCGCCACGCTGCCCGGTGACGACTGGATATCCGCCATGTGCATCACCTGGATGGAGTCGATCACCATCAGTTTCGGCTGTTCCTGCTCGGCAATCAGGCAGATCTGCTCGATACTGGTTTCCGACAGCATATTCAGGCCGCCGGTCGGCAAGCCGAGGCGGTGGGCGCGCATCGCCACCTGTTGCAGTGATTCTTCACCGGTGACGTACAGGGTTTTCATCTGCTCGGACAGCTTGCACAGCACCTGCAGCAACAGCGTACTCTTGCCGGCGCCAGGGTTACCACCGATCAGGATCGCACTGCCCGGCACCACACCGCCACCCAGCACCCGATCAAACTCGAGGAAGCCGGTGGAGAATCGCGGCAGCTCGTCCAGGCTGATGTCCGACAGCTTTTGCACCTTGCTGATACCGGCATCACCGGCGTAGCCGCTAAGACGCTCATTGCGAGAGGAGGAAGACACCGCAGCAAGGCGCACTTCTGTAATGCTGTTCCAGGCGTGGCAAGCGCTGCACTGCCCCTGCCAGCGCGGATAATCGGCCCCGCACTCATTACATACAAACGCCCGTTTTGCTGCTTTTGCCACGTATTACCTCTGTTTTTTTACCCCATTGTCGCTGACTGGCAGTATCGCCGGATCAGGCCAACGTTAGCGAACTTCGTGTTTCAGGCTGCCGGTCAGTACACACAGCACGCCAATCAGGTCAGCATGGCGAATCGACACCTGTGCCTTCTCATAGACTTTCGGTTTGGCGTGATAGGCAATGCCCAACCCGGCAACCTGCATCATTTTCAAATCGTTGGCACCGTCGCCGATAGCCACGGTTTGTTGCAGCGGGATACCCCGCTTTTCCGCCAGAGCAACCAGCGTATCGGCTTTGAACTGTGCGTCGACTATCGACCCCAGCACTTCACCGGTCAGTTTGCCGTCGCGAATTTCCAGTTCGTTGGCCGCCACCGCCACCAGCTTCAGTTTGTCGCGCAGGTACTCGGCATAATAGGTGAAACCGCCGGACGCGATCGCCACGTGCCAGTCCATCGCCTGCAGCTTGCGCACCAGGTTGATCAGCCCAGGCATCAGCGGCAACTCATCGCGCACCTGCTTGAGGATATTGGCATCGGCACCTTTCAGCGTGCCCACGCGCTGGCGCAGGCTGGCGGTAAAGTCCAGTTCGCCGCGCATCGCACGTTCAGTGACTTCAGACACCTGTTCACCGACGCCCGCCAGTTTGGCGATCTCGTCAATGCATTCAATCTCAATCGCGGTAGAGTCCATATCCATCACCAGCAGCCCGGGGGTACGCAGATGAGGGATTTTGCCGAGCGGTGCCACATCCAGCCCGCCCTCCGCCGCCAACAGCTTGGCACGCGCCGTCAGGGTACCAGCCAGACGCACCACCTGATAATCCTCAACACACCAGGCGGTAACAATCACCATCGCCGCCCCCAGCTTGCGCTGGAAATCGGTAATGCGCGTTTTGTTCAGTTCTCTGCCATATAATAGCCAACCGGTATGACCCGCCCGATAATCCAGCGGCATCACTTCGTCACCGCTCAGCGAAAGGGGAAGACCCGGCCATTGAGAGATCTCTGCCGGGAGATCGCAATAGGTCAGACTATTCGACATCCTTAACTCCTGAAAAACACTGCATGATAAAACGACGCATCAAGCTATCCTATCGCCATTGCTTCTGGCAACATAAAGTCTCGAAGATGCCCAAGGAACCTGCATGGCTCGCGCTAAACTGAAATTTCGCCTGCACCGCACCGCTATTATCCTGATTTGCCTGGCTTTGCTGGTGCTGCTGATGCAGGGCGCGTCCTATTTTAGCCTGAGTCATCAACTGGCGCGATCCGAACAGGTGGAAGAACTGGCGCAAACGCTGACCAAACAGGTAGCCTCCAGCCTGGCACCGCTGATGGACGACGACAGCGACGTCGATAACCAGCGCATCGACGCCATCCTCAAACAGCTCACCGCGGGCAGTCGCATTCTGGACGCCAGCGTCTATCAGCTTGACGGCACGTTAGTTTCCCACGCCGGTGAACAGATAAGTATACGCGATCGTTTGTCGCTCGACGGTAAACGCGCCGGCAGCTACTTCAATCATCAACTTGTCGAGTCCATTCAGGGCAAAGACGGCCCGATCGGCTTTATCCGCATCACGCTGGATACCCACGTGCTGGCGACCGAATCCAAACAGGTGGACAACACCACCAACCTGCTACGCCTGATGATCCTGCTGGCTCTGGCCATAGGCATTATTCTGGCGCGCACCTTGCTGCAACACCGCCGCAGCCGCTGGCAACAATCACCGTATCTGCTGACCGCCAATACGCCATTGGAAGAAGGTAACACGGTAGAAAATGACGATGATGACGATCGACCGCAAGAGAACAAAGAAGAAGAGAAGAAAATCTGATGATCACATGCTGATGAATGAATATTGAATAGATTGAATATCATTCAACTGGCTGAATCAAAAATAAAAACTGGCTTTTATTTTGCTGAAATGAATAGATTAGTGAATAGATAGGTACAGGGGCGCAGCAAGCTGCTGCGCCCGCTGGGCATTACTCTTTGTCGCCCAACAGCACGGATTCCAGCGCGATAACGATCATTTCGTTAAAGGTGGTTTGACGCTCTGCTGCGGTGGTCGCTTCGTGACGCAGAATGTGGTCAGAAACGGTACAAATGGTCAGTGCCTTACAGCCAAACTCTTCGTACAGCTCTGCCGCCACGCCGTAGATACCGGCCGCTTCCATTTCCACACCCAGAATGCCGTACTTCTTCATTACCTGGAACATGTCTGGATCTGGCGTGTAGAACAGGTCAGCGGAGAAGATGTTGCCTACGCGCGCCGGGATACCCTGCGCTGCCGCTGCGTCTACCGCGTTACGCACCATGTCAAAGTCGGCGATAGCCGCATAGTCATGGTCTTTGAAACGCATGCGGTTCACTTTGGAATCGGTGCAAGCACCCATACCGATCACCACGTCACGCAGTTTGACATCGTCACGCACCGCGCCGCAGGAGCCCACGCGGATGATTTTCTTCACGCCGAATTCGGCAATCAGTTCACGCGCATAAATGGAGCAGGACGGGATACCCATACCGTGGCCCATTACGGAGATTTTGCGGCCTTTGTAAGTCCCGGTGAAGCCCAGCATGCCACGCACGTTGTTCACTTCCACCGCGCCTTCCAGGAAAGTTTCCGCGATGTATTTTGCACGCAGCGGATCGCCCGGCATCAGTACTACGTCAGCGAAATCACCCATTTCAGCATTAATATGCGGCGTAGCCATAATTGTCTTCCTTTAAATCGTCGTCATGAATAAAAAAATACGCCGGGCAACCGCCCGGCACTAACAAAGTCTTAGAACATCGATTTGCCGTAATCCATCGGCGACACACCAAAGTAACTGGCGATCGTCTGGCCGATGTCGGCGAAAGTTTCACGGTGGCCCAGCGAGCCCGGCTTCACTTTCGGGCCGTAAACCAATACCGGGATGTGTTCGCGGGTGTGGTCGGTACCCGGCCAGGTTGGGTCACAGCCGTGGTCAGCGGTGAAGATAATGATGTCTTCATCTTTAACCAGTTTCAGCAGTTCCGGCAGGCGGCGGTCGAACAGCTCCAGTGCGGCAGCATAGCCTGCCACGTCACGGCGGTGACCGTAAGAGGAGTCAAAATCAACGAAGTTGGTGAACACAATAGTGTTGTCGCCGGCTTTTTCCATTTCGATCAGGGTGGCGTCGAACAGCGCATCGATACCGGTAGCCTTGACCTTTTTGGTGATACCCACGTTGGCGTAGATGTCGGCGATTTTACCGATCGACACCACTTCACCGCCCTTCTCGTCCACCAGCTTTTTCAGCACGGTTGGCGCCGGTGGCTCTACAGCCAGGTCGTGACGGTTGCCGGTACGCTGGAAGTTGCCCGGCTTGTCGCCCAGGAATGGACGCGCGATCACGCGGCCAATGTTATAACCGCCTTCGGTCAACTCTTCGCGGGCGATTTCACACAGCTCATACAGACGGTCCAGGCCGAAGGTCTCTTCGTGACAGGCGATCTGGAATACCGAGTCGGCAGAGGTATAGAAAATCGGTTTGCCGGTTTTCATGTGCTCTTCGCCCAACTGGTCGAGGATCACCGTGCCGGAAGAGTGGCAGTTGCCGAGGTAACCCGGCAGATTGGCGCGCTCAACCAGTTTGTCCAGCAGCTCCTGCGGGAAGCTGTTGTGTTCGTCGCTGAAGTAGCCCCAGTCGAACAAGACCGGCACACCGGCAATTTCCCAGTGGCCTGACGGCGTATCTTTACCGGAAGAGAGTTCGCTGGCGTGTGCATAGGCGCCAATGATGTCCGCATTGCGATCCAGCCCTTGCGGGAAGGTACCGGTGGACTCTTCCGCCGCTTTGCCCAGGCCCAGACGGCTCAGGTTAGGCAGAGTCAACGGGCCCTGACGGCCAACGTTGGCTTCACCGCGCGCGCAAACCTCGGCAATGTGCCCCAGCGTATCGGAACCCTGATCGCCAAATTTTTCGGCATCTTCGCTTGCGCCAATACCGAATGAGTCTAATACCATAATAAATGTGCGTTTCATCATGCTCTCCTGCGTGTTCTCACGCTGTGGGCGACAGCGAAAACGCCGCTGCCGCTCCTGATTCGTTAATTATTCGGTGATGCGTTTGTAGACCACTGGCGTCACTTCCGGCGCTTTGTCACTCAGCACCATTGCACTGCGTACCGCTTCGGCCGCCTGCTGCCAGCTTTCTTCGTCGTTGGCGTGGATCACCGCCAGCGGTTGCTGGGTATCCACCTTGTCACCCAGGCGCGCCATGCCGGTCAGGCCGACGCTGTAGTCGATATTGTCGGTCGCGCGGCGACGACCGCCGCCCAACGATACCACCGCCATGCCCAGCGCACGGGTATCCATCGCGCTGATGATACCCTGTTTCTCGGCGTAAACCGGTTTGCTCAGGGTTGCGGCAGGCAAGTAGCTGTCGTAGCGCTCGACGAAATCGGTCGGGCCCTGTTGCGCCGCCACCATGCGACCAAACACTTCCGCCGCTTTACCATTGTCCAGCACCGCCTGCAGTTTGGCACGCGCATCGGCATCATCTTTCGCCAGACCGCCGGAAAGCAGCATTTCCACGCACAGAGCCATCGTTACTTCCAGCAGGCGCGGGTTACGGTATTCACCGGTCAGGAAACGCACCGCTTCGCGAACTTCAACTGCGTTACCGGCGCTGGAAGCCAGCACCTGGTTCATGTCAGTCAGCAGCGCGGTGGTTTTGCAGCCTGCACCGTTCGCCACACCGACAATCGCCTGCGCCAGATCGGCTGACAATGCGTAGGTTGGCATAAAGGCACCGGAACCGACTTTAACGTCCATCACCAAGGCATCCAGCCCTTCCGCCAGCTTCTTCGCCAGAATAGAGGCGGTGATCAGCGGGATAGAATCCACGGTGGCGGTGATATCACGGGTAGCATAGAAACGCTTGTCCGCCGGTGCCAGCGAACTGGTCTGGCCGATAATCGCCACGCCCACGTCCTGAATAATCTTACGGAAGGCATTGTCGTCCGGGAAAATATTAAAGCCCGGGATCGCCTCCAGTTTGTCCAGCGTACCGCCGGTATGTCCCAGGCCACGCCCGGAAATCATCGGCACATAGCCACCACAAGCCGCCACCATCGGGCCGAGCATCAGCGAAGTCACATCGCCCACGCCGCCGGTAGAATGTTTGTCGACCAGCGGTCCGTTCAGTGACAGACTTTTCCAGTCCAGCACGGTACCGGAATCACGCATCGCCATGGTGAGCGCCACGCGCTCCGGCATGGTCATATCGTGGAAATAAATGGTCATCGCCAATGCCGCGATCTGACCTTCGGAAACCACATTGTCACGGATCCCATTGATGAAAAAGCGGATTTCCGCTTCGCTCAACGGCTGACCGTCACGTTTTTTACGAATAATTTCTTGTGCCAGGAACAAGGCGTCCCCCTGTTTTAGCTAGTGTAGAGTACGGGCAGGCACCATTTCGCGCCTTACCGACGGAATAGATCAGTAACCGTTGCCAGACGTCTCGGCACTGTGGCCCAGCGTCGCCAACAGGCTGGCTAACAGACTGGAAACCCCGAAGCGGAAATGACGTGCATCGGCCCAGCCCTCACCCAGAATACGATCGGCAAGTTGCAGGTAATGCAGTGCATCTTCTGCCGTACGCACACCGCCGGCCGGCTTAAAGCCCACCGTTTTGGCGACGCCCAGATCGCGGATCACCGACATCATCAGCTCGGCGCTTTCCAGCGTCGCGTTGACCGGCACTTTACCGGTTGAGGTCTTGATAAAGTCCGCGCCGGCATTGATGGCAATTTCCGACGCCTTGCGGATCAGATTGGCCTGCTTCAGCTCACCGCTTTCGATGATCACTTTCAGCAGCACGTTGGCGGCCAGACAGGCCTGCTTGCACTGTTTTACCAGTTCAAAACCGACCTGCTCATTACCGGCGATCAATGCGCGGTAAGGGAATACCACGTCCACTTCATCGGCACCGTAAGCGATGGCCGCACGCGTTTCTGCCAGCGCAATCTCGATATCATCGTTGCCATGCGGGAAGTTGGTGACGGTCGCAATGCGGATGTCTGGCGTCCCCTGCTCGCGCAGGGCCTTGCGCGCCGCCGGGATAAAGCGCGGATAAATGCAGATGGCCGCGGTCTGTCCGGCCGGGCTGTTCGCCTGACGACACAACGCGATCACTTTCTCATCGGTGTCATCATCGTTCAGCGTGGTTAAATCCATTAGGGTCAGCGCACGTTGCGCTGCTGCGGTTAATTCGGTCATAAAACTCTCCAACTGAGAACCTGGGTGTTGGCGAGCGGACTTGGTTCCTTGAAGATAGCGCTGGGGAACGGGTTCCCTCATCGGCAACTGAGATCCTTCTCACCGCACATAACCCTCCGCCTCGCGCAGGGTCAGTAATAGCTATTTGAACACGATCGCCTGGGGTAATTCGCGCTCGCAGTCACACTATATGAAATAACACTGTAACAGACCGGAATTATATGTGAAGACCATCACAAAATAACGCGATATCGTTCACAAATCCGCTAAAGAAACGGGCAAAGACAGCGGGCACAGCATTCTGTGCCCGTGTTAGAAGTATAGGCGGTGTCCTGCAATAGAGCCTGTGCACTCTGCAGGACAGCCTCAGGCTTACAGCGCCAGGAAGAACCCGGCGATGGTCGCACTCATCAGGTTGGAGAGCGTACCCGCCGCTACGGCTTTCAGACCGAAACGTGCGATGTCGTGACGACGGTTCGGTGCCATGCTGCCCAGGCCACCGAGCAGGATCGCCACCGATGACAGGTTGGCAAAACCGCACAGGGCAAAGGAGATGATCGCCTTGGTATGCGCCGACAATACCTGCAACCCGTCTGCCGCAACCACGTCATCCGGACGCAGATAGGCGCCGAAGTTCATGTAGGCGACAAATTCATTCACGATAATTTTCTGGCCGATAAACGAACCGGCGGTCATCGCTTCATGCCAAGGCACGCCGATCAGGAAGGCAATCGGTGAGAATACCCAGCCGAGTATCAATTCCAGCGACAGTTGCGGGAAGTCGAACCAGCCGCCGATACCCCCGAGGATACCGTTCAACAGGGCGATCAATGCGATAAACGCCAGCAACATCGCGCCCACGTTCAACGCCAACTGCATACCGGAAGCCGCGCCTGAAGCCGCCGCATCGATCACGTTAGCCGGGCGATCTTCTTCCGCGATAAGCTTCGTCGCATCGTCTTTATCGTGGGTTTTTTCGGTTTCCGGCACCATCAGCTTGGCAAACAGCAAGCCACCCGGCGCAGCCATGAATGAAGCGGCAATCAGGTATTCCAGCGGTACGCCCATCTGGGCATAGCCCGCCAGCACCGAACCGGCCACCGAGGCCAGGCCGCCACACATGACGGTAAAGAGTTCAGACTGGGTCATGGTAGCGATATACGGACGCACTACCAGTGGGGCTTCGGTCTGGCCTACGAAGATATTAGCGGTAGCCGACAGGGATTCAGTACGCGAGGTACCCAACAGCTTTTGCACACCGCCGCCCAACACGCGGATCACCAGTTGCATGATGCCGAGGTAATAAAGCACGGCAATCAATGAGGAGAAGAACACGATCACCGGCAGAACGCGCAGCGCAAAAACGAAGCCGCCGCCGCCGAAAACTTCAAACATCTTGTCGGATACCAGACCGCCGAAGATAAATGAAATCCCCTGATTACCGTAGGCGATCACGTTCGCCACACCGGCCGACATGCCACCGAGAATGCTGCGGCCAACCGGGACATACAGCACCAGCGCGCCGATGGCTACCTGAAGAACGAATGCCCAGCCAACGGTGCGAAACCTGATCGCACGGCGGTTGCTGGAAAGCAGCACGGCAATGGCGATCAGCGCCGCCATGCCGACCAGGCTCATGATGAGTTGCATGCAAAGTATCCCTGTTGCGAAAAAGAAATGCAGCCCTATCCGGTTGTACCGCGAGGGTTGCTTATGAGTGATTTCGGAGTGCGATTATACGGAGCGGGGCAGCACCCGCACCGATTTATGTCACAAATATATACAACAGGAAGCAAATGAAAATCTTATAACGTGACACAAGTCACACTTATTGCGACATTTAACCTTCGAGGGTAAACAAGGCGTGAGTGTTGTGTTGCAGATGGGCGGCAATATCATCCGGGGATTCAGAGCGCAGTTGGCACAGCGTATGGAACACCTCAACGGCACGCTCGGGACGGTTGGCTTGCCCCTGATAACCAGCCAGCGGCATGTCAGGCGCATCGGTTTCCAGCAGCAACGAAGTCAGTGGTAACTGGGCCATCACATTACGGGTTTTCTGCGCCCGCTCATAGCTGATGGTGCCACCGACACCGATGTAATACCCCAGGCGAATAAACGCCTGCGCCTGCGAAAGGCTACCGGCAAAGCCGTGCACCACGCCCCGGCGCGGCACCTCGGCACGGCGCAGCATCGCCGCCAACTGATCGTGGCTGCGACGGGAATGCAAAATCACCGGCAGGTCGTATTGTTTGGCCAGCTTCAACTGGGCGTTTAACACCCGCTGCTGCCGCTCAAACTGCGGGTCTTCCATATACAGATCGAGGCCGATCTCCCCGACCGCCACCAGCTTCGGCGGTCGGCTGGCAAGAAACGCCGCCAACTGCTCCAGCTCCGGTTCATGGTGCCCGGCAATATACAGCGGGTGCAGCCCCAGAGCGGCAAACAGTGGCGGATACTCGCGCGCCAGCTTCAACACCCGCACAAAGCGATCGGCGGTTACCGTCGGCACGATAATCCTTCGCACACCCGCCTGTTCGGCCAACGCCAGGCTTTCACGCTCATGACCGCTAAACGGCGGGAAATCAAAATGGCAGTGGGTGTCGGTGAATTCGTGCATCACAGCAGGCCACCCTCACCCGGCGGTACATCGCCCGGCAAGATAATCTCCATCGCAGCCAGTTTGGCTTCCGTCTGGCTGGCAAGATCGCGCGGGTGACTGATATCGGTAATGATCGGTGAAGGCATGATGACGTTTTCCGGCTGGATCAAACGCCGTGACAGCGCCTTTTTCACCTTCATGCCGTCCAGTTTGTCCTGCTCTACCAGCCAATGGCCGACGGTCGCCAGGAAGTAACGCCCGCACTTACGGCCCAGGTGATAATCCTGATTGAGCGACGTGACGCGGCTCCCCAGAGCATTACTGGCCAACGGCTTCGGTGGGAAAATTTCGAAGATGCGCAACTTGCCGGGCGGCTTCTCAATAAACTGCTGAATACGGTGATAGCTTTGCTCATGGTGCTGCAGGATGCGTACCATCTGCTGCAGGCTGCTTTCACTCAGCCAATGCTCCATGCGCTTCATCCATTGCGGCGTGTAATACATCTGCGACGGCACGGTACGGATCACCACTATGGTATCCGCGCCACGGCGATAGGCCTCTTCAACCGGGATCGCATCGCTGATGCCGCCATCCTGATAGCTGATGCCGTCCAGCTCGACGCCCATACGGTAAAAACCGGGGATGGCACTGGAAGCCTTGAGGGCCGGCAACCAGCTTTCACGTTGCGCCGGCAGGTAGGTCGGTTCGAAGTCATCACTGCGGCAGGCACACATCAGGAATTCACGGCCATCAGCCAGCTGTTTTTCTGCCACATCCATCGCCAACGGGACCTGTTGCGAAGTGGTATCGAGCAGCCAGTCGAGATCAATCAGATGCCCACCGCGCACAAAGCGCAACGGGTTAAAGAATTCAGCGGAGGTGGTATAACGGGTGATCACCCGCCGCGCATAGCCCATCTGGCCACAAATAAAAGCCGAGAGGTTCTGTGCGCCGGCAGAGGTGCCGATCATCAGATCAAAAGGATTAAAGCGGGCACGCTGAAACTCGTCCAGCACGCCGGCGGTAAAAATGCCGCGCTGCCCGCCCCCTTCACATACCAGCGCCATTTTACCGGGCCGATAAGGTTTATACGCCAGCGGTTCGATATTGCCGAGCGTGATGGGTATTCTGTATCCCAACCCTGCATCCTCAGTGAGACGTTTTACCCGAGGATACCTTGTCTTGCTCTCTTCCGTAATCCTCTTGCAGTACACCAGAGAGGCAGTCATTACTTCCCATCAGCCAGATGCAGTCGCTGTCGGACCACTCCGCCAATGCCTGACACACCCGGCCCTTCAGCTGTTTCCAGCGTCCGAAGATGATGTCGCTGTTCATGACTGACCTCCCTGACGATGAGAAAAGGAATTAAGCTTTGTTACACTTTGAGAGAAAGCTAAGGACGTCGGCGGCCGGTAAACAGGCTGACCAGGAACAGAATGATCCCCACGACGAAGACGATTTTTGCTGCCCAGGCGGCGGTACCCGCCAGCGTCCCAAAACCTAACGCCGCAGCAATCAATGCGATGACTAAAAAGATAATGCCCCAACGAAACATAAGCTTCTCCTTACCATAGTGAAAAAACGCATCGCAATCCGTGCCCTTCTCGGGCGCTGCCAGATTGCAGGTCAGTTTCTTTTTTTGATGGTGCATCCCGGGTTAACCTTACGGCTAACCCGGGATTTGGTGCTTGTTGTTACGCGTACTAATAAATTTATGGCTTAACGACCAGGTCGTTCTTGACGCTTTTCACGCCATCGATAGCCTTGGCGATGCTCTCTGCACGCGCTGCCTGCGCCTGAGTTTTCACTTCACCGGAAAGCTGTACCACACCGTCGGTGGTTTCTACCTTCACGTTGCGTGAAGGCACGATGTCATCGGCCAACAGCTTGGCTTTCAGCTCGCTGGTGGTCGCGGTATCACCGGCATAAGCCTTCACCGACTGTTTGCTTTCGTCTTTCACGTGCAGCTTGTCGCTGACGGATTTGACGCCTTCTACTTTGCCGGCCACTTCAACCGCGTGCTCAGCCTGCGCCTGGCTAGCGACAAAACCACTCAGAGTGACGGTGCCTTTTTCGGTTTTCACCGAGATATCGGTGCTGGAGATGGTTTTGTCATCGACCAGCGCACTTTTAACTTTAGCCGTTGTTGCGCTGTCATCCATGTAGCCGTCAACTTTTTTCATGGAGCTATCGATTTTGGCACCCGCACTATCAGCAGCGCTCGATGCTTTATTGAGCATGGTCTCTTCAGCCAGTGCGCTGCCACTAACCAGAACGGAACCCAAAACAACAGCCATCAGTGATTGTGCAAATTTAGTATTTTTCATCGATCTCTTCCTTTGGTTGTGGATCCAAAATGATTGCGGATCCTTCAGCCGCCATAACGCGGCCCACTCAGTAATACTTCACGATTTCTATACGTTCAAACATTCACATTAAACGATTGTTGTCACATCAGGAGTATTGCAACGGCTGTGCCAATTTTAAAACACCCTTTAAAATCAATGACAAATAAAAAACAGCTTACTTTTCAGGCTAAAAACTGTCGCCTATTGACGACAATACTAATCAGTAAAATCAATGTTATCGCTATGTTATTGATTTACATGGCATCACACTGTCTCTAATTGGCAACAGTGCCGAATAACTCGCTGCCGTTATGACAAAATGCAGTGAATTACGCTTACCGGAACGATTATGCCCTGTTAAATATAGACCATGTGGCAGAAAACGCAGGTATTGCCGGACAAAGCCTGGCGGATTCAGAGGGGCTGAAAGGATGAAGGAGACTTATTAATTAGCAGAATGGGGGAAACAATATGACACAGGGCACCCTAAGGTGCCCTGTTGTTCTGTTAGTGCTCGCGCGTTTTGCGGAACACCACTTCAGGGTAGCGTTCCTGTGTGATGTTCAGGTTAACCATGGTTGGCGCGATGTAAGACAGATTGTCGCCACCGTCCAACGCCAGGTTAAGCTCACACTTGCGTTTGAACTCTTCAAACTTCTTCACGTCGCTGCATTCAACCCAACGGGCGGTCGAAACGTTGACCGACTCGTACAAGGCTTCCACGTTGTATTCGCTTTTCAGACGCGCAACCACCACTTCGAACTGCAGCACACCGACCGCACCGACGATCAAATCGTTGCTGGCGATCGGACGGAATACCTGCACCGCGCCTTCTTCGGACAGTTGCACCAGGCCTTTCAGCAGCTGTTTTTGCTTCAGCGGATCGCGCAGACGAATACGACGGAACAGCTCCGGTGCGAAGTTCGGAATACCGGTGAACTTCATGTCTTCACCCTGGGTGAAGGTATCGCCGATCTGAATGGTGCCGTGGTTGTGCAGACCAATAATATCGCCCGGGTAAGCTTCTTCCACGTGCGAACGGTCACCCGCCATAAAGGTCAGGGCGTCGGAGATCACCACGTCTTTGCCGGTGCGCACCTGGCGCAGCTTCATGCCTTTCTCATAGCGGCCGGAGACCACACGCATAAAGGCCACGCGGTCACGGTGTTTAGGATCCATGTTAGCCTGGATCTTGAACACAAAGCCGGTGAACTTCTCTTCCGCCGCCACCACTTCACGGGTGCTGCTTTTACGCGGCATCGGCGCCGGTGCCCAAGACACCAGACCGTCGAGCATGTGGTCCACGCCGAAGTTACCCAAAGCGGTACCGAAGAATACCGGCGTCAAATCACCGCTCAGGAAAGCTTCATGATCGAACTCATGAGAGGCGCCCTGCACAAGCTCCAGCTCTTCACGCAGCTGCGCGGCCAGATCTTCACCCACGGCGACGTCCAGCTCCGGGTTGTCCAACCCTTTGACAATACGCACTTCCTGAATGGTGTGGCCTTTACCGGTCTGATAAAGGTAGGTTTCATCCTTGTACAGATGATAAACCCCTTTAAACAGCTTGCCGCAGCCGATAGGCCAGGTGATCGGTGAGCAGGCGATTTTCAGCTCACGCTCAACTTCATCCATCACTTCCATCGGATCGCGAATATCGCGGTCCAGTTTGTTCATAAAGGTCAGGATCGGCGTATCGCGCAGACGGGTTACTTCCATCAGCTTGCGGGTACGATCCTCAACCCCTTTCGCGGCGTCGATCACCATCAAACAGCAGTCAACCGCAGTCAGGGTACGGTAAGTATCTTCGGAGAAGTCTTCGTGCCCCGGGGTGTCCAGCAGGTTAACCAGACATTCGCGGTACGGGAACTGCATCACCGAGGTGGTGATCGAGATCCCACGCTGCTTTTCCATCTCCATCCAGTCGGATTTGGCATGCTGTTTTGAGCCACGGCCCTTTACCGTACCGGCGGTCTGGATAGCCTGTCCGAATAACAGCACCTTTTCGGTAATGGTCGTTTTACCGGCATCGGGGTGCGAGATGATGGCGAAAGTTCTTCTTTTCGAGACTTCGCGGGCAAATTCACTAGGAGACATGTTTTTCAGATTCTACAGTTAGTCCGCCCTGCGAAAGTATCAGAACGCGCCGCGCACGGCGCCAGGCAAAGCGGTAAATAAAAGATAATAGCCGGGCATTTTCGCTGATTTACCCACCGGTGACAATCAATGGATCTTGCGAAGCAAGATTAAACCGTCAATGCAGTCGGAAATCTGGGGACAACGCCGCCCAATGCTGACGCAATACCATTTTATGCTCTTCCGCCATCGGTAAGTTTTCCAATAATGGTGGCCATAAGGTGCGTGCCTTGTCGATGGCATCCAGTAAATGCACCCGTATAGCCGGCCAAGGAATACCGACGCGCTCTGCCCAATGTTCGAAGGTTTGCATTGAAATCATCGACCAACGCTTTTCCCTCGCCATATTAAGCGCCACTTCTGATTCATGCGGGATATAAGCCAAAGTGGTTACAATGTCATAAGCGGGAGAGAGCCGAACTTCGGTTTGATTGGGATAAATCATTGACCAGTTTTTGACATGGGCATCGCCATTAGCCAGCAGAATATTGGCCAATAAGCGGCGAGCCATCTGTTGCACATCAACCAAGGGTTCAGTGCCCCAGTTATAAAGATAAGCCGCTATTTGCTCATAGTTTTTGCCACGATATTTATCATGAGCATAGAGTTCAAACACTTGGGCAAAATCTTCCGTGTGTACTCGCCCGCTTTCGCTACGATCAAAACGACGGATGGCATAAGCAAAAGACTCATCTGCCAGGCGAATATCAGGTAAATTATCTAACTGATCCAACGCAACTAACTCAATATCAGGGATTTCCACACCGATGGCCTGCGCTAATCGCATAGCCGTATACTCATTTTCAGGCACGCTGCGATGAACTGTTGAGGGCGTTTTGATAATCCAACTATCAGAACCCACCTGAGAGGAAATATTGAAACGGCCGTCCTGACGTAAAGAGGAAAACTTCATCTGCACGCCTGCCAGAGAAAATTTTTGAGCATCCAGCCCCACCTCGATTTGCACGGCCTCCAGTTTACCACGCGACGTTAAAGCCCAAGCAGGGATCTCACTCGCCACAAGCGCCCGTGCCTCAAGTGCACCCGGCAGGTTGGCCCCTGTCCATGCCATCAAAGGAAACTCTTCAGAAGCATGCGCTTTCAAAGCTTGAGCTAACCAGCTACGCAACGCCCCTTCAGGCAGCAAATTGGATAACACGGGGGGAAGGCGCTGTGATGACATCAAAACCTGATCCAGATACCCCGGGTGCGCCCACTGCCTTAGGGTAAACACCGGGCGAGTGGACTCTGGCATAGCAAGATATTGCGGATCAAACGTCAGGATATTCTTGCCACCGCTATAATGCGCCAGCACACCAATACGCACATTGTGTAATACCAATGCTAATGCCTGTACCGATTCAACCTGCCGTTGTCCATCCATCAGCTAGTCCTCGAGGTCTTTCAGTTTTTTGTCGAAACTCCGCAATCCAACCGCTTCTGAAACTTTTTCCACATCCTTTTGTAGCAACAACTCCACGTCATGCACATTTTTTTTCGGCACGATAAGGTATTCCAAATCCATCGCCGCCAGTATGCGTAGCAGCGTACTCATCCTCATATCACTACCGGATTCGATACGCTGATATTGCTGCTGGGTCATGCCAATCTTCATCAAAAAGTCTTTTTGATTCCAGCCCAGTTCGGCACGTTTTTCTTTCAAAAACTTTGATATTTCTGATGATTTACGCATCAGTCACCTCAAAACAACCTATTGATTGTCATCACATCGATAAACAATAAATTAGTTGTTAACCAGCATAAAAACAATCAATTTGTTGTATGTACATATAAAAACAACCCTTTTATTGTAAATTAACATCGAAACAATAAAGGAGTTGTTTTCCTCGGATTCAAGCCAGCGGCAGCGCCATGACTATCGCGTCTTCACGCCCATGGGCAGCAGGGTAGTAGTTACGGCGGATGGTCACTTCATTAAAGCCGAGATCTTCGTACAGCGCGATGGCGGCACGGTTAGAGGCTCGTACTTCCAGCCACAGCGTAAATACGCCACGGGGTTCCAGTTGTGCAATCAGCGCTTCCAGCAATTGACGGCCGAATCCCCGGCGTTGCCAGTCGGGATGAATGGCAATGTTGAACAGCGTGGCTTCATCCAGCACGATTTGGGTGATGGCAAAACCCGCCATCTGCCCGTCGGCTTCCAGTTTCAGGTTAAGGTAGCGATCGCCTTGATTACTGGTAAGGGTGGCTTGCGTCCAGGGAAAGGCGTGGCTGGCTTGCTCAATCTTGAAGGCTGTGGCCAGGTCGGCCGCGGTCAGGGTAGAAATAGTGTTCATGATGACAAATCTGCTGCCAGAGTGCGCGTTTGGCACTCGCATCGAGAGAAAGCTCGGCCAGTGCCGGGCTGTGTAGCTGCGCGCCGGCCACCGCAAGCGGCTCCGCAACGCCCAACCGCCAACTGTTGCATTCGGTATCCTCAGGCAACATCGCCACCTGGTCCGGCGTCAGGGTGTAGGTTTGCGCCGGGGTCAGCCCCAGGCTGCGCAGCACGTCGCAAAACAACGGATCGTTAGGCTCAGGCAACGTCTGCGCTACAATCAGCAAACGCACCTCGGGTGGCAGACTGACCGCCACTTCGCCCTGCAACACGCCCGGGCGGCGCAATGTCCACTGCGTAATACCCAGTTGTTGTAACAGCCAGTCGCGTTTTGATGCCATGCCGATTCCTGTCAGGATCTACCCGTTGTGGTGCGCCATGCCTGCCATGCGCCGCGCTATGCTAACAAACCCGCGCGGCCTGCGCCAACAAACCCGTCGAACATATCGCCACAAAGCTCTATAATCCCCGGTCTAATTTCTAGGAGCCAAAACCTGATGTCTGCATTAACCCCCGCCAGTGAAGTCATGCTGCGCCACAGTGATGAGTTTATCGAACGCCGCGTTCTGTTCGCCGGTGACCTGCAGGACGCCCTGCCGGCCCAATTTGAGGCCGCGGATGTGCGTGTCCATACCCAGCAATACCATCACTGGCAGTTACTGAACCGGGCGATGGGTGACAACGTGCAGTACGGCCTGACCGTAGACGCCGCGTTCGTCGCCGAGTGCGATACGCTGATCTACTACTGGCCGAAGAGCAAACAGGAAGCGCAATTCCAGCTGTACAACATTCTGGCATTGCTGCCGGTAGGCACTGACGTGTTCGTGGTCGGTGAGAACCGCAGCGGCGTGCGCAGCGCAGATCAGATGGTGGAAGACTACGCCACCCTGGTTAAAATCGACAGCGCCCGCCGCTGTGGCCTGTATCACGGTCGCCTGGATACCCAGACCGAATTCAACCTGGAAGACTGGTGGGAAAGCTACCAGTTGCACGATCTGGAAGTGAAAACCCTGCCGGGCGTGTTCAGCCGCGACGGGCTGGACGTTGGTAGCTCACTGCTGCTGTCGACCCTGGATAAACACATGAAAGGCAAAGTGCTGGACGTGGGTTGTGGAGCCGGCGTAATGGCCTCAGTGCTGTCCAAACTGTCGCCAAAAATGAAGCTGACCCTCAGCGACGTTAATGCCGCAGCCATTGAATCCAGCCGCGCGACGCTGGCCGCCAACGGCATTGAAGGTGAAGTGATCGTCAGTAACGTCTATTCCGACATTACCGGCCGTTTCGATCTGATCATCTCCAACCCACCGTTCCATGACGGGCTGCAAACCAGTTTGACCGCAGCAGAAACCCTGATCCGCGGTGCGTTAAAGCACCTGCCGATCGGCGGTCGTCTGCGCATCGTGGCCAACGCCTTCCTGCCGTACCCGGACATCCTGGACGCCACCTTCGGCAGCCACGAATTGCTGGCACAAAACGGCCGCTTCAAGGTGTACCAGGCAACCGTTGCCCGTGCGCCACGCGATGGCAAGAAGAAAAAGTAAGTCCCCCCCGACTCGCGAATATCGGCTATCAGGGCGCAGCGTTCACACGCCGCGCCCTTTTTTCACCCGTTGATATAGGTCATCGACTCTGCGCCGTAGCGTGCGCCCGCGGCCGCCTGCAACGGGAACACCGCCTCAATCGCCGCCAGTTCCGCCTTATTCAGCGTCAATTCAGCCGCCGCAATATTCTCTTCCAGATAACGACGGCGCTTGGTTCCTGGGATCGGCACGATGTGCTCGCCCTGCGCCAATACCCAGGCCAACGCCAGCTGTGACGGCGCCACACCTTTGCGTTTGGCCAGTTCGGTCACTTTCTCTACCAACGCCAGATTACGGGCAAAGTTTTCCCCCTGGAAACGCGGATTGCTGCGGCGGAAGTCATCGGCATCCAGGTCTTCCGGCCGCTGGATCGCCCCGGTCAGGAAACCTCTGCCCAGTGGGCTGTAAGGAACAAAGCCAATGCCCAGCCGCTCACAGGCCGCCAACACCCCTTGCTCGGCATCACGCGTCCACAGCGAATACTCGGTCTGCAAAGCGGTTATCGGATGTACCTTATGCGCACGTTCCAGCGTAGCGACCGAAGCCTCACTCAACCCGATGTAGCGGATTTTACCTTCGCTGATTAGATCCGCCATGGTGCCAACCACCTCTTCGATCGGCACCTCAGGATCCACACGATGCTGGTAATAAAGATCGATCACCTCGACCCCAAGCCGCTGCAGGCTGCCCTCCACCGAACGGCGGATATACTCCGGCCGACTGCTGACGCCCCGGGCGCTGGGATCGGTCGGATCGCGCAGGATGCCAAATTTGGTGGCCAGGAAGACCTGCTGCCGTTTGCCCTTGATCGCTTTGCCAATCAAACGTTCATTGGTGTGCGGCCCGTACATGTCGGCGGTGTCCAGCAGAGTCACCCCCAGCTCCAGCGCCCGATGCAGGGTAGCGATGGCTTCTTGTTCATCCTGCGCCGTCGAATAAAAATCGCTCATCCCCATGCAGCCCAGGCCCAGGGCGGAAACGGTCGGGCCATTGGGACCTAATTGACGTTGTTGCATTGTGTTGCCCTCATGCGGTTGGTCTCAGCGGAGTGCTGGTGCAACAGAGTCTGGTTGTTTACCCTGAAAAGATAAATAATGCAGATTACTCATCACTGTTCATAAATCGCTAACAATAGGGAGCGGCAAGATGGATCAGATCCAGGCCATGCGCATTTTCACCCGCATTGTCGAACTAGGCAGCTTCAGCCGGGCAGCCGAACGCTTGCAACTGCCACGTGCCACGGTCAGCAATGCGCTCAAGCGGCTCGAGCAGCGCCTCGGCGTCCGCCTGCTGATCCGCACCACCCGCCAGGTCCAGGTGACCAGCGAAGGTACTCTGTATTATCAGCGCTGCGTGCAGTTGCTGGGTGCGTTGGAAGAGGCGGACACGCTGTTCAGCCACCATAAACTGCAGCCCTCCGGCAAGGTGCGCATTGACATGCCCCATTCGCTGGCGCGTGAAATCGTGATCCCCGCCCTGGATGACTTTTACCAGCGCTATCCGGATCTGACTCTGGCATTAGGTGCCAACGATACCCACGTGGATCTGCTGCGTGAGGGAGTGGATTGCGTGCTGCGCGCCTGGGAAACCGAAGATGACAGCCTGGTGGCGCGGCGTATCGCCATGCTGCCACAGTTGACCTGCGCCTCTCCCGGCTATCTGGCCACGTTCGGCGTACCCCAATCGATTGACCAATTGCAGCAGCATCAGGCGGTGGGTTATTTTTCCCTCACCAGTAATCGCAATTACCCGTTGGAGTTTTGCCGCAACGGCAAGGTGGAGTTACGCGAGTTGCCCGCCAGGTTGAGCGTCAGCGGTGCCGATGCCTACACCAGCGGCTGTCGCGCCGGCATGGGGCTGATACAGGCTGCACACTACTCGCTGGCACCCTGGCTGCAGAAAGGGGAATTGGTCGAGGTGCTGGCAGACACCCCGCCGCCGCCAATGCCCATTTACATCATGTATCCCCCCGGCCGGTTCCTTGCGCCCCGGGTCAGGGTATTGATTGACTGGCTGATTTGGCTGTTTGAACAGTATCAATCACCTAAAACGGACGTTTTTCCAGCAAACGCCCGCAAACAGGGGAAATAACTATTGACGTCCCCGCCAAAATCTCTAGAATTCGCCTCCGTGGTAACGTTACTCCGGTAACGTTTCTTGGAATGCGAAGGTGGCGGAATTGGTAGACGCGCTAGCTTCAGGTGTTAGTGTCCTTACGGACGTGAGGGTTCAAGTCCCTCTCTTCGCACCAAATAACCACATGATTTATATTGCACAGCATCAATGCGAAGGTGGCGGAATTGGTAGACGCGCTAGCTTCAGGTGTTAGTGTTCTTACGGACGTGAGGGTTCAAGTCCCTCTCTTCGCACCAAGCTGGTGATATAAATCGAAAGCAAAGTAAAGATATCGGCTGTGCGAAGGTGGCGGAATTGGTAGACGCGCTAGCTTCAGGTGTTAGTGTTCTTACGGACGTGAGGGTTCAAGTCCCTCTCTTCGCACCAATCGATAACTCTCTCCGGTAATATCCCCAAAGCAATTCCCAATCGAAACGATGATAAAGAACACGCGAAAGCGTGGTTTTGCGTTTTCAGCCCAGATTGAAGTTCAAACCGATCGCGGCCAATCCGCCGGCCAGTGCCATGCAGGAAGGCAACAACAGGTAGTGACGCCAGCGACTGTTGAACAGCATCACCAATGTGGCCAACATAGCGATCACAATCAGCGTGCGCAGTTGCATCATATCCAGGTTGATCAATGCCAGTAACGGCATCAAGGCGCATGGCAGTAAAACGCCCCAGGCGCTGGCCAAACGGTTGCCCAGGCACCAACTGACGCCCCACAACCCACACGCGGTAATCATGGCTGCAATCATGATAACCCTACCCTTCAAGTGATAATGAGAACCAATATCATATACCACTTTTTTTCACTGCGCATCATTTTCGCTGCAACAACCAAACCCGGATGACACAGCGGTTGAAAAATGATAGTTTGCCATAAGAAAATTCTTAGTCTTATTCGCATGTTAATAATCACAATCTACAACCATACAATGCGGGTGTTTAATTCACACCGACAGAATTTTTCGCAACCTTAATTTTTCGACAGATCGATATTGTAAAGAGTGAACTCCGTATGAACGCGCGTTCTTATCAGGAACTGCTGAACAGCAAACACCGCTTATCATTATTTTTATTTCTATTGATGAACGCTGCCTCTTCCGTATTTACATTATTAGTCCCATTTCAAAACAAACCCGCTTTTACCCTACCTTTATTAGGTATACCGCTATTTTGTCTGGCGGCACTGTTATTTACCCTGCAGTCTCCACGGTTATACGTCAAAAAATTGAATCTATTTTCCTGTGTTCTCGGCCTGCTGTGGGCGGCACATATTTACCTTAAAAGTCAGCACTGTGCGCCGAACAACCAAAGTTTTCTATTAATTAGTCTGTTCAGTATGTTCTTTATCAGCGCCATAGCCTTGACCGATAACTTTATCGCCTTTTGCCTGCATGCCGTTCCGTCCGCATTAGTCATTCTATTACTGGACGGCATGCACAATACCATGCGCATCGTATTCACTACGGTATTACCGATTATCGCATTCTCTATCCATCATCTGATGCTCAAACGCAGCGAACTTTTCACTCAAACGCTGGTGGCTAATCTGTATAACGAACGGGACAGGTTCAGCAATTTAAGCATGATCGATCCCTTAACCGGGCTTTATAACCGCCGGGGCCTGGAGAATAAAATCAATATACTGCCGACGCCCCCGTCAGACTGTCATTTCTTGGTGTTGCTCGATATCGATCACTTCAAGGCTTATAACGATAACTATGGTCACACCATGGGTGACCAGGCGCTGGTGCAGGTGGCCATCGCTATTCGCGACTCGGTACGTTCACGCGATATCGTGGTGCGCTACGGCGGGGAAGAGTTTCTGGTGCTGCTGACCAACGTGAACGAAGAGTACGCTACCCAGGTGGCTGAACGGGTGCGGCAGCGGGTGCAGGAATTAAAAATCCCCCATCGCTTTAATCAGTTTGAAACCACCACGGTGACGCTCAGTGCGGGAATTTCCGCGCTGAACAAGCTGGATGTCGCCTCGGCGATCCGGGCGGCCGATGCCGCGTTATATCAGGCGAAAAACAACGGGCGCAATAATATTCAGCTGGCACCCACCGTTCAGCCCGCCGCTCTCTGAGCCGGCGGGCAGTAAGCTTAGCGACGGCGCTGCTGCAGACCGTAAACAAACACCACGGCGAAGCACAAAAGCGGCAGGAAATACGACAACGCGGTGCTGTAGCGATCCGCCAGTGCCCCCATAAAGTAAGGCATGATGGCTCCGCCAACGATCGCCATGATCATAAAGGAACTGGCGCACTTGGTGTGTTTACCCATGTTTTTCACCCCGAGGGCGAAAATGGTCGGGAACATGATCGACATAAAGAAGAATACGGCGATCAGCGCCACCACCGAGATCCCATCCATACTGAGCATGACCACAGCGCACAGCACAATGTTAACCAGCGAGTAAATCATCAGCAGCGTGGCCGGTTTGACCCTGCCCATCAGCCAGGTGCTGAAGAAGCGCCCCACCATAAAGCAAATCATGGCGATGGAGAGCAAATAGGACGCGCTTTGGTTGGAAACATCGCTCCAGTGTTCGGTGGCGTAGTTAATAAAGAACGCACCGACGCCGACCTGTGCCGCCACGTAGAAGAACTGGGTAATCACTCCACCAACAAAGTGCTTGTGCTGCCAAAGCCCCTGAGCAATTTCACCGTGCTCCGGCTGCTCTTCCTCGCGGATGTCCGGCAAGCGGGTGCGGCTGAATAAAAAGGCAATCAGCAGTACCAGCACAGCGATCGCCACATAGGTCATCTTCACCGCACTTTGGTCACCGCTGCTCGCCCCCTGGGTGGCAGAGAAAAACAGCGTACCGCCGATCATCGGGCCAATAAACTGCCCTAACCCGTTAAACGACTGGGAAAGGTTCAGCCGCCGTTCGGCCCCCTGTGCGTCCCCCAATACTGTGGCATAAGGGTTGGCTGCGGTTTCCAGGCAACCCAGCCCGCAGGCAATCACAAACAGCGCGAACAGGAACATGCCAAAACTGTTGGCGGAGGCCGCCGGTACAAACAGCAGTGCCCCCAGCGCATACAGGCACAGCCCGATCAGAATGCCGGCCTTGTAGCCTTTCTTATCCATAAAATAGCCGGCGGGCAGCGCCACCAGGAAGTAGGCACCGAAATACGCCGCCTGTAATAATCCCGACTGCGCTTTGGTAACGTGCAGGGTTTCCTGAAAGTGTTTATTTAATACGTCCAACAGGCCATACGACAGCCCCCACATAAAGAACAGGCTGGTGACCAGAATAAAAGCCCAGCGCAGATTGGCCGTCGCCTTGACGCCCACCTGAGGGGGGGCAGCAGTTTTTTCAGCAAGCATTGATATATCCTCGGTAGGGTAACGATGTCAGTGTTATTGTTTTTGCAAAGAGAATATCCGCTCCATCTCCACCCATTTTTCGCCTTGCGGCGTCCAGGGGGTGGCCACCTGGTAGTGCCACATCAGGGCTTCCCAGCGCTGCACGTGGGGATTGCTCGAACCGGCGGCGTTAAACCGCTCGGCATCGAACTCGGTACTGACTTCAACGATCATGAACAGCCGGGTGCCCAGCCGGTAAATCTCCATATCCCGAATGCCGTGCTCACGCAGGTGGGCGGCAATCTCCGGCCAGATACGCTGATGATGGCCCAGGTATTCCTCGATCAATGCCGGTGAATCGACCAGATCGAGTGCCTGACAAAAGCGCTGCCCCGTTCCCTCCGCGCCACTCATGTGATCGCCCGGTCGAGATGCAGATAGCCACCGTCCACCGACACCCATTGCCCGGTGGTGTGTGACGAACGCGATGAGATCAGAAACACCACGGTGTTGGCGATTTCCTGCGGCGTGGTCATCCGCTGTTCGAAAGGAATGCGCGCGGTAATTTTCTCAAGCTGCTGCTCCGGCTGCTCGAAGGTATTGATCCAGCGCTGATACTGCGGCGTGATCACCTCTGCCGGCACCACCGCATTCACCCGCACGCCTTCATGGCGCAGCGATACCGCCCACTCACGCGTCAAAGCCAGCACCGCGCCCTTGGCGGCGGTGTAGCCACTGGTGCCGCCCTGCCCACTGAGTGCGGTCTTGGAGGCAATATTGACGATGGCCCCCTTACTGCTTTGCAACGCCGACTGGCACAGGTGCGCCATCAGGTAGTAATGAATCAGGTTTTTCTCCAGCGATCCGACAAAGGCTTCGCGCCCGGCCTCCAGCCCCACGCCGTCGTTAACCCCGGCGTTATTCACCAATGCATCGATACGGCCGAAGGTTTCCTGCGTTTGTGCCACCGCCCGCCGACACTCCTGCTCTTCACACAGATCGGTGATGATCACCGTGCTCTGCGGCTGCAACCGACGCAGCTGAGCCAGAAACTCCGCTTCCGGCACGGCATTAGTGACAATCACCGGGATCGCCCCTTCTTCCGCCAGCAGTTGGGAGACAGCCGCACCGATGCCGGAGCCGCCACCGGTCACCATCACCACCTTATCTTTCAGATACAGATCCATAACCAGACTCCGTTAACCCATAAATTCGGCAGGCCGTGCCGCCCCAAATCTCCGCCTGCTGCGAAGGACTCAGCGTGGCGATGGCCTGCTCACTCAGTTGATAAACCTGGCCGTAATCACCGGCCAGCAGGCACACCGGCCAGTCGGATCCGAACATCAGTCGCTGCGGACCGAACGCCTCCAGCGCCGCCTCAAAAAACGGCAGTAATTGCGAGGCCTGCCAATGCCCGTTGGGGGCTTCAGTGATTAACCCGGACAGCTTACAGACCACGTGCGGCAACGCCGCCAAGGGTTTGATTTGCTGCGCCCAGTGTTCTGCGCCTCGGGCGATATCCGGTTTGCCGAAATGGTCCAGCACCAGCCAGTAATCGTCATGTTCGGCGGCAAACTGCATCGCCGCCGACAAATGCCGGTGAGTGACCAGAATGTCGTAAACGTAGCCGTGCCGCTGCACCGCCTGCATACCACGCCGCACTTCCGGCCGTGTCAGCCAGGCGTCCGGCTGTGGTTCGTCCTGCACCAGATGACGCAGGCCGCGCAACAAAGGTTGCTGTTGCAGTTGCTCCAACTGCTGCGACAACTGGGGTGCGGTGATGTCCAGCCAGCCCACGACGCCGCATACGCCTTGGCTTTGCTGGGCCTGCGCCAGTAACGTCTGGGTTTCCTGCTCACACTGGCGAGCCTGCACCACCAGCGCGCCGTCAAAACCGTGCTGTTGCAGCAAGGGTTCAAGCTGTTTCGGGCCAAAATCCTGTCGCAACACCGCCATCTGCTCGCTGATCCACGGATAGCGCTGCGGATGGTAATGCCAGTAATGTTGATGAGCGTCGATGCGCAGCATGGCTTGTTGCCCGTTCAACCGCGGAACCGGTACTGTTCAAGCGACGCCGCATGCATCTCAATCGAATAGCCGGGATTGAGCGGCGGCATGTAGGCCGCCCCTCTGACCTCACAGGGGTGGACAAAATGTTCATGCAGATGATCGACGTATTCGATCACCCGGCCGTCGTGGGTGCCGGCAATACACAGGTAGTCGATCATCGACAGATGCTGAACGTACTCGCACAATCCCACGCCCCCGGCATGCGGGCACACAGGCAGTTGGTATTTGGCCGCCATCAGCATCACCGCCAGCACTTCGTTGACGCCGCCAAGACGACAGGCGTCAATCTGCACCACGTCAATCGCCTCACGCATGATGAACTGCTTGAACATGATGCGGTTTTGGCACATCTCGCCGGTGGCCACTTTTACCGGGTGCACTCCTTCGCGGATGCGGCGATGCCCTTCCACGTCGTCCGGACTGGTCGGTTCTTCGATAAACCAAGGCTTGGCGAATGCCAGATGCTTCACCCAGGGAATAGCGTCGTTGACTTCCCACACCTGGTTGGCGTCGATCATCAGTTGACGATCGGGGCCGATCACCTCGCGGGCAATGCGCACCCGGCGGATATCATCTTCCAGATCGCGTCCCACCTTCAGTTTCAGGTAGGAGAAACCGGCATCGACCGCTTCCTGGCACAGCCGGCGCAGCTTGTCGTCCGGGTAACCCAGCCAGCCGGCGGAAGTGGTGTAGCAGGGGTAACCGTCCTGCAGCAGCCGCTCCAGGCGCTGTTCCTTGCCCTGCGCCCGCTGTCTGAGCAGGGTGAGCGCTTCCTGCGGGGTAATGCAGTCGGTGATGTAGCGAAAATCAATACAGCGCACCAGTTCCTCGGGAGTCATCTCGGCCACCAGTCGCCACACCGGCTTGCCTTCGGCTTTGGCCCACAGATCCCAAACTGCGTTGATCACCGCCCCGGTTGCCAGGTGGATCGCCCCTTTGTCCGGGCCGATCCAGCGCAGCTGGCTGTCACTGGTAAAACGCCGCCAGAAGGCACCCATATCGGCAGCGATCTCTTCCAACGACACTCCGACGATCTGATGCTCCAGCGCGCGGATCGCCGCGCAGCAGATCTCATTGCCGCGACCAATGGTAAAGGTCAGCCCGTGACCGCTCAGATCGTCGCGATCGGTCTCCAGGATCACGTAAGCGGCGGAGTAATCCGGATCCGGATTCATCGCGTCGGATCCGTCCAGCGCCAGCGAGGTGGGGAAGCGGATATCTTCAACCCGCAGTGCGGTAATCTTCGTCATGGCAGTGCTCCACATCAGGCTTGTACGGTTGTTTGACGCTGTTCACCCAATCCTTCAATCCCCAGCCGCATCGTCTGCCCGGCTTTCAGGTAGAGAGGCGTTGGCTTCTGTCCCATGCCAACACCCGGTGGCGTGCCGGTAGAGATCACATCGCCCGGCTGCAGGCTCATAAAGCGGCTCAGATAGCTGATGATTTGAGGAATACGGAAAATCATGGTGCTGGTGTTGCCATCCTGATAGCGCTTGCCGTCCACCTCCAGCCACAGATTCAGGCGATGAGGATCGGCAATTTCATCGGCGGTCACCAGCCAGGGCCCGGTGGGGCCAAAGGTGTCGCACCCCTTGCCCTTGTCCCAGGTGCCGCCGCGTTCGATTTGGAATTCACGCTCCGAGACGTCGTTAATCACGCAGTAACCGGCGACGTGCTGCATCGCGTCCTGCTCGCTGATATAGCGTCCGCCCTGACCAATGATCACGCCCAGCTCCACCTCCCAGTCGGTCTTGCGCGAGTCACGCGGGATTTGCACCTGATCGTTAGGCCCGACCACCGCGCTGGTCCATTTGCTGAACACCACCGGCTCAGAAGGGATCGCCGCGCCGGTTTCCGCCGCATGATCGGCATAATTCAGACCAATGCAGATAAATTTGCCGATGTGGCCCACGCATGGCCCCAAACGCGGCTGTCCGGCCACCGTCGGCAGTTGGTTAATATCCAGCGCGCGCAGTTTGTCCAAAGCGGCGGGCAACAGTGCCTCACCGCTCAGGTCGGCGATATGCTGCGACAGGTCACGGATCTGCCCCTGACTGTCTAATATTCCCGGGCGTTCCTGTCCCGGTGCGCCATAACGTAAAAGTTTCATCCTGTCCTCACTGTAGAAAAATGTATCGGGCGTCATCGCCTGAAGTTCCGGGCCTCAGTTGCTCCAGCCGCCGTCAATAATCTGTACCGTACCTGTGGTATAGGAACTGGCGTCAGACGCCAGATAGAGCGCCAACTGGGCAATCTCGCCGGTGGTGCCAATACGGCCAATCGGCTGGCGGGCCACAAACGCCTGATACACCTCTTCTTCGCTGCGGCCCTGTTCACGCGCCTGTTCGGCAATACGCTGGCGCAGCGACGGTGATTCCACCGTGCCGGGGCAAATGGCGTTGCAACGAATACCCTGGGTGACGTAATCCGCCGCCACTGAACGCGTCAGGCCGATCACCGCCGCCTTGCTGGCGCTGTAAGCGAAGCGGTTCGGCACCCCTTTCACGCTGGAGGCGACCGACGACATGTTAATAATCGAACCGTTTTTGCGCGCCAGCATGCCGGGCAAGAAGGCGCGGATCATGTGGAACATCGCCGTCACATTAAGATCGAGGGCAAACGCCCACTGCTCCTCACTGCACTCAAGGATCGAGCCGCTGTGTACCACGCCGGCGCAGTTGAACAGCACGTCGATCGGCCCCAGGGTTTCCGCCGCCACGGCGATCGCCGCAGTATCGGTCACGTTTAGCGTCATCGGCCGAATGCCGGGCAGCCCCTGCAGTTGTTCGGTGTTGATATCGGTGGCGATCACCTCGGCGCCCGCATCGGCAAACAGCCTGGCAGTGCTGAAGCCAATCCCCTGTCCGGCGGCGGTGATCAGCACGCGTTTTCCAGTTAAATTCATTTTCGCTCCCTTGGCCTAAAGGCCTAATGGTCAGGCCATTAAAGGCGTTTAAAGGTCGGACCTTTAACATGACAAAAGACGCTTTACGCGTTATGGTTTGGTGAGAATGTTATGAGACACACTTAAAACAGCATTTTGATTAACCAATTTTTTACACTTGAATAACGATTACTCAAGCGGCTTGAGTAATATTTGTGCGCAACATCACTTAACATCGAACAGCCTAAGGTAAAAAATGCCGATCACCCGACTGGAAAATCCCCGAATTTACAGGCAGATAGCCGATCAATTGAAACGGCTCATCGATAATAATGAATTTCCACCAGGCAGCCGCCTGCCGTCCGAGCGGGATCTGGCCCAGCAGTTGCAGGTCAGCCGTGCCTCCGTGCGTGAGGCATTGATCGCACTCGAAGTGATTGGCCTGGTGGATGTCAAAGTCGGCAATGGGGTGATCGTCCGGGCACAGACGCCGGTAATGATTTCACAGGAACCGGTGATGGCACAGGCCGGGCGCGGTCAGTGGGCAGAAATTGACGATGAACTGAATATCGAGCTGGATTTTAATGCCGAGCTGCCGCCCTTCTCACTGCTGCAAACCCGTTTATTGATCGAACCGGAAACCGCCGCGCTGGCCGCCCGCCATGCCACTGACCAGGAGCTGGCAGGCATCCGCGCCGCCTACGAACAAAACTGCCGCGATAACCGAGAAGGATCGGCCACCCACCCCGGCGACCGGTTGTTCCATATCCGCATCGCCCAGGCCAGCGGCAACCCGGCCTACGCCTTTATCATCGGCCACCTGCTTGGCCACCGTTATGGCAGCATGTTCCGCGTACTGCAACGCAACTATACGCCGGACGATATGTCACACCGTTCCGAGCAGGAACATCAGGCCATTTTAGCGGCGATCGAAGCGCGTGACGTGCGCGGTGCGCGCAAGGCAATGAAGGCCCATTTGGATCAGGTGATCGCCATTTTCACCCGCGTACAGTAAGTCGATTCGGCCTCATCAGGGCGGCAGAAAATTATTTATCAAACCGCTCTTTTTTCCACATGCAGCCAGGGCCGCGGCACATTACACTGACAGCAGACGAAACCGGGTCATATCCCGGTTCAGGCCTTTTTCCTGTTGCCTTTTAAAATGGATAACAACCGTTGAAGAACTCTTTCTCCGCTTCATTGCTGGCGCTGAGCCTGTGTGCCGCCCCGCTGGCCGCGCAGGCCGCCGCACCGCAACTGGCCTCGCAAATTGTCGACCAGTATGCCGAACATATTTTCTACAACAGCGGTGCCACCGGTATGGCACTGGTGGTGATCGACGGTAATCAGGTGGTTAACCGCAGTTTTGGCGATACCAAACCCGGTAATAACCTGCGCCCACGCCCGGACTCTCTGATCCGCATCGCCTCTATCACCAAGCTGATGACCAGCGAAGTGATGGTCAAGATGGCGGCGGAAGGCCGGGTCAAGCTCAACGATCCGCTGCGCAAATACGCCCCGCAGGGCGCTTACGTCCCGGCTTATAACACTCGCCAACCGATCACGTTACTGAACCTGGCAACCCATACCAGCGCGCTGCCGCGTGAACAACCGGGCAAGAAGCCGCCGAAAACGCCAGTCTTTACCTGGCCGACCAAGGCGCAGCGCTGGCAGTGGCTGGAACATGCCAACGTTGCGGTACCACCGGGTGTACGTGCCTCTTATTCGAACCTGGCGTATGACCTGCTGGCCGATGCGCTGTCGCGCGCAGCGGGCAAACCTTATAGCGCCCTGCTGAAGGAAAAGATCACCGCACCGCTCGGTATGGTCGATACCACCCTGAGCCCAAGCGCCGAACAGTGTTCACGCCTGATGGTGGCCTCGGCCGGCCCCAGCGCCTGCCGTGACACCACTGCCGCGGGTGGTAGCGGCGGCGTTTACTCCACGCCGCGCGACATGCAGCGCTGGATGCAGCAGTTCCTGACCTCCAACGTTTCCGGTTCACGCAAATCGACCGCCGCCAGCGAACAGACCATGTATTTCCAGCGCAACGATCTGGTGTCGCTAAAAGGCATGGACGTACCGGGTGAAGCCAGTGCGCTGGGGCTAGGCTGGGTGTATATGGCACCGAATGGCGAACTGCCGGGGATTATTCAGAAAACCGGCGGGGGTGGCGGCTTTATTACCTATATGGCGATGATCCCGCAGAAAAACGTCGGGGTGTTTGTGGTGGTGACCCGTTCGGAGCTGAGCAAATTCACCAACATGAGCGATCCGGTGAACCGGTTGGTAAGTGATTTGGCGGCGAATAAGAGTTAATGCCATGGGGCGCAGCAGTGAGCTGCGCCCCATGAATGTCAGGCCAGAGCCAGCCTTTCGTGCATCACCGGATGGAAGTTGCGTTTGAAGTAGATCAGCCCGTTGCCAGCCGCACTCACCACGATCTGGCGGATCTGCACCAGATACACCTGATGGGTGCCGATGCACTGGATCTGCTCGATCTCCCCTTCCAGGCTGGCCAGCGTGTTACGCAGCACCGGCTGCCCCAGCGTGCCGCTCTGCCAGTCATCCAAACGGAAACGTTCTTCCATGCTGACCTCGGTCATACCGGCAAAGTGGCGGGCCATCAGCTCCTGCTCATGGTTCAACACGTTGACGCACAGCCGCTGATTGGCCTGGAATACCGGGTTCATCGCGCTGTTGCGGTTTATGCACACCAGCAGCGTCGGTGGTGTATCGGTCACCGAGCACACCGCGGTGGCAGTGATACCACAGCGCCCCGCCGGGCCGTCGGTCGTGACGATATTCACCGCTGCGGACAGGCTGGCCATGGCGTCGCGAAACAGCAGACGGTGTTCATTTTCCTGAGACATACAAACCTCCTTACGGATCACTTAAGCAGTCTATCCAACTGATTAATGTCGTCATTGTTATGCAGATGCGGCACTTTCCAGCCGTGCTGGTCGTAGTCGGACAGGCATTTGTCGACCATCTCCATCATCTTGCCCATGGTGCCGGATCCCTGCGCCTGGCGCAGGCACTGCAGACGGATCTCGTCCTGGCTGCCGGCGTAGTTGATCTCATACAGCTCATGACGCCCGCCGAATTCACTGCCGATCGCATCCCACATCAGCTTGAGGATCTTGATGCGCTCGACGTGATCCATACCGTCGGATCCGCGCACATAGCGAGACAGGTACTTGTCGATCTCCGGGTTATTCATGTCACGCACGCTGGACGGCAGGTAAATCAGGCCGCTGGTGACGTTCTTTTCGATGATGTTCTTCACCTTGGCGTAGGCCATTGGTGCCATCACGCGGTAAGTCTGTAGCGCAGCGGAATCCGGCAGATAAGCGCCATTTTCCCACTTGGTGGCTTCGGCACACATCGCATCGGTCAGCGACCAGAACAGATTGCGCCAGGCTACCACTTCGCCCAGATCGGCCTGCACGCCACGGAACTCCAGCACGCCGGTACAGGACAGGCTCTTTTGCAGCAGCGCAGTGATAAAGTCCATCTTCACCGCCAGGCGAACACAGGCCTGTAACGGGAACAAGCGGGCGAATCCCCCTTCGGTACTCCAGCGACGACAACGATCGAAATCGCGGTAGATCAGCACGTTTTCCCATGGGATCAACACATGATCCATAATCAGGATCGCATCGTTCTCATCAAAACGGCTCGAGAGCGGGTAATCGAACGGCGATCCGGTGGCACCAGCCACCAGTTCATAGGAGGCGCGGGAGATCAGTTTCACCCCTTCGGCATCCATAGGTGCGACAAACATCAGCGCGAAATCCGGGTTATCGCCCATCACCTGGGCCGAACCGAAGCCGATAAAGTTGTAGTGGGTCAGCGCCGAGTTAGTCGCTACCACCTTCGCGCCGCTGACGATAATGCCGGCGTCGGTCTCTTTCTCCACCTGAATAAACACGTCTTTCACTTCGTTGACCGGCTTGTGGCGGTCAATCGGCGGGTTGACGATAGCGTGGTTAAAGTACAGCCCGGTTTCCTGAATGCGTTTGTACCAGTGGCGTGCGTTGTCGGCGAACTGGCCGTAAAACTCGGGATTAGCGCCCAGCGCGGAGCCGAAGGCCGCTTTGTAGTCCGGGGTGCGCCCCATCCAGCCGTAGCTCTGACGCGACCAGTCGGCGATGGCATCACGCTGCTGACGCAGCTCTTCCGGGCTGCGAGCGTAGCGGAAGAATTTGTGGGTGTAGCCGCCGTTGCCGGTATCGGTGCCCCAACACAAGCGGTCCTGGCTAACCGGGTCATGCAGTGAGTCGTACAGTTGACCGACCGAGGCCGCCGCATTACGGAATGCCGGATGGGTGGTTACGTCTTTCACCCGCTCGCCATAGATATAAATTTCACGGCCGTCCTGCAAGCTCTTCAGGTATTCGTCACCGGTGAACGGGCGTTTGTTGTCAGCACGAAAGTCTTCAGGTTTCATTTAACTCTTCCTCGTAATCGGTATTTTAGGGGCCGTGGGCTCGGCCACTTGTTAAAATAATGTTTTCTTTTGGTTGCTTAATTGAAGCCCCCAACGCCGGTTTCGAGAAGAGACTTTTGCGGCAATCGCCGGTACTTTTCAGGCAGGTTTGCCGCTTTAGCGGCAAACTGTGATCCAGCTTACGAAAGGGAATGTTGTGCGGCGCGGTAGGTCGAGGGGGAACAGCCTTCCAGCCGATTGAAAAAGCGGGCGAAATAGGCCGGATCTTTAAAACCCAGGCTATAAGCGGTTTCATGCACCGTGCAAGCGCTGAACAGCAGCATACGTTTGGCCTCGCGCAGCAGGCGATCGAATATCAGTCGTTTGGGCGGCTGATTGGCGAAACGCCGACACAGGTCGTTGAGTCTTGATTCGGTGACGCCCAGCGCCTGGGCATAGTCCGGCACCGGCAGATGATCGCGGAAGCGTTCGTCCACCATCCGATTGAAGCGCTGGAACAATTTCAGCTCACCGCGCACGCCACTGGTGGCGGAGTCCTCCAGCGACGCATTGCGCAACAGCAGGGTCAACACCGCCTGCGCCAGTAACGTCAGCGTCTGTTCGCGGCCGGTCAAGCGCTGGCAGAACTCACGCCGGATCAACGCCCAGTAATGGCTGAGCGCCGTCAGTTCCTGCGGCGCGTCGGCCATCGACAAACAAATACCCGGCATATCCATTGCCAAATTGCTGCCGGGATACAGCCGCTCCAGCAGGGGCCAGATCAACTCCTGGCGCACCGTCAGCACGTGACCGTCGCTGTCCGGCTCGGTGAAGAAGGCATGCGGCACCGAGGGCGGCGTCAGGATAAACAGCGGCGCCTGCACCGAATAGTGCTGGTCATCCAATTGCAGTTCAATCTTGCCGGTCTCCAGAAAGTGCACCTGGAAGAAGCGGTCGTGCCAGTGCACCTGCATATCGCGGCCAAAAAAGGCCGCCAGCCCGGCAAAGGTTTCGTAATGCACTTCATCCGTGGCGTAACGCGCATCGTACTCTTTGCAGATATCGATGTTGGCGATAAAACCGGTACTTTTCTGCATGTATTGACCTCATTCCCCCGAGAACGGGTTGAGCGTGCTCAACCCCTACGGCTGTGCGGCAGGGGCGCCGCATGTGGCGCCCCTAAACTGTCCCCATTAAGGCGTGGCCCGTGGGCGCGAGCCCTGCATCGGAATACGCCAGACGATCAGTGCGCCGATGATCAACAGTGCCGAAACAAAATACAGCCCGGAGTTAAAGCTGCCGGTCAGATCCTTAAACCAGCCGATCAATAGCGGGCTGACTGCCGATCCTATGTTGCCGGTGGCGTTGATCACCGCGATCCCGATCGCCCGCGCCTCCAGGCTGATCGACTGATCCGGCGTAGTCCAGAAGATCGCCATGGCGGTGAACGAGCCGACAGAAGCCATGACGATCCCCAGCAGTTGGATCATGCTGTGGTCGGTGGCCGAAGCCAGCAGCCAACCGGCGGCGGCAAACAGGTACGGCAGCGCGGTATGGTGTTTGCGCTCCTGCAATCGATCCGATCTTTTACTCCACCAAATCATCCCGGCGATGGTGCAGATCTGCGGGATCGCCGCCAAAATGCCGATCACGATGTTGCTGCTGCCCTGGTTAAAGCTCTGCAGGATCTGCGGCGTCCAGATGTTGATGGCGCTCAGGGTGTTGGTCAGGCAGAAATAGGCCAACGTGTACATCAGCACAATCGGGGTGAAGATTTCCCGCCACAGATTGCGCTGCTGCATAGCCCGGTGGCTACCCGGGCCATTGGGCTGCACCAGTTGCAGCTTGTCGGCATCCATCATGGCTTTCAGACTGGTTTTTTCTTCGTCGGTCAGCCACTTGGCCTTGGCCGGGGTATCGTCCAGGTAGAACCACACCACCACGCCCAGCAGCACCGAAGGAATACCTTCCACCAGGAACAGCCATTGCCAGCCCTTGAGCTTCATCAGCCCGTCCAGCGCCAGAATATAGCCTGACACCAGCGAGCCAATCGCCATGGTTACCGGCATGGCGATCATAAACAGCGCATTGGCCCGGGCGCGGTAAAACGCCGGGAACCAGTAGGTGAGATACACCAGAATCCCTGGCAAAAAACCGGCTTCGGTGATGCCGACGATCATCCGCAGCACATACAGGCTGGTCGGCCCGGTGGCGAACAGAGTGCAGGTCGAGGCGATGCCCCACAGCACCATAATGGTGGCGATCCAACGCCGTGCCCCGACGATCCCCAGCATGATATTGCTCGGGATACCGAAGATCACATAGGTGACGTAGAACAGGGTCGCCGCCAGACCGAACATGGTCGAGCTGAGGCCGAGATCCTTGCCCATGGTTAACCCGGCGAAACCGATGTTGATACGGTCGAGGAAAGAGAAAACAAACAGCACAAACAGGAAAATAATCAGTCGCCGAAATAACTTTTTAATCACCGATTGCTCGGTGGCGGTTAACGCTTTATGTTGCTGCGCCGGGTTGACCGGCGGCAGCGAATCGACGTTGCTCATGGTGTCTCCAGTAAGATTGCGTCCTGCAACCTAATAAACGCCCGGTGATTGCACGGGAGGCTGTTGCTGCTTAAAGCGACCGGCCAGGGACTCCGCCGCCCGCGCCAGCAGGGTGGTATCTACCCCGACCGCGACAAACAGCGCGCCGGACGCCAGATAATGCTGCGCCAGCTCCGGGTTAGCGGTCAGAATGCCCGGCGCCTTGCCGGCAGCGCTGATGCGCGCAATGGCATCGTCGATGGTGCGTTGCACCTCCGGTTGCTGTGGATTACCGGCGTATCCCATGTCGGCACTCAGATCAGCCGGGCCGATAAATACCCCATCAACCCCTTCCACCTGCAGGATCTCGTCCAGGTTTTTAACCGCCTCACGGGTTTCGATTTGCACCAACACGCACATCTGCGCGTCGGCCTGTTGCAGATAATCCGGCACCCGATTCCAGCGTGACGCACGCGCCAGCGCGCTGCCAACACCGCGTATGCCGTGCGGCGGATAACGGGTAGCACGCACCGCATCACGCGCCTGTTCGGCGTTCTGGATCATTGGGATCAACAGCGTCTGCACGCCGATGTCCAGCAGTTGCTTGATCAGCACCGCGTCATTCCATGCCGGGCGCACCACTGGCTGGCTCGGGTAAGGCGCAATCGCCTGCAACTGACCCAGTACCGTTTGCACGTTATTAGGCGCGTGTTCGCCGTCGATCAACAACCAGTCAAAACCGGAGCCGGCCAACAGTTCGGCGCTGTAGCTGCTGCACAACCCCAGCCACAGGCCAATCTGCGGGCGTTTTTCCTGCAGCGCCTGCTTAAAAACGTTGGTTAACATTGTGTTCTCCATGGTGTTTTCCCCTCCCTGAGGGGGGAAATCAAACAAACCGGCAGCTAATGCAACCCATCGGGCCGTAATCGGCATGGAAGGTATCGCCACGTCGTGCGGCTACCGGCCGGGTAAAGGAGCCGCCGAGGATCACCTGTCCGGCTTCCAGTTCCACGTCATACGGGAACAGCTTGTTGGCCAGCCAGGCCACGCCGTTGGCCGGATGGTTCAACACCGCCGCTGCGACGCCAGATTCTTCGATCACCCCGTTGCGGTACAGCAACGCACTGATCCAACGCAGATCCAACGCGTCCGGTTTGATTGGCCGGCCACCCATCACCACACCGGCGTTAGCGGCGTTATCGGAAATGGTGTCGAACACTTTGCGCGGGCGCTGAGTTTCAGGGTCGATGTTATGGCTGCGTGCATCGATGATCTCCAGCGCCGGAATGATGTAATCGGTGGCGTTGTAGACGTCAAACAGCGTGCAGTTCGGCCCGCGCAGCGGTTTGGCCAGTACAAACGCCAGCTCTACCTCAACGCGCGGCACGATAAAACGATCGATCGGAATATCGCTGCCGTCGTTGAAAAACATGTCATCCAGCAACGCACCGAAATCCGGTTCAGTGATCTGCGAACTGACCTGCATGGCGCGCGACGTCAGGCCGATTTTATGGCCCTTCAAGGTGCGGCCTTCGGCGATTTTCAGCGCCACCCACTGCCGCTGAATGGCATAGGCGTCTTCGATGGAGATCTCGGGATGATCCAGCGACAGCGCGCGGATCTGCTCACGGTTCTGCTCTGCCTGATGCAAACGTTGCACGGCACGGCTAACCAGCTCTTTATCCAACATTGACGGCCCCTTACTCTTTACGGAATAGCGCGTGGACATTGTTTTGCTTGTAGTTCAGCACCGGATCCAGCTCTTCCATGGCGAACGACAGCGCCAGATAGCGGTTGGCCATCAGCTCGGCGAAGTGCTCAGTGATCAGCGTAAACAGCATCGCCCCCACCTGTTCACGGCTTTCCAGGCTACGGCCGTGGCCGATCTTCAGCGTCATATGCACAAAAGCATAATCCCGCTGGCCGTCAGCCATCTGCCAGGTATCCAGCCAGATGGCACGGCTGCGCACCCCGGCCAGTGGGAAAATCCCGGTATCTGCCAGCGCCTGATTGACCTTGGCGAACAGCGCGGGTAAATCCGCCTCACGGCGGATGTTGTCGGTACATTCAGCGTAAAAATGGGGCATGGAGGCTCCTCAGGCTTCGGCCGGCAGCGGGAACACGGCGTTAACCTGCCCGGTGCCGGAACTGGCGAACAGCGGGGTAATGAACTCCACCTTGCCGTCATATTTGTCCCACCCCAGCAGGCCGAGCAGCATCACGGTGTCATGCATGTTGCCTTCGCCATAGCAGTAGTCGGCGTACTCCGGTAGCATTTCGCAAAACTCGCGGAAGCGCCCTTCTTCCCACAGCTTGACCACCCGTTCGTCCATCTGCTGGTCAAACTGGCGGGTATAGCTGTTCATGCCCTCTTCGGCACGCTGGTCGTCGATAAAGCGGTGTGAAAGCGAACCGCTGGCCAATACCGCCACCGTGCCGTCGTATTTATCAATCGCGGTTTTGATCGCTTCCCCCAGCCGACGGCTATCGGCAAAGTCATGTACGGTGCAAAACGCCGAGATCGAAATCACCTTGAAATGTTTGTCGCTGTTCATGTAGCGCATCGGTACCAGCGTGCCGTATTCCAGCTTCAGACTTGGGATCTCATGCGCCTTGGCACGCACCCCAAGTTTGCAGGCTTCCGCGGCGATCAACTGCCCCAGCGCCGGGTTGCCTTCGTATTCGTAGGTCATGTCGCGGATGAAGTGCGGCAGTTCGTTACTGGTATACAGCCCTTCGAAATGCGGGCTGCAGTTGATGTGATAGGCGCTGTTCACCAGCCAGTGGGTGTCGAACACGATAATGGTGTCGACGCCCATTTCGCGGCAGCGCGCGCTGATCTCTTTATGCCCGTCGATCGCCGACTGACGGCAACCGTGGTTTTTTCCTGGCATTTCCGACAGATACATCGATGGAACATGCGTAATTTTGGCGGCCAAAGCTAACTTACCCATACAACCTCCTATCCCCTTCATCTTTCGAATTGCTGCGTTGTTGGCTGCCTACGGTCACCCCAGTCACTTACCTAAGTAAGCTCCTGGGGATGTCCGTACTTGCCGCCTAGCCCCAATCCGAAAGCTGTTGGGTATAGCCTGTTTTAGTTTTAAAACATGGAGCTGATTTAGACGCCCCAGCGTGGGATCGGGTGATCACCCATGGAAATACACACGTTCTTCATCTCGGCAAACACTTCGAAGCTGTATTCCCCGCCTTCACGGCCGGTACCGGAGGATTTAACGCCGCCAAACGGCTGGCGCAGATCGCGTACGTTTTGGGTGTTAACAAAAACCATGCCCGCTTCAATATTGCGGGCCAGACGCAGCACCTTGCTCACATCCTGCGTCCAGATATACGACGCCAGGCCGTATTCCACGTCGTTGGCCATGCGCAGGCCGTCTTCTTCTGATTTGAATGGCAGCAGGCAGGCCACCGGCCCAAAAATCTCCTCCTGCGCAATGCGCATCCGGTTGTCGACATCCGCCAGCACCGTCGGGCGCAGGAAGTTGCCGTGGCTCAGACCGGCCGGTTTATCCGGGCCGCCGGCCAGCAGAGTTGCCCCTTCTTCGATGCCAAGGCGGATATAGCCGGAAACTTTTTCCCAGTGCTGCGGGCTGATCAACGCGCCGACCTGGGTGTTGGGATCTTGCGGATCTCCCACTCGCAGGCGGTTGGCGCGCTCGGCGAAGCGTTTGACGAATTCCGGGTAAATGCTCTCCTGAATAAAGATGCGAGAACCGGCGGTGCAGCGTTCACCGTTGATCGAGAAAATGGTGAACAGCGCGGCGTCCAGCGCACGTTCAATGTCGGCATCTTCAAAAATCAGCACCGGCGATTTACCGCCCAGCTCCATGGAAAACTTCTTCAGCCCGGCGCTTTCAATAATCCGGCGACCGGTGGCGGTACCGCCGGTAAAGGACACGGCGCGCACGTCTTTATGGCGTACCAACGCATCCCCGGCGGTGGAGCCATAACCCTGCACCACGTTGAGCACCCCGGGCGGAATACCGGCTTCCAGCGCCAGTTCGCCCAGACGATCGGCGGTCAGCGGCGACAGCTCGGACATTTTCAGCACCGCGGTGTTGCCCAATGCCAGGCAAGGCGCGGTTTTCCAGGTGGCGGTCATGAAAGGCACGTTCCACGGCGACACCAGCGCGCACACCCCGACCGGCTGGATCAGCGTGTAGTTGAGCATCTTGTCGTCCACCGGGTAGGTGCGGCCGTTCATCTGCTGGCAGATCTCGGCGAAGAACTCAAAGTTGTGCGAGGCGCGTGGGATCAGTACGTTTTTGGTTTGGTGGATCGGCAGACCGGTGTCGGCCGTTTCCATCTCGGCGATCTGCGGTACGTTCTCGTCGATCAGTTCACCCAGACGGCGCATCAGACGCGCACGCTCTTTCATTGGCGTATTGGCCCATTTAGGGAAAGCGGCCTTGGCGGCGGCCACCGCCTGGTCGATCTCCAGCTGTCCGCCAGACGCCACTTCCGCCAGCACCTCGCCGTTGGCCGGGTTGGTGGTGGTGAAGTACTCTTTACTGGCTACGTTTTTACCGTTAATCCAATGGTTGATGGTTTTCATCGCAGGCTTTCCTCGTAATCTTTTTCACTGATGATGTGGTTAACCAGACGGCCGATGCCCTCGATTTCCACCACCACTTCGTCACCCGGCTGCACGTCGGCCAACCCTTTCGGGGTGCCGGTGGCGATCATGTCGCCCGGCTGCAGCGTCATAAACTCACTCAGGTAGCTGATCAAATAGGGGATATCAAAAATCATGTCGCCGGTGCTGCCGCGCTGACGCAGTTCACCGTTGACGTAAGTGCTGAGCGCCAAGCTGTGTGGGTCGGCAATATCATCGCGATCGACAATGTACGGACCGATCGGCGTCAGGGTGTCGCGGCTTTTCACCCGCAGGTTCGGGCGGTAGTAATTTTCCAGATAGTCGCGGATGGCATAGTCGTTACACAGGGTGTAACCCGCCACATAGTCCATGGCGTTCTCACGGCTGACATTGCGTGCGGTTTTGCCGATCACCGCCACCAGCTCGGCTTCGTAGTGCATATACTCGACGTCGGCCGGGCGTACCGACACCTGACGATGCCCGGTCAGGGTGTTCGGTGCCTTCAGGAACACCAGCGGTTCTTCCGGTGCCTTGAATTCCAGCTCGCTGGCGTGGTCGGCATAATTCAGGCCCAGGGCAAACACCGTGCCTTGCGCCGGTGGCAACCACTCGACGTCCAACTCATCGACAACGCTGCCGTCCGGCAGGATGACACGCAGTTGATCGTCGACGTTGACGTTAACAATTTGGCCATGATGGCGAATACGGGCGTGTTTCATGATGCTTCTCCTGCCTGCGTCACGCGGTTGGTCAGAGTCGGCAGACCGGCGGCACGCACCGTGACTTCGTCTCCGGGTTTAATCTCCACCCGCTGGTGCGGCGTGCCGATCAGCACCGCGTCACCCGGCTGCAGGGTAATAAAATCGCTGATGGCGGCGATCAGTTCCGGCACTGAACGCAGCAGATCGGCCGTCGACCAGCGATCCTGTTCCACACCGTTGATTTCGGTGATGATTTCCAACTTACCGGGGGTCGCCAACTGGCCGAGATCCCCCAGCGGGCAGAAGCCGTCGCGGCATTTTGCTTTGATTGCCGGGCGGTAAAAGCTGCTTTCCGGCAGGCTGATGTCATTGGCCAGCGCATAACCGGCCAGATAGTCGGCCACCCGTTCGGCCGGCACCTTGCGCGCGGTATTGCCAATCACCACCGCCAGCGTGGCGCCGCTCTGCACTTGTTCACCGGCAGGAAACGGGATCGCCCCGCCGTTGGCGAGGTAGGTATTACGCGGTTTGATAAACCACACCGGGGTCTTGGGCGGGGTTTTATAAGGTGGCTGATGGAACGCCTGATCCCAAGCGTCCATCTGGCTGCGGTGGTTCAACGCGACGGAAAATACAGTGCCTTTCATGCAAACTCCTTTCAATGACAGAACATGACAACCGGCATTCATTAATATGTTAATGATTACTTTTATACGCTGTTCAGCTTTTACGCAACGCGGGTGGGTTGATTTGTGATCGTGATAACAAAATATTCACAAGTCACGAACATTAGCGTTATTATTCAACGTATTAATCAATTTCAGGCGATTTTTCCACCCGCAGCTACATTTTCGCTTTATCCGTCGGGGTAAACTTGGCTACTATTAAGTTATTAATAAATCCAGGCCGTTCATTGCATCCCTGCGTTCGGCACCGGAATAACGAACACCTTGATAGCTAAGGCCAAATCTATGCATGAATCCTTAACCATTGCCCTGCTGCAGGCGCGCGAAACCGCCATGGGGTTTTTCCGCCCGATACTGAAAAGCCATAACCTAACGGAACAGCAATGGCGCATCATTCGCGTACTGGCCAACAGCCGTTCAATTGAATTCCACGAATTGGCGGCGGAAACCTGCATCCTGCGCCCCAGCCTGACCGGCATTTTGTCGCGCATGGAGCGCGATAAGCTGATCTTCCGCCTGAAGCCGGTTAACGATCAGCGCAAGCTGTATGTTTCGCTGACCCAGCAAGGCCAGGATCTGTATGAAGTGGCACGCCATCAGGTTGAACAGGGTTACGGTGAGATTGAAGCCGCATTTTCGCAGCAGAAGATGGGCCAACTGATGGAGTTGCTGGACGAGTTGATCACCCTGGGCGACAAACTGCCCGCCAACGTGACCGCCCATCCTGCAAAGAAATGATCCTTCCGGTTATCATCCTCTAATTAATTGGCGTTGCAGCTAGGCGGCCAGGGCGTGAGTCCCCAGGAGCTTACTTAAGTAAGTGACTGGGGTGAGCGTATGCAGCCAACAACGCTGCAACGTCAAGAAAGAAGAGGATGAGCCTCGGGGAGTAATGCGCCGCCGTCCACCACCAGCGTTTGGCCGGTGATATAGGCCGCCGCCGGTGAGGCGAGAAACACCATCGCCGCCGCAATGTCTTCCGGCTCCCCCAGCCGCCCGAGCGGTACTGCTGCGGCAATCGCCTGATTGACCGCAGAGCCCCCCAGATTAGCCATCGCCGGTGTGCGGATCATCCCCGGCTCCACGCCGTTGACCCGAATGCCTGCCGCCGCCAGCTCCAGCGCCGCCGCGCGAATAAAACCGTTTACCCCCGCCTTGGAAGCGGCATAGTGCGCCAGCCCCGGATAAGCCACCCGCGGCCCGGTGACCGACGAGGTCACCAGAATGCTGCCGCCCCCCTGACGTTGCATCCACGGCAACGCCGCCTGTGCCAGAAAAAACGGTGCCATCAGATTGACGCTCAGCGTGCGTTGCAGCAGTACCGCGTCAATCTCGGCGAAGGGAGTCAGCGGGAAGTAGGCCGCGTTGTGGATGACCACGTCCAGCCGCTGATACCGTTGGCCTACCTCTGCCACCCGTTCGGCAATCTGCCCCGGATCGGCCAGATCACAGGCCATTGCCTGCACCCGCCAACCTTGTTGTTGCAGTATTTCCGCCTCATCCTGCGCCTTCTGCAGTTGCAGATCCGCCAGTATCACCGTTGCGCCCAACCGGGCAAAGGCGCTGACAATCGCCAGCCCAATGCCCTGCGCGCCGCCGGTCACCAGCACCACCTGGCCGCTAAAGGCATCGGCCGCATAAGGTGTCTTCATCGGCCTATCCCCGTGGATGACGCGTGGTGTTCAGCACCTGGGCGTGGGCACCCACGGCAAAATTGCTCAGCGCATTGAAGTCACTGCCCTGATAACCGAGGATCTTGCCGTCGGTGCGCATGCCCTGCAGATCGATCATCACCACGCCCAGCGTCGGCACGATCTTCTCGCGCCAGACGAACAGGTAGAGCTGTTCGGCTACTTTCACGTAGTGACAGCGATCGACATCCGCCAGCCCTTTCTCCACCCCGTCCAGGCACTGCCAGGCATAGAAATTGTCGTTCAGGTAGATATGTTCATAACGTTCGGTCGGGCTGTAGGTGTACATATTGCGCATGCCGATTAACTCATCGGTGAACTGTGGCGGCGCAACGGTGGCATCATCCAGGGTACCAAAGTAGAACTCCGCCTTGACCGCCGTCAGCGGCAACCCCTGCTCAACCCGGCTGAAGGCATCCAGTCGTGTCTGCTGCTCATCCGGCAACTGGCCGTAGACGGCGGTGAAATTGCCCTGATTACGATCGCACACCAGCGTAATACTGGCGTTATCCTGCGCAGGATCGAGAAAATCGATAAACAGAATGCCGGGGCGAATGCTGGTGGCACGATAAGCAATGCCCCGGTATTCACCCCAGCTCAGCGTCTGCTGATCGACGAAATGACAGCTCAGCGTTTCCCCGTCGGCAAAGCGCAATGCCAGCGTACTGCCGCTAAGGCCGTGCTGTGGTTCCAGCGTATTGCTGTGCGGCGCAAAGCCTTCCGCCAGCGCGCCCACCTGAATAAATACCGCTTCTGAACTCATTTGATGCTCCTTAAAGGGAAGTGAAAGCCAATGTCGGCACGTCGACGATGGTTGAACCGCCGTCGGCCACCAGCGCCGCACCGGTAATGATCGACGCCTCTGACGAGCAGAGAAAACGGCAGATGCCGGCAATTTCTTCGGCGCTGGCCGGGCGGCGCAATGGCACATCGCGGCAGACCATCTGATAAGCCTGCGCCAGCGAAATCTGATGGGCGTCCATCAGCAACTGCATCTCTTCATCCGCCATCGGCGTGGTGACCCAGCCAGGGCACACCGCGTTGGCACGCACCCCCTGCGGACCGTAATCACGAGCGATGGAACGCATCAACCCGATCAACGCATGCTTGGCGGTGACGTAACCGCATACCTCCGGCCCGGCGGCCAATGAGGCGATAGAAGCGACAAACAGCAGGTTACCGCCGGTTTTCATCAGCTCCGGCAAACAGGCGCGAGCACTGGCAAATGCGCTGTTGAGATTGCTGTCCATCGCCTGCTGCCATTGTTGGTCGGTCATGTCGGTAATGCGTTTGAATCCCATACCGCCGGCGCTACCGATCAGGCAGTCGATACGCCCGGCCTGCTGCAAAATGGCCGGCAACAATTGGGTGTTCCAGCTTTCTCCGCTGGCGGCATCGCCGACCAACGCCTGTACGCCGATCTCATCCGCCAGTGCGGTCAGCGGTTCAGGACGACGACCGATGATAAATACCCGATCGCCCTGGGCCGCCAGTAACCGGGCACAGGCGGCGCCCACGCCGGTGCCGCCGCCGGTAATCACTACCACTCTATTCATCGATTCTCTCCATCAATTGGCCAATCATCAGCAGGCTGCTGAGCAGCAATCGCCGTTGCTCCGGTTCCAGCCGCAGATAGCGACGACCGGCAGGCAAACGGCTGACCACTTCCGAAGCGGCAAAATGTTCGATCTCCAGTCGCCAGTGTCCGGCAACCAGCGTCAGTTGAATGCGGCGGAAATCCAGCTGTGCCAGCGTTTGGCCAACTTGTGGATAGCGCTGAAAGGCAGTAATCACCCGCTGCGCCACAGCATCATTGCGGACCGCGCGATACACCACCCCATTGCGCCGCAGCCATCCTCCGGCGGTGATGCACAGCGTCAGCGGCTCTTTCAGCGTGCAGTTCCCCTGCAGTTGAAAACGATGGCTGACGATATGCGCCATAAACAACGCACTGACCTGTTCACTGATGTCGATCACCGGCCCTTGCGCTAACGTCAGCCGCAGCAGGCACGGTGCCAGGCGCTCGCAGGCATAGGGTTGCAGGTTGTTCGCCAGGCGGCTGAGGGTCACGCCCGGCTGATAACCCGCCGGTGCGCGCTGCCAGAGACGGTTAAGTGAGGGAAGTAAGCCGATCAAACTGCGCCTCCTCGCCTTCTGCTTTTGCAAAGGCGGTTTCCAGCACCTGCTCGACCGGCACCGGTTTGAACGGGTTGACCTTCTGCACGCACAGGGTCCAGAACAGCGCGTAAGCCGCTGTCAGACCAATCATGATGCTGAAAGGGATATACACCGCGCGCGGGTTCATGCCCGGCGGAGTGATATAGATAATCGCCAGCACGATGCCAACGCTGGAAACGATTTGCGGCAGCGGGAACCACGGCGATTTGTAAGCACGCGGCAGATCCGGGCGGCGAATACGCAGGATCACTACCGAGCAGGTCACCAGCAGGTAGGCGACCCCCCAGGCGCACACCGCCGCCAGCACCAGCGGAATAATGCGGTCGAGATTGCCCTGGATAGCAAAGGCGTGCACACAGGGGATCAGTACCGCCACCAAAATCCCCACCACCGGGGTTTTAAAACGCGGGTGCAGATAAGCGAAGATGCGCGGCAGCGCGCCGTCCAGCGCCATGCCATAGAGGATCCGTGGCACCGCGGCCATCAGCGTGTTGATGGTCGCCGCCCCGGCCAACAACAGGCCGATGCCCAACCAATATTTGCCGAACTCGCCCATCACCTGGCCGGCAAAGGCCGGAATGGCCATCGGCGTGTCCAGCAGATGAACGCCGTTGGCGGCATCCACCAACACGTTTTCCACCTGGTGACTGAGCGCCGCGCCGTATAAGGCCATACACACCGCCACGCCGCACAGCCCCAGTGACATGGCTCGCGGGATGACGCTGGCGGAACGTTTGATCTCCGGCGCCATCGGCGTAACCAGTTCGCAGCCGACGAACATAAACATCGCCATGCCGATCAGGCTGAACACTGCGAACGGATCGTTCAGGCTCAGGGTGCTCCCGAACCAGCCTTCCAGCGGCACGGCATGCGGTGAAAGCAACCCGGCAATGCCGAAGATCACCAACGTGCTCCACATGGCGAAGGTCAGCACAATCTCCGCTTTACCGAACGCCTCAATGCCAAAAGCGTTGAGTATGCCAAACACGATCACCAGCCCAACCCCGACCATCCAGGAGGCATTGTGGGTTTCCATCAGGGTGTTGAGGTGCTCGAAATTCACCAGTGCCATGATGCCGGAGAGAATGGTTTCGGCGGTACCGGCAAAGATATGCACGATCAGGTAGGCCGACAGCGCGCCGGTAATGGCAAAAAAACGCCCCATGCCGCAGGCGATGTAGTCATAGACCGAGCCGGAGGTCGGCAGGATCGCTGCCGCTTCCGAGAAGGTCGTGAGCTGGGCCTGCATCATGATAAAGGCGATCAGCATCGCCAGTGCGAAGGTGTCGCCGCCGATGCCAAAACCGCTGGTGACGGTGAGGATCACCGGGCTGGCCATAATCACCCCGACCGAGCTGGCCAGCGTGGTGGGGAATCCGACCTTGCCCCGCTCAAGATGGGCGTGAAGCCGCGACGACAGGTTCATGGTTATTTCCTCTTATAGTTTTATCGTTTTGCCCTGATGTTGCATTTGCAGGTTTGGCGTCGCCAGTGGCGGCAATATCACTATAGAGAGGAAAAGAAAATGCTGACTATCGTCCTTAAGAACGAGGCCGAGCCATAGCTTTTTCGTCTTACCTTTTTAGTCCGGTCAGCCGTTATGGTTTTAGCCGGGGTGAAAGGATTTCCAGAGAGGATCAAGCGCTGCGGTGTTTGTCTATCGTTCTTAAGAACGAGCTGTCGATGGCGGCCCTGCGGGGTTACAAAAGGGCGATTCGTGGCGGGGACGTCACTCTAAATAGGAAATCTCTGTAAATTCAGCGGGAAGGACATACCACATTCGTTAATATATTAATGAAATATTGACACCAAATGACCGCTGGAGCCATCAACAACCGATCGCCGCCTTGTTATTTATGTATTTTATTGCAATCCGGCTCACGTTGTTAATATGTTTTAATTGTGTTGCAAAATTGCTACCGCTATGCTTGTATCGTTCATATTATAAACAGCGGCAACTCCCATTCCGGTACCTGAAAAAGATACCCTATGGATTTCAAGTTGCAGCTAGACGGCCAGCTCGCTCATCCTCAGGCGCTTACACAAGTAAGTAACTGGGGGGAGCGACAAATCTGTCGGGAACAGATTTGAACGCTGCTTGCAGCGGCCCCGAAGGGGCAAGACCCACGATGGGTCTTGTAAAGCAGGTAACAACGCTGCGGCTTGAAAGACGACGGGTAAAGGGAGGAAATGAATCATGCACACTACTGCACCATCCGATGCCTTTATCACGAGCTGTCTGAACACCATTGCTCATCTTATCCCGGTGTCTGCTGGGGTATTTTATTTGGTTAATCCGGACCTGCGGCCAGACCATTATATTTTGCATGGTATTTCCGATAACACCCATCAGCAGTATTTGAATCATTTCCAGCAGATTGATCCGCTTAAACCGGCCAACTTCCACCAGCAGGATATTAATATGGTCGGCATGAGCCCGGCGGCGATCGCTAATAACCGGCACTATTATCATGACTTTATGCTGCCCAATCACATGCGCGATATGACGGAGATATTTATCCGCCAGCGTAAACGTATTGTCGCCGGGGTGTCATTGATTCGCGATACGCCGTTTACCGAATTGGAACGCGGTCGCCTGCGGGCGGTGATGCCGCTGATCGAGCTGGCGACCCGCGATCTGCTGCCTGGCGGTGAAGCCCAATTGCTGACGGCCAAGGAGCAAGAGATCGTCAATATGGTGCGCGAAGGGGCCAGTAATAAACGCATCGCACTGAAGTTGGGTATTTCCCTTTCGACGGTAAAAACCCACATGCGCAATATATTTGCCAAAACCGAAGTCGTAAATCGCACCGAATTGGTTGCCAACAGTTTTATTGCACACGGATGATAAATTAAGCCATAGCAATGGCTTATGACCGATAAATTAAACGCGTTAATTATTCGTCATCAATGGCGCGGTTTCCGCCTGCCTAAAACACGGCATCGCGGGTATATCTGAACCAGGCTTACCCCGTGGAGATCATTATTATGTCCAGTGATTCTGTTTCTGTGCCCACCGCCGGGACGGCGCTCCCCTGCCCGCCACGGCTGTTGACCGCCATTATTCTCTTTGCCGCCATTGCGCCGGGCATCCTGATGACCGCACCGGCCATAGCCGCGCAGTTAGCCAGCCAGTGGCTGCTGACTCCGGCGCAAATCGGCCATCTGTTTTCTACCGAACTGGGAGCAATGAGCCTGGCCACGCTGCCCGCCTGGTGGTGGATTAGCCGCGTGAACTGGCGGCGGGTGGCAGCACTGGCAGCGGCCGTGTTTATCGCCGGTAACCTGGCCTCGGCGTGGGTCAGCGATTTCAGCCTGCTGCTGGGGCTGCGTTTTGTCGCCTCGCTGGCGGGTGGCACCTTGATGATCCTGTGCATCACTTGCGCGGCGGGCACCGCCAACCCCAGCCGGGTTTACGCTCTGTGGGTTTTGGGCCAACTGGTGTTGGGCGCGGTCGGGCTGCTGGTGTTGCCGACGCTGTTCGCCCACTTTGGGTTGATGGCGGTCTATCTGATCCTGGCGGCCATCATGCTGTGCTGCCTGCCGTTGATCGGTGCCTTCCCCAGCGGGTTTCACCCGGTGCAATCCGCCGTCCATTCCACCGCAACTCCCCGGCGGCGCAAAATCTTCGCCGTACTGGCGGTACTGACCTTTTACATCAGCCTGAGCGCAGTCTGGACTTTTATCGGCAGCATCGCCGCCGCGGCCGGTCTTTCGCCGGTACACAGCGGTCAGGTACTGGCCACCGCCACGCTGTTTGGCATCGTCGGTGCCGGTGGTGCCGCTTTGATCAGCGCCGGTCGTGGCGGCAACCGGCTGATTTGGCTGGGCTACGGTTTGCTGCTCGCCGGTATCACGCTGCTAATCCAAGAGCCCCTGCTGCTGCGCTTCGCGATAGCGGCGGTGTTGTTCAAATTTACCTGGACCTTTGTGCTGCCGTTTATTTTGGCCCGCGTCGCCGGGCTGGATAACAACGGCAAGCTGATGAACAACATCAATCTGGTGATTGGCGGCGGTATGGCGATTGGCCCAACGCTGGCCGGTTACCTGATTGAATCTTCAGGCGGCTTTGACGCGCTGCTGGTTGGCGCGTTGGGTTGCTCACTGCTGTCGTTACTGTTGATTTTGTTGGCTTCACCGCGCGCTCGCCGCGCCGTTTAACAGGAGTAAAAAGGTGAAAAGAAAAACCGGTTTCTTGTTTGATGAACGCTGTTTCTGGCACAGCACCGGCCTGCACGCCACCACGCTGCCGGTTGGCGGCTGGGTGCAACCGCCTTCGGGGGCCGGCCACGCCGAGTCGCCGGAAACCAAACGGCGGATGAAGAACCTGATGGATGTGTCCGGCCTGTCACGTCAGCTCACACTGCTGAGCGCCGAACTGGCGACGGACGAAGACCTGCTGCGCATTCACCCAGCCGATTATTTACAACGTTTCAAACAGCTGAGCGACAACGGTGGCGGCATGCTGGGGGAAGAAGCCCCGCTGGGACCGGGCAGCTATGAGATTGCCAAACTGTCCGCCGGGTTAGCCTGCGCGGCGGTCGAGGCCGTGCTGCTGGGTGAGCTGGATAACGCCTATGCGCTGTCACGCCCGCCGGGACACCACTGCCTGCCGGACCAGTCGATGGGCTTTTGTTTTCTGGCCAATATCCCGATCGCCATCGAGCGCGCTAAACAAAAATACGGTTTGGGCAAGGTGGCGGTACTCGACTGGGACGTGCATCACGGCAATGGTACCCAGCATATCTACTGGCAACGTGACGACGTGTTGACGCTGTCGTTGCATCAGGACGGCTGCTTCCCCGCCGGGTACTCCGGTGAACAAGACTGCGGGGCCGGGCCGGGCGAAGGCTATAACATCAATATTCCGCTGCTGGCCGGGGCCGGTGACGACGGTTATCTGTATGCCATGCAGCAGATTGTCATTCCGGCACTGGAGCAATTCCAGCCGGAGTTGATCATAGTCGCCTGCGGCTACGACGCCAACGCCCTGGATCCGCTGGCACGCATGCAGTTGCACAGCGACAGTTTCCGCAACATGACGGCTTTGGTGCAGGACGCGGCCGATCGTCTGTGTGGAGGAAAATTGGTGATGGTGCATGAGGGCGGTTATGCCGAATCCTACGTGCCGTTCTGCGGTCTGGCGGTGATGGAACAGCTCAGTGGCATCCGCACCGAAGTCCAGGATCCGCTGCTGGAATTTATCCAGCAGCAGCAGCCGCGCGAAGCCTTCAACCAGTTCCAACGCCAGGCCATCGATAGGCTGGCGCAGCAGTTCATTCGCTAATCACTCCGGGGCGCAGCACTCAGCGCCCCTGACCATTCCCCGCTTTACCACTACGCTGAATAAGACCTCCGTAATCCCTACCGATGAGAAAAATAATATGTCTGAACAGAAGATTAGCTTTATCAAAGGCAGTCAGGGCGATATCGCGGTCCACGATTGGGGCCATGAGCGGCCACGCTTTCTGGCGCTGCTGGTGCACGGTTATGGCGAGCATCTCGGTCGCTATCAGTATGTGGCGCGAATGTTAGAAGCACAGGGCGCACGGGTGTTCGGCCCTGACCATCTCGGCCATGGGCTGTCACAGGGTGAACGCGTATTAATTGAAGATTATGATGCCGTGGTCGACGACGTTCACTGCGTAGTCGAGCATTTTAAGGTATTGCACCCTGGCATCCCGCTGGTGGTCATCGGCCATTCGATGGGCGGTATGATCGCCACCCGCTACGTTCAGCGTTATGGTGATGACGTGCGCGCGCTGGTGCTCTCCGGCCCGTTGATCGGCGAAAGAACCCAGATCTCCGATCTGCTTGGCCTGCCGAAGATCCCTGATGAACCGCTCGATACCGCCACCCTGTCGCGCGATCCGGCAGTCGGCGTAGCTTATCAGGCCGATCCGCTGGTGTGGCATGGGCCCTTCAAACGCCCGACGTTGCACGCCATGCAGCAGATGCTGGCCAAAATCAACGACGGGTCGGGCTTCGGCGCACTGCCCACGCTGTGGATACACGGTGATGACGACCGGCTGGTGCTGATGGCGCAATCGCAAACCACCATCAACCTGCTGAAGGGCAGTGATTTTGAGGTCATGATTAACCCCGGCGGACGGCATGAGAGTTTTAACGAAACCAACAAGGATCAGATATTGCGGCGGATCGGTGATTTTATTAAGCGGGTGCTGGGATAGCGGATTTCCCCTCTCCCGGCGGAGAGGGGCTGGCGCCGAGATCAACCTTCGACAATCGCCAGATAGTGTTTCACAAAGCGATCGGAGGTGATCTCCCAGCGCACCGGCGTGCCTTTCTCAACAAACCACGAATCCCCAGCCTGGTACTGCACTGATTGACCGGTGTTCTCATCGGTCAGCGTTGCCGTGCCTTCCCACACCGTGGCGTGTTCGGCAAACGGATACTCCATCACAAAGGTGCCACGGGTACAGCTAAAGATGCCGCAGCTCAGATTGTCGGTCGGCTCACCGAAAATGCCCGCCACGCCGACGGTTGGCTCACCGGCGATCACTTTGGCGCCCAGATTACTGACGCTGCCAATCTCCAGCAATTCAGGCAGCGGTTGCTTAAGCAGTAATGGTTTCATTTTTCTCTCCTGTGGTAAGAATTAACGGCGGCCTTTCCAGTAGCCGGATGTCTGGTGCCACACCTTGCCGGCGGTGGTCATCACCCGCCGCAGTTTGTCCTTGCCAAAGATATTGACGTGTGGGATCGAACTCATCAGATCGTAACGATCGGATCCTTCACTCATGCCCTCCGCCAGCACCTTGCAAACGATATGGCTCGGGGTTACGCCAAAGCCGGAATAGCCCTGCACGTAGAACACGTTATCGTGCTGCGGCAAGGTGCCGATCTGTGGGAACAGGTTGGCGCTGCAGCACAGCGGCCCGCCCCAGGCCAGGTCGATCTTGACATCATGCAGATACGGAAACACCTTCAGCATCAGGTGGCGGTTCCAAGCTTTGAGATCTGCCGGAATGTATTCGATCAAGCGGGTGGCGCTGCCAAACAGCAGGCGGTTTTCGTTGGTCACCCGGTAATAGTCGATCACCGGGCGGATGTCGCTGTAGGCCCCACGGATCGGGCTGATCTGGCGGATCAGTTCGTCAGACAGCGGTTCGGTCGCCAGTTGGAAAGCGTAGGTATTGATGGTTTTGTTGTAGATGAACGGCTCCATGCCGTTAAGAAAACCGTTGCACGCCCACAGCATTTTGTTGGCACGTACCGACCCCATGGCGGTACGCACCTTTATGCGCGGGCCATACTCCACGTCGAGTACGCTGCTGTTTTCGAAGATCTTCACACCGTAGCCGCTCAACGCCTGGGCCTCGCCCAGCAACAGGTTGAGCGAATGCACGTGGCCACCGCCCATGTGTTTCAATGCGCAGGTGTAGGCGTCCGATCCCACCACCTGTTTCACCTCGGATCCGGTATAGAGTTCGATCTCTTCGTCCGGCGATACCGCCTTGAATTCCTTCAGCCAGCTGCGCAGGGTTTTCTCCTGCCGCGCGTTGCTGCCCAGGTAGCCATAGCCAAAGCAGAAATCGGCATCGATTTGGTATTTTTTGATGCGTTCGCGAATGATCCCGGCGCCGAGATTACTGATTTTAAAGATGGTTTCCAGCCCGGCCGGGCCAACGTGACGTTTGATCTTTTCCAAATCGTGGCCGATACCGGCCATCACCTGCCCGCCATTACGTCCGGTGCCGCCGTAGCCCAAATGACGGCCTTCCAGAATGGCGATATTGGTGATGCCCTGCTCCGCCAGCTCCAGCGCGGTGTTGATGCCGGAGAAGCCGCCACCAATGATCACCACGTCAACATCCAGATCCTCTTCCAGCGTCGGGAAGCGCAGATCGTACTTTTTGGTTGCCGCGTAATAGGTTAAGGATTCGATATTATTATTCACTGCCGCACTCCCGATGACCCTGGCTCTGTCAGCGGATTATCGGCAAGCGACCCGACGGCCACCATGTCCCCTTAGGGACATTCGCAACAAATAATTAACACTTAGGCGCTGCGACGCAGCGGTGTGGCCAGCAGCAGGCTAAACAATTCGGCCTGTGAGCCGATATCCAGCTTGCTGTAAATGTTTTTGCGGTGGTTTTTCACCGTGCCCAGGCTGATAAACAGCCGGTCGGCGATCTGTTGCGAACCGCAGCCGTCGAGGATCAGATCCACAATCTCTCGCTCCCGAGGAGTCAGCAAATAACGCGCCTGCACGGCACTGTCCGTTACCCGGTCTGGCGTGGCGGGCGCAACCCTTACTTCGCCATGCAGGCGAGCGACGCTTTTCAACAGCGTCAGCGCGTCACTCAGGTCTGCCAGCTGCGGGGAACGCACCCCCACCGACTGGCGCGCCGAGCCAAAAAACACCCCCAACCCGCGTTCCGGCGTCAGCGGCAGCAGCACACCGGCTTCGTCATGCCAGCCGGTCATGCGATAAAAATTACGATAATACTCCGTGTGATAAAAACCGCAGGGGGCCAGTTCGCGCAGGGTCAAGACCTCGCTGCCGCCACCGCCGTTCAGCGCCAGATAAAACGGATCCTGCAGGTAAGCGCCCTGCTGGTAGAGTTGATTTACCGCGTCACTGTTTTCTTTCTCGGTTTTGATCAGACAGCGTGGTGCTTGGCCACGGTCGAAGGCGTAAACAATGGCGTTATCAAAGGCGAAGTAACCTTCCAGCCAGGCCAGCAGGCTGGGATAGAAACGCGGGGTCGCCACTGCGTCGATCACCGCTGATAATCTTTCGACCTGAATATTCATCTCCGCCTCGCCATCATTAATAAATTAACAATCACCCTATTCCGGCTGTGCCCTGGCCTGCTTGTTATAGAAAACACTCAATAGCGCCAAATGCAACAGCACAATTGTTTACATGTTAAACAAATCACACCTTCGCCCGATTATCGCCGTCAGGCTCAGAGACGCTGGGTTAATATATTAATGGATGCATTTAAGGCAGCGAAAAGCAGTGGTTCAGCCGCAGAGGCTGGCTTATTCTGTGGTTTTCGCGTGCCAAGGAGAGACCATGAACCCCAGCCTGACGATCGCTAACCGCCATATCTGGTTCGGCCACGGCAGTATCAGCCAACTGATCCCGCTACTGACCGCCGAACCACAGCCGACGCTGTTGTTTAGCTGCCGCTCATTCCTCAATGGTGCGGTGTTTTCCTCCCTGGCCGATGCCCTGACGCCGCTGCTGATCGGCACGGAGATCGTCAGCCACGAGGCTTCGCCGCAGGAAATCGACGCCTGGGTGGCACGCTGGCGCGGTAAAGCCCAGCGGGTGGTGGCCATCGGCGGTGGCAGCGTGCTGGATGCCGCCAAGGCGTTTGCCGCCCTGGTGGAGCACCCCTTGCCGACCCTGCGCTATATGGAAAAGGTCGGTGATACGAAAATCAGCGGTGCCACCCTGCCGCTGATCGCCATTCCGACCACCGCCGGTACCGGCAGCGAAGTGACTCAGAACGCGGTGATCACCGACACCCACTTCAGTAAGGTGAAAGCCTCGCTGCGCCATAACAACTTTGTGCCGCAGACCGCCATTCTGGACCCGCAACTGCTGGAAGGCGCACCAGACAAGGTTTTGGCCTATTGCGCCATCGATGCTTTTACTCACCTGTTCGAAGCCTATTTGTCTAAAACCGCCAATGCCATGACCCGCGAGATGTCGCTGACCGGTATCCGCCACTTCCTGCTCGCCTGGCCGACGCTCAACCGCAGTGCCCAGGCCCGCGAAGACATTATGCAGGCCTCGTACCTTGGCGGACTGACGTTGAGCACCGCAGGACTGGGGGTGATCCACGGCATTGCTGGTGAGATCGGCGCATTGCGTGATTATCACCACGGCCAGGTTTGCGGCCGCCTGCTGTTGCCGTTCCTCGAACTGCTGGCACAAAGCGAACAACCGCAGCAACGGGCGCTGATGACCGAACTCGCCGCGCGCCTGTTCCCCGAGCAACAGGACAGCCCGGATCGCTATCTGATCGACTTTATTACCCGCAACGCCATCGCCAGCTTCTGGCAGGACGACCTGCCGATTTCTGCCGACGAATTGGCGGTGACGCTGGCAAAATCCAACAGTAAAAACTCGCTGATCGACTACAGCACGCCGCAGCGGCAGCTAATGATCGAAGGCGCTTTCCGCGTCGAATGATTATATAATTAGATCAACGTAATAGCGGGAGATGGGAAATGGGTATCGTCAGTTGGATTTTTACCGGCATCGCCATTGGTATCCTGGTCGGTGTGCTGATCAAGATTTTTGGCAAGAAGAAAGACCAGTAAACATCACGCTGTTCCATGAGTCGCCAGCAGGCATTCGTGGAACAGCTTTACCACTCGCTGTGGGCTGGGTGAACGCCGCAGTACGCTGGAATACTCGCAATGGTAACGGAACAGCGCCGGTTTGATCGCCCGCATCATATTTTGCGCGACAAAAAACGCCGCATAGTGGTCGGGCAGAAAACCCACGTACTTGCCGGAGAGAATTAAGGTGGCGATCGATTCCTGGGCAAAGCCCGTCGCCTTGCGCTGCAAATGCTGCTGTAAACTCAGCTCCATATTCGGCGAGTGATAGCCCAAGCCGGCAAAAGCATAATTGTGCAGGAGATCCCAATTTAGCGAATCATGATTAGCGGAAAATAATTCATGTTGCGCACCGCAATATAAGAACATCCTCTCATTAAATAATGAACTATAAGATAAACTTTCCGCACTGCGGTGCATGGGAATAATACCAATCTGAAATTGGCCGTCAATAACACCACGTTCAATGGTATTTATTGGCTCCACATACATTTGCAAAGATACCTCCGGTGCCCGCTCGCTAAATAAGGCAATAGCCCGACCGATGTGCGCCTGCGGGTTGCTGACGGTATGGTCAAATATCGCCACGTGCAGTTGCCCGCCCAGGCGCTGGTGCACGTCATCTACCCCACGGCGAAATGCCTCAGTGGCCGCCAGCAGCTTGGTGGTTTCCTGGTAAATCAACAGCCCTTCGTCAGTGACCGCAAACCCCTCACGCCCGCGGTGGCAAAGCGTCAGCCCCAAGCGTTGCTCCAGATCCTTGATATGTTTGCTAATGGTCGACAGGCTGATATTCAGCTCCAGCTCGGCCGCACTCATACCGCCGCAGTCGACAACGGCCTTAAATACCCGCAGCAACCGCAGGTCCATATCCGACAACTGTCCCAAAATTGCGCGCTTTTTTACTTGCATAAAACCTTAAGTAAGTTTCGATATATGATTATTCACATTAGTGAAGAAGCGGAACATAGTCAATTTCAGAAAACAATTCATTAACACGCTTATTTATACCCTATAGCTTTTAAGTTACGGCTAGGCGACCAGCTCGCTCATCCCCAGGCGCTTACTCAAGTAAGTAACTGGGGTGAGCGAGTGCAGATAACAACACTGTAACTTAAAAGATGACGGGTATATTTAATTAACCGTACCTATTCTCCCCCCGGAGGGAAAAATGGCTGAATTAAATCACCCTGAAAATAAACCCGAACGTGAATGGTTAGAAGCTCATTGGATGCCGTTTACCGGTAATCGTAATTTTAAAGCCAACCCGAGAATGATAAGCCACGCTGAAGGCGTTTATTATACCAGCCAGGACGGACGCAAAATTTTTGACGGTTTATCCGGGTTATGGTGCTGCGGCTTGGGCCATGGCCGCACGGAAATAGCGGAAGCGGCTTATCGACAACTTTCTCAATTGGATTATTCCCCGGCGTTTCAGTTTGGCCATGCATTGTCTTTTGAACTGGCGAATAAAATTAAGGCCATGACCCCGGCCGGGTTGGACTATGTGTTTTTCACCGGCTCCGGCTCCGAAGCGGCGGACACCTCATTAAAAATGGCGCGTGCCTACTGGCGGGCCAAAGGCCAGGCGGGAAAAACCTGCTTTATCGGGCGCGAAAAGGGCTACCACGGGGTTAACTTTGGCGGCATCGCGGTGGGCGGTATCGCCGGAAACCGTAAAGCCTTTGGCGCCAGTGCCGAAGCAGACCATCTGCCCCATACCCTGCTGGCGGGTAACGCCTTTTCACGCGGTATGCCGGAACAGGGTGCGGAACTGGCGGAGGAGCTGAACCGGATCATCACCCTGCGTGATGCCTCGACCATTGCCGCCGTGATTATCGAACCCTTCTCCGGCTCCGCCGGGGTGATCGTACCGCCGGTCGGCTACTTGCAACGCATCCGCGAGATCTGTACTCAACACAATATCCTGCTGATCTTTGACGAAGTGATCACCGCCTTCGGCCGCTGCGGTGCCCTGACCGGTGCCGAAGCCTTTGGCGTCACGCCAGACATGATGAATATCGCCAAACAGGTCACCAACGGCGCACAACCGATGGGTGCGGTGGTGGTGCGGCCAGAAATTTACCAGGCCTTTATGGCCACCGATGAACCCGAGTATTTGCTCGAATTCCCGCACGGCTACACCTATTCCGCCCATCCGGTCAGTTGTGCGGTCGGGCTGGCAACGCTGGATATCATTGAGCGCGAGCAGATGATCGAACGGGTGCAGGTACTGACCCCCTATTTTGAGCAGGCGGTGCACGGTTTGCAGGGCTGCCGTCACGTGACCGACATTCGCAACTTTGGTCTGGCGGCCGGTATCACGCTGGCGGCACGGCCAGGAGAAGCGGCGCGCAGGCCGTATGAGGTGGCGATGCGCTGCTGGGAAAAAGGATTTTATGTCCGCTACGGTGGCGACACCCTGCAACTGGCCCCGCCGTTTATCAGCAGCGAGGCGCAGATCGATTCGTTGATCAACGCCCTGGGCGACGCCATCAACGCAACCGAATAACAGGAGCGAATACCATGCCCATTGCACATTGGATCAACGGTCAGTCCGCCACTGGCGGCAGCCGCAGCCAGCCGGTATTCGATCCGGCGACCGGGTTGTCGCAACAGCAGGTGTTGCTGGCCGACCCTGCCACGGTAGCAAGCGCCATCGACGCTGCCGAACGGGCCTATCCGGCCTGGCGCGATACCCCGCCGCTGAAGCGGGCCAGGATCATGATTCGTCTTAAAGCCCTGCTGGAGCAGCACGCTGATCACATCTGTCAGTTGATTACCGCCGAACACGGCAAGGTGCTCAGCGATGCCATGGGCGAATTGCAGCGCGGTATCGAAAATATTGAGTACGCCAGCTATGCGCCGGAGCTGCTGAAAGGCGAGCACAGCAAGGATGCCGGGCCGGGTATCGACTGCTGGAGTGAGTTCCAGCCGCTGGGGGTGGTGGCAGGCATCACGCCGTTTAACTTCCCGGCGATGGTGCCGTTATGGATGTGGCCGATGGCGGTCGTTTGCGGCAATACCTTTGTGCTGAAACCCTCCGAACGCGTCCCCTCCTCCACGCTGTACATTGCTCAACTGGCGTCAGAGGCCGGGCTGCCACCCGGGGTGCTGAACCTGGTTAACGGTGACCGCGAGGCGGTAGAAACCCTGCTGCACGATCCACGGGTTAAAGCCGTGAGCTTTGTCGGCTCAACGCCGGTGGCAGAGCATATCTATCACACCGGCTGCGGCCAGAACAAACGGGTGCAGGCCTTGGGCGGGGCGAAAAACCACGCCGTAGTGCTGCCGGACGCCGACATCGCCGGTAGCGTCAGCGCGCTGATGGGGGCAGCCTTCGGTTCCTGCGGACAGCGCTGTATGGCAATCCCGCTGGTGGTGGCGGTGGGCAACGACACCGCCGACGCGCTGATCGCCGGGCTACGGCAGCAAATGGCCAATATGCGAGTGGGTGCCGGTAGCGACAACCGCAACGACATGGGGCCGCTGGTCACTCACGATCATTTTCAGAAGGTGAAAGGCTATATCGATCAGGGCGTTGACGAAGGTGCCAGCCTGGTGGTCGACGGCCGTGAGTTGGCGGTACGGGATGACAACGGGCAAATCAGCCAGGGGTACTTCATCGGCCCGACGCTGTTTGACCACGTACAACCCGGCATGCGGATTTATCAGGAAGAGATCTTCGGCCCAGTGCTGGGCGTGGTGCGGGTAGCGTCGCTGAAGGAGGCGATGGCAATGATTGATGCCCATGAATACGGCAACGGCACCTGCCTGTTCACCCGCGACGGCGAGGCGGCACGCTACTTTTCCAGCCATATTCAGGTCGGCATGGTGGGGATTAACGTCGCCCTGCCGGTCCCGGTGGCCTACCACTCCTTTGGCGGCTGGAAGCGCTCGCTGTTTGGCGACCTGCACGCCTACGGCCCGGATGCCGTCCGGTTTTACACCAAACGTAAAACCATCACCCAGCGCTGGCCCTCATCCAGCGATGCCCAATATGCCAGCTTCAGTTTCCCATCCGGGCAGGGTTAAGCCATGACAGAACACAAATTCAAAGGCAATCTCAGCGTCCTCGACGTGGTGATGATTACCGCCTCCGGCGTCACGCCGGCCAGTTCGATCTTCGTTATCGCCCCGCTGGCCATCGCCAGCGCCGGCAGTGGCGCCTTTATCTCGTTTCTGATCGCCGCCTTTATCGCCGCCACCATCGCTTTATGCTACGCCGAATTGGGGGCCGCGCACCCCAGCGCCGGGGGCGAATACAGCATCATCAAACGGCTGTTCGGCACCCTGTGCGGGTTGCAGACCTACCTGTTTATCCTCAGCGCCGCGCTGTTTGTGCCGGCAGTTTTAGCCACCGGTGCGGTGCCCTACTTAAATACTGCCCTGGGCACTCAGTTCGACGCCTCCACCGCCGGTATGGTCACCATTTTGATCGGCGGTGCCTGCGCTATCTTCAACATCAAGGCCAACGCGCTGTTGACCGGCACCTTCCTGGTGGTAGAGGTCGCGGTATTGGGCCTCATCGCCTGGCTGGGGTTCAGCAACCCGCACCAGAGCGCGGAGATACTCACCTCGCCGGTGATGCTCAACCCCGAAGGGCTGCTGGCCCCGGTTTCCGTCCCTTTGATTGTCGCCATGGTCGGCGTGGCGCTGTTTTCCTATAACGGCTACGGCGCGGCGGTGTATATGGCGGAAGACATGCGTGAGCAAGGTAAACCCATGGCCACCGCCATCATGCTGACGCTGGTGATTGTGGTGCTGGTCGAGCTGTTGCCCTTCACCGCGCTGCTGATCGGTGCGCCGTCTTTGGTTGAAATGGCCAAGCAGGCCGACCCGGTCGGTTACGTGGTCAGCCAACTGGGCGGGCCGACACTGGCACGGGTGGTCAGCGGCGCGATTTACCTGTCGGTATTCAACGCCATTATCGCCATCGTGGCGCAGTTCAGCCGAATGATGTTCTCCAGCGGACGTGACGGTTTCTGGCTGCCGCAGGTGAACCGCGCGCTGAAAAAAATTCACCCGCGCTTCGGCACGCCGTGGATCGCCACCCTACTGTTCGGCATCCCCTCGGCGCTGCTGGCCTTCTGCTCCAACCTTGGCGACCTGACCTCCTTTACCGTGATCCTGCTGCTGCTGGTGTACATCATCATGGCCATCGCCGCGCTGATCAGTCGCCGCCGTGTGCACTTCCACCATCCGTATCTGATGCCATTGTGGCCGTTGCCGGTGGCGATCGCACTGATCGGCTGTCTGTACGTGTTGTGGACAATTTTGATCGCCAGCAGCCTGAAAGACTTTATTATCATTGCCGGCATCTTCTGTTTTGGTCTGGTGCTGAGCTACCTGCGTAACCGGCAGGCCATCCCGCTCGTTGAACCCTCAGTTGAAGGAGAATAACCATGTCGCAGCGCGCTCAGGATTTGGGCATTAAAATCGGCCACGGCATTGCCGGCCCGCTGAACGCCATCACCGACGTGCCCGGCGTCCGGGTGGGTCATGCCAGCATCCATGCCGATCTGGCCGATGGCCGCAGCGTGCGTACCGGCGTCACGGTGGTTGAACCGCGTGCCGGTCAGGCCCGGCAGTCTCCCTGCTTTGCCGGGGTGCACGTGCTCAACGGCAACGGCGACGCCACCGGGCTGGAGTGGATCCGCGAAGCCGGCCTGCTCACCAGCCCCATAGCCTTTACCAACACCCACAGCGTCGGCGTGGTGCGCGACGCTTTGATCGCCCTGGAACGCGAGGCGCTGCCCGCCGACGATAAGGCGCTGTACTGGAACATGCCGGTGGTGATGGAAACCTTCGACGGCCTGCTCAACGACATCAACGGCTTTCACATCAAGCCCGAGCATGTACGACAGGCGTTGCAAGCAGCGCATAACGGCTTGCCACAGGAAGGGGCGGTCGGCGGGGGCAGCGGCATGATCTGCCATGAATTCAAGGGGGGCAGCGGCACCGCCTCCCGCCGCCTGCCTGCCGATCGCGGCGGTTGGACGGTCGGCGCCATCGTGCAGGCCAACCACGGCAAACGTGCCTCGCTGCTGGTCGGTGGCTACCCGGTGGGCCGTCATCTGGGGCATATTCATTCGCCATTCACCCCGCAGCTGCCGCATCCAGGCATGGGGTCGATCGTCGTCACCCTGGCCACCGACGCGCCGCTATTGCCGCACCAATGCACCCGCCTGGCCCAACGTGCCAGCATCGGTATCGCCCGCACCGGCGGTGGCACCGAGGATTCGAGCGGCGATATTTTTATCGCCTTCGCCACCGGCAACGACGGGCTACCGCCTGCCGATTACGCCAACAAAGGGGCCTTCACCACCCCGTTACAGATGGTGAATAACGACTACATCTCCGAGCTGTTTGCGGCGGCGGCCGAGGCAGTGGAAGAGGCGATTATCAATGCCCTATTGGCAGCCAATACCATTTCCGGTAACGGCCATCGGGCAGAAGGGTTAAGCGCGGAGCAGTTGTTGACCGCGCTGGAACAAGCCGGCTGGCGGACATAACCTCAAAGTCTGCTCTTGTTATGAGGGCAGACTAAAAAATGCTACTCTGGGCGGCGTCCATTTTTTATTCTCAAGGAATTAATGATGAGCCGCCACTCGCTCAAATCTCTTTTAAATAAAATCCCACCAGGAAAACGACGCACCCAATTTGTAATAATTATTTTATTAGCCTTCTTGGCGTTATTTTTATACAACAAAAACTATATTGTTTATGCCATTATCCTGTGTTTGTTTTTGGCATTACCGACGATGTTTTTACTTAGAACGGCGACCCTTCTCCCCACAATAAAATCCAGATTAATCAGGCGGTACTGGCGATTGGTGGTCAATACAAGAAAATTTTACAAACTGTCTATTTTCACCGAATTTCTGCTTTATCTCGCGACTCTCCTCATTATCCTGCATATTCCCTACGTTTTATTTATCGATGTACATAGCCTGCTGTTGATGCAGTTCAGCGTCGGAATTTATGCGCTCGCCGCCCTGTTGGATTTAAAATCCAGGTGCGAATGGATGATAAAAAAAACCTGGGCAAGATTGGCCGGTAAAGTGTTGCTGGCCGGTGTTGGAACATTGGCATTTTACATCTCATCTGCAATGTCAAAGAGTTGGCTGACGGAACTCACACACAGCAGCTCGCGTTTTTACCCGGAAATGACCAATATTTTGGCGACCCTCTATGCACCAATCGCTTATTTGAGCATCATCCTGCTGTTCGTTATAACAATGGCGATGATCGAATGGTTAGCCATCATCATTCCAATGGGCTTCATCATGCCGTTACAGATACTCGCACCGAAATTAATTAATCGCATGACGCAGCGTCTTATCACCGGTAAAAAACGTCTTTCTTCCGATGAGGACAAGCAGCTGGAAGTGAAAAAACTCATTATTCTGCCGCGTATAGCCGCTCCATTAATACTGGCGTCTTTGATGGTCGCAGGCATGCACAGTACTTTTAACATCAGTTCACCGACAGTCAGTCTTATAGCAAAGAAATTCCTTGTTGAGCTTCATTATCATGCCAACTATCAATGCGCTAATCTGCCGCCAGAAGCGACTGTCGCTGAACTGGAAAAAGGGAGGGTCTCCGTTGCCTATTTTGGCGAGAACAACATTTCCTTCAAAGAATACAGATGTGAAATGTCACCCAATGATAAGCATTGACCACCACTCTATTTTCGCTATCAGGATTCGCCGCCCGGTTTAGGGGTCGGGTAGTCATAATCCAGCTTGATCGGTTCGGCGTAAACGCTGTCCCACAGCTGGCTGTAAAGCTTATCCACCCGCTGGCTCATCGCCGGGCTGTGCAGCACCAGTTCCAGATTGCGCGAGTTATCCAGATAACCGCCGGTCCAGTTGCTGGTGCCGATCCACGCCGTTTCGCCGTCGATGGTCATCATTTTGCTGTGGATCACCCGGGCGAACGGGATAAAGCCACTGCTGGCCGGAGGAATAGTGACAATCTTTATCTGCACATTCGGCACCACCGCCAGGCTTTTCAGCCAGGCAATATCCGGCTTTTTGGTGTTCCAGTTGGCCACCATCAGCTCGATCTTCACGCCGCGTGCGGCGGCACTGCGCAGGGCATTGTCGATCACCGCGTAATAAGGTCGGCTGTGTTCCGGACCATAAGACAGTGGCGCATAGTCCATCACCTGCACCCGCACGCGTTGTTTGGCGGTTGCCAACAGACGCGGCAACTCCACCTGTGAGTCAATCACCCCCGCCGGATTATAGGCGCGTGGACTGGCGACCAAATAATTACCCTGCGGCGTTTCGGTCTTTGGCTGGTAAGGCAGTTGTGGTACCGGTTTATCCGCCGCCAACAGAGCCTGCGCTTGCCAGTCCTGCTCGAAGATTGCCTGGATCTGCCCGACTACCCCGGCATCGCTGATGCGCAGCCCGGTTTCATGGATATGCGCCAACGCACGCCAGTCAAAGTTCTGGCTGCCGACAAACGCCTGCTTACCGTCCACCAGCAGATATTTGGCATGCAAAATCCCGCCGCTCAGCCGCTGGTAAGGAATAATGCGCAGTTCCAGATTAGGGATCGCTTTTAGCTGTTCCAGCGTCTCAGGGGTAGAGATGCGGATGCCCTTTTCTTCCATCAGAAAACGGATTTTCACCCCGCGCTCGCCCGCCGCTTTCAGGTGTTGCAGCACGCCGTCCAGCAGCGAACCCTGTTGATTCGCCACGTAGAACTGGCCCAGATCGATGCGGGTTTTCGCCGCATCGAACATCTGCTGCCACACTTCGGCGGTGTTGCGCAGGTCATCCGCCTGCAACGCGGTTTCCACCGGCGCGGTATACACCAACTCATAGCCGGGAATATCAAAACGCGCCGCCGCACTCTGGCTCAACATCAACAGACAGCTACCCCATAACGCAGTGTAAAGGCGGCCCAGCGGCCGCCGTGGTTGATGGCCATTAGGCATAGCGCGGTGCCTCACTGTCAACCCATTGCTCGCGGTTGCCGTTTTCCGGGCGGCTGGTTGGCGCACCGGCACGGATCAGCAGCACCTTCAGCAGTTCGTTAATCCGCTCCATGCGGCTTTGCAGATAGTTGTTACCCACCAGGCACAGCAACGCAATGGCGATACCCAACCCGGTGGCGTACAACGCGGTGCCCATACCGGCAGAGACCAGGCTCGGCTCGGAGACCCCGGAGGCGGCCAGCGCCTTAAAGGTTTCGATAATCCCCATCACCGTACCCAACAACCCCAATAGCGGCGCAGCGGTCACGATGGTTTCCAGCAGCCACAGGCCACGCGCCATCAACGGTTTACTCAGCAAGTACTGGGCGTCGATCAGATCGCCGATCGCTTCGCGGTCACCAGCGCGGTGTTTTTGCTCCAGCACCGGTGAGATCACCGCCAGCGGCAGGCTGTTGCGTTGGGTCAGCTCATCCGGCAGATCGGCGGTACGGCGCACGTCCAGCGTCAGCGCCTGCTCCAGTTTGCGAGCCTGACGTTGGGTGTAAGCGAAATACAGTGCGCGTTCGATAATGATCACCAGGGCTATCGCCAGCGCGGCGTACATCACGTAGAAAATAATGTCGTGCAACAGATTGGCATTCATCATTCAATCCTCCAACCCTGCGGCTTTCAGGCCGCAGAGTATAAATAGTTAAAAGGTGGCTTCCAGCGACACGCTGAAGGTACGTTCTTCCCCAACGTTGTAGTACGGCGTACTGGCCCTCACGCCGCCATAAGGCGCTGCGTTGAAGGTGGTGGTGCGCACCGAAGTCAGGTATTCCTTGTCAAACAGGCTGCTGATACCAAAACGCAACGCCGCGCTCTTGACGATCTTTTTGTCCACCGGCAGATGCACGCCCGCGGCCAGATCGAATACCGTACGGCCGCCAATCTTCTCGTCATTGGTCAGGTCGCCGTAGAACGAACCGACGTATTTGCCACTCACACTGCTGTAGTACAGGCCATCGTCATAACCCAGGGTCATGTTGAGCAGGTTTTTCGGGACGTTCGGCACCTCTTTGCCACTGGTTGGCAGCGGCAGGCCGCCGTTGCTGACAATGTCGCTCTTCTGCTTGGACTCGGTGTAAGTGTACGAGGTGTAGTAGTTGAAGTTATGCGGCAATTGGCCGCTCCACTCCAGCTCCAGCCCTTTGTTCTCGACGTTGCCGATGTTCATCATCTCGTAGTCACCGGCCGGGTTGGTGGTGGAGATTTGACGATCGCTGTAGCGCATGTAGAACAGCGTGGCACTCATCAGCATGTCTTCCCGCTCGAAGCGCCAGCCCAACTCATGGTTCCAGCTCAGCTCCGGTTTGGTGCTGATCGAGTCACCCACGTTGTACAACACGTAGTTTGGTGGGGTACGCATGTTACGCGTCAGGTTATAGAACACCTGATTTTCCGGGTTCAGCTTGTAGCTGGCGCTGAAGTTCGGCAGGAATTCATGGTATCTGGCATCACGCTTTTCCGGCACGTTATACAGGCTGCCTTTATTATCCCCATTGCGTTCAACGTACTGATAGGCCAGCCCGCCGACGAAGGTTAAGTCCGGCGTGGCGAACCAGGTATCCTGCAGCCACACTTTTTGCGCCGGGGTGATGGTGTACTGATTACGCCCCTGCACGGTGTTGCCGTTGGCATCTTTGACCTGATCGGATCCGCCCGGTTTACCCGAGAGTTGCTCCGGGTTACCGTCGTCCTTGATGCCGATAAACGGCTGGGTCTGCGACTGGCGCGCACGCTCATACCAATAACCGATATCCAGGCTGTGCTGGTCGTTGATATCCCACTTCAGCTTGGTGGTGATACCCGGGCGCCAGGTCTGGGTCCAGGATGGGCGGTAATAGGTGTTTGATTTCAGGTTGCTGAGATCATACTGACCGGCCTTATCCGAAGTATTGGACAGCACCGAAGCCGTTTGGCCGCTGAAACTGCCGCCGTTACCCCAGTAGTAATAGGGTTGCAAGGTCAACGACAGGTTGTCGCGCAGTTGCAGCTTCTGGGTGAACGACAGGGTGAAGGTGTCAAACGGATTACGGTTAAGTTTGTAGTACTTGTTCAACTGGCCCTTGCTGTTGTATTCCGGCGAGGTGGCGTAGTCGGTATCACGGCCGTCATTTTCAAACTGCGCCTTGCTCAGGGTGCTGTAGTTGACGTTATTCTGTTGGTTGTACTTCATGATCAGGTTGCTGCTGTTGCCGTTACCGTCCTCATACAACGAGCTCATTTCGAACTTGTTGGAGTACTCACGCCCTTCCCCGCGCCACTTTTTCGCCTCGGTGTGTGAGTAGGAGATCCAGTTGCTGAAGCCGTTGTACTCACCGGTCTCCAGACGCGCAAAGGTTTTGCTCAGGTTGTTGCTGCCCAGCGTCTGTTTGACGAAGCCGCCGAAATCTTTTGCGGGACGGCGTGTCACCATCCCAATGTTACCGCCGCTGGAACCGATATGCGGGCCGTCCACCTCAGAGGAACCCTGGGTAACGAATATCTCTTCCAGGTTCTCCGAATCGCCCAGCAGGTTCGGATACACCGCATAGTTGCCGGAGTCGTTGATCGGGATACCGTCCATCGACAGACCGATTTGATCGGAGTTCATGCCGCGCATGGTGTAATCAACGCCGCTCAGGCCGCTGGCGTCGTTACTGTTGACGTTCAGGCCCGGAGTGTATTTCAGTTTGTCGATGGCATTGGCCGCCGCTGGCATTTTATCCATCGCCTCTTTGGTGATGGTAGAGCGCGACTTGGCGCTATCATCCTGCACCATCATGCCGCCGCCGAGCGATTGCCCTTTTACGTTGATGGTGCCGACGTCGGTCGAGTCCGCCGCCAGCGCCGTACCCGGCAATATCGCCGACATCACTGCCAGGTAAATCCCAGATCGATTGAAAGATTTCATTGTTCCCATCCCATAAAGATCAAACTGTTATGCCAGGCGTCAAGGCGCCTGATAATTGAACGTGGCTGAAAATCGTTTTGTTGTTTGCCCGTTGAAAGCCTCACTCGGGAAAGGTTTCACCTGGCTGATGCTTTGCAAGCTGCTCAGCGCCGCACGGTTAAGCAGCATGTTGGTAGCTTTATTGGCGATACCGGACGAGAGCACCCGACCGCTGCGATCGACCTCCAGCCACACCTCTACGTTGCCCTGAGGTCGCTCGAGAGAAGCCTGCCGACCGCTGGGGTAGCGCTTGCGCTGCTCCAGCTCACGACGCAACGCCTGCAGATAACCGTTTTCGATCGCCTGCGTATTCACTTTCGGCGCCGCCGGGGCTGCCGGAGTAGGTTGTACCGCCGGCTTGCTGACCAATGCCCTGGGCGCTGCAGTGGCCGCGACAGGTTTGGCCTTTTCCACCGGCCTGGCTTTCTCTTTCACCGGTTTTGGCTTGGGTTTCGGCTGCGGTTTGGGCACCGGCTTGGCTTCGATAATCGGCTCCGGGGCCGGTACGATCGGCTCAGGAATAGCTTCCGGCTCCGGCGGCGGGGGTTCGGGTTGTGGCGGGGTTTCCACCGGTGGTTCCGGCTGAGGCTCAGGATCCGGTTCGACCAGCGCCAGCTCCATGGTGGTTTCGTCATAGCGTGGCTGAATTTTCAGCGCTGCCTGTTGGCTGGCAAACAGCACGCAGCCCACGACGATCAACGCTGGCAACCAGCTGAAAAGGTGACGTGAACGATAGAGCAGATACATGTCACAGCTTCCGTGTGGCGATAGAGACGGAGTAGAAACCGCCCTGGCGCAGGTTATCCATCACCGCCACCAGCCGCTCTACCGCGACGCCTTTGTCGCTGTTGACGATAATGGTGGTGGTCTGGTTTTCCTGCTGCTGTTGCTTCAGCGTGCTGACCAGTGCGCTCAGCGCCAGCGGCTGACCGTCGAGTTGAAGTTGGTCTTCAGCACCCAGCGTAATGATCGCCTTCTTCTGCGGTTTCAACTGTTGGGCGCTACCGGCGGACGGCAACTGGGTTTTCAGCCCGAGGGCCGGGATCACGTTCAGGCTAATCAACACAAAAAACACCAGCAAAAACATCATCACGTCGATCATCGGGATCAGTTCGATGTGTGCTTTGTTCTTTTTCGGCTCGTTCCAGTTACGCATGGCACTCCCTCCCAAAAGCAAAGCAGCCAATATAGAGAGCCTATGTTTACCTTTTGTTACGCTTGTGTGATCTTATTCTCACAGTGAACACATTTTGAGAGAATATTCCCAGCGAGTAACTGGTCAGAGGGGTTATATAACTGGTTAATTGGATATGATTTTTAATGGAATAATAAAGACGGGGAACTTATAACGGTTAATGCATAGGCAGGTAGTTTGTGATTATCCTGACACTTTATAGCAAGATCTTCAGACCGTGCTTTTGCACCAGAGAAAGTAGTTTTAGTGACGGGCCCCCCGGCAGTTTTGCACCTGACTCCCATTTTTGAATGGTTGATAAACTGGTATTCAAATAACGGGCAAAAACCGGCTGACTCAGATGCAATTGTTCACGCAACGCCTTGATCTGATAAGGTTGTAATATTTCCAACGGTGTCAGGCAAGACTCATCAAAACTGCGCATAGTTTCTTGTGAAATAGCCCCAACTCGATACAACCCCTCCGCTGCACTGTGGGTAGCTTCAAATGCAGGGCTGCGAAACTCAGCTTTATTTTTCATGACAAATCTCTACCCATTCGTTTTGTTCGACTAGTGCAGCTATCGCCTCGGTGGTCAGGCCGCCATAGTGTGCTGCCAGTTTTCGGAATATCTGTAATTCCGCCGGATTGATGCTGGCCTGATCCTGCTTAGCGAACAGGAAGGTATACACCCAACTATTGCCATTTTTTGCCAATACCAGCGCCCGATCGCGATTACGGCACAGACGTTTTTTGAATACGCCGCCACCTAAATCAATAGCTAAACCTCTCTGTACATCCTGAATTGCTTCGCACAAAACCACATCGGTTATGCCATGAGCATAAGCTTTTTTCGTAAACCACTTGGTTTTAAAAGTACGCATGGCGGCTGATATCCTATCGGCAATAAATGTAGCACTTAGTGATGTACTTTCCAATGACGACTTAGTCCACCAACATCTTCTCTATGTGCGTTCAGGGCAACAGAGGAAACCCAAATTTGCCAATAGCACCGAACTTTTAAATCAGCAGGAGTAACGACAAGTAAATAGTTGCGGGGTTGTACGCAAAACAGTGGTTTTCAGCCATAAAAAAAGACGCCCTAAGGCGTCTTGTTTGCAGCACTGATTTAATCAGTTCACTTTAACCGGCATACCGGAACGGGCTTTGATGGCCGCGTCCACTTCGCTCTGGTTAACGGCTGGGTCCATCATCACTTTGCCTACTGGCGCAGAGATGGTCAACGGCACCGGATCTTTCGACTTCAGCTGCTCTTCGTTAGCAGAAAGCGGGTTGTGCACTTCCAGGTAACGGGAACCGTCCGGCTCGACGCTGGCTTTGATCGGCTCGTTGATGAATTGCACACGAGTCCCGACCGGCACGTTGTCGAACAGGAACTTGATGTCGTCAGCACGCAGACGCACACAGCCGTGGCTTACGCGCAGACCGATACCGAAGTTGGCGTTGGTGCCGTGGATCGCGTACAGACGACCGACGTACAATGCATACAGACCCATAGGGTTGTCCGGACCGGCCGGGAATACCGCAGGCAGGATCTCGCCGTCAGCAGCATATTCTGCACGCATCTTGGCGGTTGGCGTCCAGGTTGGGCCGTCTTTTTTACGCTGCACCGTGGTGGTCCAGTTCAACGGGGTATCTTTACCCAACTGGCCGATACCGATTGGCAGCACGATCACCGTGTTGGTGCCTTTCGGGTAGTAGTACAGACGCATCTCGGCGCTGTTGATGACAATGCCTTCACGCGGTGCGTCCGGCAGGATCAACTGCTGTGGGATGGTCAGGGTGCTGCCGGCCTTCGGCAGGAACGGATCCACACCCGGGTTGGCTTCCAGCATATTGCTCAGGCCCATCTGGTATTGAGCGGCAAAGCTCTCCAGCGGCAGCTTACTGTCTTCCGGTACGGTGATTTGGATGTTCTCACCCACCAGACGGCTGTCTTTGGCAGGTAAAGGATAGACAACGGCGAAGGCAGCTTGGCTGAATACCACCAGTGCCGTAAACAGGGTTAGTAACGCGCGAATGCTCATTTTCATCTTCGTGTTGGTTGTGGCCACTGGCAGTTATAGGTTATTTCGGCCATGAATGACCGGATGCGCATTATATGTGCACATCGACCTAAGTGTGAAACATTACCGGCGCAATATCGAACTTTTTTGTAACCTGGTGCGGCACGAAGAGGAGTAACTGTGAAAACCGCCGCTAAAACGCGGCGGTTGACGGCGACATCCGGCGAATGGGGATCAGATATTCACAGCGGATCGCCGAGCCACCAGCGCTACAAACGCCACCTGCTGCGGGATAGAAACGCTCGATATCCTTACCCGGCCGCCGAACGGCTTTCATCATTGGCATCGCGGTGTCGTACAGGCGGGCGATAAAGTTTTGTAACTCTTCTACCTGCCCCTGATAGGCAAAGCTGGCGTAGTCGCCCTGCTCGATCAGGACCGCTTCGCCTTCCGCTCTCTCGTCCGCCAGTGCCAGAGTATAAGCCATCCGTTGCCCACCCCGCTGCCGGCTGTCGGCCTCCAGGCTGGTGAGGCCATAGACCACCGACGACGACTCAGCCTCCATCGGTATAATCTGACGCCAGGCGTGCTGACGCAGCTCATTTTTCGACTGCAGCAGTTGCCCCAGCGTACAGCTACGATGCTGAGTACGCCCGACCAATTGCATCGCCGGTAGCGTGATAATCTCTGCCTGCGGCAACGGCCCTTCGGTCAAGCGCAGTGGGGGCTGCATGCCCTGCCCTGACCAGTCCGCACTGCGGCGGTAACCGGCTGGCGGCATACCGAACTGCTTTTTGAAACAGCGAGTGAAAGTCTGCTGGGAATCAAACTGGTACTTGTCGGCAATGAAGGCGACACCGTGGCTGGTGAGCCGGAGTTCACGCGCGGCAGCCGTCAGCCTTCTGCGCCGGGCATAAGTTCCCAGGATCTCACCGGTTAACTCTTTAAACAGCCGCTGCAGGTGCCATTTGGAATAACCTGATTTAGCCGCGATATCGTCGAGCGTCAGCGGTTGATCGAGATTTTGCTCGATCCAGGCCAGCAGCGACGCAATTACCTGTTGCTGATACATAGCGCCTCCTTATTGATCCAGCCAGCGTTGCGCCAGCTCACGGGCCTGAGCCTCACTGGCCACGACCTGCACCGGGTAGCCCCAAAAACGGCTGGCAAAATCGACAAACTCTGCCGCCGCTTGCCGCCGCACGTCGTCCGGCTCAATCAGCACCATGCCCTTTACCCAACGCGCCAACGCCTCCCGATGATCGCGCTTCCACAATGCAATTTGGGTTCGCTCATCACGATCCTGTTCACCGTTCTCATCCATACGCCGGTCACACAACAGGACGAACGCCTGCTCACGTTGCAATAAACGGCTGAACTCGGCGAACTCGGCGACAGTGTCTTGCGGTTGCCCGGCGGCGAGTTGACGCATCCACACCAGCGGAAAGGTGGTGGAGTCTAGTGACATACGATATCTCCTGAGAGTGCGAAAACCAGCGCTCACTGTATCGGTCGCCGTGCTAGACCACATTGCACAATCAGGACATAATGTTTTTCAATCACGCCAAACTGAGAATTATTCTCATGACCTTTATCACCGAGCCGCGTTTCGATATCGATCAGGTGCCGCGCGCCATTTTTGCCGTGCAGGGTTCCACCATTGATAAAGATTGGGAGATCACCCATCACCGGCACCGCAAGGCACAGCTGATTTATACGGTGCGCGGCATGGTCCGTTGCGAGGTGGAAAACGGTCTGTGGCTGGTGCCGCCGCAGTGTGCGCTGTGGATGCCCAGCAATGTGCTGCATAACGCACAAGGGGCCAGTGCCAGCGAATGCTACTGCCTGTTTGTCGATCAGGATGCCATCGCGGGGTTGCCGACCCAATGCTGTACGCTGGCGGTATCCCCGCTGCTGCGCGAACTGCTGTTCCAGGCCAGCGGGTTCGAACAGTTGTATGACCAACAGGGGCCCGAAGGACGCCTGGCCAGCGTGCTGCTGGATCAATTGGTCAAAGCGCCGGTTGAGAACCTGCACCTGCCAGTCTCCAATGACCCGCGCATTCGCCAGTTAACCGAGCGCCTGTTGGCCAACCCGGCAGACAAGGCGACACTCAGCCAGTGGGCGCAGCGTATTGGCATGAGCGAACGCTCGCTCAACCGCACGCTGCAACAGCAAATGGGCATGAGTTTTGGTCACTGGCGGCGACAATTGCACGTGGTGTTGGCGCTGCAACGGCTGACCCAGGGCGACAGCGTGCAGCGCGTGGCGTTGGATTTGGGTTACGAGAGTGCCAGCGGCTTTGTCACCATGTTCAGAAAAGCGGTGGGCAAACCCCCGGCGCGTTATCTGGCGGAGAAAAACGCGGCGGATCGGGCACAAGGGGCCGGGATCGTCATGTAATGACGAACACTGCCCCAGACAAAAAAGTTACTGCGCCAACCAGCCACCATCCATATTCCAGGCGGCCCCACGCACCTGCACCGCCGCGTCACTGCACAGGAATAACGCCAGCTCGCCCAGCTGTTCCGGCGTCACAAACTCCAGCGAGGGCTGTTTCTCCGCCAGCAGGTCATTGCGTGCCTGCTGTGGATCGGTTCCGGCGGCAATCCGCTGGTCAATTTGCTGCTGCACCAGCGGCGTCAGCACCCAGCCGGGGCAGATAGCGTTACAGGTAATCGCGCTGCGGGCGGTTTCCAGCGCAATGGTCTTGGTCAGCCCCACCACGCCGTGCTTGGCCGCCACATAAGCGGCCTTGTCTTTGGATGCCACCAGCCCGTGCACCGAGGCAACGTTGATAATCCGCCCCCAGCCGCGCTCTCGCATGCCCGGCAATGCCAGACGGCTGGTGTGAAACACTGACGACAGGTTAATCGCGATAATCGCATTCCACTTGTCGGCCGGGAAGGATTCCAGCGGAGAAACGTGCTGAATACCGGCGTTATTGACCAGAATATCGGTGCCGCCGAACTCCAGTTCAACATAGCGCATCAGGTCGGCAATCTGCTGCGGGTCACTGAGATCCGCGCCGTGGTAGCCGGGCGCTGCGCCCAAACCCGCGATATGTGCCTTCGCCTGCTCCACTTCACCGAAACCGTTGAGGATCACCTGGGCGCCCGCGGCCGCCAGGCTGGACGCCAACCCGAGACCGATACCGCTGGTCGAGCCGGTCACCAGTGCAGTTTTACCTTGTAAATTCATGTTATCGCTCCTTTAAACAATGCCGGTCAGGTAGAACACGCCGATCACAAACAGCACTGCGGCGCTCTTGATCAGGGTGATGGCGAAGATGCCACCATAGGCTTGTCGATGGCTAAGGCCGGTGATCGCCAGCAGGGTGATCACCGCGCCGTTATGCGGCAAGGTGTCCATGCCGCCGCTGGCCATGGAAGCCACCCGGTGCAGCACTTCCAGCGGGATCTGCGCGGCGTGGGCGGCAGCGATAAAGGAATCGGACATCGCGGCCAGCGCAATGCTCATGCCGCCGGAAGCCGAACCGGTGATACCCGCCAGCAGCGTCACGCTGACAGCCTCGTTCACCAGCGGGTTGGGAATGGTCGCCAGCGCCTTCGACAGCACCAGAAACCCCGGCAGTGCCGCGATCACCGCGCCAAAGCCGTATTCCGAAGCGGTGTTCATCGCCGCCAAAATCGCCCCACCGACCGCCGTTTTACTGCCCTCCGCCAGCCGCCCGCGAACGTTACGGAAACCAAAAATCAGCACCAGCAGAATACCCGATACCAGCGCCGCCTCCACCGCCCAGATGGCGGTGATCTTGCCGATCTCGGTGGTGATCGGCTTGGCCAGCCCCGGCAGTGTCAGCTCGTGGCTAACGCCATACCACTGCGGGATCCAGTGGGTAAACCCCAGGTTCAACAGCCCGACCAGGATCAACGGCATAATAGCGATCAGCGGATTGGGCAGATTGATGTTGTCCGGGGTTTCAGGCTCATTCAGCAACTCGGTGCCGTAACCTTCGCCCCGCAGCTGCGCCTTGCGTCGCTGACGTTCAAGATAAAACAGACCGACCGCGATGATAAACAGCGAGCCAATCAGTCCCAGCCAGGGTGCTGCCCAGGCGTTGGTACCGAAGAAGCTGGTCGGAATGATGTTCTGGATCTGCGGCGTACCGGGCAGTGCATCCATGGTGAAAGAGAACGCCCCGAGCGCCACCGTCGCCGGGATCAAGCGTTTGGGGATCCCGCTCTGGCGGAACAGCTCGGCGGCGAAGGGGTAAACCGCAAACGCCACCACAAACAGCGAGACGCCGCCGTAGGTCAGCAGCGCGCAGACCAGCACAATCACCGGAATGGCATGGCGACGGCCAAGAATATTAATCGCCGCGGCCACTATCGAACGGGAAAACCCGGACAGCTCAATCAGCTTGCCAAACACCGCGCCCAGCAGAAAGACCGGGAAATAGAGTTTGACGAAGCCGACCATCTTTTCCATAAACAGCCCGGTGAAGGTCGGGGCGACCGCGCCGGGATCGGTCAACAACACCGCGCCCAGTGCGGCTATCGGGGCAAATAAAATCACGCTGTAGCCGCGGTAGGCGGCCAGCATCAGGACTCCCAGTGCTGCCAGGGCAATCAAAACGCTCATCATCACTCCCTATTGCCCTTGATGTCTGAACAACTCCAGCCATGTTGAGCAACTCATTATTGTTGTTGGGTGCGGTTAAGGTTTCAGGGCGAAACGCAGTTGGTGCGCCCGCCGCTGTTGGATGCGTTCCCTGCGTGCTTCATCCCAGTGATAAAAGCCCTGGCCGCTACGTTGGCCGGTATGGCCCTGACGAAGCTGATCCTCCACCAGCGCCATCATCTTTTCATCGGTCGCCAACTCTGGCAGCAAGTGGCGGGCAATATCTGCCACCGTCTCCAGCCCGGTCATGTCGGCGGCCTCCAGCGGCCCAACCATCGCGTAGCGCCGCCCAAGCGAAGCTCGCATCACCTGATCCACCACCTGCGGGCTGGCGATACCGCTTTGCACGATGTACAGCGCCTCGCGCAGTAGCGCAAACTGCGGCCGGTTGCCGACAAAACCCGGCGCGGCGCGATCCAGCAGCACCGCCTCCAGCGCCATGCCACTCAGTAATTGCTGCACCGCAGCCAGATGGCGCGGATCGGTGGCGCTGCCGGGCACAATCTCCACCAGCGGGATCAGGTGGGGCGGGTTCCAAAAATGGGCGATCAACAAGCGCTGCGGATGGATCATCCGCACTGCCAACTCGTCCGGCGGCAGGCCGCTGGTATTACTGGCGATCACCGCGTCGTCGGCAATCAGCCCTTCCAGTTGTTCATATAACGCGTGCTTGAGCGCCAGACGCTCGGGGATCGCCTCTATCAATAACCGGGCGCGGGCCAGGTCATTTAGATCGCCGGTCACGCTCAGGCGCGCCAGCACCGCCGCCTGTTCCGTCGCCGCAAACTGCCCAACGTCGGTCAATTCCGCCAGAATACTGCCCGCGACCGCCGGGACTTCCGCCAGCCGCTGTGGATCCGGGTCGTACAGCAGGATGTCATGACCATGGCGAGCGAAGTGGGTGGCGATGCCAATCCCCATCAGCCCGGCGCCAAGCACTGCATAGTCAGGTGAATGCATAGCTTCCTCCCAGATAATCAGCCGCGCTCGACCGCCAGCGCCACGCCCTGCCCGCCGCCGATACACAGCATCGCCAGCCCCTTGTTGACCTCACGCCGCTGCATCTCGTGCAGCAGCGTGACCAATATGCGACAGCCGGAAGCGCCGATCGGGTGTCCGAGCGCTATCGCCCCGCCGTTAACATTGACCCGGGCGCTGTCCCACTCCAGTTCACGGCCGACAGCCAACGCCTGTGCGGCAAACGCCTCATTGGCCTCGATCAGGTCTACCTCACTCAGCGACCAACCGGCATTAGCCAGACAGCGGCGCGCCGCCGGTACCGGGCCGATGCCCATGATCGCCGGATCGACCCCCGAGGCCGCATAACCGGCAATGCGCGCCAGCACCGGCAACTTCAGCTCGGAGGCCTTCGCCGCACTCATCAACAGCACCGCCGCCGCACCGTCGTTAATCGAGGAGGCATTACCGGCGGTCACCGTGCCGTCCTGGCGGAATGCCGGACGCAGCCGGGCCAGGCTTTCCAGCGTGGCGTCAGCGCGGGGTTGTTCATCCGACGCCACCCGCAGCGGTTCGCCCCTGGGTTTGGGCACCTCTACCGGGGTGATTTCCGACACAAAATGCCCGGCCTGCTGCGCGGCCTGGGTTTTCTGCTGTGACCGCAGCGCAAACTGATCCTGCTCGCTGCGGCTGATGGCGTATTTCTCTGCCAGATTCTCGGCGGTGATACCCATGTGATAATCGTTGAAGGCATCCCACAGGCCGTCCTGGATCACGCTGTCGATCAACTGACCGTGGCCCAGACGCAGCCCGGCACGCGCGCCGTTGATCAGGTATGGCGACTGACTCATGCTTTCCTGCCCCCCGGCGATAATCACTTCGGCGTCACCACAGCGGATCGCCTGCACCGCCAGATGGATCGCCTTCAGACCCGAACCGCAGACCTTATTGATGGTCAGCGCCGGTACGCTATAGGGTAGCCCGGCGTTCAGCGCGGTCTGACGTGCCGGGTTCTGGCCACAACCGGCCGTCAGCACCTGACCGAGGATCACTTCATCCACCTGATCCGCTGGAACACCGCTGCGCGCCAGTAAGGCCTTCACCACCACCGTGCCCAGATCCACCGCCGACAACGTAGCCAGCGCGCCCTGAAAACTGCCAATCGGCGTGCGCGTGGCCGCCACAATCACCACCTGTTGCATGGTTTTCTCCTTGGGTATCGTCATCAGAAGCGCATCTCCGGCACCTGTGTCGGCACAATCAGCCGACCGGCGGTTTTGGCGACAATCTCTTCCACGCTGACGCCGGGCGCACGTTCGCGCAGCACAAAGGCACCGTTTTCAATTTCCAGGTAGGCCAGATCGGTCAGAACCTTGCGAATGCAGTGGGCCCCGGTCAGCGGCAGCGTGCAGTGCGGTAACAGCTTGGACTCACCACTCTTTGACGCGTGGGTCATCACCACGATGATGTTCTCCGCGCCTGCTACCAGATCCATCGCGCCGCCCATGCCCTTCACCAGCTTGCCGGGGATCATCCACGAGGCAATATTGCCCTTAACGTCCACCTCAAAAGCGCCCAACACGGTGAGATCAACATGGCCGCCGCGGATCATGGCGAACGACTGCGCCGAGTCGAAAATCGAGGCGCCGATACGGGCGGTCACCGTTTGCTTGCCGGCGTTGATCATGTCGGCGTCCAACTCTGCCTCGGTCGGGAAGCCGCCCATGCCCAGTAGGCCGTTTTCGGATTGCAGCATCACGTCCATGCCCGGTGGTACATAGTTGGCCACCAGCGTCGGAATGCCGATCCCCAGATTGACGTAGTCGCCGTCACGCAGTTCTTGTGCCACGCGCTGCGCCATTTGTTCACGGGTAAGCATGGGGTTCTCCTCAGGTCCGCAGGGTGCGCTGTTCAATGCGCTTTTCGAAACTGCCCTGGATCAGGCGGTCGACGTAGATACCGGGGGTGTGGATCGCCGCCGGATCCAGTTCGCCCGGCGCGACAATTTCTTCCACCTCCACCACGGTGATCCGTCCGGCGGTGGCCATCAGCGGGTTAAAGTTCTGCGCGGTGTGACGATAGATGACATTGCCGAAGTGATCGGCTTTCCAGCCCTTGATGATGGCGAAGTCGCCGGTGATTGCCTGCTCCATGATGTAAGGGCGGCCGTTGAATTCGCGCACTTCCTTGCCTTCGGCTACCGGGGTGCCGTAGCCGGTGGCGGTGAAGAACGCCGGGATCCCGGCTCCCCCGGCACGGATTTTTTCCGCCAGCGATCCTTGCGGCGTCAACTCCACCTCCAGCTCGCCGCTGATCGCCTGTTGCTCGAACAGCGCGTTCTCCCCAACGTAGGAGGCCACTACCTTGCTGATCTGTCGATTTTCCAGCAGCAGGCCGAGACCAAAGCCGTCGACGCCGCAGTTGTTTGATACCACCGTCAGGCCGGTCACTCCCAAACGACGGATCTCATTAATCAGGTTTTCCGGGATGCCGCACAGGCCGAAACCGCCCGCCAGCACCGTCATATTGTCCGTCAGGCCTGCCAGCGCTGCCTGGTAGCTTCCGACGCGTTTATCGAGCCCTGCCATTCGCTGCCTCTGAGTGTTCTGTAGCAATGGGCGGTATACCCCTGCTGGTGTAAAGGCATCATCAGGTCACAAAAATGATTTGTTAATTTTGTTTTTGTGCCCCATTGATTTAGAATTTTTATTAATCAATTGTTAATGGCTGTTTTCAAAAGAGTTAAATAATTCAAAAATGAAAATGAGCATCAAACAGTTACGCGCGTTTTTAGCGGTAGCTCACACTCTTAACTTCGCCCAGGCGAGCGAACGGCTGAATATTTCGCAGCCGGCGCTGAGTCTGGCCATTCGCGGGCTGGAAGACGCCTTGGGGGGACAGTTGTTGCTGCGTACCACCCGCCGCGTGGCGCTGACGCCGGAAGGCGAGAGCTTCTTCCCGATGGCGCGCCAACTGCTGGCGGACTGGGACAATGCGGAAGAGGCGATGCACCAGCGCTTTACCCTGCAAATGGGCAAGGTGGCCATCGCGGCCATGCCTTCGTTCGCCGCTAATCCGCTGCCGCCGATCCTGAAAGTGTTTCGCGATCACTACGCCGGGATCAACGTGGCGGTGCACGATGTGATTAACGAGCAGGTGTTCGAGATGATCCGTGAAGGCCGGGTAGAAATGGGCATCGCCTTCGAGCCGGAGCCCAGCGATACCCTGCACTTCACCCCGCTGTGCAACGATCGCTTTGTGGCGGTAGTGCCGAAGGATTCGCCGCTGGCAGGCCGGGCGCAGGTGAGTTGGAAAGAACTGCTGACGCTGGACTTTATTACCCTGCAGCGCCCTTCTGCAGTGCGTTTGCTGCTGGAACAGACGCTGGCCAAAAGCGGAAGAACCCTGGAGGTGGCGTTTGAAAGCCACCAGTTGGTAACGGTCGGGCGCATGGTAGCCAACGGACTGGGCGCCAGCGCGGTACCGGCGCTGTGTGAACAACAAATGGGCGAGTTAGGTGCCACCTGCGTGCCGCTGTTCGGCCCAGTGATAGAACGGCGAGTCGGGTTAATCCGCCTTGCTCAACACCGTTTGTCTTCGGCGGCCCAGGCGCTGGCCGGGGTGATTGAACGGGAAATGGCTGCGGCCCCCTCCTCCACACTGTGATTTTCACCCCAGCATGCATTGAAATAACTCCCATTCTCAATAAATAATGATTATTATTCGCAAGCATAAAGCCCGGTGCGCCACGACGTGACCGGCAGGACTTTACCTTCAATTCGATGATGAGCTTTCTTGGCCTCAGAGCAACGGCTCTGCGGCGATAGGCTTTTTAACTCCATGGAGAGGTTATGAACTCTGCAACAACTCGCAACCGTCGTTTCGGCGGGCGCACGGCGTTCCCACTGCTGCTGCTCACTTCAATGCTGTTTTCCGCCCCGTTGCTGGCCCAGAGCGAGCCAGAACTGCTGCGTAAACCGGTCGGCAAAGGTGCTTATGAAATGGTCTACAACCAGGGCGAGAACGCGCTGTACCTGGCCACTTCGCAAAGCCGCAAGCTGGATAAAGGGGGCGTAGTCTACCGTTTGGATCCACAGACGCTGGATATCACCCAGATTATTCACAACGACATCAAACCTTTCGGTGCGGCCATTAACAGCAAAACCGACACGCTGTTCTTCGGCAACACCACCAACAACTCAGTGACCGCCATCGACGGCAAAACCGGTGAAGTGAAAGGCCGCCTGGTGCTGGATGCGCGTAAACGCTCCGAGACGGTAAAGCCGTTAGCGCCGCGTGAACTGGTCGCCGACGCCACCACCGATACCCTGTATATCACCGGGCTGGGTGAATCCAGCGTGGTTTGGGTGGTTGACGGCAAGGATCTGACCCTTCGCACCACCATTACCGAGACCGGTAAATACGGCACTGGTCTGGCGCTGGACGCCGCTGCCGGCCGTCTGTATGTGACCAACGCCGACGGTGAACTGGTGACTATCGACACCAAAACCAACAAGGTTGTCAGCCGCAAGAAACTCGATGAGTCCAAAGAGCACTTCTTCCTGAACATCAGCCTGGATCCAGCCACCCACCGCGCCTTTATTACTGATTCCAAGCAGGCGCAGGTGTTGGTTGTCGATACCCGCGACGGCAAAATTCTGAGCAAGATCGAGGTGCCGGAATCGCTGGCGGTGCTGTTCAACCCGGCGCGTAATGAAGTCTATGTGACCCATCGCCAGGCCGGTGAAGTCAGCGTGATTGACGCCAAGAGCTACAAGCGGCTGCAAACCATCAAGACGCCGACCCACCCAAACAGCCTGGCGCTGTCACCGGATGGCCAGACGCTGTACGTCAGCGTCAAACAGGCTTCCAGCCGTGAAAAAGAAGCCACAGATCCGGATGACGTGATCCGTATCGCTTTGAAATAACACCGACAGGGGCGCTATCGTCAGTTATTTTGTCCCCTCTCCCTTGGGAGAGGGTTAGGGTTAGGGTGAGGGGATACGCATCGACACGAAAGCCCCTCACCCCGGCCCTCTCCCACTGGAGAGGGGGCGCTCACCTAAGCAATATTTCACATACTTATCCAGAGCTTTGCTTCACTGACTGGCATTAAATGAGTCGACGTGCTTACCCACCAGCCCGTCGGCGTCCTGGATCACCGCTTTTTTAGTCGCACGCTTGTAAAGGCATAACTCTTTTCTCGGCTGATTGTGCATAAACGCCTGCGGGTAGCGGCCGCTCAGCAGCAGCGCCGAGTAACCGACATCGTCGCCATAATGAATAATGCTCCCGGCGGCTTTGGCCCCTTTCAAGACGCTGGCCTTCAGACAGGCCGCTTGCAGCGCTTTATCGCCGCTGGACCAGGCAGCTTCGGACGACGCGGCGGCATTGAACGCCGTGATGGCGACGGTAAACACGATTAAGGCTCTGATCATGGGCTTCTCTCCGGAATAACCAAGTTATCCGCAGTATATGCAGCCGTTTATTATCCAGCCATCGGAGGATGGCGCATTATTTACAGCTTTTTTATTCCAGGTGGAAATAAAGTTACGGCGTTTTTACAGACAGTTTTTAGGGCCACGGATAACATCATTACATCGCCAATATGGCCTCACGAGACGGATGCCTCATGTGTTTATCCCTTACCTTGGTTCTCATTCATCCCCCTGTTTTTATTAAACTCGGGGGCTGTCATGTATTCTAATATTATTGGCTTCAACCCGATGCTGGCGGATATTCCCGCCGCGCAGGCGCGTTCATTGCGCAAAGAAGTTGAGCAGTATTTACAGCGCTATCCCGACACCGAACACGTCGATATTTATCTCAACGATTTGAACGGCCAGTTTCGCGGTAAACGTCTGCCGATCGCCGAGTTGTTCACGCTGGACAAAGGCTGCTATTTCCCGTTGTCGATCTACGCCATGGACCTCGGGGGGCAGGTGATTGAAGAAAGCGGGTTGGGTCAGCAGGCGGGGGAACCGGATCGATTATGCCTGCCGGTTCCCGGCACATTGCGCCCCTGTGCCCGTGACCCACAGCACCATGCCCAACTGCTGCTGACGATGACCAACGCCGATGGCGACGCCTGTGAACTGGAGCCGCGCGTGGTGCTGCAACAGGTGCTCAAGCGCCTGCAGGCCAAGGGTTTCTACCCGGTGATCGCGGCAGAGCTGGAATTTTATCTGCACGATCCTCGGCAACAACCTGCCGACACCAGCCAGTGCCCAACGCAAAGTTTTTCTGTCGATGCCCCGGAGCGCCACCATGCGCTGCTCAATGACATCGAACATCAGGCCAGGCTGCAAACGCTGCCGCTGACCGGCGTGGTGGCCGAAGCGGCCTCCGGCCAGTATGAGCTGAACCTGCACCACAGCACCCGGGTGGTGGAAGCCTGTGACCAGGTGCTGGCCCTAAAGCGCCTCACTCGTCAGGTTGCGGAGAAACACCACCAGCATGCCTGCTTTATGGCCAAACCCTGTGCACAGGCGGCCGGCAGCGGTTTGCACTTTCATATCAGCCTGCAGGATGAACAAGGCAATAACCTGCTGGCCAGCACGCCGGGCGAACTGAGCCCCGTCATGACGCAGGTGATGGCCGGCATGCTGGCGCTGATGCCAGCCTCGATGGCGATATTCGCGCCGAACATCAACGCCTTCCGCCGTTTCCGCCCGGGCATGCACGTGCCGCTGCGTGCCTCCTGGGGGCACAACAACCGCACGGTGGCACTGCGTCTGCCCTGCGCCGACAGTGCCAACCAACGCATTGAATACCGGCTGGCCGGTGCCGATGCCAATCCTTATCTGGCGGTAGCGGCGATGCTGAGCGGCATGCTGTATGGCCTGGAACACGTGCTGCCCCTGCCCCCGGCGGCCTGCGGTAACGGTTATGAAAATGACGACGCGGCGGCGCTGCCGCTCAGCCAGCAGCAGGCGTTAACGTTATTTCGCCAATGCCCGGCGCTGCGCGAAAGCCTCGGCCCGGCGTTTACCGCGCTGTGGCACACCTGCAAGACCGCCGAACTGCACCGCTTTGAAGGACAGGTCACCGCCGCGGAAATCAGCTGGATGCTGTAACGCGCCGGACTCTGCATTCATAGGGCGAATATCTTCGCCCCCTACACCCCATGATTGAACAAGGTGAGCACCATGTCTCGTTTGGTTTTGATCTCAAATAAGCAGTGTGACAGCAAAGATTTGGCCTGCGCTACGCAGGCGCTCTCGGCCGTTGAGGCCAATGATGATGATCAAGGGCTGTGGCTGGGCTGGAACGGCGACGTGCAAAACTTTGGCGCCGCGCCGCTGCGCCCGGTCAGCCATCAGCATCGCAGCGGCTATCAGCAAGTGACCTTCCCGCTGTCCACCGAGGAATTTCACTTCCACTATCAGGGCTACTATCACGATGGCCTGTGGCCGGTGTTCCATAATCACCCGGAGAAGGCGCATTTCACCCCGGAGAACTACCGCGCTTATCGGCAACTCAACCAGCATTTTGCCGATATCGCCTGCGAGTATGTGTGCCCGGACGACATCATCTGCATTGATGATTATCAGTTGCTGCCCTGTGGCCAGGCACTGAAGGAACAAGGATTATTGAATCCCTGCGCATTCTTCTTCCATTTGCCGTTCCCGTCAGCCGCACTGCTTAAGCAAATCCCCGAGCACCACGGCTTAATCGGGTCGCTGTTTTTCTACGACCTGATCGGCTTTCAGTCGCTCGATGACCGCAATAACTTCCTCAATTATCTGGCTAACGAATACCCGGTCGAGATGCTGCCCGACGACCAGCTACAGGTTAACGGCCATATCTTCGCCACCGGCATCTTCCCGGCCGGGATCAACGCCCGCAAGATTTACTGACCTCAGCTATCCGGTTGGCGTTGTCACACAGCGCCCAACCGCTCACCCCGGGATTTTGACCGCTTAGCGCCCCTATAGCACCGCTGACTGAAATTCAGATGTCTTCCCCTGCCCCAAGCCGCAATGATGAGCTGTTCCTATACCTCTACCCGACCGTTATCCGCATCCGGGCCACGCGCCTAAACATCTTATAAGCGGATTAACTCACTCATTTTTTTGCAGATTTGAACTAAGGATATCTCGATGAAACGAGAGGGGATTTTAAAACACATACCCTGGATGCTGCTGGGGATACTCGGCGCTTCCTGCCTGGGCGTGGTGGCGCTGCGTCGCGGCGAGCACATCAGCGCACTGTGGATCATCGTCGCTTCGGTGGCGGTGTATCTGGTGGCCTACCGTTATTACAGCCTGTACATCGCCACCAAGGTGATGAAGCTGGATGCCTTCCGCGCCACCCCGGCGGTGGTCAATAACGACGGCCTGAACTATGTGCCGACCAACAAATACGTGCTGTTCGGCCACCACTTCGCCGCCATTGCTGGCGCAGGCCCGCTGGTCGGCCCGGTGTTGGCTGCGCAGGTCGGTTACCTGCCCGGCACGCTGTGGCTGTTGGGCGGCGTGGTGCTGGCGGGGGCAGTGCAGGACTTTTTAGTGCTGTTCATCTCCTCACGCCGCAACGGCGCATCGCTCGGTGAGATCATCAAAAAGGAAATGGGGCCGGTACCGGGCACCATCGCGCTGTTTGGCTGCTTCCTGATTATGATTATCATTCTGGCGGTGCTGGCCCTGATCGTGGTGAAGGCGCTGGCGGAAAGCCCATGGGGCGTGTTCACCGTGTGCTCCACCGTGCCAATTGCCCTGTTTATGGGCATCTACATGCGCTTCCTGCGCCCTGGGCGGGTCGGTGAGATTTCGGTGATTGGCATCGTGCTGCTGGTGCTCTCCATCTGGTTCGGCGGCGTGATCGCCCACGACCCATTCTGGGGCCCGGCGCTGACCTTCAAAGACACCACCATCACCTATACGCTGATTGGTTATGCGTTTATCTCCGCTCTGCTGCCGGTGTGGTTGATCCTGGCACCGCGCGACTATCTGGCGACCTTCCTGAAAATCGGCGTGATCGTCGGGCTGGCGATTGGCATCGTGATCCTCAACCCTGAGCTGAAAATGCCGGCGATGACCCAGTTTATCGACGGCACCGGCCCGGTGTGGAAAGGCTCGGTGTTCCCGTTCCTGTTCATTACCATCGCCTGTGGCGCGGTGTCCGGCTTCCATGCGTTGATCGCCTCCGGCACCACGCCGAAACTGTTGGCCAATGAAAAAGACGCGCGCTTTATCGGTTACGGCGCGATGCTGATGGAGTCCTTCGTCGCCATCATGGCGCTGGTCGCGGCTTCCATCATCGAACCGGGCCTGTACTTCGCCATGAACACCCCACCGGCCGCACTGGGCATCACCATGCCAGACCTGCACCGCTTGGGCACCGAAGACGCACCGATGATCATGGCCTCACTGCGTGATGTGACCGCCCATGCGGCGGCGACCGTCAGTTCCTGGGGCTTTGTCATCAGTCCGGAACAGATCCTGCAGACCGCCAAAGACATCGGTGAACCTTCGGTACTGAACCGCGCCGGTGGCGCACCAACTCTGGCGGTGGGTATCGCCCACGTGTTCCACCAGATCATTCCTGGCGCCAATATGGGCTTCTGGTACCACTTCGGTATTCTGTTCGAAGCGATGTTCATCCTGACCGCACTGGATGCAGGCACCCGTTCCGGCCGCTTTATGCTGCAGGACTTGCTGGGTAACTTTGTGCCGTTCCTGAAAAAAACCGATTCGTTGGTGGCCGGTATTGTCGGCACCGCCGGTTGTGTGGGGCTATGGGGTTACCTGCTGTATCAGGGGGTGGTCGATCCGCTCGGCGGCGTGAAGAGCCTGTGGCCGCTGTTCGGCATCTCCAACCAGATGCTGGCCGCCGTGGCGCTGGTGCTGGGTACCGTGGTGCTGATTAAGATGAAGCGCACCAAGTACATTTGGGTCACCGTGGTTCCGGCCGTGTGGCTGCTGATTTGTACCACCTACGCCCTGGGCCTGAAGCTGTTCAGTGACAACCCGCAGCTGGAAGGCTTCTTCTTCCAGGCCAGCGAGTACAAACGCAAAATCGCCGAAGGCGGCGCCGAGCTGACCACCCAGCAGGTGGCCAACATGAACCATATTGTGGTGAACAACTACACCAACGCCGGGCTGAGCATTCTGTTCCTGCTGGTGGTGTACAGCATCATCTTCTACGGGGTGAAAACCGCCATGGCGGCACATAAAAACCCGAACCGTAGCGACCAGGAAACACCTTACGTGCCGGTGCCTGAAGAAGCGCCTTCCAACGGCGTAACTGAGGGAGACGTCAAAGTTTCACCGCAGCACTGATGGTGATTTAACGGATACCCTGCATATAACCTTCATCTTTCAAGTCGCAGGGGTGTTGGCTGCCTTCGCTCACCCCAGTCACTTGGTAGACCAAGCTCCTGGGGTTTCGCTCAGTGGCCGCCTACCTGCAACTTGAAATCTATTGGATATAATGAGATCTATTATGCAGGGTATTTTCATCAATGAGGGAAAGGCTTATGTTCGGTAATCTCGGCCAGGCGGGTAAATACCTCGGGCAGGCGGCGCGCATGTTAGTCGGCGTACCTGACTACGATACCTACGTCCAGCATATGAAAGACAACCACCCGGACAAGCCGGTGATGACCTATAAAGAGTTTTTCCGCGAACGCCAGCAGGCCCGCTACGGTGGGGACGGCAAAGGCGGCATGCGCTGTTGTTAAAAGGATCCTCAATGAAACCCATCGCAGTCACCATTCTGACCGGCTTTTTGGGTGCCGGTAAAACCACCCTGCTCCGCCATATTCTGAACGCCGAACACGGCTACAAAATTGCCGTGATTGAAAATGAGTTCGGCGAAGTGCCGATCGACAACGCCCTGATTGGCGATCGCGCCAGCCGCATCACCACCCTGAGCAACGGCTGCATCTGCTGCAGTAAATCCAACGAGCTGGCAGACGCGTTACTGGACTTGCTGGACGGCGTGGACCAGGGCCAACTGGAGTTCGACCGGCTGATCATTGAATGCACCGGCATGGCTGACCCCGGCCCGATCACCCAGACCTTTTTCTCGCACGAGATCCTCTGCGAACGCTTCCTGCTGGACGGCATCATCACGCTGGTGGACGCCGCACATGCCGATCAACAACTCAACCAGTTCAGCATCGCGCAGGCGCAGGTGGGCTACGCCGACCGTATTCTGCTGACCAAAACCGACGTGGCACCGGACTGTGAAGCCCTGATCCAACGGCTGCAACAGATGAACGCCCGCGCACCGGTTTACACAGTGACGCACGGCGATATCGATCTGGGCGTGCTGTTCGACATCGAAGGCTTTGTGCTGAACGACAAGCTGAACCTGACGCCGCCCACCCCGCTGTTCCGCCGCATTCCACAAGCGCAGAACAACATTCAGTCGATCGTGGTGTACCACGACCAGCCTCTGGAACTGATGCAGGTTTCAGAAGTGATGGAAGGCCTGCTGCTGGAATACGCCGACAGCCTGCTGCGCTATAAGGGGATTTTGTCGATCCGGGACGAGCCACGCCGCCTGCTGTTCCAGGGTGTGCAACGGCTGTATAACGCCGACTGGGACCGCGAGTGGCTGCCCGATGAAGAACGCCGCAGTACGCTGGTGTTTATTGGGGTAGATTTGCCGGAGGAAGAGATTCGGGCGCGGTTTGCGGCACTGAGTTGAGTGAGAAACCGCATTACCGCATTAATGGAAGCAACCTAAAGAACTACGCCTGATAGTGCTACAGGTGGGAATCATACAGAACGCCGACACGCCGTGAACCCATCCCTGGGGGCTCGTATCGCGCATCCATGCGCTCAACGGTCGGCTAACCTGCAATGGCTCCCACCTGCCTCAAGCTTAGGGTGTAGCAGTATTAAACTCAGCTATTTAGAAAGCCGTAACGCGTTGCACTTTAGCAACATGGCTGTATTGGCATACAAAAATATAACCAAGAACTGAGGGTACTCCTATGACCCAAAGAGCTCTCGTTAGTGTTGCAGGTTATGTCCATAAACTTGCAGAAGATCATAATATTACAGCGTACCGCGACGGAATGAGCCGTATGGCAGTTGCGATTACGGGTCTGGCTGATGATGCTGTCGAGTTGGACGACGTTGAGCAATTAATGGTAAATCTTAGACGCAAAGGTGTGCTTACCAAGTCTGAAATACTTAAACTTCAGGGGCGTTACTTCCGCGAAAAAAGGACTGGATGGTTTAGATAAAGAAAACATCTCATACGGCAGTCTGGATGATCCTGAAATCCAAAAGATCTACATGACCTACCGGATGCAGAAATAACATCACCCTTTTCACCGCAGCAGGATGGTGACTGCTTCGCTACTGACGTTATCGCCTGATTGAGACACTCTGAATTTTTGAACCCCCTCACTGTTAACTGGCAGGGACTCCCCTATGCTGGCAGCCTTGATGTTAACATAATTGCAACAATTGATTGGCGGATTGATTTTAATTTCAAGCACCGAATCATTTGTTTTTTAAAGGGATCAATGATGGCTAATTACACCTTGCGCCAGCTTAAATATTTCGTCACCACTGCCAAATGCAGGAGCGTTACTGAAGCCTCGCGTAAACTGTACATTGCACAGCCTTCTATCTCTGGTGCGATAAAAAGCCTTGAAGACAGCTTTGGTGTGCAACTGTTTATCCGCCACCATGCGCAGGGTGTCTCACTGACGCCTTCCGGCTCTCGCTTTTATCGCAAAGCACAAAAACTATTACGCATGGCGCATATCTTTGAACAAGATGCGCTGGCTGATAACGATATGGTTTCCGGGAAAATCAGTGTTGGCTGTTTTGAAACGGTCGCCCCTTTAATTTTGCCGAAACTGATCAGAGGATTTAAAACACTTTATCCGGGGATAGAGACTCTCATTCACGATGGTGAGCAGCATGAACTGGTGCACAGCCTGACCACCGGGAGTCTGGATGTTTCTTTGCTGTACAACCATGATCTGAACAGTAATATCGTCACGGATGTTTTGGTGGCCCCCAGAAAACCCTACGTCCTGCTGTCCGCCCACCACCCGCTGGCACAAAACAAACAGGTGTCGCTGGCAGATCTGGCCACTGAGCCTATGGTGCTGTTAGACCTGCTGCCCAGCCGAAACTACTTCCTCAATTTGTTCACCCGTGTCGGCATTACGCCCAATATTGTCTTTAGCTCACCTTCCCTCGAATTGGTGCGTGGCATGGTCGGCCAGGGGCTTGGCTTTGCCATTCTGGTCACCCGGCCCTATGGCCAATACAGTTACGATGGCCAACCGCTGGCGACGGTCGAGCTGCAAGATGAAGTCGAAGGCTCAGGCCTGGTGGTGGCCTGGCTCACCGCCAACCAACTGACCAAACCGGCTCAGCTGTTCGTTGAGTTTTGTAAAAGCGAACTGGCCAATATGCACTAACCCCACCCATTACGGAGCCGTCAGGCCAACATCCAGAGACGCAGGTTGGCCAGCATTTGCATGCAACGTTCAAGCTGTTCCACGCTCACATATTCATCTGGTTTATGGCCTTGATCCATACTGCCTGGGCCGCAAATCAAGGTAGCGACCCCCGCCTGATCAAATAACCCGCCCTCGGTACCAAAAGCCACCGTGGTGAACGCCTGATTGTTACTCCACTGTGCCAGCCAGCGGGCAAAATCAGACTGTGGATCGGTGAGTAATCCCGGATACTGACTTAATGGTTGGAAGCTAATATCACTGCTTGTCGCAACCTCCCGCATAGCCGGTAACAGTTCATCATCGGCATACTGCCGCAGTTCGCTAATAACCGAATCAACCCGCATATCCGGCAAATGGCGAATTTCAAAATCGAACTGACAATCCTGCGGGACAATGTTTAGCGCCGCTCCGCCGTGGATCGTGCCCACCTGCAGCGTGCTGTAGGGCGGATCAAAACACCGGTTTTGCGTGGCCGCCAATTGACTGCCCAGCAAGGTTAATTTATTGATGAGTTTGGCCGCGTATTCAATCGCATTCACACCCTGCGGAGTATAGGCAGAGTGGCAAGCATGGCCCTGCACTTTACAGCGCATCGCCAGCTTGCCTTTATGACCGTAAACCGGCTGCATGCCCGTAGGTTCACCCACAATGCACATCGCCGGTTTATCCGGTGAGAGCTTAAGATGAGCGACCAGGCTGCGGACTCCAAGACAGCCGACCTCCTCATCATAGGAAAAGGCCAAATGCAGCGGCATGCGTAACGGTTGGGCCACAAAAGCCGGCACCGAGGCCAGAACACAGGCCAGAAATCCCTTCATATCGGCGCTGCCACGGCCGTAGTAACGGCCCTTGTGGTGTGTCAGCGCAAAAGGCGGCATCGTCCATTGCTGCCCGTCGACAGGAACCACATCGGTATGCCCGGACAACATCACCCCGCCTTCACCTGCGGGGCCGATGCGGGCGTACAGATTGGCTTTTCTTGCGACATCGTCCTGAAAAAGCTGCGTTTCCATCCCGAAACCGACCAAATAATCCTGAATAAAAGCGATCAGCTCAAGATTGGAGTTCCGGCTAGTGGTATCAAAAGCCAGCAGTTTGGCCAGCAGGTTACGCACTGCATCACTCATCACCCGGTACTCCATAACTTGGTGCTTCACGGGGATCTATAGCCCGGGTGACGTAGGCCTGCATCTGAGGCTCATAGGCCTGCCACAACCCCGCCAATTCATTAATCGGGTCTTTCTCTGCCCAATCCACCCGCAGATCAACGATCGGCCAGGAGTAATCGCCCACTACCTTAAGCGCCGCCGAATGCACCGCGCCTGCCTCGCCGCCCTGCTCAATGGCCGCCTGCAGCGCCGCCATCAAGCGATCGGCCAACTGGCCGGACGTATTCTCAAATGCGCTCACCATGGCATTAATCACTTTTTTGTCCGCCAACATGTTCCCTGCCGCGACGCACTTTTTACCCTGCACCTGGTGGTAAGTCCCCAGCGATTTACCGCCGCTAAAAACGGCGGTTTCACCCTGGCGGTCTATGGCTATCACCTGACGGTAATCACTAAACGGATCGTTAAGCAGTACCTGCTCCAGCGCACTCGTCGGTTTCATCCCCTGTTCGAGTTTTTCCAGCACCTGCTGACCCAATTTGGGTAACGTGATGTTCTGGCTGGAGACCGCCCCCACGCCGGCAAGCAGCCAGGGGCAACGAGCACCGACGGCGATACTGGAAGAACTCAGGGCAATACCGAACTGCCCTGTCGCCTCGCAGCGAGCCGCAATTGAAAAGGTCATAGGGACTCCTTCACAGACCAACCCTCAGGGATCACGGCAATAATATCGATTTCCATCAACCACTGTGGCTGCGCCAGCCCAGCCACCACAATCCCGGTAGAGATAGGGAAGACGCCTTTAAGCCATTTACCGACCACCTGATAGACCGGCTCACGGTACCTTGGGTCAATAATGTAAGTGGTGGTTTTAACAATATGCGAAAGGTCACTTCCCGCTTCCTCCAGCAGTTGTTTGGCATTTTTCATCGCCTGCTCAGCCTGAGCGGCGGGATCGCCCAACCCCACCAGATTACCGTTAAAGTCCGTGCCCACCTGACCACGGACATAGACGGTATTTCCCGCGCGCACCGCCTGGCACAGATCGTTATTCAGTGATTGGTTAGGATAAGTCTCTTTAGTATTAAACATGCGAATTCTGGTATGGGTTACATTACTCATCAGTGATTCCTGTTAAATAAAACCTTAGTGAACAATTTGCCGACGGCGATGGGCGGTATCGCGACTTGCCATCCAGTAATACAGCGGTGACGTCACCACCAGCCCAACCAGCCAGGAGAGATCTGCCCCATTAATATGCGCAGAGATCGGCCCGACATATAACGGGGTATTCATAAACGGGATCTGTACCAAAATACCTATGCCATAAGCCAACAGCGCCTGGGGATTAAAGTAACCATAGATACCGCCGTCGGCCTGGAAAATAGAGTTAATGTCATAGTGACCTTTATGAATGGCGTAGAAATCAATCAGGTTAATCGCCGTCCAGGGAACCAGCACCACCAACAACGCCAACACCAAATCGACGAAATGACCGATAAAGTCCTTAGAGGTATAAATTGCAGCGACACAGCAGAAAATCAGCACCAACACCGATAACACCGCCCGGCTCTTGGCGGTAGGTATCCAGCGCCAGGAAAAGGTCTGCACCAGCGTGATGATCGAGATCACCGTGCCATACAGATTAAGCGCATTGTGGCTAATGACGCTCAGCAGAAAAAGCACCAACATCAGAGGGCCTATCGCACCGGCCGCCAGCTTTACGGCATCCATGGTGTCCATCCCGACCGGCGTTGCCAGTACCGCCACCGCCCCGAAGATAAAAGAGAGGCAGGAGCCTGATACCGAGCCCAGGTAGGTCGCCCAGAAGGTGGCTGAGACTGAAACGTCTGCCGGCAGATAGCGTGAATAGTCAGAAACATAGGGAGCAAACGCAATTTGCCATAACGCCCCCAGCGACACCGTGGCCAGCCAACCGGAAAGCGTAAAACCACCCCGGGTCAAAAAGTCTGCGGTCTGTATATGGGTAAAAATATAGCCAAAACCCAACAGGATGCCGATACCCAGCACCCAGGTTCCGATCCTGTTAAGCACATGAATAAAGCGATAGCCAATAATGCCAATCACGCAGGACCCTGCCGCGCCGACCACTATCCCCATCGGAACCGAGACGCCTTCCACCACGCCATGCAGGGATTTACCCGCCAGCACGATGTTGGAGGTGAAAAAACCGAGATACATAACGCCAGCGATCACCACCACCAACAGAGAACCCAGCGAGCCGAATTGAGCCCGGCTCTGGATCATTTGCGGGATGCCCATTTGCGGCCCCTGGGCCGAATGCAGCGCCATCAGCACACCGCCAATCAGGTGCCCGACCAAAATAGCGGTGATCCCCCAGAACAGATTGAGATGAAACAATTGGATACCGAGCGCACCCGTCACGATGGGCAATGGAGCGATGTTGCCACCAAACCACAGCGTGAACAGATCCCTGACCTTCCCATGGCGTTCTTCCGGCGGGATATAGCCAATGGTGTGTTTTTCAATGAGGGGCGGCGATGATTCAGTAACAGGCATGGTGAACTCCTGGTTAAGTATAATTTTATTGATATTTTTGAATTAACCGGTATGGCCGACAGGACTTTTTTATTTGAGCGATAATGCGCATCTTGGGCGGCATAGATAAAATATTAAAATTATTCCGCCAGAGCATAAAAAAGTTATCTCGAATTTATTTTATTTTCCCACCGATAGACTATCCTGCTGCAAAATAGACCATGCAAAACACAAGGAATAAGCTATTTATTAGATCCGCGCATTTAGCAAATTGGTGTTTAAAAATCCGTACCTTCCTGCATCATTTATTTATCGTCAATTGGCAGTTTAATAATATTTTACCCATGCAGTAGCATCCCATAGGCTGCGAAATCCAGCTGGGGTAGATCAGGGTATATCTGACCCCGCACCGAATCATTATCCTGAGGATGCAAAAATGACATCAGATAAAATCGAGATTGATACGCTAGTGATTGGCGCGGGCCAGGCTGGGGTGGCGATGAGTGAACATCTGACCCGATGTGGCATTCCGCATTTGGTGTTGGAGAAAAACCGCATTGCCGAAGCCTGGCGCACAGGGCGATGGGACTCTTTAGTCGCTAACGGGCCGGCCTGGCACGATCGCTTCCCAGGCATGGCCTTTGAAGGTATCGACCCCGACGGCTTTGTGCCAAAGGAACAGATTGCGGATTATTTTGCCGCCTACGCGGATAAATTCAATGCGCCCATCCGTACGGGGGTTGAAGTAAAACACCTGCAGCGCAATCTTGGTCGCCCAGGTTTTCGGGTTGAAACCTCAGCAGGCGTCATCGAAGCCAGACATGTCGTGGCCGCCACCGGCCCCTTCCAGCGACCGGTGATCCCACCCATCGCCCCAAAAGATGACAGCCTCACGCAACTTCACTCGGCGCAATACCGTAACCCACAACAGTTGCCCGCAGGGGCGGTTCTGATTGTCGGGGCCGGTTCTTCAGGGGTTCAGATTGCCGATGAGCTACGCCGGGCAGGAAAGCAGGTTTATCTTTCCGTAGGGGCGCATGATCGCCCACCCCGCGCTTACCGCAATCGCGATTTCTGCTGGTGGTTAGGGGTGCTTGGCCTATGGGATGCCACGGCAACCCAGCCAGGTAAAGAACATGTGACGATTGCCGTGAGCGGCGCTCAGGGTGGCCATACGGTAGATTTCCGCAAATTGGCGGCTGAAGGAGTACACCTGGTTGGCGTCACCCGCGCTTTCCAGAATGGAAACGTCACTTTTGCTGACAACCTGAAGGAGAACATTACCCGAGGGGATGAAAATTACCTGGCACTGCTGGATGCAGCAGATGCGTATATTGCCCGCAATGGCCTGGATCTGCCTGAAGATCCGAACGCACGCCAGTTGCTACCCGACCCGGAATGCATGATTAACCCACTGCTGACGCTAAACTTCGCCCAAGCGGGCATTACCACCATTATCTGGGCAACCGGCTATACGGCGGACTATAGCTGGCTGGGGGTCGATACTTTCGATAACCAGGGCAAACCATTACACCAGCGCGGGGTGTCGAACGAGCCTGGCATCTATTTCCTGGGATTACCCTGGTTATCGCGCCGCGGTTCAACCTTTATCTGGGGTGTTTGGCATGACGCCAAATACATTGCCGATCATATCGCCACGCAACGTAGCTATCTAAAATATCAGGATGCCGCTCACCGCCAATAAATACTTTTAACATTGGATCCCGCAGGATCAGGCTGGGAAGGTTGGGCGTGGGCTCAGCTTACCGCCGTCCAGCATCGATACCCGCCGCTGGAACGGATGGAGGTTTCTGAAGTGATGGAATCTGCTGCTGGAATATGCCGACAGCCTGCTGTTCCTGGGGGCAACGGCTGTATAACGCCGACGGGGACCGCGAGTGACTCCCCGACGAGGAACGCCGTAGTACTTTGGGGTTTATTGGGGTGGATTTGCCGGAGGAAGTGATTCGGGAGAGATTTGCTTTAAATACACACTACGTGGAGTCATGGGAAGTCACAGTGCAGAGCCAAACCCTATGGCTCCACACTGGATTTTTACAACGGGGAATAACAACGGCCAAACAAGAAGCGGTTACACTTATTCTCTCTTGAATGGCGTTAATGCGTTCATCTCTTGGCGAACGATTTTATGAAACGTAGGTTTCTTACCAGAACCACGATCAACAGTCCCCCCCAATAGGCAAACAGTTCGTATTTCATTCTCTCACCCGCCAATGCAGAAACCGACGCTCCCGCCAGACACAGGAAAGTGAAGAAATACATTTCAAAACGCGGCATGGCCTTCCAACTGATAATCGAGAACTCAGTTCTCAGTATCAGGAATACCCAAAAAGCCAGGCAAGTGCTTACGGCCGCACCACCGGCACCAAAGCGAGGCACCAACAACGAGTTTGAGACAACATTCACCACCAAAGCGGCTAATGAAACGACCATAGAATAAATTGTTTTTCGACTTAAACCGATACCAACAGCAGTGGTCTCTGAAAGCGTATAAAGCAAAGGTGCCCCAAGACAAGCAATGAGAATATATTTAACGTCGACGTATTCTTTGGGCAGGACATAATCAGTAATCCAGGAGAAAAGTCCGCCCAAGCTGAACAGGCAAACTACGGCAATCAGCATGCACTGAGTGACCTTGTTGATCATCTGCTGCTCGTGACCCTCGTTAGCCTCCGCCAGCTTGTACACCACCGGTGCCCAAACGGTGGAGAACACGCTTTGTAAAATGCTCGCAACACCGGCAAAACTGACTGCAACCGAAAAAATAGCCAACTGCTCAAACCCGGAATAGGCTCGAACGAACATACGGTCAATGGTGGTTAATCCCCAAAAGGCCAGTCCCCCTAAAATCAATGGGTAACCGAACTTCAACATCGCCTTCGTTTTGACGTAATCCAGTGGGCTACGGAGAGCTTCAAGCCAGTCAGCCCGAGAAGACCACATCAACATCAATGAAACGGCGATAAACCCTATCGCGTTCGCCACCACCAACTGCATCAAGGTATGTTGGGTGAATAAAACGTAACACAGACCAATAACGATCAACGTCATCAATTTGGGCATGAGCTGGCTTAGCGAGAACGCCATGCCCTTTTCCTGCATACGCAGGATTAATGACAGAAACCGATTGAGGAATGACGAAAGCAAAATCAACAAAATGAGCAAGCTGATCGCGGTACTTTTTTGATCAAACAGCAACGTCGACAGGCTACCAGGAAACAATAAAAATACGACGCTAACGACCAGTATCATCAACATGCCGGGGAAGGTGACGTTTTTTAACAGCTGCCCCCGAAGTGATTCGCCGTGGTATTCCCGGACATAAGCCTGATCGAGGCCCAGGCTGAAAAACAGGACATAAAAAGACACGGCCACATTCAACATGCTTATCCGGCCGACATCATCAGCCGAGAAGAGCCAGGTAATAACGGGTAAGGTAAGCAGCCCGAGGGCTGCGTTACCTATAGGTCCAATAGCGAATGCAAGTATCTTCCTGGTATTCACTCAAAAAACCCCAACACGCACTCAATGACCTTTTTAAGGTCACTCTCGCTCATGTTGTAATACAGCGGCAAACGAACCAATTTTTCACTTTCACTCGTCGTATATTTATCTTCACCGACGAAGGAGCCGAAGACTTTCCCGGCTGGAGCCGAATGCAGTGGAATATAATGGAATACCGCCATAATTCCCGCTTCTTTCAGGTGAGCGATAAACCGAGTTCTCTGCTCAATGTCGTTTAATTTAACGTAGAACATGTGCGCATTATGCGTGCAATCCTCTGGGATCGTCGGCAGCGTCAACAACCCTTTATCAGCAAGCGGCGAAAGGCTTTCATAATATTTTCCCCACGTCGCCAAACGGTTGTCGTTGATTTCATCAGCCAGCTCTAATTGCCCCCACAGACAAGCGGACTGAAGTTCGCCGGGCAGGAAGCTGCTACCAAAATCGACCCAGGTATATTTATCAATTTGCCCGCGGAGGAACTGGCTGCGATCGGTTCCCTTCTCGCGAAGAATTTCAGCGCGTTTGATAAAGCGCTCATCATTGATCACCAGCGCCCCACCTTCACCGCCGCTGGTGTAGTTCTTCGTTTCATGGAAACTGAAAGCCGCCAGATGACCTTTAGTGCCCAGATAGGCGCCTTTGTATTTACTCATGACGCCCTGCGCAGCATCCTCGACCACCAGGATATTATGCTGATTGGCCAGGCGCATGATCGCATCCATATCACAGGATACACCGGCATAATGCACCGGAACGATAGCCTTCGTTTTTTCGTTGATTGCAGCAGCCAGCAACGCCTCGTCCATATTCATGGTATCAGGGCGAATATCAACAAATTTAATCTTGGCGCCGCGCAGAACGAAGGCGTTAGCCGTGCTCACGAAAGTGTAGCTTGGCATGATGACTTCATCACCCGGCTGAATATCGACCAACAGTGCAGCGATCTCTAACGCAGCGGTACAAGAAGGCGTTAATAATGCATGCAAACACCCCAGTTGATTTTCAAACCATTGCTGACACTGCTTGCCGAAGGGGCCATCACCTGATAGCTTGCCGTTTTCCAGAGCTTTATTGATATACTGAATTTCGTTGCCTGTCACTGGTGGCTTGTTGAAAGGTATCATTTTATCCCTTACTTAAATTCTGAATTAAATTGGTGATTATTTACTGGGCAACATCATGAGCTAAATACTGCCCCCAACTGCCCGGCGAGATTCTCTGCGGAAAAATAGGCTTCGATTTTTTTCTCATTGTCATTCTTTTCGACTTCACTCAGGCTAACCAAAGAGAATCTTTGAAGATCAAAAACATGAATGCCTTTCTCTTCAAAGAAACTCCACTGCGTTGTACCCTTGTTCAAAAATACCGTTTTTCTGAGCCCCAACAGAGAAATAGTATTACCCATCGCTTGTTGTCGGTTGTGATTAAACACCGCAACATCCACCTTACCTAGCAACGCCAAATACTGATTGAAGGGCATAAAGTCGGTCAGAGGTACAAACTTACTCCCAAAACGCCGCTGCCCTTCGGCGACGACTTCAGCAGCATAGCCTTTCACCCCGTAGGACAAAGGGACAATAATCTCAATATTCTCATTTTTATACGTCTCCAATATATCAAACGCAGAAAAATGATTATTGGTCGGGTCAGCAGAATTGCCCAACAAGATAGTTTTTTTGCCATCAGTCGCTGCTACATCGCCATCTATAATATTTTTATTATAAATGTTACTGGTATACATCAGGCATTCGTGCAATCGCCCCGAGCAGCCATACCATTCCTTGGCGAGCGCATAGTCGCCCTTTACGTAGGTAACAAAATTGCCCATTCGCTTAATGGCCGGTCGACGGAATAACTCCGTGAGACGCCATTTTAGATTTCGTTTACCTGTCTGATATTGGTAAAGATCCCCCCCCCACATGAACCAATAACACTTTTTCAACACCCATGGCGTGAGCATCAGTAGCGCTGCCATTTTTATTCCGTGGAAGCTATGCAGGATAACTCTGTCTTTACGCTGGATGTCTTTAAACATCATCAGTGTTTTTTTAGCGCTTCTAAAAAGATCTTCCCCTAGATAGTTCACGTTACCCTGGAGCTCTATGCGATAGCGTTCCAGATCGCCATAAACCCAAAAAGTATGTTCACTGGCATCAAAATTTTCATTTACAAACTCAATAAATGAAGGAATGAATTTATCCAGAGGACAGATATGTACAATACTCATAACCACTCTATAGGCAGATTTATATCACTGACAATAACCATCCGTGACACCGGATGGCTGCATGTTAACCCTGGCGGCGACGTTATTTCTCCGCGATCAGTTGCGAGAGGTATTGACCATACTGGGTCTTGCTGAGTAGTTTTGCCTCAGCCGCAAGCTGTTCCCGGCTCAGCCATCCTTTTCTGAAAGCAATCTCTTCCAGACAAGCAACCTTAAAGCCCTGACGTTTCTCGATAGTATGAATAAACTGCGAGGCTTCGATCAGGCTGTCATGAGTGCCGGTATCCAGCCAGGCAAAACCGCGGCCAAGCAATTCGACGTTCAATGCCCCTCGATCCAGGTACATCTGGTTCAGAGTGGTGATTTCCAGTTCACCGCGCGCGGAGGGCTTGACCAGCTTAGCCATTTCAACCACGTTCTGATCATAGAAATAAAGTCCGGTTACCGCCCAGTTGGATTTCGGCACCGCCGGTTTTTCCTCAAGCGACAGCGCGCGGAAATTATCATCGAACTCCACCACGCCAAAACGCTCTGGATCCATCACCTGATACCCGAAGATGGTCGCTCCTTCAGTGCGCTTAACCACCGTATCTAACTTGTTACCAAAACCCTGCCCAAAGTGAATGTTGTCGCCGAGCACCAGCGCACAACTGTCTCCATTAATAAACTCTTCGCCAATCAAGAAAGCCTGGGCCAGGCCGTCCGGGCTCGGCTGGATTTCATAACTCAGGTTAATGCCAAAACTGCTGCCGTCTCCCAGCAGACGTTTAAACGACGGCATATCCTCAGGAGTCGAGATAATTAAAATATCGCGAATGCCTGCCAGCATCAGAACGGATATCGGATAATAAACCATAGGTTTATCGTAAATAGGCAACAGTTGCTTGGAAATACCGCGAGTGATGGGATAAAGACGCGTTCCTGAGCCGCCCGCTAAAACAATACCTTTCATTTTTCTTCCTTAAATTTGATTAATGGGTTAAGCCCAAGCGTTCACCGGCATAAGAACCATCCTTCACTCGGCTCCACCACGCCTGATTCGCCAAATACCACTGAACGGTTTTGCGAATGCCGGATTCGAAGGTTTCTTGTGGTGCCCAACCCAATTCCGCATCAATTTTGGAAGCGTCTATCGCGTAGCGCATATCATGCCCTGGGCGGTCGGTCACAAAGGTGATCAACTCCTCATAGTTTTTTAACTCACCCGGCTTGTTAGGCACCAGCTCATCCAGCAGGCGGCAGATGCTTTGTACCACTTCGATATTTTTACGTTCATTATGGCCGCCAATATTATAGGTTTCGCCCACCTTCCCCTCGGTGACAACCTTGTATAAAGCCCGGGCATGGTCTTCGACATATAACCAGTCGCGAATTTGCGCACCATTACCGTATACCGGCAATGGTTTGCCTTCTAGCGCATTCAGGATCGTTAGCGGGATTAACTTCTCCGGGAAATGATAAGGGCCGTAGTTGTTCGAGCAGTTGGTGACTATCGTCGGTAAACCATACGTGCGCAGCCACGCGCGTACCAGATGATCGCTGGAGGCTTTCGACGCTGAATAAGGGCTGCTTGGCGCGTAAGGCGTGGTTTCGGTAAAGAGATCGTCGGTTCCGTGCAGATCGCCATACACTTCATCAGTAGAAATATGGTGGAAACGAAACGCCTGCTTGGGTGCATCGTCCAGAGTTTGCCAGTACTGACGAGCAGCTTCCAATAGCGTGTAAGTGCCGACGATGTTGGTTTCGATAAAGGCCGCCGGGCCGTCGATGGAACGGTCCACGTGGCTCTCTGCAGCCAGGTGCATCACTGCGTCGGGTTGAAACTCGTCGAAGACGCGATCCAGCGCCTGACGGTTGCAGATGTCCACCTGTTCAAAGGTATAGCGATCGTTATCTGTAATCGGAGCAAGAGATTCGAGGTTGCCGGCATAGGTCAGGCTATCCAGCACCAGAATGTGATCAGCGGTATCATTGATAATATGGCGGGCAACGGCCGAGCCAATAAATCCGGCGCCGCCGGTAACGATAATTTTCATAAAACCCTCTAAAAATACGATGCGGTCGTCTATACGCCACATTATTTTTCACAGGCGCAAAGCAGAAAGGACATCTTCCCTTTCAGGCACCATGGTGATTTATTGGATAAATCGGCCAGGCGCTGAAGCGCGCAAGCCCAGAGATAATAAGGGGAACACCGCCGCCGGCGATGCAACCCCCGCGGCGGCTTAAAACGCAGACGGACCTAACCGGTGCTTAACGATAGCCTTTCGGGTTCTTGCTCTGCCAATTCCAGGTATCACGCATCATGGCTTCAATACCGCGACTCACACCCCAGCTTAGTTCTTTTCGAGCCAAGCTGGCGTCCGCCCAGAAAGCCGGTAGGTCGCCATCACGGCGCGGCAAAATTTGATAGGGAATAGGTACACCAGAAGCCTTTTCAAAGGCATGCAACATATCAAGTACCGAATATCCTACGCCAGCACCCAGGTTATAAGCTTTAAATCCTTGGACCTTATTCAGATGATCCATCGCCTTCAAGTGACCTTCAGCCAGATCCATCACGTGAATATAATCACGGACGCCAGTACCGTCTTTCGTCGAGTAATCGCCCCCGAAAATACCCAGTTTTTCCAGCTTGCCGATCGCCACCTGAGCAATATACGGCAGCAGGTTATTCGGGATACCGTTAGGATCCTCACCAATCAGCCCCGATTCATGAGCGCCGACTGGGTTGAAATAGCGTAGTGCAATGATCGAGAACTGAGGCTCTGCTTTGGCGAAGTCCTGCAAAATTTGCTCAACCATCAGTTTCGAGGTGCCATAAGGGCTAGTGGTGCCGCCAATAGGCGTGGTTTCCACATAAGGCACCGGCGAATTTGCACCATACACCGTGGCTGATGAGCTAAAAATAAAGCGATGAACACCTGCCTGACGCATAGCCTCCAGCAACACCAGGGTGCCGGAAACGTTATTTTGATAATATTCCAGCGGCTTACGCGTAGATTCGCCTACAGCCTTCAAACCGGCAAAGTGAATAACGGATGTGATGCTGTGCCCATCAAATATGCGATTAAGACACTCGTGATCCTGGACGTCACCCTGATAAAAAACAGCTGCTTTTCCAGTCAGTTGTTCCACTCGATGCAACGACTCTTCCGACGCATTCGAGAGATTATCCAACACCACAACATCCTCACCGCGCTCCAACAATGCCAAAACGGTATGAGAACCAATATAGCCAGCGCCGCCAGTTACTAAAATCGCCATAAAAACTCCTTGTGCACGCCTGTCACGTTCAAGATAACAGGCCTCTGAGAACACTACGCCGGTAAGTGGGCTTTTCACCTTCTTACGGCTTAATGCCACACGATTACGACAATCAATCGTCCTGCAAACGTCGCCAGACTGAAACCGCTTTCCCCTCCACAAACGGAGCGGGCGAAACCGCTCGATGACTGATGCCAGTTTTGTTTCTGAGGCACCCTAGCTCCGCAGGCGATTAGCCTAAAAACGCACGGTATTCGCCGATGTTTTACTCAACTCCGGCCATGACGTCGCAGACATATACCACCTCATACTATGATGGAACGCTACCGCCCTTGGCTCACAGGCACCAATCTCTGATAGTCATCCGACATTTTGCGGCACGGTACTGCCCTGTTTTTAAACCACATCGCACCACAGGTTCAGAGCTACGCGAGCGCGAATAGCTAACCGCAGGACAAGCAAGGAACTTATCCCCAGGTTCTGGATAACAACTGCGACGAGCGATTAGACTCTGGAGGTGGTCGTATTTTCGGGGATAACATAACGTATAGCTGCCTGAAAGAGCACCCTTGAGGCTCTCTTTCAGATTATTACTCAGGGTGATGGGGAAGTTTGTTGTTTTCTTGAACGTCACATTCATTCGGCAGGCAAATACGGCCCCGCCGCGACTGAATCACGCAGCATCAGGCTGGCCGGGAAGGTTGGGCGCTTGCTCAGCTCACCGCCGTCCAGCATCGATAGCAGCCGATGGATGGTTTCCTTAATCATTTCGGTCACCGGCATTTTCATGCTGGACAGCGAGGGAATGGTATAAGGCGCCAACGGAATATCATCGAACCCTATCACTGACACGGCGGACGGCACCGGGATTTGGCATTCCGTCAGCCGCTTGATCGCGCCGATGGCCATTTCGTCGTTGCTGGCAACAATCGCGCTAAAGGTGTGCCCGCTGGCTAACAGCGTATCGACCGCCGCCATGCCGCTTTGCGCATTCCACTTCCCTTCGACAATCAGCGCGTCTTTTACGCCAATATCATGTGCCGCCAGCGCCGATTTGTAGCCCGACAGCCGCTCCAGCCCGGTGGGGGAATCCAGCGAGCCAGTGATGAAAGCGATATCGCGATGCCCCCGGTCGATCAGCTGCTCCACCGCCGTCGCGCTGGCGGCGTGCTGATCGCTAAAGATGCAGTAGCTGTCGTTGAGCCTGAGCCGACGGTTGATAACCAGGATCGGCTGCTGGTGCTGGGAAATGATCTCGTCCATTTCGGCAATCGACAGAAAACGCGGGTAGATGATCACGCCATCGCAGCGCATATCCAGCAGGTATTGAATGGCGGCCTTTTCTTCTGCCGCGGTGTGCTTGCCGTCCGCCAAAATAAGCTGGCGGCCGTTTTCTTCCATAATGCGGGCCGACTGGAACATCAACTCGCTGAAGTAGTTACCGCTGTACAGCGTGTTGGTCACCACCAGCCCGATGGTTTGGGTGGATTTGGTCGCCAGATTGCGCGCCAGCAGATTGGGCCGGTAACCCGTCTCGGCGATGGCTTTATCCACCCGCTCACGCTTTTCCGGGCTGACATAGCCGCTGCCGGACAACACGCGAGACACCGTCGCTTTCGACACGCCCGCCCTGTTAGCTACCTCAAGTATTGTTGCCATCTCTGCGCCGTCAAAGTCGATTGAGTCTGCGCAGTCTACCCAAGACGCCCCCGGTTTGAAATGTTTTCACGCCAGCCCCTGCCGTAGCTGCTGGCTTAAAAGCGATCAGTATCACGAAACGAAAAACCAAAAAATCATAATCCTTGCCACCAACAAGATATCACATCATTATTTTGTGAAACCGGTTTCTTGTGGGCGTTTCATTCAGATGGAACGGCGGATCGCCCAGGCAGTAAAAGTTCGCCTTTGGGCAATCCGAATTCCTATCTAGAGAGACGATAATTCCATGCCGAAGAATTACGCAGAGATCTCCCCCGCTATCGTGAAGGCGTTGGGTGGCCTCAACAATATCGAAGCCGTTACCCACTGCATGACCCGCCTGCGGTTCGTGGTGAAAGACAAGGCGCTGATCGACACCCCGGCGCTGAAGGCCATTGATGGCGTCTTGGGCGTGGTGCACAGCGGCGAGCAATGCCAGGTGATCATCGGCAATGAAGTGTCGAAAGCCTATCAGGCGGTGCTGGCGCTGGGCATGCCGGGTGCGACGCCCAGCGCCACCACCCCGGCAAAACGCAAAATCACCCTGAGAGGGATTGGCGCCGGCATTCTCGACGCCCTGGTCGGCACCATGTCGCCGTTGATCCCGGCCATCATCGGCGGTTCGATGGTGAAGCTGCTGGCGATGATCCTGGATATGGCCGGCGTGTTCGACAAAGGTTCGTCGACCCTGGTGATATTGAACGTAATTGGCGACGGCGCGTTCTTCTTCCTGCCGGTGATGGTGGCCGCCTCTGCGGCGCTGAAATTCAAAACCAACATGTCGCTGGCGATCGCCATTGCCGGGGTACTGCTGCACCCTAACTTTATCGACTTGATGGCCAAAGCGGCGCAGGGCCAGGCGGTGGAGTTCGCCTATATCCCGGTGACGGCGGTGAAATACACCTATACGGTGATCCCCGCGCTGGTGATGACCTGGATATTGTCGTACATCGAGCGCTGGGTGGATCGCATTACCCCGGCGGTGACCAAGAACTTCCTTAAGCCGATGCTGATTGTGCTGATTGCCGCGCCGATCGCGATTGTGTTTATCGGCCCGCTCGGCATCTGGATCGGCAGCGGGATTTCGGCGCTGGTGTACACCGTGCATGGCTATCTGGGCTGGCTTTCCGTCGCCATTATGGGAGCGATCTGGCCGCTGCTGGTGATGACCGGTATGCACCGCGTATTCACCCCAACCATCATTCAGACCATCGCCGAGACCGGCAAAGAGGGCATGGTGATGCCCTCGGAGATTGGTGCCAACCTGTCGCTCGGCGGCTCTTCGCTGGCCGTGGCGTTCAAAACCAAGAACCGCGAACTGCGCCAGACCGCATTGGCCGCCGCTGCTTCCGCCATTGTGGCGGGGATTTCCGAACCGGCGCTGTATGGCGTTGCGGTGCGGCTCAAACGCCCGTTGATCGCCAGTTTGATCAGCGGCTTTATCTGCGGTGCCGTCGCCGGTATCGGCGGGTTGGCCAGCCATTCGATGGCTTCGCCCGGCCTGTTCACCAGCGTGCAGTTCTTCGACCCGGCCAACCCGATGAGCATTGTCTGGGTCGGCGGCGTGATGGTGCTTTCCGTGGTGCTGTCGTTCGTGCTCACGCTGCTTTTGGGCTTCGAAGACATCCCGGAAAACGAAGAACCCCAAACCGCGCCCCCGGCCCCCGCGACGAGTACCGTTAACGCCGCTAATACCCAATAGAACACTATTTAAGTTACAGAGGATTTCATGTCAGATTCTATATTCCCCGCAGGTTTTTTATGGGGCGGCGCCTTGGCCGCCAACCAGTCTGAAGGTGGCTATCTGGAGGGTGGGAAAGGGCTGACCACGGTCGACATGATCCCGCATGGCCCTAACCGCATGCCGGTAAAACTCGGCCTGGAGAAGCGCTTTAGCCTGCGTGAAGACGAGTTTTACCCCAGCCACGACGCCATTGATTTTTACCATCGCTACCGCGACGACATCGCGCTGATGGCAGAGATGGGCTTTAGCGTATTCCGCACCTCCATCGCCTGGAGCCGGATTTACCCGAACGGCGACGAGCTGACCCCGAACCCGGAAGGCATCGCCTTCTACCGCAGCCTGTTTGAAGAGTGCCGCAAATACGGCATCGAGCCGCTAGTGACCCTGTGCCATTTCGACGTGCCGATGCACCTGGTGACCGAATACGGCTCCTGGCGCAGCCGCAAAATGGTCGAGTTTTTCACCCGCTATGCCCGCACCTGCTTCGAAGCCTTTGATGGCCTGGTGAAGTACTGGCTCACCTTCAACGAGATCAACATTGTGCTGCACAGCCCGTTTTCCGGTGCCGGGCTGGTGTTTGAAGCAGGTGAGAACCCCGAGCAGGTAAAATACCAGGCGGTGCACCACGAACTGGTAGCCAGCGCCCTGGCGACCCGTATTGCGCATGAAGTGAACCCCGCCAACCAGGTAGGCTGCATGCTGGCCGGCGGCAATTTCTACCCCTGGTCCAGCAAGCCGGAAGACGTGTGGGCCGCGCTGGAAAAAGACCGCGAGAACCTGTTCTTTATCGATGTGCAGGCCAGAGGCAGCTACCCTTCCTACTCGGCCCGGGTGTTCCGCGGGAAAGGCGTGAGCATCGCGATGGAAGCGGGAGACGCCGAAATCCTGAAGAACACCGTCGATTTTGTCTCCTTCAGCTATTACGCCTCGCGCTGCGCGTCTGCCGATATGAACGACAGCAACAGCAGCGCCGCCAACGTGGTGAAATCCCTGACCAACCCGCATATTCCGCGCAGCGACTGGGGCTGGGGCATCGATCCGCTGGGTCTACGCATCACCATGAACATGATGTACGACCGTTACCAAAAGCCGCTGTTCCTGGTGGAAAACGGCCTGGGCGCACACGACGAGTTCAACGCCGACGGCGAGATAGTGGACGATTACCGCATCAGCTACCTGCGCGAACACATCCGCGCCATGGCCGACGCCATCGCCGACGGTGTGCCGGTGATGGGCTACACCACCTGGGGCTGCATTGACCTGGTGGCGGCTTCGACCGGGGAAATGAGCAAGCGCTATGGTTTGGTTTATGTCGACCGTGACGATAATGGCAACGGCACTCTCGCCCGTACTCGCAAGAAGTCTTTCTGGTGGTACAAAACCGTTATTGCCAGTAATGGGGCGAATTTGGGGTGATGGGGTTGGGTGTGGGATTCGGGGCAGCAAGGGCAAATAATGATGGTGAGAGTTGCGAGCTGGATTCCAGACCTGACAGTAAGACCCTGTAATTCTATACAGCCTGTTTTTTAGCCTTTCCGCCAGCGCTATAGTCTCTTGGCTGCGGCACAATCCGCAGCCGGAGTTAGCGTTCCGAATCCCCCAACCCTGTCCGAATATGATATAAATTCGGGCATGCCGATGCGCACCCAACAATGGTGGCTCGGGTGGTGCTTCCTCCGGGAAGGCCGGGATCCGTTGGGGCCGGTACGCTAACGCCGCTCGAGCTACCACCCCGAGTTTAGCGTCTCTTCTGGTAGCGGTATTTCTCCCCCAATGGAAATGACCGATATGGAAAACACCTCCTCAACCAACACACCTGAAACTGCGCCAAGCACCCTCACCCTCTATCGTCAATTGTTCAATCAGCTCGATCTCAACACTTTAGATGCAACGCAACTCTTAGACCTTGCCGCCCTCTCCGCCGAACAGGCCGAAGGGCTCTGCCAGGGCCTGATGCTGTTCGGCGACCTGCTGCAAAACAATCCACAACCCGATGACACCCAGTGGGAACAACTGAATCATTACCTCAATGCGACGGCTCACTTGGTGCCTGCGCTGTGTAATCTTTATGGCCGTGCACTGCGGCAGATGGAGTGCCAGAGCTGATAAGTTAAGAATCAGAGCAAAAAAATAATAAGAACGGTATTAGTTTTGTACCGTTCTTATCACTCCAGTAAATTTTATAGATCTGACTGACATATCACGATAAACACATTCACGAAGGTAGGCATTTCCCCCTTGGCCTGGCATAGTTAACGCATTCGATAAATCGATGAGTTAACTGCTGGATAACGACGCATGGCCGCTGGCAGTACGCAAACGCATTGATCAGAATCTGTTCTGCAATGAGGGGAATGTTTTGGCTATTAAGATCGCGATGTTATCTTCGAAAGATGCTGTTTTAGACGCAATCAAGGAATATAACAACCAAGGTTATGATAATTTCCTTAAAAAAAACAAAATTGAAAAAACAAGAACACACAAGGTCCGTTATGATAAATCTCTGTACGACATTAATGGGATCGCCACGGCAGCTTATATTCTCCAACTTGGGGAACCATCAGAGAAAATAAAATTCAGTATTCCTCTAGAAACGGTCATCCAAGAGTTTAAAAACCTTGGTTTTGAGGTCGTTGAAACACCGCACCCTCTGGAGAAATTAGAGAAAGGTATACTTTACAAGCGTAAAGACCTCCATGACCTCTATGGCGGACAAGAACAGGGTGGAATATCCGCACCAAAAGAATTCCCCGTGATCTTCATTTTTACTGGTGAGATTGGCGAAACGCATGGGTACAAAGATGGATGGTCTACCAAATTGGAATGGGGCCATTTGGTTCAAACATCAAAGTATCCACCTTTGTTGATGAAGGTGTTCCTATTATCAGCGGGCAGCATTTAAAAGCCCCCCTTCTCAAGGACGGTGATAATGACTTTGTCACATTCGAGCATGCTGATAAATTGAAAAACTCAAATGTATTTAGAGAGGATATTATTTTCACACACGCTGGAAATATAGGTCAGGTTTCAATTATTCCTGAGCTGTCATGTTATGACCGCTATGTTATATCTCAGCGACAATTTTTTTTGCGTGCAAACAATAAAATCACTTCCCCTTACTTTTTATTATATTTCTTTAGATCAAGCTTAGGGCAACATCTGTTGTTATCGAATGCCTCACAAGTGGGTGTCCCTTCTATTGCCCGACCGTCATCTCACCTGAAAAGTATAGAGTTAGTAGCACCCGAGTTTAAGCTAATAAAGATATTCGAAAAGTATTGTAAAACCTTAATCAACGGAGTTGTTCAGCGTAAAAAACAAACAACTTTATTGAAAAATCTCCGAGACACCCTCCTCCCCAAACTCCTTTCCGGCGAAATCACCCTGCTAGAAGCGGAACAAACGGTAAGCGAGGCGGAAAATGTATAAAGTCGATATGCCAACCAACAGCTTGCACTCCCTGCAGGAAGTATCCTTCAACAGCCTCGGCTTTACCGAGCGTTATCACTTACAAGAGTGGTTGGCAAAAAACCCTCAAGCGTTAACGCGCGATAATGACGATGAACTGCTGATTATCCAAAAAGAATTCGCGGGCTTTGACGATACCAAAGAGCGTCTCGACCTGCTGGCGATCGATAAACAGCGCAATCTGGTGATTATCGAAAACAAACTCGATGACTCTGGGCGTGATGTTGTCTGGCAAGCGCTGAAGTACGCCGGTTACTGTGCCAACCTGCGCAAAGATCAGATTCTCGACATCTTCCAGCTTTATCTCGATAAATACGAACCGGAAGAAACCCGTCCGGCTGCTGAGGTAATGGCGGAATTTCTGGAGTGTGAAAGTCTCGACGAGATACAGATTAACCTGAGCCGCACACAGCGAGTAATGATGGTGGCTGCCAGTTTCCGAAAGGAAGTTACTAATACAGCACTGTGGCTGATGCAGTTTGGCCTACGGGTACAGTGCTTTAAGGTTAAACCCTACAAATTTAATGACGATGTGTTTGTTGATATTCGCCAGGTGATCCCAACCCCGGAAGCGGAATCCTTCATGATCGGCATGGCGCAGAAAGAAGCCGAAGAACAGTCTACCAGTGGTGGTGTCAAAGCGATCTTGATGATACGTAAAGCCTTCTGGACCAAAACGCTGGAGCGCCTGAAGGCCAGTACTTGCACGTTGTACAACAATATTAGTCCCTCGACCGACCACTGGCTCAGTGCAGGTTCAGGTATCAGCGCACTTTCTTACAACCTGATTTTTAGTCAGAAAGAGACTCGAGTTGAATTCTGGATTGCCAAAGCCTCTGCCGAAAGCAATACCTTTGCTTTTAACTGGTTGTATGAGCGTAAAGATATAATTGAAAATACCTTTGGTCATGCACTGAAGTGGGAACCTTTACCGGGCAAAAAATCGTGCCGCATATCTTTTGCCACTCCCGCCACCAGCCTTGATGAGAGTAATTGGCCAATAATGATCGATTGGCTACTGGTGAACCTGACCGTATTTGAAAAAGCGCTCGATCCTTTTATTGCGCCGTTAAATATGGCGCTCAAGGAAGTATCAAACGCGCCGGAAGAAATTGAAGCACCAGAGACAGAGGAAGTGTAAATGCTGAGTGAAGACGATTTAGAGCAACTCAGTCTAGGCTGGTTTGCCGGGCAAGGATGGGAAGTACTGCACGGACCGGATATCGCACCTGATGGCGCGAACCCACTGCGTATTTCTTTCCATGATGTGTTCCTACGCCCGGTTTTTCTGGAGCAATTAAAGAAGCTGAATCCTCATATTCCAGCCGGCGTATTTGATGAGGTGATTACCCGCATCATTCGCCCAGAAAGTCCTGATATCGTCGTCAGCAATAAAGCTTTCCATCATCTGCTGTTAACCGGCGTGCCGGTCGAGTTCAAGCGTGATGACAAAGTGATTCACGATACGGTTCTGCTGATGGATTTTAACCATTCTTGTAATAACCGTTTTACGGTGGTTAACCAAGTTGCGATCAGTGGCATTAAACAGTTACGCCGCCCTGATGTGATTTGTTATATCAACGGCCTGCCCATAGCGGTTATTGAGTTGAAAAGTCCAATTGATGTTAACGCCGATATTTGGGCAGCATTTAATCAGCTCCAGACTTATAAAAACGAAATCAGCGATCTGTTTATTTGTAATGAAGCACTGGTCGTCAGCGACGGTTATAACGCACGTATTGGTTCCCTGACGGCCGACGAGGAACGTTATCTGCCGTGGAAAACCATCAGTAACGAAGATGATAAACCATTGCTGGAATGGCAATTAGAAACCGTGGTTAAAGGCTTCTTCAATCGTGAATTACTTCTTGATTACATTCGTTATTTCATCCTGTTTGAAAATGACGGTAAGCACCTTATCAAAAAAATTGCCGCTTACCATCAGTTTCACGCAGTGCGTGAAGCCGTGAATGCGACTATCGTCGCTTCTACAGGTAAGTTTTTGCCACTGCGTAGTGATATCAAACCAGGCAGTAAGAAAGCCGGTGTTGTATGGCATACCCAAGGTTCTGGCAAGAGCATTTCCATGTGCTGCTATGCAGGGAAACTCTTGCAGCAGCCAGAAATGAATAACCCGACAATTGTAGTGGTTACTGACCGTAACGATCTGGATGGACAACTCTATGCTACGTTTTGCCAGGCTAAAGACCTGCTGAAGCAGGAGCCTCAGCAGGCCAGCGGCCGCGACCAACTGCGCGAAATGCTGGCAGCCCGCGAATCCGGCGGTATTATCTTTACGACTGTACAAAAGTTTTCGCCGCTGGAAGGTGAGAAAACCCATCCAACATTGAACCTGCGCGACAATATCGTGGTGATTTCTGATGAAGCCCACCGCAGTCAATACGGCTTAAGTGCCACTCTAGATAGGGAAACTGGCGCGTATAAATACGGCTATGCCAAACATATGCGTGATGCTCTTCCAAATGCATCGTTTATGGGTTTCACCGGCACACCGGTCGCTTCAGAAGATAAAGATACCCGTGCAGTATTTGGTGAGTATGTCTCGATTTACGATATTCAGGATGCGGTAGATGACGGTGCAACAGTGCCTATTTACTACGAATCTCGACTGGCAAAACTCGATCTGAATCATGAAGAGCTAGAAGAGCTTTCAAGCCAAGTCGATGAGTTGGTTGAAGATGAAGAGACTGATCAGAAAGAGAAAACTAAAGGTGACTGGAGCCGTCTTGAAAAGCTGGTAGGTTCGGAACCTCGTATTAACCAGGTAGCAGCCGACCTGGTTAAACATTTTGAAGCCCGCAACGCAACGATGAATGGCAAGGCGATGGTTGTCGCCATGAGTCGTGATATCTGTGTGCGCCTTTATGACGCGCTGGTGGCGCTGCGGCCCGAGTGGCATAGCGATGATGTCGAAAAAGGTGAGATAAAAATCATCATGACCGGCTCAGCCTCGGATAAAGCGCACCTTCAGCCCCACATTTACAATAAACAAACCAAAAAACGCCTCGAAACACGGTTTAAAGATCTGAACGATCCACTAAAAATCGTGATTGTGCGCGATATGTGGCTAACCGGTTTCGATGCGCCATGCTGCCACACCATGTATATCGACAAACCGATGCGTGGGCATAATCTAATGCAGGCCATCGCTCGCGTGAACCGCGTGTTTAAAGATAAACCCGGTGGTCTGGTAGTGGATTACATTGGTATTGCTAATGAGCTGAAACAGGCGTTGAAAACCTATACCGACTCGAAAGGTAAAGGCCAGACGACGATTGATGCCAGAGATGCCTTTGCTGTATTGCTGGAAAAACTCGATATCATCCACGGCATGTTTGCCAAAACCACAACTGCACCGGGTTTTGACTATTCAGCTTTTGAAAACAATCCACGGCGTATTTTGCTTGATGCCGCTAATTATATTCTTGGACTGGATGATGGCAAAAAACGTTACTTTGACGTTGTGCTTGCGCTAAACAAAGCTTGGTCGTTGTGCAGTACTCTAGATGAAGCTAAACCATTGCAGAAAGAACTCGCCTTTCTATCTGCGGTGAAAGTGGCAATTATCAAACTCACGACAACGGATAAAAAATTCAGCCAGTCCGAGAAAAACTCACTGCTGAGTCGTATTCTCGATAACGCTATTATCGCAACCGGCGTGGACGATGTGTTTGCTCTGGCCGGATTGGATAAGCCCAACATCGGCTTGCTTTCTGATGAGTTTTTGCAGGAAGTACACGACATGCCACAGCGCAATCTGGCCGTTGAATTACTGCAAAAACTGCTGAATGACGGTATTCATGCTCGCACAAACAATAACGTGGTTCAGGAGAAGAAGTACTCAGACCGTCTGAAGGCCGTACTGCTCAAATACAACAATCGGGCAATTGAAACCGCTCAAGTGATTGAAGAACTGATCCAAATGGCGAAAGAGTTTCAGGCAGCAATGGCACGTGATGACGCGCTAGGTCTGAATCCTGACGAAATTGCCTTCTACGATGCACTGGCAGAAAATGAAAGTGCGGTACGCGAGCTTGGAGATGACATCCTCAAGAAGCTAGCAATTGAAGTCACCCTCAAGCTACGACAATCAACCACAGTTGACTGGCAAGTTCGTGAAAGCGTGCGGGCACGGTTGAGAATTCTGGTTCGGCAGACACTGCGTAAATACAAATATCCACCAGATAAAACATCAGACGCGGTTGAGCTGATACTGAAGCAGGCCGAGGTTGTATCGAATAGTTGGACAGCTTAATATATATAAAGGGAGGCAACCACCTCCCATTGTTTATTATTTAAGTCTACAAGGACATTTAATGAGCCGCTCAATAAAACAGTTAAAACTACTGGACTCCCTTAGGTTATATGAAAAAAACAATCAAAAGTTCACCGTGAAAAGCCTTGTTGAGTCCACAGGTTACAATGAAAACAGTATCAGAAAATACATTAATGAAAAACTGAACGGCGTTTATTTACATCCAATTAATGAAAAAGAATGGCGATGTGATGGACTATTGAAAATATCAAATGATGACTTCCTTAGAATGATGTCACAATCACTAAGAGCAAAAACTGTCACGCCAGAATTGAAAGTATATAAAGGGCTATTAAAACGTAGTTTAGATGCTTTCATTCTTTCACTCGAGGTATACAACAGGCCAAGTTTAGATAACCGTGTTGAGGCATTTTGCATCCTTTCCATCAATGCTTGGGAACTATTACTTAAAGCTGAACTAATTAAGGCTTTAAGTTTAGATGAAGTATTCAAACCTAATGGCCGTTCGATTAGTATAAACGATGCGTTAAATAAGAGGTTACAACAGAATGACCCCGTCAGAAAGAATTTAGAAACACTAATTGAGTTACGCGATAGTGCGGTGCACTTACTCATCCCTGAGTTACAGCCCGAGCTTTCAAGGATTTTCCAAGCAAATGTACTGAACTATCAACAGCGCTATTTAAATGAAACAGGCTCATCACCATTGTCTGGCCAAAGTATTGGGTTGCTCAGTTTAGTTATTGATGGCCCACAAAGCGATCTCTCTGTTATTAAAGAGAATTATGGGGATATGACAGCATCAGTAGCAGAGGAGTTTTTGGGAAGATTCAATAAAACAGCAGTAGAGTATGATTCTGTAGAATTCACAATCCCTATTGATTACAAGCTAACATTAACGCGAAATACTAAAGATAGTGATTTAGCATTAGGTATTGGCGAAAACGGGCACAATGCCATTATTATTAGAGAAACAAGGGATCCAGACATCACTCATCCTTATTATGAAGGAACCGCCATTGACAAAATAAATACTCAACAAAAATCCCACTTGATTACTCGATATTCATTCAGGGCTGTAATTAGCAAGCACAATATTCAAAAACACAAAAAATCCCCCATGCATTTTGAAATTGACAAAAGACATAGATATTCAGAAAAATTTTTAGCATGGTTTATTGATAATTTAAAACATCCAGAATGGCTAGATGAAGCTATAAAGTACTTAAAAAACAAAAAAAGATAATTTATATAGGTAACTTCCCCATCAGTTACCTATATAATCTCAAGGTGGCTTACAGAACGTTTTTAATAAATAAAATTAACAATTTGCATGTCATATTTATAAAAATTCGAAAAAACATTGTCACTCTAAAACCCCAGTATTATTGTCAAATAATAAGACTAACTACACAATTAGCCCAGCCCACACTGTGATTTGATAGCAGAAACCTAAATAGCAGATATAAAAAAACACCTAACGTGGGTGTCTTAATTTTGATGCTGTTCAATAACCAGCCACAAACAATCCCCCTACCCAGGCAGCCTCTCCGCCTGTCGCCGAACCCCGGCAAAAATAGCATCACTCACAGAGCGGGGAAAATCGTCCGGCAACATCGCTTCCACATTGGCGATCGCTTGCTCCGTTTGCGCTTTCAGCTCAGCCATCACCTGCAGCGTTTTCTCTTCGGAATACCCCACAGCTCTAGCGGTAGAGATAAAATGCCGTGGCAAGATCTGGCTCCAACGATAATGACGGCCCTTCCCAAGCGCAGCCATGGCCATTTTGGCTTTCTGTGGCGCAATTCCACGGGCATGCATAAATGGGTAGCCCGAGAGCACGTCATAGAGCGGAGTCATTCGATAGGTCGTCTCTGGTTCAATGAACAGGCTGAAGTTTTTAGCATGCCCATCAATGGCCGCCAGCATCCAGAATACGATTTGGCTTTTAAAGAAAGTGTCTCGATCCTGCAAGGGTTGCTGTGAGCCCAATAGCAGCTCCATCCCAGCCGCAATACCGGGCCCACCATCAGCCTCATATTTCAGTGCCGGGGGGATGCCTAAAGCCTGGCAAAAATCTTCCTGCGGCAAGCGAATCAGCCAACTGTTATCCCGCGCCCAACGCCGGTCAAAACGCTCCACGATCAGGACCCTTTGTCCACCAAAACGCGCTAACTGAGTCTGCGCTACCGGCAGGCCAAACTGTTCGGCAATACGTAAACATAACCACTCGTTCTCACAGCTTTCACTGAGATCCAGGTTGTTATACGCGATATGGCCGACGGGCAGTTTTATGATGTGGCTGGTTGGCGTACTCCCCTGTGGTCGGCACCACTGATTATTGAACCAAAGCAGCGCCGTCTTTTCCTGTGCACCTGCCAGCGAAATGCGGAAATCATCACTATCGGGTCCCATACCCAAAGGAGCTTCGCGGTAACCTTGCAGTAACTGCTCTATTTCTTCGTCACTGACCGGTACTGCATTCACTTGCTTTACCGGGGCCACCTCAGCATGTTCAGGGTAAAGCTGGATCGCTCCCACGCAGTCGCTGCCAATGCTGGCCAGCAAATCAAAAGGTCGTTTGGTTGTCGTTCTAAAGCGCGTCTGTATGCGGCTGCGAATAAACTCGCTGTCCGGCAGCAGATTGTCGAAAAAGTTATACACCACATCGCCGCGGAACGGCTCTGGTTGTAACGGCAGGGATAACGATATGGCGCGAGCGCTGGCTTGTGCCAGCCACTCGTCTTGGTAAACAAACGACATCGCGCCGCCCGTATGCTTTTCCAGCATTCCAACAACAGTGCCATTTAGCACCACACGTAGCTTTTCCATGCTCACCACTCCTGATCCCAGGTCTTGGGATCTACCGGCTTGCCGCGTGGAGTGACCTGTAGCTCCAAGTCCAGCGCAGCAAGCAGTTTGAATAACGTCTCCAGCCGGGTTCCGTTCGGGTTGTTTTCAAAGGCGGAAACCGTGGCCTGCTTTAATCCGATGCTGTCAGCGGTTTTACTTTGGCTCTGGTTACGCTTTTTACGCTCGTTGCGTAATGTATGTGCCAGCATCTGTGCAGAGGTGATTTTCATTTTATCCTCCCAAGCGGATGAAATGAGTATTATCCCCTGTAGCGGATAAATCAAATGTTATCCTCTATAGGGGATAGATGCCCTCGCCATATCGAAGGATCTGCTATGACTTTTAGTGAGTATCAAAAGCGGACATGATTCTTTAGATCTACCCCTAAAAAAATCCACGCCGAAACGTGGATTCAATTCGATAGTTAAGGCCAACCATCACTTTATTCGAAGTGAACTGCAGGGTTATCCGCCAGTGAAACGAAATTCTTCGTATTTTTATCCAGCGTGCGGATCTCGCCACTTTCGATGTCGTACACCCAACCGTGCAGACGCAGGCCGTTGTTGCGCAGACCCACGGCAACGGACGGGTGAGTCTTAATATTATTTAGCTGGGCTATTACGTTCTCTTCGACCATGGCGTTAACTTTGTCGATTTCGCTATCCCACGTTTTCTTCTCTACCACCGCTTTTGCCGCGTCAGCATAGTGCAGCCAGTGGGCCACAGCAGGCATCGGGTCAAGACACTGGCAAGAAGCTATAGCTTTCATGGCACCACAGTTCGAGTGGCCGCAAATCACGATATCCGTGACGCCCAGTGCAACAACCGCATATTCAATGGTCGCCGACACCCCACCCGGTTCCGGGCCAAAGGAAGGAACGATGTTGCCTGCGTTACGGATAACGAAAAGCTGCCCCGGTTCTTGCTGAGTCACAAGCTCGGGTACCAGGCGGCTGTCAGAACACGAAATAAAAAGCGCTTTAGGGTTCTGGCTGGAGGCAAGGCTGCGGAAGAGTTCCTTACTCTGTGGGAAAATATCTTTCTGGAAGCTGAGGAAACCTTCAATGATATGTTGCATAGCACGCTCTCTGGGTCTGTAGTCTCGATAACATGATAATCATCACTCCCGGTTAGTCCAGCACCTCTTAGACAGAAAAGGAGCGTTCAGGGAACGGCAACGATGAAGGCGTTTTCTTAACCACGTCCCTGATATCATTGGAAACCGCATTCAAGTCTTGAACCTCTGCCTACGGCAGTCTAACCCCAAGACTAAAAGTGCTAATATTATGTTCATATTCAACTCTGAAAGATAAAATATTATCACCACGGTTAAAAACAGCATCTTTACTTCCTGACACAAACCATCATCCCTACGTCAACATATCTTATTGAAAAGGAAGCACACGGAATGGCTCAGATGAAAAAGTTATGGTTGATTCTCCCCTTCATATTCGGGTTCTCCAGCGCGGAAGCTGACTTGTTGTCCCCTGCAGAGATTGATCAGTCTATTTTCGCCAAAGACAGCGATTTTTCAGATCAGTTTTATTTCAAAGGGCCGGGAAACAAGCAGTTGCAAGCCACATCCTGCGCCGACTTTTACCAAAAATATCAACAGTTCGGGCCACCGGTTGAGCAATCCAGGAATGCGATGGATTTTAATACGCTTCGGCAATATCTGGGGGCTTGCCTGGTTAATCACGGTTTACAGGCAGGCTCATTCACTGCTGGCCATAAAGGGTTGGTTATTGGCGCACCAACCAGCTTACCGGAGCGGTTACCCGCATTGATGTATCAGGCAATAAGTAATGAAAGCGTCAGGCTAAGAGATCAAAAGGTTCGTGCAGGAAAATCCCTGAAAGCAGTAGATACGTCCATCCATTTTGTAGATAGAAAAGACGGTGTCCTTAATCTGGCTGATAACAGTGACGGCAACTATGCGATTGATTTCTTAGGGGCGGGCCGTGCGATGACTAATGGGGAAAAAGTGTATGTCGTGGAACAAAGCTACAGCGTGGAAAATGCGACCTATCGCAGTACACGCTATTTCCTGCTGAAACCTGAAAAAGACGACCGCTACGGTGTAGAAACTGAAGCGATTACCTTTCCATAAACAGGGCCAAGCTCATTCTGAGCTTTTAGCACTCAACGAATTTCTGTCTACTCTGTTTTTAATCTGGCGATGAAATCGAGCATATCAGCATGACTGACGACACAGCCTTCATCCACATCAAGCCACGAATTCCAGGCACAAAAAAACCACCTTTCGGTGGCTTCTTGTTCACGCTGTACTAATGGTGCCGAAGGCCGGAATCGAACCGGCATGCCTCGCGGCGGTTGATTTTGAATCAACTGCGTCTACCGATTTCGCCACTTCGGCACTGCAAGTAGTATGCGGAAAACGTGGGCATTATACCTTTCAGCGATCCGCGTGCAACACTTATCCGTTGTTCAAAGAGTTAAGTGCTGAAAAAAGCGCCGACGGGGTCACATTTAGCTCATTTTGTGGGCGCAGCAAGCAGTGTCTCTACGAATAACATCGGTGATAACGTGCGGCAAACGGCACGGGCGCAGCATGCAGCGCCCCTACGTATTAATATCAGCAGGAGCGTGCCACCAGGCGCCACAAACAAAAAAGGCGCAACCCAATGGGCTACGCCTTCTTAAAACTGCCTGTCGTGCCGCTACTTGCGTTTTAGCAGCATATAAACGCTGATCAACAAGAACAGCATGCTTGGCAGCAACGCACCCAGCACCGGTGGCATGTTGTACACCAGGCTCAGCGGGCCGAATATCTGGTCCAGTACGTAGAACAGGAAGCCGAAGCTGATACCGGTCACCACACGCACGCCCATCGGCACGCTACGCAGCGGCCCGAAGATGAACGACAGCGCCATCAGCATCATCACCGCAACGGAAAGCGGCGAGAACACCTTGCTCCACATGTTCAACTGGTAACGGCTGGCTTCCTGGCCGCTCTGCTTCAGGTACTTCACGTAGTTGTGCAGGCCACTGATGGAGAGAGAGGTTGGATCCAGCGCCACCACGCCCAGTTTGTCCGGGGTCAGGTTGGTTTTCCATTCGCCGGTCAAGGTTTGGGTGCCGGTCACTTGTTTCGGGTCGGTCAGATCAGAAGTATCCACCTGCGAAAGCTTCCACACGCCGTCTTCAAAGCTGGCGGTCGCGGCATAACGCACCGTCTCCAGCCTGCGCTGGTCGTTGAAGTGGTAGATATTCACGCCGGAAAGCTCTTTCTCGCCCGCAACGCGTTCGATGTAGATAAAGTCGGTACCGTCTTTCGCCCACAGGCCGTTCTTGGTGGAAAGCAGTGAACCGCCGTACATCTGCTGCGCACGGTAGTTACGCGCCATCTGGTCGCCCTGCGGTGCCACCCACTCGCCAATCGCCATGGTCAACAGCACCAGCGGAATGGCGGTTTTCATCACCGAACCGGCGATCTGTATGCGGGTAAAGCCAGAAGCCTGCATCACCACCAGTTCACTGCGCGTTGCCAGTTGCCCCAGGCCGAGCAATGCGCCCAGCAGAGCCGCCATCGGGAAGAAGATCTCGATGTCCTTCGGCACGCTCAGCAGGGTAAACATCCCGGCGCTCAGCGCCGTATACTCGCCCTGGCCCACTCTGCGCAGCTGATCGACGAACTTGATGATGCCGGAAAGCGACACCAGCATGAACAGCGTCATGATGATGGTGTTGAAAATTGTCTTACCGATATATCGGTCTAAAACACCAAACATCAGGCCGCTCCTCTCAGGCGTGCACGCAGCTTACGCATCGGCACGGTATCCCACAGGTTCAACGCCAGCGCGATCGCGAAGTACGCCGCGTTGACCACCCACAGCCATATCATCGGATCCAGCTTGCCCTTGCCGCCGTTAGAACGCAGCGAGGTCTGCAGCAGGAAGAATATCAAATACAGCAGGATGGCCGGCAGCATGCTCAGCACGCGGCCCTGGCGTGGGTTCACCACGCTGAGCGGTACCACCAGCAACGCCATAATCACCACCGACAACACCAGCGTCAGGCGCCAGTGGAACTCGGCACGCGCGTCCGGGTCGTCAGACGCCAGCAGCGTCGTCATCGACATCTGCTCGGCCTGGTTGCCGTCCACGGCGACTGCACGGTGGCCTACCACGGCTTTATAGTCGTTGAAATCGGTAATGCGGAAGTCACGCAGCAGCGCGGTACCTTCAAAGCGGGTGCCCTTGTCCAGCGTCACCACCTGCGAACCGTCTTTCATCTGGTTGATCTGGCCGTGCTCGGCCACCACCACGGAAGGGCGTTGGTTGCCGTTCGGCCGCAGTTGCGCCAGGAACACGTTGTTGAAGGTGCTGCCTTTAACGTTGCCGATAAACAGCACCGCGTTGCCGTCTTGCGAGGTTTTGAACTGCCCTTCCGCCAGCCCGGCAATACTGGGGTTGGCTTTGGCTTCGCTGAGCACCACGTCCTGATAGCGCGAGGCCATGGGGCCTGCCCAGAACACGTTGACCGCCGCCACAACGGAGGTCATCAACGCCAGCATCATAGCCGCGATGATCAGGGTTCGTTTACCCAGTCCGCAGGCATGCATGACGGTGATTTCGCTGTCGGTATACAGCCGCCCAAGCGTCATCAATAGGCCGAGAAACAGGCTTAATGGCAGGATTAGCTGCGCCATCTTCGGCACACCCAATGCGAGCAAAGAAAGAACTAAATTTGTCGGGACATCGCCGTCCACCGCATCGCCTAACACCCTGACTAAATTCTGACAAAAGAAGATCAGAAGCAGGATGAACAAAATCGCGATTTGGCTCTTTAGCGTTTCCCGTACCAGATATCTTATGATGATCACGCTTATTACGCCTGTGAAAACTTGTCTTTTTGCAGGAAAATCGATAGTTTCATCGCTAATCCGCCATTTATTCTCATCATATGGCAACCGACACAGCTAAAATAGTATTACAACATCTAGCATTTGGGTGTCCTATAGGAACTTGCCTATAGTCGCCAAAACAGAGCAATTTACGCCGTTCAGGTTAACATAACTCGTTAACTCAATGGCGGGAGATCGTTACGGAGTGCGTCATTCTAGCCGTAGCGCCTGCCTTTGTCTTTAAGATTCAGGAGAGTGCATGGAGTTCAGTGTAAAAAGCGGTAGCCCGGAAAAACAGCGCAGTGCCTGTATTGTAGTCGGCGTTTTTGAACCGCGCCGCTTGTCCCCTATCGCAGAACAACTCGACAAAATCAGTGATGGTTATATCAGCGCTTTGCTGCGCCGTGGCGAACTGGAAGGTAAAGTCGGGCAGACGTTACTGCTGCACCATGTACCTAACATTCTCTCCGAACGCATCCTGTTAATTGGCTGTGGCAAAGAGCGCGAGCTCGATGAACGCCAGTACAAACAGGTGATTCAAAAAACCATCAATACCCTTAACGATACCGGCTCCATGGAAGCGGTCTGCTTCCTGACCGAGCTGCACGTGAAAGGCCGCAACACTTACTGGAAGGTGCGTCAGGCGGTGGAAACCGCAAAAGAAACGCTCTACACCTTCGATCAGCTGAAAAGCAACAAAGTGGAGCCACGTCGTCCGCTGCGCAAGATGGTGTTCAACGTGCCGACCCGTCGTGAACTCACCAGCGGCGAACGTGCGATCCAGCACGGGCTGGCGGTGTCTTCCGGCATCAAAGCGGCGAAAGATCTCGGCAATATGCCGCCGAACATCTGCAACGCCGGTTACCTGGCCTCACAGGCTCGCCAACTGGCGGACGCCTTCAGCACCAACATCACCACCCGCGTCATCGGCGAACAGCAGATGAAAGAGTTGGGGATGAACGCCTATCTGGCGGTTGGCGCTGGTTCGCGTAACGAATCATTGATGTCGGTGATGGAATATAAGGGCAACCCGAACCCGGACGCTAAGCCAATTGTGCTCGTCGGTAAAGGACTGACCTTTGATGCCGGCGGCATCTCGATCAAACCTGCCGAAGGCATGGACGAGATGAAGTACGACATGTGTGGCGCTGCCACCGTGTACGGCGTGATGCGCGTAGTGGCGGAACTGAACCTGCCGCTGAACGTGATCGGCGTACTGGCCGGCTGTGAAAACATGCCGGGCGGCAGCGCTTATCGTCCAGGCGACGTGCTGACCACCATGTCCGGCCAGACCGTCGAGGTGTTGAACACCGACGCCGAAGGCCGCCTGGTGCTGTGCGACACCCTGACCTACGTTGAGCGTTTCGATCCGGAGCTGGTGATTGACGTTGCCACCCTGACCGGCGCCTGCGTGATCGCGCTGGGCCACCACATCACCGGGCTGATGTCGAACCACAACCCGCTGGCGCACGAACTGATCGGCGCGTCCGAACAGGCCGGCGACCGTGCGTGGCGCTTGCCGATGTCCGACGAGTACTACGAGCAGTTGGACTCCAACTTTGCCGATATGGCGAACATTGGTGGCCGTCCGGGTGGAGCTATCACAGCGGCCTGCTTCCTGTCGCGCTTTACCCGCAAGTACAGCTGGGCACACCTGGATATCGCCGGCACCGCCTGGCGCTCCGGCAAGGCCAAAGGGGCCACCGGTCGTCCGGTCGCCTTGCTGTCGCAGTTCTTGTTGAACCGCGCCGGGTTAAACGGCGACGATTAAATCTGAGTGGTAATTCAGGTATAATCCCGAGGGGCACAGCATGCTGTGCCCCTACACTTTTTATAGGCAGCGGTGAATCAGACCATGAAACAGGCAACGTTCTATCTAATCGAACACGCGGAACCCGCAGGTGCGCTCAGCGCGCATGAGGCCGTGGCCTGCGCCGTTGCCGCCGAACGCTGGCGTTCCGGCAAGCGGGTGTTGATCGCCTGCGAGAGCCAGGAACAGGCCCAGCGGTTGGACGAAGCGCTGTGGCAGCGCGATCCACACCAGTTTGTGCCACACAACCTGGCCGGTGAAGGCCCGCATTACGGTGCCCCGGTCGAACTGTGCTGGCCCGGCAAACGCGGTAACTCCCCGCGTGACCTGCTGATCGCCCTGCTGCCGCAGTTTGCAGATTTTGCTACTGCTTTCCATGAAGTGGTAGACTTCGTCCCATACGAAGACACCCTGAAACAGTTGGCGCGCGACCGATATAAAGCTTATCGCAGCGTCGGCTTCCATTTGACCACGGCCACGCCGCCAACTCACTGAACAACGATATAAAATGGAAAAGACAAACAGTCACCTCGATACCGCCTACGACCCGAAAGAGATCGAACAGAAGCTGTACGATCACTGGGAAAACCAGGGTTACTTCAAGCCCAATGGCGATACCAGCCAGGAAAGCTTCTGCATCATGATCCCGCCGCCGAACGTCACCGGCAGCCTGCACATGGGGCACGCCTTCCAGCAGACCATCATGGACACCATGATCCGCTACCAGCGCATGCAGGGTAAAAACACCCTGTGGCAGGCCGGTACCGACCATGCCGGTATTGCTACCCAGATGGTGGTTGAGCGCAAGATCGCCGCAGAAGAAAACAAAACCCGCCATGACTATGGCCGCGATGCGTTCATCGACAAAATCTGGCAGTGGAAGGCAGAATCCGGCGGCACCATCACCCGTCAGATGCGCCGTCTGGGCAACTCCGTGGACTGGGAGCGCGAGCGCTTCACCATGGACGAAGGCCTGTCCAACGCGGTACGCGAAGTGTTTGTCCGCCTGCACAAAGAAGATCTGATCTACCGTGGCAAGCGCCTGGTGAACTGGGATCCAAAACTGCGCACCGCCATCTCCGATCTGGAAGTGGAAAACCGCGAGTCCAAAGGCTCCATGTGGCACCTGCGCTACCCGCTGGCCGACGGCGCTAAAACTGCCGAAGGCAAAGATTACCTGGTGGTCGCCACTACCCGTCCGGAAACCGTGCTCGGTGATACCGGCGTGGCCGTGAACCCGGAAGATCCGCGCTACAAAGATTTAATCGGCAAAGAAATCATTCTGCCGCTGGTTGGCCGCCGCATCCGCATCGTCAGTGACGAACACGCCGATATGGAAAAAGGCACCGGCTGCGTGAAAATCACCCCGGCGCACGACTTTAACGACTACGAAGTCGGTAAACGTCACGGCCTGACGATGATTAACATCCTGACTTTCGACGGTGATATCCGTCAGGAAGCGGAAGTGTTCAACACCCTCGGCGAAATCTGCACCGACTACTGCAACGAAATCCCAGCCCAGTTCCGTGGCCTGGAGCGTTTCGCGGCGCGTAAAGCCGTGGTAGCCGCCTTTGAAGAGTTGGGCCTGCTGGAAGAGATCAAACCGCACGACCTGACGGTGCCTTACGGCGATCGCGGCGGCGTGGTGATCGAACCTATGCTGACCGACCAATGGTACGTGCGTACTGCCCCGCTGGCGAAAGTGGCGGTGGAAGCGGTTGAGCAAGGTGAGATCCAGTTCGTGCCGAAGCAGTACGAAAACATGTACTTCAGCTGGATGCGTGACATTCAGGACTGGTGTATCTCGCGTCAGCTGTGGTGGGGTCACCGTATCCCGGCCTGGTACGACGTGAACGGCAAAGTCTATGTTGGCCGCAACGAAGAAGAAGTGCGTAGCGAGAACAACCTGGGCCCAGAAGTGGTGCTGAACCAGGACGAAGACGTGCTGGACACCTGGTTCTCTTCCGGCCTGTGGACCTTCTCTACCCTGGGCTGGCCAGAGCAGACCGACGCGCTGAAAACCTTCCACCCGACCAGCGTGATGGTCAGTGGCTTCGACATCATTTTCTTCTGGATTGCGCGCATGATCATGCTGACCATGCACTTTATGAAGGATGAAAACGGCAAACCGCAGGTTCCGTTCAAAACCGTCTACATGACCGGTCTGATCCGCGACGACGAAGGGCAGAAGATGTCCAAGTCGAAAGGTAACGTGATCGACCCGCTGGACATGGTTGACGGCATCTCGCTGGAAGACCTGCTGGAAAAACGCACCGGTAACATGATGCAGCCGCAGCTGGCGGAGAAAATTCGCAAGCGCACCGAGAAGCAGTTCCCGAACGGTATCGAACCGCATGGCACCGACGCCCTGCGCTTCACCCTGGCGGCACTGGCTTCTACCGGCCGTGACATTAACTGGGACATGAAGCGCCTGGAAGGCTACCGCAACTTCTGTAACAAGCTGTGGAACGCCAGCCGCTTTGTGCTGATGAACGCCGAAGGCCAGGACTGTGGCTTCAACGGCGGCGAGAAAGTGCTGTCGCTGGCGGATCGCTGGATCCTGGCTGAATTCAACCGTACGGTGAAAGCTTACCGCGAAGCGCTGGATACCTACCGCTTCGATCTGGCCGCCAACATTCTGTACGAATTCACCTGGAACCAGTTCTGTGACTGGTATCTGGAGCTGACCAAGCCGGTCGTGAGCAACGGCAGCGAAGCGGAACAGCGCGGCACCCGCCATACGCTGATCACCGTGCTGGAAGCCCTGCTGCGCCTGGCGCACCCGGTGATCCCGTTCATTACCGAAACCATCTGGCAGCGCGTGAAAACCCTGACCGGCGAAACCGCAGACACCATCATGCTGCAGCCGTTCCCAGAGTACGACGCCGCGCTGGAAGATACGCAAGCGCTGAACGACCTGGAGTGGATCAAGCAGGCGATCACCGCGGTACGTAATATTCGTGCCGAGATGAACATTGCACCAAGCAAACTGCTGGAAGTGTTGCTGCGCAACTGCAACCCCGACGCTGAGCGCCGCGTGCAGGAGAACCAAAGCTTTATCCAGCGTCTGGCGCGTCTGGAGTCGATCGCCCTGCTGCCTGCCGGTGACAAAGGCCCGTTGTCGGTCACCAAACTGGTGGACGGTGCCGAGTTGCTGATCCCTATGGCCGGCTTTATCGATAAAGACGCCGAGATCGCGCGTCTGTCGAAAGAGATGGGCAAGCTGGATGCGGAAATCGCGTCGATCGAAGGCAAGCTGTCTAACGAAGGCTTTGTGGCGCGTGCGCCAGAAGCCGTGGTCGCCAAAGAGCGCGAACGTCTGACGGCCTGCAAAGAAGGCAAAGTGAAGCTGCAGGAACAGCAGGCGACCATCGCCGCGCTGTAATCTGTCGGTTCGCTGCAACTGTTAAAAACAGCGGGGACTTCCCCGCTGTTTTTTTTATTGCCGTTGCATCTGGCCCGCTTAAGATGTTATTACAAGATATTAATGCTGCATGGACGCCGCCGGGATAAAACTCCGGCGCGTTTTTGTCTGCAACAAAAATGAAATTTCGGAACCACTAAGGTTCTTCTTATGGCGAGTGTAAATATGACAACAGCAACCCCAGTACGTCTTCTGGTGCGCCCAATAACGGCTGATGATAATGCCGCTATTGCTAATGTCATTCGCGAAGTCTCCGCCGAGCACGGTTTGACAGCGGACAAAGGCTATACCGTTTCCGACCCCAATCTGGACGTCTTGTATCAGCTCTACAGCCTGCCACGCAGCGCTTACTGGGTGATAGAAGTCGATGGCAAGATTGCCGGGGGTGGCGGTGTTGCGCCGCTGCAGGGCGGTGAAGACGATATTTGCGAATTACAGAAAATGTATTTCCTGCCGGTTTTACGCGGCCAGGGCCTGGCAAAACGCCTGGCGCTGCAGGCACTGGAGTTCGCCCGTCAACAGGGCTTCCGCTGTTGTTATTTAGAAACCACCGCCAGCCTGACGCAGGCCATCGGCCTGTATGAGCATCTGGGCTTTGAGCATATCGACCAGGCGATGGGCACCACCGGGCATGTCGACTGCGAAGTCACCATGCTGAAGACGCTGTAATCTTGCTACTGCGCCCGCGGTAATCACGGGCGCAGCATGCAGCGCCCCTACGCCCTCACCCCGCCTTCTGTTCTTTCCCCGTCACCCCGCCCTTGATAGCCAACTCAATCCGGCTCAGCACCAGGCTGGTCAGGTACGACACGGCAATTAACAACAGCAGGATCAGTGGCGTATAGCGCGGCGCAAAGATCAGCTTTTGAGTGAAGTAATAGCAATAAAAACTGTGGGTCAGCCACATGTACAGCGAATGCTTGCCCAGTTCGCTCACCACCCGGTTCACCGTACTGCCCAGCCCATCGGCGGTTTTCATCAGCGCGATAATAAACAACGGTGTCACCAGCAGCAGCCCCGGGTTATGGGCGACAATAAACACGGCCACCGTCACCATCAGCAAGATCAGCGGATGGGTGCGGCTCAGGGTGGTGATCAGTTTCACCAGCCACGAGTTCGGTGGCATTTTCTGGCTGCGGCCAAACACCATGCCAAAGCCAAACGGCAGCAGCCAGGTGCAATATTCGATCAACACTTCTGGCGCCCCGGCGACATACTGCAACCCCTTGCCACACAGCGCCGCCAAAAACAGCAGCCCCAGCAATGGGCCGATATTCAAGCGCGATAACAGTGGCAAAGAGAGCACGTACAAAACATAGAGTTTAAAGAACCACCACTCGCTGTTATAAGTGGATTTAATGCCAATCAGGTTTTCGAAAAACAGCGACGGCGACAGGGAATATCTTTCGCCCGGAAAGAAGATGATGCCGATCGGCACAAAGATAAACAGCACTATCCAGTAGCTGATATATAAGTTTTTCAGCTTGCCCCAGATATATTTAAACGAGACTTCTTTTTTCAGCGAGAATCCGTAACCGGAGAGAAACAGGAACATCGACACGCAAATCTTGCCGAACAGACCAACAAACATCTCAATATCGACGCTGTTAACCATATGATAAACCGGGATGTCCGGACTAATACGGCTCGGGTAGGCAAACAGGTGGTGGATTAACATCAGAATGATGGCAATCCCTTTTAAATAATTAGATTTATTAATCGAAATTTCCATATTTCTTAATATCTTATCCAATAACAGGTTTCGCCATCATATAGCAGCTTTTTTACTCTGACACCCTCTTTCCAGATCGGATAAGTCTCATATTTAATATTCCTTTAAGAAACAATGTGCCGGATATTTATAACCCCCCGATTTCTCTCACCATCCCATGCCCTTCAAAAAAACCAACAAAATATTAATATCGTTATGTTATTTTTATCCATAAAAATCATATATATAATAAAATTCACAAATGTTTTTTGTGATATTCATTAACAAATTAATGAATTAAAATTGACCTGCCACCCGCTTGCGATACTCTGCCAATACAGGCTCATGCCGCAATCGCACAGGGAGCAGTCATGTCGGAAAACGCTTTTGATTACATCATTGTTGGCGCAGGGTCCGCCGGCTGCGTACTGGCAGCGCAGTTGATCCGTCGCACTCAGGCACGGGTGCTACTGCTGGAAGCCGGTGGCGACGACAATAACCTGTTCATCAAGATGCCGGCCGGCGTGGCGAAGATCATCGCCAAAAAAAGCTGGCCGTATGAAACCGAGCCGGAGCCGCATGCCAATAACCGCCGCATGCAGATAGCCCAGGGTAAGGTGCTGGGCGGCAGCAGTTCGGTCAACGGCATGATCTACATCCGCGGCCAACGGCAGGATTACGACGAGTGGGCCGACCGCTACGGCTGCGTCGGCTGGGGTTATCAGGACGTGCTGCCCTACTTCAAACGCGCCGAGGCCAACGAAAGCCTGTCGGATACCTATCACGGCGGTGAGGGTCTGCTGCCGGTCAGCGAGAACCGCTATCGTCACCCGCTCAGCATGGCGTTTATCCGCGCCGGTCAGGAGCTGGATCTCCCCTACCGCAACGATTTCAACGGCGACAGCCAGCACGGCGTCGGTTTCTACCAAACCACCACCCACAATGGCGAACGCGCCAGCACCGCACGCACTTACCTGAAAGCGGTGCGAAACGAACAGCGACTGGTGGTGAAACTGAATGCGCTGGTGCACCGGGTGGTGTTCGATAACAACGTCGCCACCGGCGTGGTGTATAGCCAAAACGGCGGTGCCGAAGTCACTGCCCATGCCACGCAGGAAGTGATCCTCAGCGCCGGGGCGGTAGGATCGCCGAAGATCCTGATGCTGTCCGGCATCGGGCCACGCGAACATCTGCAACAGTTGGGTATCGAACCGCTGGCGGATCTGCCGGTGGGCAAGAACTTCCACGATCACCTGCATATGTCGATCAACGTCAGTACCCGCGAGCCGATTAGCCTGTACGGCGCCGATCGCGGCCTGCAGGCGCTGCGTCACGGCACCGAATGGCTGGCATTCCGCAGTGGCGTACTGAGTTCAAACGTGCTGGAAGGCGCCGCTTTCACCGACAGCCTGGGTGACGGCAGGCCAGACGTACAAATCCACTTCCTGCCGCTGCTCGACAGCTGGGATGACGTGCCCGGTGAACCGCTGCCCAATATCCACGGGTTCACGCTCAAGGTCGGTTATCTGCAGCCGAAGGCCCGCGGTGAAGTGTTGCTGCGCAGTCGCGATCCCAAGGATCCGGTGAAACTGCATGCCAACTACCTCGGCCACCCGGAAGATCTGGCCGGCAGCGTGCGCGCGGTGAAGTTCGGCCTGCGTTTCCTGCAAACCGCCGCTCTCAAACCGATTATCAAAGATCTGCTGATGCCACAACCCGCTTGGCTGAACGATGAGGCGCAACTGGAAGAGTTCGTGCGCAACTTCTGCAAAACGGTATATCACCCGGTGGGCAGCTGTCGCATGGGACAATCCCCGCAGGACTCGGTGACGGATTTACAACTGCGGGTGCACGGTTTTGAACGGCTGCGGGTGATCGACTGCTCGGTGATGCCACAGGTGACCAGCGGCAATACCAATGCGCCGACCATCATGCTGGCGGAAAAAGCGGTGGATTTGTTGCTGGGCGCGCCGGAATAACATCATTCACGGGTGCCCGGCAATCAGGCGGTGACGGGCACGCCGCTGTGGAAGCGGAACTCGCTGTCCGGGGTTTGGATCAGCGCCGCTTCGATACGGCCAAAGTGGGCCACTCGCTCGCTGATATCGCCACCGGCAATCTGTTCGGCCAATGTCAGGTAGTCCTGGTAGTGGCGCGCTTCGGAGCGCAGCAGCGAAACATAGAAGCGGTTTAGCTCGTCGTCCAGGTGCGGTGCCAACCGGGCGAAACGTTCGCAGGAGCGCGCTTCTATATAAGCACCGCAAATCAGTTTATCAATCAGCGTGACCGGATCGTGGGTGCGGATCTCACGGATCATGCCTTTGGCATAGCGGCTGGCAGTGATTTTCTTATACGGGATCTGCCGTGCCAGCATGATCTCCAGTACCTGCGAGAAATGATGCAGTTCTTCTTTGATCAGCAGCACCATTTTATCTGCCAGATCCTGACCATAGGCCGAGCCGTTTTTCGGCAGGATCTTGCGGGTGAAATTGTTTTGCTTGAACAGCGCTTCCGGCACGCCCTGCGCTTCATGCAGAAACGCCTCGTAAGGCCTGAGCAGGGCCAGCAGCGCATCACCGCTCTCCTTGTCCGCCACGTAGCGGCGGATCAGCCACATGCCGGTCTGCGCGGCTTTTAGCTCACACACCATATGGTCGGTCAGCAGCAACGGCAGGTTTTCCGGGCGACGCGCGGCGTCAATCCAGGCGTCTGGAGTTTCACAGTGCAGGAAGTTTAAAATCGGGGCTAACAGGGATTGGTATTTCATCGGCTCTTATCAGAGGGCCGGCTAGCGCCGGCCCACAGCGTTTATTAATGGCGTTTACCGTCGTCGTCTTCGTCGATGAAGTCACCTTCTTCTTCTTCATCGTCGCCTTCTTCGCCGTTCGGATCTTCAAAGTAGGTGCCCCAGCCGTCGTAGTTAACGCCACAACGTGCCGCCAGCGCCACCAACTGCTCAACCTGAGCGTCGATCACTTCGGCGTTCAGACCCACTTCGCTGATCACGTCACAGCACATCACCAGGGTACCGTCTTCCACTTCCAGCTCTTCGGCGTCGGTCACTTCAAAGCCTAACTTGAAGGCTTCGACAGCAGCTTTCTCCAGCACTTCAAACTTCTCGGCAGAGAGATGGTGTTCAATGGTGTAGAGCGCCTCTGGATCGCTGCCGTCTTCCAGCAGTTCTTCGATGATCAGGCGGGTCTCTTCACGTTGTTCGTCTAGCTGTTCGCTGTTTGCCATGCCTATATCCTCAAGTCAAATGGCCTGTATTGCGCCTATTTTCACACACCGTCGGCATTGCTTCCACGATAAACGTGAAAGATTTCCATTGCGGGGTTGAAATTGAATATTCATACATATAAAGTGAATTTAAATTCAATTTAAACGGTAAGGATATACGGCAATGAGTAGCATAAACCCGTTCTACAAACGTCACTTCCTGAGATTAATGGATTTCACCCCGGCACAACTGCAAGCGCTGCTGAAACTGTCGGCCGATTTGAAGCTGGCCAAGCAGCAAGGCAAGGAAACGCGCCACCTGCAGGGCAAAAACATCGCGCTCATCTTCGAAAAAGACTCGACCCGTACCCGATGCTCTTTCGAAGTTGCCGCATTCGATCAGGGTGCTCAGGTCACCTATCTCGGCCCGAGCGGCAGCCAGATCGGCCATAAAGAGTCGATGAAAGACACCGCCCGCGTGCTGGGTCGGATGTATGACGGTATTCAGTATCGGGGTTACGGCCAGCATCTGGTGGAAACCCTGGCCCAACATGCCGGCGTGCCGGTGTGGAACGGACTGACCAACGAGTTCCACCCGACGCAGTTGCTGGCGGACCTGCTCACGGTGCAGGAACACCTGCCGGGCAAGCCGCTGAACGAGGTGAAATTCGCTTACCTCGGCGACACCCGCAACAATATGGGCAACACTCTGCTGGAAGCCGCCGCGCTGGCCGGGATGGATCTGCGTCTGGTCGCACCGAAGGCCTGCTGGCCGCAGCCGGAGCTGGTCGCGGAGTGCCAGGCACTGGCGAAACAGACCGGTGCCAAGATCACCCTGACCGAAGACATTGCCGAAGGGGTGAAAGACGCGGACTTCCTGTACACCGACGTCTGGGTGTCGATGGGTGAGCCGAAAGAAACCTGGCATGAGCGTATCGGGCTGCTGAAACCCTATCAGGTCAATATGGCGATGGTGAAACTGACCGGTAACCCGAACGTCAAGTTCCTGCACTGCCTGCCGGCATTTCACGATGACCAAACCACCCTCGGCAAGCAGATGGCGGAACAATACGGGCTGCACGGCGGCATGGAAGTCACCGATGAAGTGTTCGAATCGGCGCACAGCGTGGTATTCGATCAGGCAGAAAACCGCCTGCACACCATCAAGGCGGTGATGGTCGCCACCCTGAGCGAAACGCTTTAACCCCACCAGCCAGATATTACGGGCGGGTTCTTAACCCGCCCATCACCTTCCCGACTAATTATTCCGCCTTCTTTCTCCGTTCAGTGGATTTTTATGCAACAAGCACGCATAACCCCATTCTGGCCGGAACATACCTTGGTGCTAATAATGTGTTTATTCAGCATAAAAAAAAGATAAACCGACCGTATCACAAAAATAAAAAACGCCGTTTTACCGTCAATAGGAATAAAAATTCAAAAAATCACGGATTGATAAGAATATAAATGACAACTTAGTGAATAATTACGCTAACCATCGGCACAAAGAAAACAAAAACAATAAGTTAGAATAAAGCACATTGAACTAAAACCCGCACAAACCTCTTTATTACTGGATAATTAACACGAGGCGCGAGTATTAATTCATTCTGAATAATAGATTTACAAACAAAACAATGACACCAATCAATTCATAGCTTGTTTCATTTCCCGTCCATTTATTACGTGATCTCCATCACAAAACACCCCAAGGCAAAGTTTATTATTCTCCGCAACGCAACGGTACCCATCCTTATGAAAGGAAATAACCTCTTTATTTCTTTTCGTTCGATGTTACTCAAATCTGAAAATAGGGAATGAAATGAATAAGAACTATGTAGGGTCTGAAATAGGCCAACTGCGCAGCGTTATGCTTCATCGTCCTAATTTAAGCTTGAAAAGATTAACGCCATCTAATTGTCATGAACTATTATTTGATGACGTGTTATCCGTCGAACGAGCAGGCGCTGACCACGATATATTCTCCAAAACGCTAAGAGATCAGAATGTCGAAGTATTACTGCTTACCGATCTACTGAAAGAAACCATGGGTATTCCCGCCGCCAAGCAATGGCTGCTGTCAACACAGGTCTCTGATTTCCGGCTTGGGCCGTCACTGGCGGCCGATATTCGTGGCTGGTTGGGCGACTTGTCCGATCTTCAACTTGCCCGCCATATGACGGGTGGCCTGACATATGCTGAGATCCCTGCCAGCTTCAGTAATATGGTGGTCGATACCCATCAGGGCACTGACTTTATTATGAAGCCACTGCCGAACCATTTATTCACTCGCGATACCTCATGCTGGATATATAACGGTGTGTCGATTAACCCCATGGCAAAACCGGCACGACAGCGTGAGACAAATAATCTGCGCGCCATTTATAAATGGCATCCTTATTTTTCCAAAGGTGATTTCACCACTTATTTTGGCAACGAAGAACGCAATTATGATCACGCCACGCTGGAAGGGGGGGACGTCCTGGTTATTGGCCGCGGTGCGGTATTAATCGGTATGTCAGAGCGTACTACGCCACAGGGAGTGGAATTTCTGGCGCAGGCACTGTTCCAATCCCATCAGGCAGAGCGGGTCATCGCATTGGAATTACCTAAACACCGTTCCTGTATGCACCTGGATACCGTTATGACCCACATCAACCTGGATACCTTCTCGGTCTATCCGGAGGTGGTACGTAAAGAATCGCAGTGCTGGACGCTAACGCCAGACGGGAAAGGCGGCCTGCATCGCCAGCAGGAGAAACACTTCCTGACCGCGATTGAACGCGCCCTGGGTATTACTCAGGTGCAGCTCATCACCACCGGGGGCGACAGCTTCGAAGCCGAGCGTGAACAATGGAACGATGCCAATAACGTCCTCACTATCCGCCCTGGCGTGGTTGTCGGTTACGAGCGCAACACCTGGACCAACGAAAAATACGACAAGGCCGGCATCACCGTACTGCCGATCCCCGGCGATGAACTGGGCCGTGGCCGCGGCGGCGCCCGCTGCATGAGCTGCCCGCTGGAACGCGACGCTATCTAACCCCCGACGGAATAAAAACATCATGACTAAACCTACTGTGGTGATTGCCCTGGGTGGGAACGCCCTGCTGCGCCGTGGAGAACCGCTTGAGGCGGATATCCAACGCCGCAACGTCTTGCTCGCCAGCCGCCAAATCGCTGCGCTGACCAAGGACTGGAACGTGGTACTGGTGCACGGCAACGGCCCGCAAGTCGGATTACTGGCGCTGCAAAACAGCGCCTACCCGCAGGTTGCGCCTTACCCGCTTGACGTATTGGGTGCAGAAAGCCAGGGCATGATCGGTTATCTGCTGGTGCAGGAGTTGAAGAACTGTCTGCCGGAACAACAAGTCAGTGCGTTGCTCACCCAGGTTGAGGTTGACCCTGACGACAGCGCCTTCGGCAACCCCAGCAAATATATCGGGCCGGTCTACGACCAGGACACCGCGCTGGCGCTAAGCCTGGATAAAGGTTGGACAATCAAACCGGACGGCAAGTATTTCCGCCGCGTGGTGCCTTCACCCAAACCACTCAACATCATTGAAACCGCCGCGATTAACGCACTGATTGCCCAGGGACATCTGGTGGTCTGCGCCGGCGGCGGCGGCATTCCGGTGCTGCGGCAGGAAGGCAAATTACAGGGGATTGAAGCCGTGATCGACAAAGATCTGTCCGCTGCCTTCCTGGCGGAACAAATCAACGCCGACGCTCTGTTGATCCTGACCGATGCCGATGCCGTGTATCTCGACTGGGGCACCCAACAGCAGCGAGCGCTGAGTAAGGTAACGCCGAACGATCTGGCCGACATCACCTTTGACGCCGGATCTATGGGGCCAAAAGTCTCGGCTGCTAGCCATTTTGTGCGCTCTCGCCACGGCATTGCCGGCATTGGCGCACTGCAAGATGCCACCCGCATTCTGACCGGCGAGCAAGGCACATTAATTACTCCAACACATTGAATAGAGAGGGGAAACCTTATGAGCATCAACTTACGTCATCGCCATTTTCTGAAGCTGCTGGATTTCCGTCCCGATGAGATCCAACACCTGATCGATTTGGCCTTCGCGCTGAAAAAAGCCAAATACGGAAAAGCAGAAAAACAACGCCTGTGCGGTAAAAACATCGCGCTGATTTTCGAAAAAACCTCTACCCGCACCCGCTGCTCGTTTGAGGTGGCCGCATTCGATCAGGGTGCCCGGGTCACCTATCTCGGCCCTACCGGTTCCCAGATTGGCATTAAGGAGTCGATGAAAGACACCGCCCGGGTGCTGGGCCGCATGTATGACGGCATCGAATACCGCGGCTTCGGCCAGGCGATTGTCGAAGAACTGGCGGAATTTGCCGGGGTCCCGGTATGGAATGGCCTGACCGACGAATTCCACCCGACGCAAATTCTGGCGGATTTGATGACCATGCTGGAGCATAAGCCGGGGAAAAAACTCCATCAAATCTCCTTCGCCTACCTTGGGGATGCGCGCAATAACATGGGTAATTCGTTGATGGTAGGCGCAGCAAAAATGGGTATGGATATCCGCCTGGTCGCACCTAAGGCCTTTTGGCCGGACGAAGCCTTGCTGGCCCAGTGTGCCGATATTGCTGCCGAGACCGGCGCCCATATCACCGTGACCGAACTGGTGGAGGAAGGCGTAAAAGGTGTCGATTTCCTCTATACCGACGTTTGGGTCTCTATGGGGGAACCCAAGGAAGCCTGGGCTGAGCGCGTCAAACTGATGCAGCCGTATCAGATCAATGCGGCGGTGCTGAAAGCCACCGGCAACCCACAGGTCAAGTTTATGCACTGCCTGCCTGCCTTCCATAACGAGCAAACCAAAGTAGGTAAAGAGATTGAACTTGCCTACGGTCTGAAAGGGCTGGAAGTCACCGAAGAGGTGTTCGAATCCTCCCACTCCATCGTGTTCGATGAAGCGGAAAACCGCATGCACACCATCAAGGCCGTAATGGTCGCCACCCTCGGCGACTGATTTGTGGCGCGGCGGTTACCCTGCCGCCGCGTCTCCTCATGTCTCTGCATCATTATTTTCCTGCTGCGCTGCGCAGCTGGAGGAGCCCTTATGTCTGAAAAAAAACTGGGACTGATGGCGCTTATTGCGTTGGTCATCGGTTCTATGGTGGGTGGCGGCGTGTTCAGCCTGCCGCAAAACTTCGCTTCTGTAGCCTCACCCGGTGCGCTGTTGATCGGCTGGCTCATTACCGCCGTCGGGATGATTTGCCTGGCATTGATTTATCAGAATCTCAGCGCCCGCTGTCCAAAGTTGGAAGGGGGGATTTACAGCTATGCCCGCGCCGGGTTCGGTGACTTTATAGGTTTCCAGTCTGCCTGGGGTTACTGGTTCGCCGCCTGGCTGGGCAACGTCTCTTATTCGGTACTGCTGTTCAGCGCCCTCAGTTTCTTCTTCCCGGTATTCGGCCTGGGCAATAACTGGCAGTCAATCCTGGGTGCCTCCATTGTGCTGTGGCTGGTACATGCGCTGGTGTTGCGCGGCGTGCAAGAGACCGCGATGATCAATACCGTGCTGACGGTAGTCAAGGTACTGGTATTGCTGGTATTTATCGCCGCAGTGGTGATCGCCTTCCGCATCGGCATTTTCACCGCAGACTTCTGGGGCCGTATGATGGTGATCGACGGCAGTCATCCCGCACTGTTTGAACAGGTAAAAGGCACCATGCTAATTACCACCTGGGTGTTTGTCGGCATCGAGGGTGCCACCGTGGTCTCCTCACGTGCAGCCAAACGCGCAGATATCGGCAAGGCAACCGTGATTGGGTTACTGGGCTGCCTGGTGATTTATATTCTGGTCAGCGTGCTGTCGATGGGCGTGCTGGATCAAGCCACGCTGAGCGGATTAAAAAATCCATCAACCGCTGGGGTGTTGGAGTCCGTGATCGGTATTTGGGGCGCACGCCTGGTCGCCGCCGGGGTCGTTTTGTCGGTAACCGGCGCACTGCTAGCCTGGACGCTGTTCGCCTCAGAACTGCCGTTTGTCGCGGCCAAAGACGGCATGTTCCCAAAAATATTCACCAAAACCAATGCCAATGGTTCACCGGCAACGTCGTTATGGATCACCAATGGTTTGATTCAGCTGTTCCTGCTGCTGACGTTGTTCTGTAGTGCCGGTTATCAGGCTCTGTTCTCTATTGCCACCGCCGCTATCCTTCCCCCTTACCTGTTCAGCGCCGCCTATGGTTTGAAACTGGCGATCACCGGAGAAAACTACCGGGCAGAGGAGACGCGCACCCGCGATCTGGCCCTCGGATTAATTGGTACCCTCTACGGTTTTTGGCTGTGTTATGCGGCTGGCAGCCAGATGTTGCTGAGTTCGCTGCTGTTCGTTCCCGGTTTGCTGGTCTTCCTGTGGCACAAGAAAACCCAGCGTGCAGAGCGGCTTTTGAAGGGCTATGAAGCACTAATTGCCACCTTTTTGGTCATTATCGCCTGCATTACCGTTTATATGATTGCGACCGGTCATATCACCCTCGGTTAATCACACTTTATTGCATTGATTTATATAGAGTTATCGCTCTTTTTCAAACCAAGGCAGTATTAAAATGACGAATAAAATAGAAACCTCATGGACAAAGGAACAACGAAAACTGGCACTGTGCCGCAAACTGGTGGTCAGCCAACGTTATTCATCACAGGAGGAGATCCGTCATCAAATGATGCGCAGCGGCTATCAGGGCATTAGCCAGTCGACCGTATCTCGCCTGTTGAAAATTCTGGGGGTCATGAAGGTGCAGAATGCCAAGGGGAAAAAAGTCTATTCCCTCAATGCGCTGCACCACCCGGCCCCTTGTATCAGCGAGCCTTTGTCAGCCATGCTGATCGACGTCGAGCATAACGATAATTTTGTGCTGATCCACATGCATTCCGGCTATGCAAAAGCCATGGCGCGTATTATCGATCTTTGCGCCTGGCCCGCCGTGCTGGGCGTGATCGCCAGCAGCAATGTGGTGTGGATAACGCCGCGCGATACACGCTATGTTGCCCAGTTGCATCAGCGCCTGCTGAACCTGCTGGAAAGCAACGCCGGTCTTTGATGACTAACCAGCCCTGTATTGAACAGGGCTTTCAGACTGCTGATAAACATGTAGGGGTCGAACATGTTCGACCCGATTTAACCCATTGATTGTCCTATAGGGCGCAGCATGCGGAGCCCCTACCACGAAACAACGGAGCACCTTTAAAATGGCGCTTCGCGCTCTGGCCTCTTATAGTTTTTTTGTCTATCAAATAGCCGATTAACCTTTGTCAGCCACCGGCAAAGGTTCTACCGTGCATGCTGACGGCGAAACGCCGCGAAAACTAACGATAACAAAGACTTCTCGGCACCGGAGCCCGCGGTGCATTCAGGGGAAATATCAATGAAAGCCAAAGTCCTGCCACTGTTAATACTTGCCGCACTGTCCACCGCCACGCTGGCCGCCACGCCGCCCAATACATTGGTGGTAGTGCAATCGCTGGACGATATCGTCAGCCTCGATCCGGCGGAAGCCAACGAACTGTCCAGTATCCAGACCGTGCCGAGCCTGTATCAGCGGTTGGTACAGGCGGATCGCGACGATCCGGCGAAGGTGGTACCGGTGCTGGCAGAAAGCTGGCAGGGCGACGCGGTAGCCAAAACCCTGACCATCAAACTGCGCCCACAGGCGGTATTTGCCTCCGGTAACCCATTGACCGCCGATGACGTGATCTTTTCCTACAGCCGCGCGGTGAAGATGAACAAGTCACCGGCGTTTATCCTCAACGTACTCGGCTGGCAGCCGGATAACATCGACGCGCAGCTGAAAAAAATCGACGAGCATAGCCTGCTGCTGAGCTGGACGGCTGACGTCAGCCCGTCGGTGGCGCTGAATATTCTCTCCACGCCGATCGCCTCGATCGTCGACAGCAAGGCAGTGCAGCCCAACGCCAAAGACGGCGACTACGGCAACGCCTGGTTAAAAATGCACTCCGCCGGCAGTGGACCGTTCAAAATGCGCGTTTACCAGCCGCATCAGGCGATCGTGCTGGATGCCAACCCGACCTCACCGGGCAGCAAGCCGCTGCTGAAAAGCATCATCATTAAAAGCGTGCCGGACTCCGCCACCCGTCGCCTGTTGATCCAGCAGGGCGACGCCGACGTGGCACGCGAGCTTGGCCCGGACCAAACCGTGGCGCTGAAGGGGCAGCCGGGTGTGAAGGTGCTGGAGATCCCATCCGCCGAGCAAAACTATCTGGTGTTCAACACCGGCAACACTGCCAACCCGCTGCTGAAAAACCCGGCCTTCTGGGAGGCGGCGCGTTATCTGATCGACTATCAGGGCATCACCAAAGATCTGCTGAAAGGCCAGTACTTTGTTCACCAGAGCTTCCTGCCAGTCGGCTTGCCGGGGGCGCTGAAAGACAACCCGTTCAGCTTTGATCCCGCCAGGGCCAAAGCTATCCTGGCCAAGGCCGGTATCACCAACGCCGCACTGACGCTGGACGTGGAGAACAAGCCGCCGTTTATCACTATCGCTCAGGCGTTGCAGGCCAGCTTTGCCGAGGGCGGCGTGAAGCTGGAACTGTTGCCGGCCGCCGGCAGCCAGGTCTATTCGCGGGTACGCGCTCGCCAGCATCAGGCCGCGATCCGTTTGTGGATCCCGGACTACTTTGACGCCCACTCCAACGCCAGTGCCTTTGCCTATAACGACGGCAAGACCAGCACCGTAGCGGGCCTCAATGGCTGGCAGATCCCGCAGTTAAGCCAACAAACATTGGCAGCGGTGGCCGAAGCCGATCCAGCCAAGCGTACCGCGCTGTATACCGCTATGCAGCAGGAGCTGCAGCGCAGTTCGCCGTATGTGTTTATCGATCAGGCCAAAACCGAAGTGGTGCTGCGCGATAACGTCAAAGGCTACCAGCAGGGCCTGAATGCCGACATGGTCTACTACGATCGCGTCAGCAAGTAAGCGTTGTCCGGCGCAGGGTTACTCCACCGCCCTGCGCCAGGCGGCGGCAAAACGCCCGGCCTTATGCCGGGTTTCCTCCGACGTTTGGCCTGCGCGATACAGATCGGATCCCAACCCTGCGCCAGTGCAACCGGCGGCAAGGTAGTCCGCCAGGTTCTCAGGGGTGATGTCGCCCACCGCGTAAAGTTGGGTGGTTTTCGGCAACACGCTCACCAGTGCCCGGATGTAGCCTGTGCCCAGCGCGCCCGCCGGGAAGATTTTCACAATATCCGCGCCCGCCGCCAGTGCCGCAAACACCTCGCTCGGCGTCATCGCCCCCACGCAGCTAATCAATCCCGCGGCTTTGGCTCGGCGGATCAACAATGGATCGGTATTGGGTGTCACCATCAGCGGCGCACCGCTGGCGATCAGCGCCTCCAGCTTTTCGTCGTCGATCACCGTCCCGGCACCAATGTGCGCTCGCGCACCGTAGTGCTGTTGCAACAACTGCACGCTTTGCTGCCAGTCGGGCGAGTTGGTGGGCACTTCGATCATTTCAAACCCGGCCTCGAGCAGACCACTGGCGTGCTCCAGTACCTCTGCGGGTGTAATACCACGCAGAATAGCCACCAGCGGTAATTTATAAGGCTGCATAAATCCTCCCGAATCCGTTCAACATGGCGACATGCGCCTCGATAACCACTGCTTTTTTCCCGGCGATATGACACGCGGCCAGATAATGCGTCACCAGCGGGGCATCCCCCACCAGCGCCAGCCTCTCGCTTTGCGGCCAGCGCAGCACCAGCTGCGTCAGTTCTTCACCAATCAACACGCCGGATAACCAGGACGCCACGCGGGTCGCCGCCAAGTAACCCAGTACCCGTCGCGAGCGGGCGTAGAACAGGCGATTCAACAGGCTATCTTCCCCTCGCAGCGACGCCTGTACGCCATCGGCAAACGCCTGTGGGTCGTTCTCGCCCTCCGCCAAACCTTTGCCCAACAGGCTATGTTGCAACAACAACTGATACAGCTCACCGGTGATGGCGGTAGAGAAATCTTCTATCAGCACACCATCGGCCTGAAGACTGGGTTTGACCCACTTGCTGTGCGTGCCGGGGAACAAATAAATATCGGCCTGCCCGCAGGCCAACGCCCCCAGCAGTTGCACCTCTTCACCGCGCATCACGTTGGCACGCTCCTCGTCCCACAGTGCCAGCCCCGGACGTAACCATACCGGGCTGCGCAGCGAGGACGGCACGGCAATGCACCCGGCGGCAATCGCCTCCACCGGCAGCGGCAACCTTTGATAGCCGCTGTCCAGCCAGCCGCTGTCACTGCCGACCATGCCAGCCATCAGTACCGGAATTTGCCGCGCTTCGATCCATGCCCGCCACGGTGCCAGCAGCGCCATCAATACGGCATCGTGGCTGCCCGGCTCGACAAACTTCACCCCTTGTGCCGTCTGCTGCTGTGCGACACACGCGCCGTTCTCTATGCGCCAGGCACGCAGGTGGCTGGAGCCCCAGTCAATGGCAATGTAATTTGCAGTCATGCTTTCTCCTGCGCTTACGCGTTACGGCCAGCGGTGGCGCTTTTACCCAACGGCACCTTGACCGCCGGACGGTTTTCCCGCTCGCGGGTAATCATCTCCAGCGCCTGCTCGCGGCTCATTTTGTTGGCCGGTGTCACCAGCGTCACCACTACCGCGCCAATCAGGCTGAACATCACCGACGGGAAGCAAGGGTTGCCCCAAAACGCCAACCAATCGCTGTTCATCAGCACCGCCATTGAGGTTGCCGCCCCGCCGATCAGCGCTGCCAGTGCCCCCTGCCAGTTAAAGCGGGTCCAGAAACGGCCCAGAATTGAGCAAATAAACAGGCCGGACATGATCATTGAGATCATTTTGGTGATGTAGCTGATGATGTCGTTGGAGGTCAGGGCAAACACCAGCGCCAGCGCAATCACCAGCACCAGGAAGATCCGCGACAGGCGAATCGCCTTGTCTTCCGCCGGCATATGGCCGGTAAACAAGGTGTAGAGATCACGCAGGATGATCGACACCCCAGCGATGGCATCCGAACTGCCCGAGGACATGTTCGCCGACATCCCGGCCACCAGGATCACCATGGCCACCGCGTGCGGCAGCACCTGAGTGCCGAACAAGAAAGCGAAACCGCTGTTTTCCAGATTGGGGTTCATGGTCCAGACCGCCATACCGATGATGGCCGGCAGGAAGGAGAAGAACAGGTAAAGAATGCCGGTAATGGTGAAGGACTGGCGCACTGACGAGACGGTTTTCGCCGAGTAAATACGCTGGCGATAAGAAGGAGTAGCCAGCACGCCGACGGCGATCACCAAGGCCAATGAGAATGCCGGTAACATGCCCAGTTTGTCGATGGCAAACAGGCTTTGCGCAGCGGGATCTACCGCGTGCTGAATGTTGGCCCAGCCACCGACATGCTGTACCGCCAGCACCGCCATCAAAATAAAACCGAGGAACAGCACAATAGATTGCACCGTATCGATCCAAACCACCGCAGAATATCCGCCGATACCCACATAAACCACAAAGGCCAGGGCAATAATCACTTTAGCCACGTTAATATCAATACCGCTGGCCCAGGCCAGATATAATCCGCCCCCCAGAATATGGGCACCCAACCAGCCAATAGAGGCAATAAATATCAGCAGCGCGACGACGTTTTTAATTATTTTACTGCCGCCGGTATAATAAGAAATTTCTTCACTCATGGTCATAAAGCGCATTTTTCTGACTGGGGCAAATAGCCAGGCGACCAGCAATATGCCCGTCGCCCCGCCAATGCCATACAGCATGCCTGCCCAGCCGTTGGCATAACCAAAGCCCACCGCGCCGACGCTGGAGCCGGTGCCAACCATGGTGCCGACCGTCGAGCCGAGCGTCAGAAACATCGGCAGGGAACGGCCACCCAGCAGAAAGTCATCGCCGGTTTTTTGGTGGCGCGAAACATACCAGCCAAGTGCAATCATGGCGAGGGCATAGATAGCGAACCAGATAAGGAAAGATAAATTATTCATATCTCACATCCTGTCAGTGTTGGGTAGCAGTAAAATAAGAAAATAAAAATAGCGTTATCTCACCTGAAATAAATCAGGCGTTTTATTATTAAGGGTGGTTAAACCACCCTATTACTTTTTATATTTTTAGAAAGGGACTATCGGGTAATGCGTGCCGCGTTATAACAGGTAATATCAACTTCAACTTTGCAATCCACCACCAAATCGGCCACCGCGCAAATACGCGCCGGTGGATGAGCGGCAAAAAATTCACGGAACACTTTATTGAATGACTGGAAATAACGGGCATCGGTCAGAATGACCTTTACGTGTACCACGTCCTCCAGGCCATATCCGGCTTCCTGCATAATATCCAGGCAGTTTTGGATCGCCAGGCGGGACTGCTCAATAATACCGCCCTCTACCACTTCACCGTCTTTCATCGGCGTCTGGCCGGAGATATACAGCCAGCCACCCGCTTCTACCGCTCTGGAAAAGGGCAGGTGTTGCCCACCGGTGCCGGTGCCGCCATCAATACCGTATCTTTTGATCGTCATGCCTTGCTCCTGTCGATTTATTTGCCCTGGCGGCATAAAAACCGCCCGGCGCGCAGGCCAGTAACGGCCTGATGTTCATAACTCAGTACGCCGTTCACCCACACCGCGTCAATCCCGGCGGCGGGTTGTTGTGGCTGGCTGAAGGTTGCGCTGTCTTTCACTTTCAACGCATCGAACAACACCAGATCGGCGTAGTAACCCGTTTTGATCAGCCCACGCTGCGGCAGTTGATAACGCGCCGCGGACATGCCGCTCATTTTGTGCACCGCCACGGTCAGGGGGAAAAGGCCTTCGTCACGACTGTAATGGCCCAGTACGCGCGGGAAGGCGCCCCACAGGCGCGGATGCGGCATCGGATCGTTCGGCAAGCCATCCGACCCGACCATGGTCAGCGGATAACTCAGCACCCGGCGTACATCCTGCTCATCCATGTTGTAGTAAATCGCGCCCGCCGGCATCAGCTGCTTGCCGGCCTCATGCAGGCTCATCGACCAGGTTCCGGCGATGTCCCGCAAAGACTGCCCCGCCATCTCCGGGTGCGTTTCGGACCAGGTGATGACGATGTCGAATTCATCGGTGATCTGTTTTAAATCCAGCGTCGACGAGCTGGCGGAATAGGGATAGCAGTCACAGGACACATCCTGCGTCTGGCGCACCTTGTCGAACAGTTTTAGCGTTTCCTGGGTGCGGCCCCAGTTTTTGGCCCCGGCACATTTATGGTGTGAAATCACCACTGGCACCCGGCCATGACGGCCAATGCGGAAGGCCTCATCCATCGCCTCGAGTATAGGTTCAAACTCCGAGCGCAGGTGAGTGGTGTAAATACCCTGCTCGCCCGCCAACTCTTCCGCCAGTGCCATCACCTCTTCGGTGGGGGCCGAAAACGCCGTGGCGTAGGCCAGACCGGTGCTCAACCCCAACGCGCCCTGTTGCAATGCCGTACGCAATTGCTCGCGCATGGCGACGATCTCCCCGGCATTGGCCGGGCGGAACAGGTCATCCATCTGGTTGCTGCGCAAGGTGGTATGCCCAATCAGCGTCGCGACGTTCACCCCAGGCGTCACGGCTTCCACCTGCTGACGGTAGGCCGCAATGGTCGGGTAAACGAAATGTTCTTTCTCACCCAGCAGGTTCATCGGATCCGGCACCTGGGTTCTGATCACCGCACCGGCCGCGCTGATGCCACAGTTGCCGACAATCACCGTCGTCACACCCTGGGAAATCTTCGGCAGCATTTCAGGCATGCGGATCACGTTGGTATCATCATGGGTATGCACGTCGATAAACCCCGGTGACAACACCCGCTCCCGGCCATCGATCACCACCTCGGCGTCGGCTTCTATAGCAGGGGCAATCGCCGCGATCCGATCGTCTTTGACCGCAACATCCGCCCGGTACTGCGGCCCGCCGCTGCCGTCGATCACCGTGACATTTTTAAACAGATACTGATACCGCATGAATCCTCATCCTTCCGTTATTGTCTGTGGGATACCGGCTCAGTCACCCAACGGCTGCCGATCGGCCCCTCCGCGATGGCTGTCCAGCGCCAGCTTGATACGGCGCAACCGGTCCCTGGACTGGCGTTTATTCGCCATGGCCAGTGCCGTCGCCAGCACGTCCACCATCGCCAACATGGCGTAGCGCGAGGTGCTGGGTTTGTAGATGTAGTCATTTTCCCGCACCACCAGCGCCAGCAGTACGTCTGCCTGTGCCGCCAGCGGCGTTCCTGCGGGGGTAATCGCCACCACTTTGGCTCCGTACTGGCGGGCAATGGCGGCACTTTCCACCACTTCCTGCGTGTAGCCGCCCAGCGACAGCGCCACCACCACATCCTGTTTGCTCACCGCCGCCGCCATCATGCGGACCAATAGACCGTCACTTTGCGCGTTCACCGGCAGCCCGAGCCGGAACAAACGATGCTGCACTTCTGCCGCACAAATGGTCGAGCCGCCGCCCATGCCAATCGCCAAAATTTGCCGCGCATCGCTGAGCCACCCTACCGCTTTGCCCAGCGCCGCTTCATCGATGGTCCGCCGGTTAATGTTCAGGACATTGATGATGGTTTCATAAATCCCCTGGATCCCTTCCAGGTCCGGCTCTTCATGAATAAACCTTTGCCCCACCGCCAACGACTGCGCCAGCTTGACCTTGAGATCACGCACGTCCCGGCAGCCCAGCGTTTTGGCAAACCGCGTAATCGAAGCCTGGCTAACGTTGGCCTGCCGGGCCAGTTCGGCAATCGGCAGCGCGGTCACGGCGTCGGCATCGTCCAGAATGAATTGCGCGATACGTTTCTCGGCGCTGCTCAGCTCGATAAAACGCTCCGTAATGCGCGAGATAATGTCGATTTCAACACCCATCGCCTCACCTCATAGTGGTTAAATTTTGTCATTTACAATGCAAGAAAACAGTGGAAGACTACACAAAAATCAGTTCTAAAAATGATACTTTGTACCCAACTCGCGATAATAAATATTTAAAAACCAGTTAAATCAATAATTTTAATAGCGATACTCAATTTAAAAAAGATAGAACCCTTAAAGGATAATGTTATGAAATACCAAAAAGATTTCTCCGTTACCCACAAAGCCGCCGTGATGCACAATCACCCTGATGCGCCGGCAAACCTGCTCAATGAGGATGTCTGCCTGCCGGCCGCCGCCATTAAATCCAGCAGCCTGAAAAACAATATTGCCTGGATGCAAAACTATGCCGATGTGCGCGGCGTCTCTTTGGCCCCACACGGTAAAACCACCATGACGCCGTGGATCTTCCAGCGTCAGGTCGCGCAAGGTGCCTGGGCGATTGGCGTCGGTTCGGCCTGGCAGGCAAAAGTGGCCATGGAAGCCGGTGTGCCTCGGGTACTGATGGCGAACCAACTGGTCGGCAAGGCCAATATGCAGCTGATCGCCGAACTCAAAGCGCAGCACCCCAATAGCGGTTTCTTTTGCTGTATCGACAGCCTGAGCAATGCGCAAACCCTCGCGGCGTTTTTCAGCCAGCGCGGGCAAACTCTGGACGTATTGTTGGAATTGGGGGTGCCCGGGGGGCGCTGTGGCTGCCGCAGCGTGGCGCAGGCGGAACAACTGGCACAGGAAATAGCCGCACTGCCGGGGTTACGTCTGCAGGGTATCGAACTGTATGAAGGCGTGATGCACGGCGATGACGCCCAGAGCAAAATCGAACAATTCCTGCGTGATGCCGCCGGTCTGCTGCGTACGCTGCACCAGCAAGGCTTGTTGAACGCCGGGGAGGCGATCCTGACCGGTGCCGGTTCTTCCTGGTATGACGTGGTGTGTAATGTCTGGCGTGAAGAAGCGTTGCCGGCAAACTGTCGGGTGGTGATCCGCCCCGGCTGCTACATCACCCACGATCAGGGCATTTACCAGGACGCGCAAAATGCCGTGTTGGCCCGCGACAGCTACGCCTGCGACCTGGCGGGGGAATTAACCTCGGCATTGGAGCTGGTGGCGCTGGTGCAGTCGGTGCCGGAACCGGGCCGGGTGATCGTCAACTTCGGCAAGCGGGATGCAGCCTTCGACGCCGGTCTGCCACAGCCAATCGCCCATTACCGCAACGGGGTTCGCCAGGAAAGCGACACGCAACAGCTGATGACCCATGGCATAATGGATCAGCACGCCATGCTGAGCTGCCCGGCAGAATTCCCGCTGCAGGTGGGTGATATTCTGGTGTTCGCCACCTCGCACCCGTGCCTGACCTTTGATAAATGGAAAACGCTGTTTTTGATTGATGATGATTACAACGTTATCGAAACCATAGAGACGTTTTTCTGATGACGGAAGAAAAGGATATCTGATGAATAACCTGCCCACCGACAGTCTCTTATCGGTGCAGAATCTTTCCCTGGCCAGCCCAGGGAAACCCCCACGGATTAACCGGATCACCTTTGCCCTGCAGGCAGGGGAGTCCGTCACCCTTATCGGCCCAAACGGCAGTGGAAAATCCACGCTATTACGGCTGATAACCGGTGAGCTCAAGCCCAGCGAAGGTGAAATTCTCTTTCAGGGAACATCCTTATCCGCCATAAAACCCCAGCAACGCGCCCGCTCTATCGCCTTGCTTAGCCAGCACGACAATGCAGATTTACGGCTTAAGGTTAACGAGTATGTGGCCCTGGGCCGTTTGCCCTGGCAGGCTGAAAAGGGGCAATCCGGGCACCCGTTGATTGTGGCACAAGCCATGGATGACGTGGGTATCCGCCATCTGCAAGATATGCCATTAGGCCGGCTTTCGGGTGGCGAACGTCAACGTGCCGGGTTCGCCCGGGTGCTGGCACAGCAGCCGACATTGCTATTACTTGATGAGCCCACCAACCATCTCGATCCCCTGGCCCGACACCAACTGCTGTCGCTGATCCATGAAAAAAACATCGCCACCTTAAAAGTGCTGCATGATCTTGAGTTGGTCCAACCCTTTTCCGACAAAGTCATCATGATGAATCATGGGGAAATCCTTTGTTATGGCCCCCCCGATGCGGTGCTGGAGTCAGCGCATCTGCAACAGGTGTTTGGTATGAAATCGCTGCAAGCTCGCCACCCGGTCACCGGCGCAGCCTTACGCTTTTTCGAGGCGTTACCGACCTCATCCCGCTGAAATTCACCCAAATCGACGGTTGTTTGATCTAACTACATTTGCCATACAAATTATTCAGGTATGTTGCCCCGGTTTCCAATCAACCGGGCGACTGACTCCGGTTTATGAACCTGGAGTCGATGTGAAAAAGTTATTCCTCGCCGTATTACTGGCATTAGCCTCAACAAGCGCCGCTGCTTCTGGCTTCCCTGTCACGGTAGACAACTGTGGCCAGCCACTGACCTTCAGCCAGGCCCCACAGCGTGCCGTGATTCAAGACATCAATATGTCGCAAATGGCGTTTGCCCTGCAGCTTCAGCCAGCCATGGTTGGCGTCACCGGGATCTCCGGCTGGTATAAAAACATCCCTGAATTCACTCAGCAGCGAGGGGCTATTCCTGAGCTGGCACCGAAATATCCGACCATCGAAAATCTTCTCGCCATTAATCCTGACCTGTTCTTCGCCGGCTGGAACTATGGGCTTCGTGGTGATGTAACCCCACAGGCGCTGGCAAAATTTAATATCAAAACGCTGGTGCTGAGTGAAAGCTGCATTCACATCGATAGCCATCGCCCACGGGCCAGCCTGGATTTGTTATACGACGACATCATCAGGCTCGGTAAAGTCTTCGGCAAACAGGAAGATGCACAAACGCTGGTCAACGGCTGGAAGCAGCAAGTGGCCGATATCCATAGCAAAGTTGCCACGCAAAAGCCGATAAAGGTGTTCCTTTATGATTCCGGTGAGGATAAGCCCTACACCAGCGGGGCTTACGCGATGCCGACGGCGATTATTGAAGCCGCCGGAGCGAAGAATGTGATGGATACCCTGAACACCAGTTGGACGACCACCAATTGGGAAAGCGTAGCGGCGACAGAGCCTGAATTTATCATTCTGGTGGATTACCAGTCAGAGACCACCGGCGATATCGACGCACGGCAACGTTTCCTGGAACAACATCCCTTGATGAAACACACCCTGGCGGTGATCCATCATCGCTATTTGCGATTAAAATATCAGGAGCTGACGCCGGGGCCGGTCAATATTGAGGCCATCCATAAACTGGCTCACGCGCTTCATCCCACCGCCTTCATCTGATGACGGAAAAAATGCGCTTTAGGCTGGCGTGGATAGTCGCCCCGCTGTTGCTGGCAGGGTTGATCCTCGCCAATGTCGCACAAGGCAGTGTGTCGCTCTCCTTTTCGCAGGTGATGAACGCGCTGGGCATCACTCATGGCGAAGTGCCGCCGATGATCAAAAGCATCGTGCTGGAACTGCGACTGCCGCGAACGCTGCTGGGGTTACTGGCAGGCGCCGGATTGGCACTGGTCGGCGCGCTATTACAAACCACCACCCGCAATGACCTGGCCGATCCCTTTCTGTTCGGCCTTTCCTCAGGCGCCTCTGCCGGCGTGGTCATGGTGATCACCCGGCTCGGTAATAGCCTCGGGGCCTGGGCATTACCGGTTTCCTCTTTTGTCGGTGGGATACTTTCCGCTGCGGTGGTGATGATTATTTTTATGACTCAATCGCAGAAAGGCACCGAGAAACTGATTATCTGCGGCCTGGCGGTCTCTTTTTTATTCGGTGCCTTCACCAATTATCTGGTGTTTTCCGGCGATCAACGCACCGCCAGCAGCGTGCTCTTCTGGACCCTGGGTGGGCTGGGGCTGGCTCGTTGGGATAATTTGATTTTTGCCTTGATAGCACTGCTGGTACTGGTGGTATTGATTGCCTTACGCTGGCGCTCGCTGGACGGCTTGCTGGCGGGCGAGCAAACCGCCGGTTCCCTGGGTATCAACACCCGTCGCTTACGCACCGAGGTCTTTCTGTGTTGTTCGCTGGCGACCGCGTTACTGGTGGCATTAACCGGCGTGATTGGGTTTGTCGGTTTAATGGTCCCCCACCTGGCACGCCCCTTTACCGGCGTTCGTCACCGGCGTCTGCTGCCGTTGGTGGGCGTACTGGGTGCCATATTGCTCTCTGCCGGGGATCTGCTAAGCCGGGTCATTACCGCGCCACAGGAACTGCCCATCGGGATTATTACTGCCGGTCTTGGCGGTATTTTCGTGCTGGTTATTTTGCTACGACAGACCCCGTAAACATCGATTAACGCGGTCTGTCGCTGAAAGCCACCAGCCAATCGATTGCGAAAGGACAAAAATCGGCGTTTTAGCGCTTGCAGTGCTCAAAAGCGCGAGTATAATGCGCGACAATTTGCCAGGAGAAAGCATGAAAAACGACGTTTGTTTTGTTAGCCACAACCGACAAAACCGACTGCCAATCGGCAGCACACTGCCGTTGTTTCTCCTGTTGCTAAACCGATCGTTTCAAGCCCCTCGTTGAGGGGCTTTTTTTTGCCTGAAAAATCTGTTCAAAGCCCCGCGCCACGGGCACGAGTCGAGGAGAGTGAAAAATGGCCAACCCGCTGTATCACAAACATATCATCTCTATTAACGATCTCAGCCGCGAGGATCTGGAGTTGGTGCTGCGCACCGCCGCCAGCCTGAAAGCCAATCCACAGCCCGAGCTGTTAAAGCACAAGGTGATCGCCAGTTGCTTCTTTGAAGCCTCAACCCGTACCCGCCTGTCGTTTGAAACCTCGATGCACCGCCTGGGTGCCTCGGTGGTGGGCTTTGCCGACGGCAGCAATACCTCGCTCGGCAAGAAGGGGGAAACCCTGGCCGACACCATTTCGGTGATTGGCACCTACGTCGATGCCATCGTGATGCGTCACCCGCAGGAAGGCGCTGCGCGGCTGGCGGCCGAATTCTCCGGCGGCATTCCGGTGCTTAACGCCGGTGACGGGGCCAACCAGCACCCGACTCAGACGCTGCTCGACCTGTTTACCATTCAGGAAACCCAGGGCCGCCTGAGCAACATCAATATCGCCATGGTCGGCGACCTGAAATATGGCCGTACCGTGCACTCACTGGCACAGGCGCTGGCCAAGTTTGAAGGCAACCGCTTCTTCTTCATCGCCCCGGACGCGCTGGCGATGCCGGCCTACATCCTGCAGATGCTGGAAGAGAAAGGTATCCAGTACAGCCTGCACAGCAGCATTGAAGAAGTGGTGCCGGAGCTGGATATTCTCTACATGACCCGGGTGCAGAAAGAGCGTCTGGATCCTTCCGAATACGCCAACGTGAAGGCGCAGTTCGTGCTGCGCGCGGCAGATCTGGCCGGGGCACGCGACAACCTCAAGGTGTTGCACCCGCTGCCACGCATTGATGAGATCACCACCGACGTGGATAAAACGCCGTACGCCCACTACTTCCAGCAGGCGGGCAACGGTATTTTCGCCCGTCAGGCGCTGTTGGCGCTTGTATTAAACGCAGATTTGGCTCTTTAAGGGGGAACCGTCATGACTCACGATAACAAACTGCAGGTTGAAGCGATCAAGTGCGGTACGGTGATTGACCATATTCCGGCGCAGATAGGTTTTAAGCTGCTGACGCTGTTCAAGCTGACCGCCACCGACCAGCGCATCACTATCGGCCTGAACCTGCCTTCCAACGAGCTGGGCCGTAAAGACCTGATCAAAATCGAGAACACCTTCCTGACCGAACAGCAGGCCAACCAGCTGGCGATGTACGCGCCAAAAGCCACGGTTAACCGCATCGACAATTACGAAGTGGTGCGCAAGCTGACCCTCAGCCTGCCGGATCATATCGACGGCGTGCTGACCTGCCCGAACAGCAACTGCATCAGCCGCAGTGAGCCGGTGTCTTCCAGCTTTAGTGTGAAATCCCGCGACGGCGACGTGCACCTGAAGTGCCGCTACTGCGAGAAAGAGTTCGAACATCAGGTAGTATTGCAGGCAGACTGAAATATGCCTATTGACCGGGAACGGCGCTGTTAATCTGCTCGCCACTCCCTATAATGAGTCACTGAAGAAAATACCCACGTTTATTACCCAATGGATTTCGAGCCGCAGTTAGGCGGCAAGTGTGGGAATCCCCAGGAGCTGACTTAAGTCAGTGACTGGGGTGAGCACACGCAGTCAACAACGCTGCGGTTTGAAAGACGAAGGGTAAATTAGGAGAAAAAATGTCACGTAACATTAGCACTGAACTCGCCCCGGCAGCCATTGGTCCTTACGTGCAGGGCGTTGATCTGGGCAGCATGATCATCACTTCCGGCCAGATCCCGGTCGATCCTAAAACCGGCACCGTTGCCGACGACGTAGCCGCGCAGGCACGCCAGTCACTGGAAAACGTTAAAGCGATCGTTGAAGCTGCCGGCCTGAAAGTCGCCGACATCGTGAAAACCACGGTCTTCGTAAAAGATCTGAACGATTTCGCCACCGTTAACGCCGCTTACGAAAGCTTCTTCACCGAGCACAGCGCGCCGTTCCCGGCCCGTTCTTGCGTCGAAGTTGCCCGTCTGCCGAAAGACGTGAAGATCGAAATCGAAGCTATCGCCGTTCGTCGTTAATTCCACGCTAACGCGCCCAACGGTCAGCCATCGGCTGGCCGTTTTTACTTTCAGGAATTTTATTATTCCAATTAATTTATAACGATAGGCCTACTCCCTCCACATTTACATTCCCACATCAAAAACACGTCTATAATTATTCTTCACCCGGCCGGGCCATGACTCTTCGTAGTTTGTTATTCAGACTAATAATCTCAGGAGAATATCCCCATGGCTCAAAGCGTATTGGATCATTTTATCCAACAGGTTGCTTATTTCCCCGAAAAGCTGGCGATAGTCAGTAACAATAAGCACATCACTTATCGGCAACTGGATGATGCCAGTAACCAACTCTGTGGTCGGTTGCAACAGCAAGGGATCAGCCCGGGTGGCTATGTGCCTCTGGTGGCGCTGCGCACACCGGAATTACTGATCGGCATGCTGGCGATTATCAAAGCCGGTGCCAGCTATATTCCCATCGATGCCCAATACCCTGAAAAAAGAATTCAAGATATCGTCAGACAGAGCGAGTCTAAAACAATAATATTAAGTAACTTATCAATCGATTTTGAAAAAAAAGACTCAAGCATAAATCCTCTTGTGATCGATAATATAACTTCAGGTGAATTATTTCCCTCTGAATTAATAAAGCCGAACGGAGATGCACCGGCCTATATTATTTTCACCTCCGGCACCACGGGCAGTCCCAAGGGAGTAATGATTGAGCATCATTCACTGCTGAATATTGTTCTCTGGCATAACCAAAAATTTGCCGTGGATCACCAAAGTCGTTCAACGCTGATGGCCGGCATCGGCTTTGATGTGGCGCAGTGGGAAATCTGGGCAGCATTGACCAGCGGCGGCACGCTATATTTGCCGGATGAAGAGACCCGCTTGCAACCCTCTGCCTTGCTCAACTTTTTTGCGCACCACCAGGTTACCCATGCTTTTGTCCCCACGGTGCTGGTGGCAGACATCGTCAGCGCGCCGCAGCCGGAAAACCTGGCGTTGCGCTACCTGTTTACCGCCGGTGAAAAACTCAACCCGGTCGATCTCAGTCGGGTGAATGTAGTGGCACACTGAATTTGGCCACCTGAATAGAGGTGATATCATCGCCTCATAGTCAAAAAAGGTGACATTATGACCGGACGTAACAGACGTAATT
>NZ_CAMISV010000006.1:0-320846 GCF_946227095.1 Serratia proteamaculans
ACGCCGCCACAGTGCCTGTGAGGATCAACCCCCTGCAGTTTATGAAAGTGCCTGGTTCATGAGGCACGGAACAGTCTAGGAAACTAGGGTCTATTCAACCACCTATTACCGGTCACAATTCAAAACCGGTAATACCGCCATCCGGGACGATCTGTACGCTGGGTTGAATTCAGGTTTTAACCTTGAAGGCTGGCAGATCCGCGATAACAGTACCTTTTCACATTATTCCGGCCGTGACAGCCAGTGGCAAAACAATACCCGTTATTTGCAGCGCGGGTTCTCGTCTATTACCTCAACGTTAACCGGAGGTGATTTCTATTCACCAGGCAATATGTTTGACTCTGTCCGTTTACGGGGGATCTCACTGGCTTCCGATACCAACATGTTGCCCAATTCCCAACAGGGATTTTCACCCGTGGTTCACGGCGTGGCACAAACCAATGCTTTGGTCAAAGTGATGCAGAGCAGTAACGTGATTTACCAGGAAAACGTCCCGCCAGGTGCTTTTAGCCTCGACAGTATTCAACCCACTGGCTCCGGCGGCGATCTATTGGTGATCGTGAAAGAGGCAGACGGCAGTGAACAGTCTTTCACCGTGCCCTTTTCCGCCGTGCCAAACATGTTGAAACCAGGGATCGCCAAATACGCGCTGTTGGCGGGCAAGGTCAAGCAAAGCAATACTCGTTACAGTCCGGATTTTCTGCAAAGTTCATTGCAATACGGCTTCAACAATTTGGTCACCGGCTATGCCGGTGTGCTTATCAGTAACGATTACCGTTCTTACCTACTGGGGAGCGGCTGGAACCTGCCCTTTGGGGCTGTATCCGTAGATATCACCCAGGCGGACGCTCATTTCCCGGGCAGGAGTGAAAGCGGACAAAGCTACCGAATTGCCTACAGTAAATTCCTAGATACCACCGCCACCAACTTTACCCTGGCGGCCTATCGATATTCGACCAAGGGTTATTACAGTTTTTCAGATGCTATTTATACCCACGACGGTTATCGCCAACTAGCCGATCGGCAACCCGATATTCAGGGTCCACCGGGAGGATGGTCCGAGGATCCGCTGGATATGAATACGCTGGATGCATTGCGTTCGGCCCGGCCACGCAATACCTTTAACCTGAGCCTGAACCAGCGCCTCAGCGACAATCTGGGCACACTGTTTTTCTCTGGCACCCAGCGCGATTACTGGACCGCACAGGGCAACAGCCGGGAATACCAACTGGGTTATTCCAATGCCTTCGGCAAGGTGGATTACAATCTCTCCGCCAGCCGTGTCCGTAATGACAGCCATGAAGAAGAAACGCGTTATTACCTGTCAATCAATGTGCCCTTCGATGCTTTCGAACACACCGCCTATCTGAGCAGCAGCCTGTCGATGACGGACAGTCATTACCAGCAGAGCCAGCTCAGCGTCAGCGGCGTGTCCGGTGATGCCAACCAACTGAGCTATACGCTGTCCGGCGCCAATCAGTCTGGCGGCGAGAATATGGCTGGTGCAAGCGCCAACTATCGCACGTCGCTTTCAACCCTCGGGGGATCTTACAGTGAGGCAACCGATTATCGGCAGGTTGGGTTTAGCGCACGCGGTAGCCTGGTAGCCATTCCCTGGCACCTGCTGGCCAGCAATGAGATTGGCCACACCCTGACGGTGATCGACGCCCCGCAGGCTGCTGGCCTGATGGTTAATGGCGATGAAAGTATTATCACCAACCGGGACGGATTAGCCCTAGTTCCCTACGCCACGCCGTATCGCCAAAACACGCTTACGCTCTCAGACACCAATGACGCAACCGGCGCAGAGATTACCAATAACATCGGCTATACCGTACCGTTCTACGGTGCAGTCAATCGCGTCAAATTTGCCACCGATCTGCGCCAATCTTATACGCTGAACGCCACCTTCCTTGATGGAACCCCCCTGCCATTCGGCGCGGAGGTTATTGACCAAAGCGGAGGATCGGTCGGTTATGTCGGCCAGGCCAGCGTACTGTACGTTAAGAGTGAACAAGTACCAGAACGTCTCGAAGTCAAGCTCAACCGGGGTGACGCCGGCAACTGCGTCATTGCTCTGACTGCCGCCGATATTGCGGCGGTGAATAAGCTAATTTGCCGTTGATTACGTGTGATTGAGGTCATTATGAAAACATTGTATTTATCCATTTTAATAGCCGGTTTTTACGCCGGAGAAAGCTCGGCAAAGTGCTACGGTAATCCTTTGGTGGTAGCGAACCCGATCACTATCGACCTGTCAGATAAGCTCAGTGTTAACTCACCTGAATGGACCGGGCAGGTACACACACAGTTTTCAGGCGTCTTCGACTGCACAACCAGAAACAACAGATTGGGCTATTTCTCACCAATAGCCGATACGGCCAGTAACACATTGGTTGTCGGCTTTGGCGATGGAAAACACTGGATTAAGATACAAACCTCAGCGCCTGAACAAAGTGAAATCACTCTTGCAGAAAGGGGGCAACATTCAGCGACAGAGCTGAATATCGGCTATACTGTTAAAGCGACACTGGTAAAAAAATCTGGCAGCACTACGACAAAAAATAGCTATTATATTGATAACTCCATGATGGCATCCGACTGGACCGGCATGTCCTTATGGGAAATTATCACCTGGCCCATCAAACAGGCGGGAAAGTTTTTATCCTGGTTGACGGGCAATGGATGGCCGGTGGATCAACGGGACATGTATATGCAACCCTTAACTATCTTATATACGCCAAAAGCCACGACCTGCCAGTTTGAAAATGCTGGCCTGGCGGTGCGATTACCGCGTTTGGGTCTTGCCCAATTAGCCGGTCAAACTCGCCCCGGTTTTACGCCGTTTACCCTGAATATGCGCTGTGAAAACAGACTGGAGAATGGAACGTCAGACAGAAGTATTGAGATGTTTTTATCGAGCAACAACCTATTGGCCTCAGATAACAGCGTAATGATAGACACCGGCGCCGGATCGGCCAAAGGTATCGGCATCCGTCTTACCCAGCCAAACGGTCTTTCAACGCCAGTGATAATGTCAACCTCCACAACTCATAAAGGAAACGCGACCTCACTGTTTAAAGCTAACGCAGGTGACACATTGGATGCCCAATTCACAATGACTATGGGTGCTTATTATTTCCCCTATAACCTGTCCGCTGCGGGCAAAGGAAAGATAAATACCAGCGCCACATTAAACATTTTTTATGAGTAAATGCTGCAAATAACAAATCGTAAATAACCATTTGTTATAATAAGGATATTATAATGGGTGAACAAACGCAAATTGGCGTAAAGGTAGACAAAAACCTGAAAGATGGGGTCGATCAAATATTACGCAACCTAGGAATAAAACCCACTACGGCTATCACCGGGCTTTATCATTATATTTTGCAACATAAAGAGCTGCCGTTCATCAGCAATACGCAGGTTAACAAACCCAGTACCTTACTCAGCAATTTATTTATGGATTATCTATTACTGAAAAATACCCTGCACGATTTTTATCGAAAAACAGAACGCGCAGAGCAGATCACCGAAAATGGTCTGTCATTGCTAAAATATGTCATCCTTGAGTTTATCGCTAACTTCCGTCAAATAGAGAAATCTTTATTTTCGTCAAACTACGAAGATAGCATAGACTGGAAAAAGGTGTTTAACGGTTCCAAACGGGCATTTTATATTATTGAGACTCATCTCATGTTTGAAGCCAGTAAGGGCTACTTTCTTGATGAAATCGGAATAATAAAACTATCGCTGGAGTTAAAGATGCTCACTGATGCCGAAACGGGCACGTAGCCGATTATTAGTTAAATATTAATTTATTTAAACCGCCCTCATTGAAGGGCGGTTTCTTTGGGTAATTTACGGTCACATATTCGATGTCAAAGAAAACCTCTACGTTTAATGTCGATAGTTACCGAAATAAAATGGAACTTGTCTATTATGAGAAAAGTCTTTCTGCGTAAGCAGATCCTTGTCGCTGCATCATTCGTAACAATAGTGCTACGGCTACCTAAGGTGATTTATATACATTTCCTCAGGGAAATGGCGTCGTACGAATACTCTAAAAGAGAGGGTTTTATTTCCGCCATCGGCATTAGCATGATCTTGTGGTTCTTTATCACACAATTCATTTTATGGTTATGGTAACGCTTCCGTTACGGACGCAATGTCACACCTGCACTGTCCGTTTCAATGTCATAACGAGCCCCGAGGAAGAGATCGAAAGGTTGTGGATCCCATTTAACCAGCGCGCGGATTTCGAACTGAATAATACCATTGCAGACGGGGGACTGCATGTCCCCCAGTAACGTGATGATAATAGAGTCAGCGATAAGGCGCGGCTCGAAGCGGATTATCGCCTCACGTATCATGTATTCCAGTGCCCCCCAGGAGCGAAGCGTTGCATAGCCACCGACCAGCGGTGAAATGCCGAAATTAACCACCGACACCGCAATAGATCCATGACGCACCTTATCCAACCTATCCTCCATATTAGCCGTATTAGCCGTATTGAAAATATCGGTAATATTTCGCTGTATAAGTGTGCGCATCGTGCGAGCATCAAAGTGGTAACGATCCCAGAATTAAACACGCTCGATGCTTCAGCAGATCTTCTGGACACTCGTAGAACCCGGCCAGCATATGTAATATGCTGGCCGTGGGTGCACTAGTTCAACCCAATACATGAACTACTGGCCTAAGGTATCATTATCCCGTCGGAGAAAAAATCAATACGGCCTTCGGCTAACACTTACGTGGTAACTAATTATCAGGATTTTGTACGCCAAACCAATTCACCGGTATGAGGTGCCCCTCCGATGTCGATTGGTCCCATACTCAGCACAAGCATATCACCCTCAAGGTAATAAAAGCGTACCTGTTGCTTACCTATCCAATTTGGAAAGCTGCAGCCTTCAACGCAATGGACAACCTATTTTTGAGAGCAATCAATTTTATAGCGTCCAACATAGCAAAGTGATGTCACGAATGCTTGACGGATCTCCTGATCACTTCCTTTAAACTGATCGCTTTGTACGAAAGGAGCCTGTCCGGTACTGTAAAGCTGCACTGCCATATAGCCAGAGGAGTCATAATACAGGAGACCAATCATGGAATTTCCCAATGGAAAACGTATTTTGTTGTCATCGGTTTTTAAAACTGACGATATCAATCGCCAGCTTCCCAATAAAATATTGTCCACTTTTACTTTCTATTCTAATTCAATTAAAAATGCACCGCGTTCCGGGCCGGCACCAACGACCATGACAGCCAACTCATCGCCAGACTTCAGTTTTTTGGCATTGATATCATCGTGGATCATCTTAAGTGTGCTAGGAATAACTAGATTGCCATACTTCCGCACGTTAGTACTGAATTTGGACTGTTCAACGCCAGTCTCTTCGCTGAACATTTTGATAAAACCTTCCACCATATTCGGGCTGGCTTGATGGGTGTAAATCCGCTCGACCTCATTAAAATAATGTTGGCGGTGGATTTCCAACCCCTGGTGATTGAGTTTCATTCCTTTAGAGTAATAGAGTTTAGTTTTATCTCCAGCCATGGCATAGCAAGACAGTTGCTCACTTTGCTCAAGGCCGGGCGGGTTCAATGCCCCACCGCCGGGATAATGGATCAATGGGTCATCAAATCCCTCCCCGTCACCAAAACTCAGCGAATCACGGCTATACAAACTGTAACCGTTAGCAGAAGGACTATGCCGCAGAACAATCGCCGCAGCGCCATCTGAAAATAGAGCAGGTGATGCCCACAATGCGTTGTTCAACGGATGATGCGTGTTGTAACGATAAATCGGTGAAACCATGTATAAACTGGATACTTCATAGGTAACAATCAGAATATTTCTTACATTCAGCTTCGCTGCTAGTGACAACGCTCGCGCCATACCTGCGCAACCAGAAGCGAGTTGTAATGGAGGAATATGGTCAGGTATTTCAAGCGCACGTAACAATTTAAATGAATCGTAATCCAGTTGTACCTCATATGGCGTACTGGTGGCTACCATCACTATATCAATATCTTGTGCAGTCACGTTGGCATCCTCCATAGCCGTACGAGCAATCTCTATAATGTGATTAAAATCCCTAAAAAAATCAGGGTCCCAGCTTTTAGATGCTACTGGACCAATAATATTTTGAATATCACTACCGGATAGAAAACTGCCTGGTTTTTTTCTGTTGGGCACCTTAAAGTTTTTTGCCCATTCATCTATACCTAGTACTTTACCGATAACACTAGAGATTCCAGCGATTTTATAATTAAAATAAAATCCTTGCTGTGTTATACTCATAGTCACACCTTATATTATGGATAACAAACCCGTTAATTTATTGAAATTAAATTTTATAAAAGACAATTAAATATAACATTAAAAAAATTACTTTAATTGATGTTTTGAAAAAACAAAACTATTACTTTTTTGCTCAACATTTTCAATGCGCTCAAATACACGACGAGCAGAAACCAATAACGGTGTGCCAGGCTCAAAGATATCGGTCACACCACACTGATACAAAAACTCGTGATCTTGCTGGGGAATAACACCACCGACAAACACAATGATATTATTCATATTTTTCACACTAAGCTGATTAAACAACTCAGGTATCAGGGTTTTATGTCCTGCCGCTAATGACGATACACCGATAGCGTGGCATCCCGAACTCATTGCGTGATCTGCCGCTTCCTCCGGGGTCATAAATAATTCGCCCAATTCGACTTCAAAACCTAAATCGCCAAAACCTGATGCCACCACTTTAGCACCACGATCGTGTCCGTCCTGGCCCAATTTGGCGATCATGATTTTAGGCCTTCTGCCATACTGCTGTAGAAACATCGCTACCTTTTGCAGTAACTCCTTCCATTGGAGATTATCTTCTAACAATTCACCGTAGAGACTTTGTATAACCTGTGGTTTTGTATGGTAGCGGCCCCAAACATCGGCCAATACCGCAGAAACTTCACCGACTGTAGCCCTGACACGCATTGCTTGCACGCTCAGTTCTAGCAGATTTCCTACACCGGACTTAGCGCAATGTGTCAAATTATCCAAAACCTGACTCACCGCTTGTGCATTACGCACCTCACGCAATGTTTTCAAGCGGATAACTTGTGCATTACGCACTGCACTATTATCAACTTCACGGTAATCGACCGGTCGTTCACCCGGTAATCTGTATTTATTCACCCCGACGATTACCTGTATACCCGTATCTATCTTCGCTTGAGTCCGCACCGAGCAAGCGCTAATTTGTTGCATCACCCAGCCTGATTCAAGGGCTTTTAGCATCCCGCCCATCGCAGCAATTTCCTCCAACAGTTTCCTGGCTCCAGCAGCCATTTCATCGGTGATTTTTTCCATCATGTATGAACCAGCCCATGGGTCCACTACCGCACAAATCCCGGTTTCCTCCTGAAGGATCAACTGAATATTGCGCGCCAGGCGTGCCGAAGTGTCTGTTGGTAAAGCGATAGCTTCGTCAAAGGCATTGGTATGCAATGATTGTGTTCCACCAAATACCGCTGCCATCGCTTCGACGGTGGTACGTACCATATTATTGTACGGATCTTGCACGGTTAACGACCAACCCGACGTTTGACAGTGGGTGCGTAGAATCAGAGAAGTTGCACGTTGCGGATTAAAGGCCAACATGGTTTGATACCAAAGTAGACGAGCGGCACGTAGTTTGGCAATTCCCTGATAAAAATCCATGCCGATACCGAAGAAAAAACTCAGACGGCCAGCAAAATCATCAACGTTCAGCCCCTGGTTCAATGCAGTCTGCACATACTCTTTGCCATTGGCCAGAGTCAATGCCAACTCCAGAATATCACTGGCACCCGCCTCTTTCATGTGATAGCCAGAAATTGAAATGGAATTAAACTTCGGCATGGTTTTCGACGTATAAGAAATAATATCCGAGACAATGCGCATTGAGGGAACTGGCGGGTAAATATAGGTATTTCTCACCATAAATTCTTTTAAAATATCATTCTGAATCGTGCCCTTGAGCTGCTCAGATGCCACCCCCTGTTCTTCTGCCGCCACAATATAAGCTGCCAGAACAGGCAATACTGCGCCGTTCATGGTCATCGATACCGATATGCTGTCCAGAGGGATCTGGTCGAATAATATTTTCATATCTTCGACAGAGTCTATTGCTACACCAGCTTTGCCTACATCCCCGGTGACGCGCGGATGATCTGAGTCATAGCCCCGATGAGTGGCGAGATCAAACGCCACTGAAATCCCCTGAACGCCCCCTGCCATCGCCTTACGATAAAACATATTGGACTCCTGACAGGTTGAAAAGCCGGCATATTGGCGAATGGTCCAGGGCTTAACACTATACATAGTGGCATTCGGTCCCCGAACATAAGGTGGTTGCCCCGGCAATGAGTACACATGTTCGATATCTTTTATATCATCATGGGTATAAACCATCTTTAACGGTAATACATCAGGTGCATTATTATTTATTAATTCTACGTTTGAGTCGCAATGTAGTGAATTTTCAGACATCACGTCAGATTCAGGTAATTTCATGATATACCTAATATTTTAGTGAAGAGGCATTAAGTTGTAAGATATGCAGGAAATATAAAACTAGGTGAGGATGATATTTAAGTCCACCCGTCATAACAAAAAAAGTGAAACAAAACGAAAATAGGCTAGAACAGCAGTCTCCCTATGGTGATCAAGGCAACACGAGGACATTCAACTCGCAAAAACTACGGGTAGATATTCAGGTCGAGAAGCTGACGTCACAACTCACGAGCGTATCATCACGCTTCGTCAGCCAAGTCAAGCTATTGAACATACAACCCCTTGACTGGGTGCTAGATTAAACGTATCTGGGCTATCATCAGTCCAAAAAACCAATCAGACTAATTATATTTTTCATAATGTTTTTATCCTGTACTCGTTAATTTTCTTTCAGTAGGATAGTGTGAAAGTTAGGGTAATTAAATGAAGTAGTGTTCATGACAGTCAAAAATTTCACTGAATAATTCAAAATTGAAGCTGTAAAAATATTAACAAATAGGATACCCTTTTTCTGAAATTACCCATTTCAGTTGCTCCCGTACCTTCAGGAGCTCGCTTTGGGCTTCCAGTAAATCATGGGCATGTTGTTCGCTGTTATCGGGTTTTATGGCCCACAGCCATTTGTAGAGGTTGTGCGCAGAAACGGACAGAAACTTCAGCAACGGAATAACCACGCTCCGTGATTTGACGGACGGCCTCTTCTTTACTTTTAGTTGTAAATCTTGGTGCTCCCATACGCTCCTCCTATAATAAAATTATTGCGCAGGATCGCCTACCAGGCGAGGTCAGTCTACTTTAATCTGCCGTTTTTTAATAGCTCCATATCTCGCCGATAAATAATAAAGTAAAAAAAAATTCCGAATTAATACAAATACCAGTAAGGCGAGTCAATTATACATATTCACGCTCTGAGTTAAAAAAGCCCTGAAACCGCAAGGTCGCTCAGGGCAAAGGGGGTAAGAGCAATTATCTACATGGACTGGCTTTAGACCAGTGTAAATATTCTAGTTGCTTAGCGATTATTTTCTAATTTTTAGTATTAAAAACGATTTTATATCGCAACATTAGAATATTTATGTGTCTGGCTATCGCAATATCGATGCTCCTTAGGTCGCTATACTGCTGTTAGGGTATGACATAAAGTAGGTTTATTACGACAACGGAAAAAAAATAGCTCGTGCTGTAAGTATTTCACTTAACCGAACCATTCACTTCTAGAGATCTTCCGATATACTTTTTATGTCCCTGCGAGGAGATCGCCACGTGTAAAGCCTGATTCACCGAACACCAGATCATCGCCGTTCTTAAGTCCGTCAAGACCGGATGCTCCGTCAAATATGTCTGACACAAAGCGGGAATATCTGAAGCCTCGAACTACAGCTGAAAAGCAAAGTACGGTGGCATGAAAGCCAATGATATCAAAAAGATGAAAAACATTGAGGACGAAAATCGTCTTTTCAAACAAATGTTTGCCGCTCTCAGTCTGGAGTGCCGGGCACTGAAAGACGTCATCGAAAAAAAGCTTTAAAATCAGCGATAAAACGTGAGCTTGTTGGCTATCTGACCGCACAATTTGCCATGAGCATCCGCCTCGCATGCAGGACGTTATCGCTAAGCAGGGCAGTATATTTTTACCTGCCCGATACCCACGTGATGAACCGGTGACCCAGATACTGACTGAAATGGCGGAGCGTTACCCGCGATACGGTTTTAAGAAGCTGTTTCAGGTGCAGCACAGACAGGGCCACTCCTAGAACCATAAGTGGGTTCACCGAATTTACTGCCTGTTGAAACTGAATTTTCGTCGCAAGGGAATGCTACGTCTGCCGGTGCGTAATCCTGCTCCCCTGGCGATACCAGAAGCACTCAACCAAAGCTGGTCGATTGATTTTATGCATGATGCACTTGTGTGTGGCAGACGCTTCCGGACCTTGAATGCAGTGGATCATTTTAACCGCGAGACCCTTACGATAGAAATCGAACTGAATATTCCGACTCAGCGGGTAGTAAGAGTGCTGGACAGGATAGTAGCGAATCGCGGATAACCATTGAAGATGTGGATGGATAACGGACCAGAACTGATATCACTGGTTCTGGCGCAGTGGGCCGAATAACACGGTGTATTACTAGAATTTATTAAGCCAGGCAAACCGACGAAAAATGCCTTTATCTAACGGTTTAACCGAACGTACCGGACCGAAATACTGGATTTTTATCTGTTCAGAATACTGAATGAAGCACGGGAAATAATGGAGCGCTGGCTGACGGAATATGTAAACTGTCGAGTGAATCGAGATTATTTCCTTCTTGTTATATATACTCATCAATTTTCGGCCAAATGTATTTTGCTCCACACCCTTGACCAAAATGGTCGCTCCGTATAATGTGCCTGACGCCTTCAATGTGGACGCAAAATTACCGATAATGGCGCTTTTACCACTATGTCGCCTGGTAGGCAGTGCAGCAGATAATACATTGAAACTGAATCGTAATTACCTTCTAGGCGTTTCGGCAACGGGATGAATACGTCATGCTCAATACATTCTGCAAATCGCTCAGAGCCCACGCGATTTTCTGCCGCTTTCAAGCTGTTTGGATTGAGATCCAGTAATGTGATGTATCGAATTTTGTGTTATGACTTTGCAAGATAATAACCCGTCCCTACACCGACCTCTAAATGTCGAACTCCTATATACTGTTGAAAATGCTCTAGTAGTACAGATTCTGTTTTGCAGCGCCACGCATAACGGTTAGAGAGATTTAGCACCCACCAGTCATAGAGTCTTAGTGATAACGGAGTATATACTTTAGCTCCTTTACTGCTGTCTGTATGCATTTATAAATCATTTTATTTATAATGTTAAGTCCATAAATATAACTTACATAGAAAGGTGTTAAAAATATTAAGTATAAAAATTTAGCGGCCAGCAAAATCTCTCTACTTATATGATGAAAGTTGGAGTCAATCCTTTGATAAAACATCCATTATCAACAACTTGATCAAGCTTGTAGTCGAGCGCATACTAGACTATTGCACCTGCAATATAGGCATACGCCGTTACTGATCTCTCACGTATATTGTTTTTTAAAAATTAAAAAAACCAGAACATGTAACGAGTAAAAAACCCGTCAGTGGGTTAGCATTTTTTAACATCCAGTTATATATCATGGCACCCCTTCCTGTTTATAATGCCAGGGAACAAATTCATCCCCCGGCATTCTTAATGATTAAAGCACATAGCCTCCACGTTACAGTTTGGGTACCTTCGTGAAAAAGTTTGCCATTTCATTTGGAAAACCTTTAGCAATCGTTGGGCGAAGGTCGTCCATTGGCACGTTAAAGTCTTTCGGCTGTTCGGACGTTTGCATTTTTTGGTGCGCCGTCACATTTGATTGCAGCCCGTTAAAAATGCCTTTCATATTACCAAACATATCGTCACAGGATTTTGTCACGTTGCTCATCACGGACTTCGCCGCATCAGGGCCCGACATCTGAATATTACTCACCCCTTGCATAAAAGGTTGGCTAAGGGAAGATTGAGAATTCTGTCCCAGGCTGCCGCCCGCCTGCATGGTTTCAAAGATTTTTGCTGGATCTAACATAGTAATTACCTCTTCTCGGTTGTGTTTACATCGCTTTTGGGCAGGAGAATCCTCTCAACGCCCGTGACCAGAGTGGGAAATCCTTCATGGTGGAACGCAATTCCAGTTTCAGCATGCCAACGACGGAAGACATTGACATCGTTAACTCACGCCTATCGCCGGCAAGGGGTACTGGATTACTGGCATCAAACATGCGGAACAAAGCCCAGGGGCCGTCAAAACTGGAAACCTGAATCTGGCCGGTACCCGTTCTAAATGTCAGGCGAACATAGCTGCCGCCTTTGGGGCCGGGCCAATCAATGCGGGTTGGCTGACTGTAACCGTGGCTGTAGGTAATCACCTGGCCATCAATATCCAAAGTGGCTTCGGTAATGGTAGGCGTCAGTGATAATGGCCTGATAAACATTGAAAAAGAGAGCTTCTCGCCCGAGGTAAAGAAAGTGTCGCGAATCAATCGGGCATTTTCGAAAGCCCCCAAGGTACTCGCATTGACAATGCCTTCGGCTCCTGGCTTGGCATTCCACTTTTTGGCGTTCACATCCACGTAGGAGGCCAAGTTTTCGTCAAAGAACTGCTGCATGGCGCCATCGCGACCGAACATACGTGAGAAGTCTTCGATCCCGACCTCTGCCCTGGCGTTGCGGGCAAACGGATAACGCCCGCTGATGCTCCCTTTGCACAATCCGGAGGCCAGCGACGAAGCCCCTTTGCTCAGATTTTTTTGGCTCTGCTGCACCGTCTGGCTATCCCCAACCTGCAGGAGATCCATCATGACGCTGTACACCGGCTCCGGCTGCCGCGCCGCATCCAATTGCAAGCGCTTCAAGGTGCCGCCGGCCGGTACCACTTGCCCGCCGCGCAGCGAGGTAGACAACGTGGTCAACTGGCTATAGAGCGCCTCAAAACTGCGGCTCAAGGGATCATTGCTGGCATTGGTGGTTTGCAGTAGCTGGTAGCCCAGGCGACGAAGCAGTTCAAAGCGATCTTCAACCGCCCGTTCCGGCGTCAGACGAAAGCGCGCACGCTCGCCGGAGATTTCGCCGAGAATATCACGCCGTTGCTGCTCAATTCGGTTGCGCTGACGATCGAACCAGCTGGCCGCATCCCCTTGATTAGTTCCCGTAATGCTGGTTTCCCGAGCGGCAAACCGCACCAGGTTAGCCAATGACGAAGACGGATCCGACAGTTGACGCGCCAAAATCGCCGCATCCTCAAGCCCGTTAACCGGCCGGGCCCGAACGTCGCGAACAAAGGCATCCCACTTGTCCGCATACTCAATCAGATAGAGTTTCCTCGCCTCATCGGCCAGCTTCTGCGCGGAAGCAAGTGTGGTGACTTTCGAGCCATCCTCTTTGCTGTCGCGCAGCACCCAGGACTCCTCTTCGATCATATCCTTGGCGGCATAGTCCAGCTGAGGCAGGAACACATCCCGATAACTGGCTCGGGTATAGAACCCCGGCACGGCGCTATCGGTAACCGTTGCCTGACTCTTGCGCCGCAACATCAAAGAGACATTTGGCCCCGCAGCATCGGCCAAAGAAATGTCGCCGATGGCGGCCGGCAAGGGTTTTTCTTCTATGCGGCGTACAACCCTGAGCTGCATCGGAATATTCATCGCCTTCACCCGTGCCAAGCGCAACAGATCGCCGTCCATTTTCATCACCGGCGCATCGGGCAACGAGAACATTTCGCGCAAGTGGTAAGCGAAAATATCCTTGTTCATATCGGTGTAGCCTTGCGGCATAAAGTTTTCCCACCGCGCCATAAACCAATCGTTCAGCGCCTGTGCGGAACGATGCGAAGGTTGCCCCATCATCAGATAAACCTTCAGGGTGCTATACACATCTTTATTGGAGGCCGATACGTCGTTCTTCAGCTCACTGGCTATGTAGTTCTCTACCGCCGGCCAGAAAATCTGCAGCAAATGGCGCTGGTAGGTTTTTTGCGCCGCGTTGTTGATCAGCTTGTGTTCGAAGTAGGGATTCGGCAAAGGTGACACTTCACCTCCCAGTTGGGCGTTCATATAGCCCATTTGTTCATACGCAGAAATAACGTCATCGCTGATGCGATTAGTGACAGGTATCTCACGCACGATGCGTTTTGTTTCATCGAAGCGTGCCGCAATATAGGAAATATAATCGCTCTCCCACAGGTAACGCATCGCCAACAGGTTGAAAGACACCGCCAATAGGATCAACACCAGGGTATAGCGCCCAATCACGCCCATTCTGTTGCCCAACGGCAGCCCATGCGACGACTGCTGCAATACCCCGCGCTCCTGTCTGGCGTAGCTCAGTTCAGGGTGATATATGCACCCGGTTGGACGGGCTTCATACATGTCCGCCGCCTGCGCGTTATAAATAGCGCCCTGCGGCGGCAGCGCGACGGTGCTGCCCAACCAAACCTGCTGCAGATGGCAGGAATAGCCCACCGGGGTCTGCGGGAAGATCTGCTCCAACAGCGAATAAAGCGGATTGCCCAGCGAGCCGAGCGCCTCCGTGAAAAACAGCAGTTGCTGACGATTGTGGCCGTCCGGCACATCGTGCAACAGCTCAAGAACGTGATGACTGACTCGCGCCACCATTTCACGGTAAAGGGTTTCGTACTGTTCGAAAGGAGTTTCCCCCTGTTTGGCGCGATTGAGACTAAAACCCATGCCTTTTTGCAACAGATCGTCGCCCAGCATCGACAGGAAGGTGGCCCCGCCGACAATCTGATCGATATGGCTAATGGTGAAGTACACCGCCAGATCGCTGCGAAACCAGGCGGCGAGTTCCAACAAGCGCACCCGCAACGCATCGGCCACGGATTTTCTTTCCGTCAGCGACGCATGCAGCAGCCAACGTGCATCCAGGCATAATATGATGCCGTCAACTCCCGGATGGCGGCGATGGCGCTTAATCAGTTTGAACAGGGTGTCGCGCGCTTTGCTGCCTTCTTCGTCCAAGCCGTTCAACTGCAACCATTCGCCAGAGGTGTCTATATACACCGAGTTTTCCGCCAGCCACCAGTTACAGTCCTGCGTCGGCCCGATATCCACCGTCTGCTGCAGGCCATAATGCTCCGCCATCAGAAAACGTTCCCCGCTTTCTCCGATTAGCGATGTTTTCCCGCTGTTCGGCGGCCCAATAACCAGGAACCAGGGTTTTTCACCGATGTGATGGCGGTTAAAGCGGTATTTAAAGCGCTGCCAATTGGTGCACTGCTTCGCTAATCCCACGTACTGCAATGTGCGCATAGCATCGTAAAAACGCGAGGTCACGCGATCGCGCTGGGCCGACTTTTTCTTGACCGGTGCAGGCGCTCGGGCGTGGCCGAATACCCAAGACAAAAATGTCGCGACGAATGGCCACAGCGCCCAGCACAGAATCAGAGCGATGATGATGCCGCGCCCCCACACGGTGAACAAAGGCCTGTAAGTGCCGATGGCAATCAGCGGCCCAATCCACCACACCACCGCACAAAGCAATAGGGCCAGCACTAAGACGAATGATCTACGTATCATATAACTTCCTTATTCCGACGCAGGTGAGTTCCTTCAGTTTTCCCCAGGGGCAGCCGCAACATCTGCTTTGTTTAAATCCGCTGGCGGATCGGATATCTCTCGTTCACCAATTCTCCAAAGAATGTCTACCCGGCGGTTACGGCGGCGCCCTTCTTCGGTCGCATTGTCATCCAGCGGTTCTGCATCCCCTTTGCCGACCGACGTCACGGTTCGGTTGTATTTGCTATTGACCAGCGACTCTCGCAGCTTTTCCGCCACCGTCTGCGCACGCGCTTCGGAAAGCTTCAGGTTGGAGTTGTTGGACGTTTTGCGATACTGAGTGTTGTCCGTATGGCCGATCACTTCCAAGTCACCCGGCCACGGGGCCAAGGCTTCCCCCAGGCGCTCAATATTGCGTTTCTGTTTAAACTCCTCCGACAGTGTCGACTTGCCGTTGGCGAATGCGCCGTCGGAAGTAAAGATTAACAACCAGCCACGCGGATCCGCCCTGACCTCAAGCCAACCTTCTCTAAGTATTTGAGGCAGCGGCTGCGGAAGGGTTTCCATTATATTGATTTTTCTAGGTATTGGTGGCGTCCATGCCAAGATGGCATTACGCAACGCCCGTGATTGTTCGTGTAGATACCAAGCAGCTGACCCATATGTCAGCAATGCCAGCAACATGCCGTAGCCCAATAACTTTATAGGGGTGACTCGGCTCACTCTATGCGTCACCCTCTCCGGTTTGGCATCGGCCAGCGTTTGCGTCGGATCCTGGCTATATAAGTAACTATCAAGATGATTGCGTACGTCAGCCAACAACACTGCCCCACGCTCCATCACATGGAATTTCCCCTCAAACCCCAGTGACAGGACAAGATCGTAGAAAGCCAGGATATCCTTATCCCGCGGAGTGGCGGCCAGATAGCCCTGCAGATGGTCAAAGCATTTTTCGCCGCCCCAGGCGTCGCGATAAAACTCGACCAGCAGGCTGAGATTTAGCGTGCCCGCTTCCAGAGTGCTCATGCAGCATTCGTCAACATAAGAGCAAAGCAGGTACGCCAGCTTGTCCACATCATCCGGCGTAATATGTTCCTTCAGTAAGCTCTGTTGAAACTGCTGTATCTCCCGGACCATTTGGGCGCGCACCGCCGCCGGATTCAGCTGCCCCTGATCGCGCCCCCGTTCCACCTGCAGTAAAACCGGTATCGCCGCAGCAATCAGCGCATTATCCCAATGCCCCATCATCACGCCGGGCCTGCTCAACGCCGCCCGTCCAAATAGGCCATTGACGCTACCTGAAGCTGCCTCGCCAGCCTGTGCTACCGCGTGAGGTTCACCGGTTGCCGCTGTGACAAATTCAGACTCACCCGCTGCTGGCTCGGCATGCGCGGCTCCCGCCGGATTTCCCTGACTGCCAGGACGCATTTTCGCGGCCAATGCGCGAGCGCCCAGGGAAAGCCCGGCAATTTCCGCTGCAGTTTTCCCCGCCTCCGCAGAGGGAAGCTGTGGATAAGCTTTGTTGCGTGTGGCCGCCATCGCCTCGCGCATTTTTCTCTCGAACTCGTTCATCCTACTCTTCCTTGCCTTAGCCCCCAGACGTCAAAACGCAAATCCGGGAAGTCGCCAACAATACTGAGCGCCAGCGCCGATCCAGCCATCATTTCCTTATAAATAGGGTCTGAGTGATCGACCTCGAAATAAATGCTGTTCGGGTAATAAGGGATATGCCGCGGCGGTGATGCCATAGGGAGCAGTCGCGCTCCCGGCAATTGCAAATCGATCAGTTGAATGATTTTCTCCACCGACCCCAACTTGACCTGAGCGGGGAAGTACGAGCGCAAATGCTCGATGGATAAACCACAACTGACGGCAAACACCAGTTTTTCCAACCGCAGTTGGGTATCGTTTTGACACAGATAAATACCGTCCCCCCGATCAATAAACGACAGTGCTACTGCAGGCGCTTCGATAACCAATGACAGTGCTCGGCGAATCGAGGCGAACAGCTGAAAATAGCTGTTGTGCGGCTCGTTGTGCAGATACACCAGATCCGCACGATCCCACAGACGTTCTCCGCCGGGGATTATGCTCAACCGCCCCAACAGGCTCAGCAAGGTTTCGAACAGCTTTTCCGGATGCACCTGCGGGCACGCCAACAGTTGGCTGATGCGCAAGTTAAACTCGCTCAACGTCTGCAACAGCAGCAATTCCAACAGTTCAGAAAGCCCGCCAATGGTCATATGCACATCGGGCCGGAATACCGACTCCAGGCGCTGACTGATCAGGCCGAGCAGTTCGCTGGTGAAGCCGGGCAACCAGCCGATGGCACGGAAATCGAGCAGCGGCGGCAATGCACGTTCATCCAACATAATTCGGCGATCGCTGGTTATTTCGCGAATAAAGCCAACCGGCAAGGCGCTTTCCGCACTGCTGACGGTTTCCTCCAGGCTCAGCCGGGTAACCAAGCTCCCTAACTGCATAGTGCATACGCGCGGCGTGCCTTCCAGGCTAACGCCATGGTTGCGATCCGGCACCTCGGCATCCACAGTGCGAAACCGGCTGTTCTTGCGATCATCCTGAACCAGGTCAATCTGCGCGTTGCCCGTAATATCCATCAGCACCGACAGGCAAACCACCTTCCCTTGGCAATCCTCGCCCATCACCAACGGCAAAGGCAGCGGCACATCTTCCGGCATGCTGAAAGGCGTGCCGTCCGGAAAGACTCCTTTGGCTTTTTTCAGCGCGAATTTGCCCTGTTCCAATAGCCCGCGATCGATCTCCAGCGTGATAAAACCCCAGGTAAAGGTCTCGACGCTGCGCAGCCTCGTATCAATCAAGTGTTCGAAAAACCGTTCCTGTTGCTGGAAGTGCTGCGGCTCCATCAACATGCCTTCTACCCAGGCGACGCGTTGTTTAGGTAACATGTCATTCATCCATTTTGTCGTTAGCCACTACTGAGAGTGACGTCATTCCCACCATTACCTTTATTTGCGAATAAGCCAGCGCTGGTGATTTTTGTTCGGCTAAAGGCAATACCCCACTGATTTGCTGAAACTCCGCGCCGATAACGATCCACCGTTCCTGTCCGGCGGGAACCTCAAAGCGATAACGCCGCGTCTCTTTCGGTTGCAGAATGCTCTGATTGCGGCTCAATACCCCCTCAGTCAAAGGCGCATCGCGACAAGGTGCGCCATCGCTAACCCCTTCCGGTATCCAGCCGGGCCGGGTGGTTTCGATCACGCACACCTTGACAGGCTGCGCCTGACCGGCGGCATTGGGATTCGCATCGGCACCGGCGGTAACATCAACGTCAATCGAACGCATTCGGTTGGTCATCTCCTGTGACGGATCCTGAGAGAACCAACTGCACCCGCTCAGTAACCCTGCCGCCAGAACGCCCGATGCGGCATACCCCCGGAGGATCCTCACCATGGTGACTCCTATGCGTTGATAAAATACTTGGTCTGACTTGGCGCAATTTGATTCGCGACCATGTTGTTGTTATTGGTCATGCTCATATCCCCCAAACGCGTTGCCGGCATGCCCTGGATAAAATATTTCCCCGAGCCCTGCATCGGTTGCATTTGGGCTGAATGGGTACCTGAGGCGGCACCGATAACGCCCCCAGAATCGATAGTCGTCACCCGGATAGTGGCTATATTCTGTTCATTGCCACCGCAACAGAAATAGTTGGCGACGTTCGGTATGCCGGTATTGTTCGGCGCGGTATTCGGGCCCGGCGCCGGTATCATCGGATCACAGCCGGCAAAGCTGATCCCCCCCATGTTGGTATTGGCCGCTGTCATTTCGATTACCCCACGTGTACCTGGCCGCCATCGATCTTCAGCACCGCCGAAGACTTCAAAGAACCAATTTCGCTTTTCATGACAAAGCTTTGATCGGCATCCTGCACAATGTGCTTTGCCTGAACTTCGTCGGTTTGATCCACCTTGCGGCTGGCATATCCGCTGCGGACGAACAAGCGCTGGGAAATCTGATGCAGGGTGTCAGCAATCCAGCGGCTGCTGCGCGTCAGCAGCGTGAAATCCGGGCTATGCAGCATCAGTCGCTTAGCACCATGCAGTTCAATTTCCGGCGCCACAATGCGCAAACTGGCGCATCGGCTATCGAGCGTCATCAGGGTGTTTTCCTGGCGGCGCGACAAAATCTCGGTAATGACCAATTTTGTTCCGTCAACAATGACGCAAACGCGATCGCCCTCCAAAGGCCGCACCAGGCAACTGGTGGCCACCGCCAGGCAATAAGCGCGCATGCCATCGACATACAGCCCCCCATTGGCGTCAGCCTCCACCGTTACCACCTTGCGGCTGCCCTGTTCTGCCCGTGGGGCTCGGCTCACCAATCGCAACGGGGTAACACTGGTGTTGGCACCCCCTTTCTGATGCTGTTCTCTTCTGGATTTATACATATCTGCTCGCTCCTGTAGGTCGCGGATAGGTTGGTTGTCGTGGTCCCGGTTGTTGATGTGCGTACCATTCATCAATGGCAATTAAAAAAGGGTCGGCGTTGAGGGGGGCAGTCTCAGTGCGGCAACGTTTTGCGCCGTGCAACCGGGCCGTTTGCTGCTGTGCGGTGGACAAAGGTTGCTCCAGCAAATTCATCTCCCGCAAATCGGCCTGATTGAGGTTGGCCTGCGCCAGCTCGCACCGGTGGAATTCCGCCCGCGGCAGCACTGCCTTCTCCCAATTAGCGCCGTTCATTGCGCACTCGCTGAAACGCGCATCCTGACCTTGCGCCATCAGCAAAACCGCTTGGTTAAAATCGCAGCGCAGCAGCCTTGCTTCGGTAAAAATCGCCAGCGACAGATCGCTGCCGGCGAAGGAACACGCCTCCAGCTCAGAGCGATGAAAGCTGGCCCCCAAAAGCGGCAGCTCAGCCAAAATACACTTCGTCAGCCGGCTGGCGAACCAGATGCGACCTAGCCCTGTGATGGCCTGCCAGCTGCAGTTCTCGATCTGGCAACTCCCCGCCACCTGCCGTTCCAAAGACAAGGCTTGCCAGACGCAACCCTTGATTTGGCAGGCGTACCAATTGACGTCATGCAACAATCCCTGATGCATCATCACGTTCTCCACCACGCAGGTCTGTGCGGCAAAATGGCTTAAGCGGCTGTGTTCAACCTCCGCGCCCCGCACTTTACTGCGGTTCAGGCTGAGATCGTCAAACAGGCAATTAACGACAAAACACCCCTGTAAGTCGCCTTCGTTGTACGCCAGATTCCAGACGCTGACCCCATTCAGACTCAGGTTGTCTTGCCGGCATTCGCTAAATGTCAGACGCGCCAGCCGGCCGCCGACAATACCGATATCTTTCATCGTGCAGCGCTCGAAATGCAGTTGGCGAAGATCGCAGTCTTTAAAGACCACCCGTTCAAAGCGGCAGTCGATGAAAAAGCAGTCGCTCAGCGCCAGCACCTGCAGTTCACGATCGTGAAAGTACCGTTTTTTGAACACCCGGGATTTAGGCGATACCTGAGCCAGCGCCCCCTCGACCTCTTGTTTGATCGCCTCGGCGTCAGGCAATGCCTGTTGAATAACGCGGCTGTCAGTTGTCATGCGGATACCCTCCATGCAGGGCTCTGCGAGGCATCCAGCACGCGCGTTCAAACAGGCAGCCGCTAAATCGGGTAGCCGCATCCTGCCAGGACATCGCCAGGTTTGCCGATGCCAGATTGCACTGGTCAAACCCCGCATCACGCAAATCGGCGTTATACAACATGCCTTGCTGCAGGCTGGTGTTTTGCCAACGCGAATGAGCCAGTACGCTATCTTTGAAACGCGCCCCCGCCATATCGCAGGCGGTTATTGACGAAGAGGTCAAATCCGCCTGATCGAAGTTACTTTCGATGAAAGAGCAGTGCAGTAAGCGGCAACCAGCCAGGTCGGCCTGTTTCAACCCGACTTTGGTGAAACTGCAATCACTGAACGTCGAGCAGGCAAAATCCACCTGCATCCCCGCCGTCATGCTTTCAATGCTGCTGCGTTCAAAGCGGGCTTTTCGCCAGACACCGCCAAGCAGGGAGTTCTTGGTCATCACCATGTCGAGGCTCACCGCCTCCTCGGCCAAACAGCGATTGAATATGCAGGCGTCCAATTGACCCTGCAGAAAGCGAACCCCGCACAGCACTGTCCCATTGAACATGCCATTGCCGATCGTGCAGGCGTCGAAGCAGCTCGCACTCAACGTCCCTTGATTAAATACGCAGTAGTTCAGCGTTGACTTCCCAACCTGCAAGCGCTGGCCTTGCGGTGCCTCCAGCGTCACGTTGTCGAACGTCACTTCACGCAGATGGCTTTCCGTCAGCACCGCGTCTTGTAACGTGCAGTGGCTCATTCGAACGTTGCGCAAGGTCGTCCGTGTGAGATCCGCTGCGACAAAAACACATTTTTCGAACGCGCAGTTTTCCAGCGTCGCTTGCGAAAAATCGCACGCCACAAAGCGGCAGCGGAGGAAGGTTTTACCCGTCAGGTGGCCGCTAAAACGCACACTGCTAAAGTTTTTTTCCTCCAAGGTCGCGATATCCTGATAGAGCAGATCGGCCTCGTTATCATCAGGTACCTCCGGCAACGCTCCCGACGCCGCAGGCTCAGCCTGTTGCTGCCGGTGTACTGCAATGGCCTCGCGGATGCGCTGATAAAAAGCGGCCGACGTCCCTGCGGCGGTGGGCGTAGGGTCGTAATGCAGCGAATTGGGGTGATCTGCGGCGGACTCGATGATGTTCAGCCCCATATCCGCCGGCATCAGGTCCGGGTCGAACAAAAACTCAAAGGGAGAGGCACCGTCATCGCTGCGCTTATGCAGCACCTGCTGGAAATGGTCGAGGGAACGGGGAGCATCACAACGATCCAGCGCCGCCATCATCAACTCGATAGACTCATCCAAAAGATGCTCAACCGGCACGCTGCCGGTAAAGATCATCAGAGCGATATCGCTATCCGGCAGGAACCACAGCGTCTTGCGCTGCAAAGCGACGGTTTCCAATTGGCCGCTCCCATGACGGCGAATAAATACCTGCCCGCGCACCGCAGGCAAAACGCCGTGAATCGCCTCGCCTTGCGCATGAAATCCCTGCAGTCCAAACGGCACCTGATCCGGCCACTCCGCCTCCGACAGCCACTGCGCGGGCGGCGCCATCTGGAAATAGCGTCTATCGATCGCGGCCGGCAACCCCGGGAAGACAGTTTCCAGGTATTCCTTGCCCGACATCTGGCTCGCCACCTTGTCGATATGCGCTTTACGCAGCAGGAACTCGTGCGGCACCGGGGTTGGCGCCGCCAATGGCGAGCGCTCCTGTGCGGAACCGTCGGCGACCAGGTTCATCAGCAAAGGCCGCAGGCCATCGTCGCTGCCGCGCCCCAACGGATTTTCCTTGACCTCTGTTCCTCCCCAAGCTGAAGGATGATCCATCGGCATTCTGAGAAAAGGCTCTACGCCAAGGGTACCGCGCCGCCCTTCCCCCTCAATGCGCCAACGGCGCGAGAGGCTGCCGATATCCGCGCTGACGTTCAACGTTTTAACCGGCCGGCCAATACCGGCATGCCCGGCGATCAGATACTCGGCGAACGGCTTGGGTTCCGCAGCGTCCAACACAGGAAAACTGACAGGCGCGCTTCTCCACGCCTCCCAAATCTGGGCCTCGCTCACGAAGTGTGCCGGCTGGGACAGATAACAACCTGCAATGACGCTGACGCCAAGCCTGCTTTCTCGTCCGAGCTGATAGCCCCCTTTGATAACAACCAACTGCTGCGGTCGTATGATTCTCATTGCGGTCCCTCGTTAGTTCTTGCTTTGCATCCCAACCGTTTTCAGGTCAACACCGGTTTCAGACAGTGACGCGCCGGTGTAACTGATGGAAACCCCCGTAGTACTGTTGCTGCTGCCGGTGCTGCTGACGCTGCTGCCGGTCGTGCTGATGCTGCTGCCCGTGGTGCCGATGCTGCTGCCGACAGTGCTGATACTGCTGCCGGTAGTGCTGGTCGAGGCGCCGGTGGTGCTCAGGCTAACGCCTGTCGTGCTGGTTGAAGAGCCTACGGTACTCACGCTGACGCCGGTAAAGCTGGTGCTCGAACCGGTCTGGCTGGTGCTGACCGTGGTAAAGCTGTTGCTTTCACCCACCATGCTGTTGCTGATGCTGGTAAAAGAGTTGCTTTCGCCCGTCATGGAATTGGACACGCCGGTGTAACTGGTGCTCTGCCCGGTGTATGAGTTGCTCAACCCGGTAAATGACGTGCCGACGCCGGTGAACGAGGTGCTGACACCGGTGAACGAGGTGCTGACGCCGGTGAACGAGGTGCTGACGCCGGTAGCGCTGATGCTGACCCCCGTCAATGATGCATTGACCCCCGTTATGGATGCGGAAAAGCCGGTAATGCTGAAGATGTAATCCTTATAAGAAACGTGATTACTGAACCAGTCGGTAAAGGTGCGGCGGATAATGTCGAACTTGTCCATGCCCACATCGGTGGCCTGGTTGCGTTCCACAGTGGTCTGCAGATCGCGCTCGGCATGCAGCATGACGCGTTCATTATCACGGTTGTCATCGAAGGTCAGTTGGCTGGCGTGCTGCGGTTTGCCAAAGCGCAACGAGCGCGATACCAGGCCGGTATAGTTGATGTACTCCGGCAATTGATAAGGTGGCGGGTTGTCGCCGTTATAGACAATGCCGGTGACCATAGGACGATCCAAATCGCCATCAACATAGGTGATCAGCACTTCCTGCCCAACGCGCGGCATGGCCAGCACGCCCCAGCCTTTCCCTGCCCAGGCTTGCACGACGCGGATCCAACAGGAACTGTCTTCCTCGGTAGTTTTGTAGCGATCCCAATGGAAATGGACGCGAATACGCGCAAATTTGTCGGTGTGAACTTCGGAGTTGGGCGCCCCCACCACGGTCGCACTTTGAATGCCCGGCATCTGCGGCCTGGGGGTCAGCCGCAATGGGCGAAACGCCACGTCATCATTCAGGGCGCTGAATTGGCATGTGACATTGCGCCCCTCACTGCTGCTGTCAGGGCCATCCTGCACGAAAATATAGTCACAGCGAATCAATTTAAAACGGCGGTTACGGTTGCCGTCCGGATGCAGCGTCAGGGTAAAATCTTTACCGGCCATCAGCCCCACGGCGTTGCTTTCGCCGAACAGCAAATGGCCGTCGCTCTGCATTTCTTCCAGACGCAGCCGTGCCAAATACTCACCGCGCTCGGTATCAACATAGCCCGCCGCGTAGTCATACCATTCCAGTGGGGTATTCTGCAGGCCGAGGCTGCTTTCCTCGACCTTGGTTTGCAGATTTTTTCGCGGGTTCAGGTAATCGAAATCACGCAGCACAATCTCGTTCGGGCGCACCTTACGCGAGCGCTGAATACGCTGGATCCCCTCGCGGATTGCCCGGTTCTCTTCACTGTCCGGCATAAATGGCAGCACCGCATAGCCCTGGTCCAAATCATCGAAGTTCTGACGCTCCGTGATAACCAGCGTATGCTTATCCGACTCATGATCGAAGTAATACCAAATGCCTTCGTCTTCAAGCAGTCGGCTAATAAACGCAAAATCCGTTTCTGCAAACTGCACGCAGTATTCCCGCGGCGGATAGGTTCTCTGAATATCCAGGCGATAATCGGCAAAGCTATAGCGAGCAAATATTTGCTCGATAATATCGAGTATGTTCAGATCCTGAAAAATACGGCAGTTGCGGTTTTGCATCAAAAACCATAACCAGGTGCTCAGTTCGAGCTTATAAACAAATTTATCTTGATGCTGCCCCGTATCAGAGGCGCCAATAACGTAGGCATAGAATGGACGCGAACCAAAGTCCGGCCTTTCGATACGAATATTCACCCCCTCGCCCAGCAGGGTTTCATAATCGACGTCGGCCTGTTCGCACTCAAATTCGAGCGTATATTGAGAATTACTCGACAGCCCCTCCTTCGTGGTGAAGCTGAGCGGAAATGCGTTCAAACCTGATAAAACAGGGTTATCAATTTCGATTAAAGGCATAGCAACCTCTCTGACACCGGATTTCCCCACAAGGCCGCTAGCGGCCAACGGGAAAAATTAAAAATCAGTCGAAATAAACACTCAAACTTTCGTTCTCGACCATGAGTTGGATGTTTTTCAGTTCCTGTCCCGTACGTTTGCGCTGCAGCACTTCATTACTGATCGGCGGTAAAATAGCCTGTTGCAATAGCGACTCAACCGCTCTGCCGCGCGATGGGTGCGTGCTGACACGCTGGGCTATCCAACCGGAAATATCGCCTTCCAGCACCAAAGAAACGCCCACTTCTTTTTGCAAACGCTGTTGTAAACGGGAAATCTGTTTCGCGGCGATATGGGTAATCGCTTCGATGGAAAGCGGCACATAAGGGATCATATTCATGCGCGCCAGCAGAGCCGGCGGGAAAACACGCACCAAAGCGTCATGTAACATCGGGCGTAATGCTTCGGTTTTAAGATCCGGCGTTTCTGACAGCGTGGCTTCTATTTCGGCGGCGCCGACATTGCACGTCATCAAAATAAAGCACTGACGGAAGCTGATCATGCGGCCTTCGCCGTCCTCCATCACGCCCTTGTCGAAGACCTGATAAAACACTTCGTGTATATCGGGGTGCGCCTTGTCGAACTCGTCGAGCAACACGATGGAGTAGGGTTTTCGCCGCACCGCCTCAGTCAACTTGCCGCCTTTGCCGTAGCCGACATAACCGGGCGGCGCGCCCTTCAAGGTGGAAACGGTATGAGACTCCTGAAACTCGCTCATATTGAACACGATCAGGTTATGCGCCCCGCCATACATCGCTTCAGCCAAAGCGAAAGCCGTTTCGGTCTTGCCGACGCCGCTCGGACCGGACAACATGAAAACACCCAGTGGCCGATCGTGCGCCTGAATGCCGGCGCGAGAAATGCGCACCGCCTGCGCGATCTCATTGATCGCCGTCGTCTGGCCGAATATCTGTCGCTCAAGCAATCGGTTGAGATTGAGCGCGTTGTCCAGGTCGTTTTGCAACATGCGCCCCGTGGGAATGCCGGTCCAGTCCGAAAGCACCTCCGCCACGACGCGATCGTCCACCCAGGGGTAAACCAATGGCAGATCGCCCGCCTGCAGTTCACCCAATTGCTCCGCCAACAGCGGCAACCGGTCAGGTTGCTGCTGCTCCGCCTCCCGCAGTTGCGTCACCGCCAGCCGTTCCTGTTCCTGCCGCCGACGTAATCCGGCCAGAAGCTGCTCCTTGGCGAAAATCGCATTCTGCAACTCACTCATGCGGTTAGGCGCCTGGCCAGCAAACCTGACCTCATCTTGCAGGCTGTTCACCTCGGTTTGCATGACCGCCAGACTGGCTTCCAGAGACTCAATCTTTTCCGGCTGGGCATGCTGGCTCAGTGCCACGCGTGCGCAGGCGGTATCCAACAGGCTGATGGCTTTATCCGGCAACTGGCGCGACGGTAAGTGACGCAGCGACAGATGCACCGCAGCCTGCAACGCCGATTCGCGAATAATGACGTTATGGTGCCGTGCAAAATGCGGTGAAATGGCACGCATCATGTTGACCGCGTTTTCTTCGTCAGGCTCGGAAACCAGCACATATTGGAAACGACGCGTGAGAGCGGCATCGGGTTCAATGAATTGTTTGTATTCCGACCAGGTTGTCGCCGCCACCATACGCAGCGTTCCCCTCGCCAACATCGGCTTAAGCAGGTTGACGGCATCGCCCGTACCGGTTTGGCCGCCTGCGCCCACCAGCGTATGTGCCTCATCACAGAACAGGATCACCGGCACGCCGGAACGGGTAATCGCATCAATCAGCGCTTTGAGACGCGATTCAAATTCGCCTCTCATGCTGGCACCAGCCTGCATTCGCCCCAGATCCAGTGACAGCAAACGCGCGCCTTGCAGCAAGGGCGGTACCTGACCCGCGGCGATCTTGCAGGCCAGCGCCTCGGCTACGGCGGTTTTCCCCACCCCCGCTTCCCCGACCAAAATAGGGTTGTTTTGCCTACGACGGAGCAAAATATCAATCACCTGGCGCAGCTCCGCTTCGCGGCCGATAACCGGATCGATCTCGCCGGCGCGCGCTTGGCGAGTCAGGTCGGCGCACCATTGATCGAGAATGTCTCCACCGTCTGCGGAACCTGAAGCATCGCCGCGATATTCCCCCTCGGCGATCTCTTCTATCTCTTCATGCTCGACTGAATTGGCCAAAAGAGACGGGTAATCATCAAAAACCTGCGGAATGGGGAGCTTTTTAAATTCATCGCTCAACCGGTATAACCCGCGCTGCAGCGTGGCGTCCTGCAGAATGCCGACCAGGATATGGATAGTGCGTACCCCGCCGCCCGGAAACTCGGCAAGTTGGCTCATTAACAGCCCCCTTTCCACTACCGTTTCTAACTGCGCGGACAGGTCCACTACCGCATTGGTGCGGTTAGGCAGGGTATGGAGGATACGATCCAGCGCATCGCTGATGCGCTGAATATTGACCTCGTAATGCGCCAATATCAGCGGAAGATCGCCGCGTTCCTTATCCACCAGCACCTTCAACCAATGTTCAAGCTCCACATACTCATGCCGAAAAGTACGGCACAGTTTGGTTGCCTCAACAAAAGACTGATAAGCAAAATGCCCTAATCGCGAGAAAAGACGTTCACGTTGATACACCTTAATCATCCTTATATTAAGTTGGTGATTGGTAGACCAGTTGCCTAAACATCCCTGCTTTAGGTTTCAACCAGCCATCTTTGCTCAGAGATTTGCCGCCCAACTGCGCCGCCATTCCCGGTTCAGTGATAATGAGCAGACTGATATCGAGCATCAGCTGATAGCTCATAAAGTCATGGCAAATGCTCACTAGCGCCTGAAGCCGCCGGCTGCCGCGCTGATACTGCTGATATTGCGGTGCCGCCAACGGGCCAATCTGGATATGCGCGCCATATTGCGCATCAAAAAAACGGCTGCCGACGCGCGTTTCCCCCAGGCACCCCATCTTCTGGCTGTCGGCCTTTTTACCGTCGTCAATCCATTTGGCGTAGCGCGGCGTGACCTCGATCGGCACGGAAAAATAGGCCGCCAACATCTGGTTAAGCTGCTTCAGAGAACGACGCCCCGGCAGATAAACGCCAGGATAAGCCTCGCGCAGCCGTTGAATATGCGTATTCACCGCCAGGCCCGGGTTCACCCCGCAGGTTTGCCGCAAATGAAGCAAGAACGGATTTTGGTGATCGGCATGGTCATGGCCGATCATCGCATTCAACTGTGACCAGGCGCGATAGTGCAGCACGGCGAAACGCTGGCTCATAATGCCGACGAACTGTTGGAATGCCTGATTTCGCCTAGCGATGACTTCGGTGCGCGCATGTTCCGTCATATGGATCGGCAAAGGCCCATAAGGTGCAAACATGCCGAAGTGTCGGGCTTTGATCAGTACTTGCGGCGGACGCTGCTCAATATCGACTATCTCGCGCGAAGCGAAGGCCATATCGGCGGGCTGCGTGATACTCAGGCGTTCGCGGCTGCGATCGTTAGTCATACCCAGGCGTGGCGCATCCTGTTGCGCGCGCTCTATCCGCCGCAATAACTCGAAGAAATCCTGCCGCTTGGACAGCCCCTTGATTTCCGCGGCCCCCACCTTTTCGCGCAGGTGATTCGGCGGCGACTGCTGTGCCGACGTCAGCACCGTTTTTTGCGCCAGCGGCATGTCAGCCATGATAGATAGCCCCCCAGTTGGCGTGAGTTTCCCCATCAAGCATCAGCATCATGCTTAACGTTTGATTCAAATCGCCATAGTGGCTCAGCGCATGGTGCAGTACCTTACCGAACAGATAAGCGCCGTGGTCGGCGTGGTGATTGACGCTCAGGTTGACGCTGATTTCAGCGCCTCGGATCCATGCCAACGGCCCTCGCCCCTGGTAGCGTTCAAAATGGTGATCTACCGAAGCGTTCTTGATACTGGCGATGCGCCTGCGCTGGCTGACGTCGTCCGGGTGGCAAAACAGCGATAGCCAGTCGCGCAACAGCGTCGAACAGTCCTGCACTTCGGGGCGCGCATAGCGCAAGGGGTTCATCGCCAGCATCTGAACGGCCTGCCAAGCCTGGCTTATGTTCGGCACCGCGATGGGATTGGTCGGATGGCGCACAATTTCAACCTGGTGCACGGGCATCGCTGTTTCCAGCATAAAATGCGGCTGTTGAAGATGGGCCGGTATAAGGTGGCGCTCGCACACCAGCGCCTCAACGCTCAGCGAGCTCAGAGCGTCGATATCAATACCGCTTTTGCCTGGCGAGATGGAGATGAACGTATCCTCGTTGGGCAAATGCAGATTGTTATATTTGGATGGCGAAGGCTCACGCCGGCGACGCAGCTGGTATCCGGCAGGCTCGCGTTCACAGTCAAAATACGTATCTGCCTGCAACGATGAAAAAATCACCGGATTGCCGTCCGGCATCATACCCTTGACTTGCTTGACGCTATGGATCTCGTACAAAGAGGTATTCAGACGATCGACGACCAGCTGATGTTCCGTTTTCTCCCCCGTCAGTTGCAGCGGCGAGCAATAACGACGGTACAGGTTGATGACCGGGGTCGCAAAAAGGTGAAAATCCCTGGCGTGGACGCGACCAATCAAAGGGAGCGGGCGCTGCTCAAGCACGAACAACACCTCAAACTCATGTACCCGTTCGCATTGCAGCAGGAAATCCCGAACGCCGCACAGCTCCAGGCTGAAGAAACGGCTTGGGGCAGCGAAATATTCACGCATCAACCGGCTACCCGGCAGTTCCCCCACCGCCACCGGCAGCAGCGCTTCATCTTCGCTTACGCCGCCCAGGCGCAAACTCGCCGGTGAAAGCACGCTAATCACTGGTTGATCATCCGTTTTCGCCCATAAAACTATACGTAAAGTATGGTTAAGCAACGTTGCCATAAGCTGATTCACTCGCACCGTTTCTTCCGCCAACGTCAGGTGCAACGGCTCGAGGTCGAGCGCAGAGAGGGAAAGTACGCCGTGAGTCGTCAGGCGCAGCCGCACATGTGCAGAACCGTCTTTCAAATGCCGAGCCACGCCGGCTGGCAAATGATGCGGCGGTAAAACTTCGCATTCGGCCAACGCAATCTCAATCGGCTGTACTTTGATGTGGCGCGCAGTGGTAAACGTGGCTGGCTTATTATTCAGCGACGCATCGTTAAGCGTGAGCTTGCTTCCACGCGGCAATTCAACCTGACTGTGCCACTGAGGGAAAGACAGATCGGGTTTGATGGCGATGGTCGCAATAGAGGGAACCGGCGTATACCAGAGAGGCGCCAAACGAGAAAGCATCTGCAATGCAAACTCAGGCTGCTCATTGTTCAGCTTTTCTTGAACCCGCGTGCAGAGAAAAGCCGAGCCTTCCAGCAGGCGTTCGACAAAGGGATCAAGCACACCGTCGATATGCATTCCCAGATGCTGGGCTACCTGCGGATGAGACAGCGCAAATTGACGCCCGGCCTCGCGAAAGTAACGCAGTTCATCATTATATAATTGAAGAAAGCGCTCACTGAACATAATTCCCCCTACTAATCAAACACACGAACAGCACCACATGAATAATCAAGCGCAATGCGCAAGTTCACTAACATCTCATCGCCCGGTAATGAGCAGGTACCGTATATGTCAAATAAAATGGCCAGAACATAAGATTGACGTTCATTAACCGCCGGCACGACACGAATCGTTTTCGGATCCAAACGAGGTTCAAAAGAGGTAATGATTCTTTGTATATGTTTCGCTAAGGTTAAAGGATCGGTGCTAATAGGTATCCGTTGGCTCAGCGAAGGAAAACCATAATTGAGCACTGAGTTTTCACAGTGCCTGTAATCATAAAGTTTCAGATCGGCGCTGCGCGACGCATCATTGAGCAAAAACTCTATATCGCGCACTATAACCTTCCGCCATTTATCCGGACCAGTGCTCTGAGTTTTCGTGCTGAGTTTATCGAATAACATTGGCAATGACGCTTTCATCTGCCGCCTCATTATATTTGGCTATGTCTGCCCGCAATAATGCGGGCAGACACCCTGCAATTAATGTTATTTCATCAATAATTAGATACGGGCATTAAGCTTGAGATCATAACCCGTCTTGATTACCGCCCCCATGGAGCCATCATTATTCTGCTCTTTATACTCAACTTCGATACGGGCAAAGTTGAGTTTGATAACGTCTGTCGGAAGCACGGTATCAATTTCGGCGCCAACCGTAGAGTTCAGCGGCATATTGCCAACGGTTTTGAAAGACGAAACCAGGCAGTTGCTGAAGGTGACGGCCATGAAGTCCTGCTGCCCCTGACCTGATTTACGGCAGACCAGTTTCGCCTGAGGAATATGCTCACCCGTAGCACACATGAGGAAAAGCTTCGGCGAGGCCTTGTTGCTAACCATTCGAAACTCAAAGTCTTTCATCTCCACTTTGCCAGAACCGCCACCACTGCCATATCCCCAGCGCCCAGCATTTTCTTCAGCCCATTGCCAGGCCTGCAGCTGAATCCATCCTGGATAGGTTTGATCAGGTGATTCACCATCAACACCTTCAATCTTCAAAAAATAGTCTACTAAAGCTTTAGTACTCATTTTTGTCTCCTTGACTGATAAGTCTAACTCATTAAGTTAAAAGTTGATTCAGATAAGTTCGGACATCGCCTCCGCTATCATCACAATAGCAATGTTAACGTTTATTTAAATATTAAGGTAAAGATGCTCGCAGCAAATAAATTCACCACGCCTACAAATCTTAATATGATATTAAAACATACTAGCCGCCGTAATAATTGGCGTTGGCAATATCCTAATCAATGACCAGCCGTAACTTATCTGCTCCCATCCTTTTTAGCTGACGGAAGTTTGGACACCAGTCGCAAGGATACGGTCATGCCTTCCAACTGGTAATGAGGGCGTAAATAGAAATGTGCTCGGTAATATCCAGGATCGTCTTCGACATCCTCGACGCGAACTTCCGCGGCAGCTAATGGACGGCGCGCTTTTGTTGCCTCTGTGGATACCGAAGGATCTCCATCGACATAATTCATCAACCAGTCATTCAGCCAAAGCTGCATGTCGTCTCGGGAACGAAACGAACCGATTTTATCTCGCACGATACATTTTAAATAATGCGCGAAGCGACACGTAGCAAAAATATAAGGCAATCTAGATGAAAGTTTAGCGTTAGCCGTTGCATCGGGATCCTCATATTTCGCCGGGGCATGCATCGTGCATGAGCCGATAAAAGCCGCAAAGTCTGAATGTTTACGATACACCAGGGGTAAAAAGCCCGCGTCGGACAGCTCCTGTTCCCTTCGGTCGGAAATCGCCACCTCAGTCGGACAAGTGAGCTCATAACCGCCTTCGTCAGAAGGAAACGCATAGGCAGGCAATTCCTCAACCGAACCGCCGGACTCGATCCCCCTGATTTTGGAACACCAACCATACTCGTGAAAAGCACGGTTGATATTCAACCCCATGGCATACGCCGAATTCGCCCAGGAAAAATCGTCATCCACGCCAGGCCGGACAGACTCTTCAAAAGCAAACGCCTCCACCGGGTTGGTTTTAGCCCCGTAGGGTAAACGCGAAAGGAAACGCGGCATGGTCAAAACCAAATAACGCGAGTCATTACTTTCCCGCAGACGCCGCCATGAGGCGTATTCCGGCGTCGTGAAGATTTTGCCAATATCACGCGGATTCCCCAGTTCGTTCCACTTGCTCATTTGCAATAGCGACGGCGACGCAGCGGAAATGAATGGGCAATGCGATGCGGCGGAGATTTTCGCCAACTCCGTCAGCAAGGTTACGCTCATCGGGCTGTGGTCGAACTCGAAGTCGCCGATTATGCAGCCGAAGGGCTCACCGCCGAACTGACCATATTCTTGCTCATAAATCTGCTTGAAGATTGGGCTTTGATCCCATGCCGCACCACGGTAACGGCGCAAATTACGCGTCAACTCATCCTGGCTGATGTTAAGCACGCGAATTTTAAGCGTCTCGCTAACGTTGGTATTGTCCACCAGATAACTCAGGCCCTGCCATGCAGATTCCAGCTTCTGGAATTCCGGATGATGCAAAATATTGTTCATCTGCTCTGAAAGCTGTTCGTCGATCTGGGCAATCAGCAACTCGATGGTCAATACCACATCGTGGCTCACCTTTACCTTGCCGCGATTGGCGTATTCCGACAGCGTGCCGATGGCCCGGCGCACCGCCTCCGAAGCTTCATTCGTTCTCGGGCGAAAAGAGCGTTTAAGCAAGCCGTCCAGCTCATTTTCCACCTCGCTCTTTTCTATCTCGACAACAGCGGTAGCCTGCTGCTTTGCCGTATAGCGTCGTTGCCTCGCTCCCATTACGCCTCTCCTTTATTGCCGGTATCCTGTGCATCCTGCTCTGCGTCTGCCACCGTTTTGCGTGCATCCATCACCAGGCGATGCAGGAAATCCGGCTTCTCAAGCAGGTTTTTCACCACTTCTTCCGCGCTTGATTTCCCATCCATATAAGTAATTAATTCAGTAAGGTGCTCTCTGGCCTCCAGAAGTCGCTGCATTTGAGGAACCCTTTTGGCAATCGCCCCCGGAGAAAAATCATCCATGGACTCGAACTCCAGCTCAACATCCAGCAATGAATCATCTTCACTTAAGGTATTCTCAACGTAAAACTGCAGGTGAGGTCTAATTGCTCGCATGCGATCGTTGAAGTTATCCTGATCGAAAGTCAGAAACTTCCGTTCCTCAATGGGCGCCAAAGGTTTTTTCCGATGTCCGGAGAGGTCGGACATAACCCCAGTCACAAAAGGCAACTCAACCTTCTTTTGTGAACCATAAAGTTCAACGTCATATTCAATTTGCACACGGGGCGCATTATTCTTGCCAATAAACTTTTGAGAGCTTGAGTCCTTAGCCATTGGAAAACTCCTCTGTAAAAAATCACTTCCCAGCCAATTGGTTTAACGATGCCAGAGATTCAGGCAAGAGTTCCTCAACTATCGTCGCGAAATCCATGCCAATCATTTTTTGCGAGCGTCTGATAAGAATAGGAGCGGGATGGCTTGGCTCATAATTCTGGAAGTAATCCAGCACCTGGTCCAACAATAAAATGACATCCTGCCTGGAACGAATATATTTATTCCCGTTAGCTATATTTACTTCTTCACCCGCTATATCGGACGACAGTTCCTCGTCAGCATGCGGTAATTCCTGCTGTTCAAGAGAGCTCAGCAAACGGATAAGCGTCTGAAAATAATCCCGGACCTGGCGACAATCCAATCGATAGTCTTCCGCTTGCAAATTGGCGTAATTTTCCACCCGCTCCAAAGCCTCCAACTGCAACGTCAATTGTTGCTGCAACGAGGGTATACTACGCGAGGAAAAGTAGGCATTGGTCTGGCCAATCAATTTAACCGCTTCAGAGAAATGCTGATATTTCCCCTCTTGCTCAACAAGGCGAAAATTGAGAAATTCATCTATTGTTAGCGAGTTATCGGGATAAATGCGGCTATTTTTGATTTCGTGCAGACAGGATGAAGTGGCGAGCCAACCTAATGCAGCGGCATGATTGCTGCCCGCGGATTGGTCGATATCGGCCTGCGGGAAAATAGTTACCCCTTCATCAGAATATTTCTTATCTATTTGCGCAATTCCCAGATAAAAGGCCGAAAAACCATCGATATGAAGATTTGCACGCATAAGCCAAAGTACGACACGCAAATCAAAACACTGTTCAAGCAGCGCTGTGGCCTGCTCGCGAATAGCAGGCCAATTAACATCACGGGCGCTATCCAAAGCATTCAGCGGATCGGTTTCACTATCATATTCTGACAGGGTAAATTCTATCTCACTATAGTGAGGGTCAAACTCGACACCATTTATCTCATTAGATGTGACTTCATTCATTGTCTGTCATCCTTTTCACTCAGTTGTTGCAACTGTGCAAAGTGAACCTACTATGTTCACCAATCCTTCCTAGATTTACTACAGAGTAATTGTTAACCACCCTGCACACAAATTGTTTAGATGTATTAATACTTCAAATATTAATAGGTTTTACCTATCAAAAAAAACCTGACGATCGACGATAGCGATCAAAATGCAATTTAATATTATTTAAATCAAAAAAAACAATAAGATACATAAAGTCAACATGAATCACATGACCAGTGAAAAATACTATTAAATTAATTAAGTGTGATATATTATCCCGAACAAGATTAATCTAACTAAAAACATTAATAAAAAAATCAATATTTCAATAATATTTATTGAAACATTGATGGTTTCTATGAATAGATCCGAGTTCCTTAGACGATCCCATATCCATATACCAATCGCTTTAATAAACTGCAGGACTTAATCTTCACAGGTACGATGCCGACGTCTATAATTATAATAAACCTCAGCATAATCTAATAACTACTTTTTATCTCCTTCTCTATTTTTAGGGTTCCTTTTCTTTATGCTTTCTAGTTTCAGCCACTGGGAAAAACTTTCTTCCGCCACTTTTTATGTAAATTACCTACGTAACTAATGCTGTTTTTTAGCCACAAGAAAATGCTGACATCTTTCATCCTTTTATTGAGAATCCTGGTTTGAATAGGTTAATACTTTCACAGTTAGTTTACGTCGTCATACATCCATCAACAAAGGTATCCATAACCAACTCTGCTATCATCGCCCACCCATACGCCAGCAGATAGCCCGGAACGATAAGAGATTGTGCACAACAGCCCCCCTCATGCATCCTTATATAAGTCATGTCACTACCTAATACTTTCAAGCTGCATTTTTTAATGCAGCACTGTTTAGTGCTCCTTTTTCCTAGCACGCAAACATTTAGGCCACTTTAGCCAGTTTTCATAACAGCTGTAATGGTGGCTAAGAACCAGACACAATTAGTGAACAACATATAAAGACAGCATTTATTTAATGACGGCGTACTTCGTCTTGACGGCCTTGCAAAGTATGCAACGGCCTTAAAATACCCAATCCTCATCCGCTTAATTTCTTTCCTAGGCGTTTTACTTCATGCTGAAGGGTATCATCATTTTTACGCTGTGGATCAGGTTTTTGGTAACGTGTTGCCCACGCGTAAAGGCTGCTAGTAGAAACACCAAGCCGTGTCACAACCGCATAAACAGGGTAGCCCCCAGCTTGTTAATATTTTCACGGCTTCATATTTTATTTTTCAATGAAATTCTTGACTAAATACAAACACTCCTTAATTTAGCATCCATTATTGTACTGACACCACTGAATTATTAGTCATTGCAACACAATCCTAATACAATTATGAAGTAATCTCATATGAGGATAATGCACCAGAGTTAACCTAGTGCATTGTCTTAATTGTAAATAATTAACTTTCACCAAAAGTTAACTCTTCCGTATTGAATACTCTAATAACCTCATCTGATAATTGATCCTTAACATTTATTCTTGCTTTCGCAAAACTTATAATTTCAATTTCTTGAAACGCATGATGATTGTTTGGGATTTTAATCCTGCTCATTAATTGTGGGTCATTGACACCATAAAAATGCCTACTATTATGCGTTGGGTTATAATTAAGAGCGGCCACACCATTTAATGATGCGCTATAATCATAATACATTTTCGATACTCCACGCGTCGCCACTAGTTCGATAACTACTGTTTGCCCAGGTTTAAGTTCAATATTTAACCCAGTAGATTGACCCTGTAGTGGCATAGTGAATTTGGCCACCTGAATAAAGGTGGTGCCGATGAAAGTCAATCTCAAATCAATTTAGCAAAATCAAACGGGCTAACCGCCATCTCCCGATTCGCATCCAGATAATCAGCCTATCACTGCAGTATTAGCCTGTGCTCTCTAAGATGCTCCGCCTTATGGATGTAGGCCGCCCGTACAGAGTTACGCTCCTAATGGCTCATCTGCCGCTCTACCGCATCCTTCGACCACAACCCCAACTCAATCAACGAACTACAAGTCATCGTTCTGAAATCCGGTCAAAAACCAAGGCGTTGACAATACGTTTCCAAATTTCAACCTTGGTATCATAAACCATCACGCGAATTACTTTTTTGACGGTGTTCGCAGTCATCGGTTCCGCCCGGGATACGGTCACCAACCCAGCGCAAACCTCCCATTATCTCAACGAAACAAAAAAACAAGAGGCTGCTGAAACCAACAGCGCCAGCACTTTCGCTAGTACCGCCGATCTATTTTATTGATATTTTTAATAAAATTAACTTAAGCACGATACCCAAACTCCCCGCAAGCCACTTTTCCACCGAGCTCTAGGTTGTCCACATAATCCCCATACCACTGCAACATCTCCCTACGCTGCTCCAGATACTGCGCATGGTTGTATGTGCCACGAATGGTGTTCTTATCCACATGCGCAAGCTGTAACTCGATCCACGCCGTGTTATAGCCCTGTTCGTGCAGGATGGTACTCATCGTGTGCCTGAAACCATGTCCTGTCGCCTTCCCGTGATAACCAATCCTTTTTAATACCTGATTGATACTCGCTTCACTCATCGGTTTAGTGATGTCGTTACGGCCAGGGAAAACCAGGTTGTAACGGCCTGTCACCACTTGAATCTCACGAAGTGACGACACAACTTGATCCGATAAAGGCACCAGATGCGGGCGACGCATCTTCATCCTTTCTACCGGGACCTCCCAAACACGTTTATCGAAATCAAATTCTTTCCATTCAGCCATACGCAGTTCAATAGTACGAACGCCCGTTAACATCAGAATCTTTGTCGCTAGCCGGGTTATTGGGCTACCGGAATAAGCAGCAAGAGCTTGTAAGAAAGCCGGAAAGTCATCTGCTAACAGGTGAGGGTAATGAACAGATTTTGGTGGGGTTAACGCACTTGCCAGCTCTGAGGCTGGGTTAGTTTCAGCTCGACCAGTGACAATGGCGTAACGAAATACCTGATTACAGGCCTGGCGGATTTTGCGCAGTTTGTCTAGCACACCACGCTTCTCGAGTTTACGCAGCGAGCTGAGTATCTCCAGTGGCTTTATCTCTGCAATTGGGCGCTTACCGATATCCGGGAAGATATCGTTTTCAAACGCTTCCATAATGTCTTCAGCGTAACCCTTCGACCAGTTAGGGCGTTTGTACTCATGCCACTCCAGAGCGATAGCTTTGAAGGTGTTTTCTACCATCGCTTTGCGAGCTTGTTTCTCAACCTTTTTCTGTTCACTGGGATCAATAGCGTTAGCGACTTGCCGTTTAGCTTCATCTCTGCGTTGTCTGGCTTCAGATAACGAAATCTCTGGATAGATACCCAACGCCAACATCTTTTGTTTACCGTCAAAACGGTACTGTAAGCGCCAGTATTTAGATCCATTGGGATGAACCATTAAATGCATTCCTTCGCCATCGGTAAGCTTATAAGGCTTGTCGGTAGGCTTTGCACTTCTTACCTTTACATCGGTTAATGCCATTTGAGGCTCTCCGTTGCTGGCTGTTGGTACAAGATTCCATTGAACGGGGATGTACCATCACATATACCAACAGATACTACTTGATGCCAGTGGGTGTAGGTAGACTCCGAGAGAATTTCGACGCGCTAAAATCAGTCAACTCACTGAATTTCAGGCATAAAAAAAGACGTCGGTTGACGTCTATTTACTTCAAAATGGTACGCCCTACAGGGCTCGAACCTGTGACCTACGGCTTAGAAGGCCGTTGCTCTATCCAACTGAGCTAAGGGCGCATTGGGATGCGGCAACCAGAGTTGCGGAGTGGGATTATACGATCAGGGGTTACTGAGTCAATGCCTTTTCATGACGTTACGGCGGTGGCCGTGCTTTATGCTGGTTTTTCAACCATTACTGCCTCCGCCCATTGCGTTAACATCATCATTTACCTTGAATTAAATCCGGCAGCAAATTGCTGTCACGTTGAGCCAACCCGGATTCGGCCAGCTCGGCAATGCGATCCGATTGCTGATGCCTCGCGGGGCGCTGCAGGCAAATGCGAGCCGATTGCACCATAGCATTAATATTTCCCCAGTCGGCATGCTCCGCAGTCAACAGGTTGCAGGCAACCGCCAACGGTTGATAAAGCGCGGCGCTAACCGGTGCAGTATTTAACGATGCATGGCCGACAGGTACCCACGCCAGCAGCATAAAGCCAATCCCTCCGATATTTCTCATCCGTGTAACCTCCGGCACAACGCGCTCAGGCGTGATCGCCAGGAGGGGAGCGCTTTGTGCGCAGCGAGTTGGTGCAGCGCAATCAACTGCGCTACGTCCGCCGGGTGCATCGACGAGTCAAACACCGTTTCGCCCACGAGTTTGGGCGGATAAACCGAGTGTTCAAGCTGCTGATGCCATGGGTGCAGCCGGGTGATGATCATCATGATGGTGGCTCCATTAGCGCCTACGGCTGGCGCGAATACCGCAGTGTGAATAGCCACAGCTTAGGTAGCTCGAGGTAAAAAAGGTGTAGAGGATCATTCTGTTGGCATAAAAAAAGCGTAAATCATGCCGGGCAAACGCCGTCGAACACGATTCAGCGCCTGACAGCGCGCTCCGCTTCTGACAAAATAGCGCCATCCCCGGCTTTTCTTAATTGATGGATTTCCTCACTGATGTCAGCAAAGATTATTGATGGTAAAACGATTGCGCAGCAGGTTAGAAGCGAAGTGGCTGAGCAAGTTAAACAACGTCTGGCCGCCGGCAAACGCGCGCCAGGCCTGGCAGTCGTGCTGGTTGGCGAAAACCCGGCCTCACAGATTTATGTCGCGAGCAAGCGCCGCGCCTGTGATGAGGTGGGTTTCCTCTCCCGCTCCTATGATTTGCCCACCACCACCAGTGAGGCCGAACTGCTGGCGCTGATCGATCAATTGAATACCGACGGCGAGATCGACGGTATTTTAGTGCAGCTGCCGCTGCCTGCCGGCATCGATAACGTCAAAGTGCTGGAACGTATTCATCCGGATAAAGACGTCGACGGTTTCCATCCGTACAACGTCGGTCGCCTGTGCCAGCGCTCGCCTAAACTGCGTCCCTGTACCCCGCGCGGCATCGTCACCCTGCTCGAGCGTTATAACATCGATACCTATGGACTGAATGCCGTCGTGGTTGGCGCGTCCAACATCGTCGGCCGCCCAATGAGCATGGAGTTGCTGCTGGCCGGTTGCACCACCACCGTGACCCACCGTTTCACCAAAAATCTGCGTCATCACGTTGAAAACGCCGATCTACTGGTGGTCGCGGTCGGTAAACCAGGCTTTATTCCAGGTGACTGGATCAAACCGGGCGCGATCGTGGTGGATGTCGGCATTAACCGACTGGAAAGTGGTAAAGTAGTCGGCGACGTAGATTTTGAAGCCGCCAGCGAGCGCGCAGCCTACATTACTCCGGTTCCGGGTGGCGTTGGCCCAATGACCGTTGCTACACTGATTCAAAATACCTTGCAGGCCTGCGAGGTTTATCACGACGTTCAACCTAAATAAGTAAGGCAGTATGGAAACTTTTAATCTGGATAATCACCCGCACGTCGAACTGTGCGACCTGCTCAAATTCCAGGGCTGGTGTGAAAGCGGCGGCGGCGCCAAAGAAGTCATCGCCGATGGGCAGGTGAAAGTGAACGGCAAAGTAGAAACGCGTAAGCGCTGCAAAATCGTTGCCGATCAGGTAGTCGAGTATAACGGCGGCAAGGTTGTCGTTAAGCCGTAAGCCGTGCTCCATAGAAAAAGGCGCTGAGGGTTAACTCAGCGCCTTTTTTGTTTGTCAGCCTACAGCGAATTACTTACGGCGCCAGGTAGTCCCCTGCGGGCCATCTTCCAGCACGATGTTCATCTCGTTCAACCGATCGCGCGCGGCATCCGCCAGCGCCCAATCTTTGGCTTTACGCGCGTCATTGCGCTGTTTAATCAAGGCTTCGATCTCCGCCACTTCACCGTCGTCGGCCTGTGCTCCGCCCTGCAGGAACAGTTCCGGCTCTTGCTGTAACAGACCCAGCACCTTAGCCAGCTTGCGCAGTTCCGCCGCCAGCCCATTGGCTGCCGTCAGATCTTCAGCCTTCAGGCGGTTAACCTCACGCGCCAAGTCAAACAGCGCTGAGTAGGCTTCCGGCGTATTGAAGTCATCGTCCATCGCCTCACGGAAGCGGGCTTCAAACACTTCGCCGCCGGCCGGTTGAGCATTGGCGTCGGTACCACGCAGCGCGGTGTACAGACGTTCCAGGGCTGTACGCGCCTGTTTCAGGTTCTCTTCGCTGTAGTTCAGCTGGCTACGATAGTGGCCAGACATCAGGAAGTAGCGCACGGTTTCGGCGTCGTAGTAGCCCAGCACGTCGCGGATGGTGAAGAAGTTATCCAGCGATTTCGACATTTTTTCTTTGTCGATCATCACCATACCGGAGTGCATCCAGTAGTTGACGTAAGGGCCGTCGTGCGCACAGCTCGACTGGGCAATCTCGTTCTCGTGGTGCGGGAACATCAGATCGGAACCGCCGCCGTGGATGTCAAAATGAGTGCCCAATTGCTTGCAGTTCATGGCAGAACATTCAATGTGCCAGCCCGGACGGCCTGCGCCCCAAGGCGATTCCCAGCTCGGTTCGCCCGGCTTGGACATTTTCCACAGTACGAAATCCATCGGGTTGCGTTTCACGTCGTCGATTTCTACGCGTGCACCGGCCTGCAACTGATCCAGATCCTGGCGTGACAACAAGCCGTATTGCGGATCGCTGTCGATGGAGAACATCACGTCGCCGTTGCTGGCCACGTAAGCGTGATCGCGATCGATAAGGCGCTGGGTGATCTCAATGATCTCGGCAATATGCTGGGTAGCTCGCGGTTCGATGTCCGGGCGTTCAATCAGCAGGGAGTCGAAATCGGCGTGCATCTCTGCCAGCATGCGCGTGGTCAGTTGATCGCAGCTTTCGCCATTCTCTGTCGCGCGGCGGATAATTTTATCGTCAACGTCGGTCACGTTACGCACATAGTTCAGCGAATAGCCGAGGTAGCGTAAATAACGCGCCACTACGTCGAAAGCAACAAAGGTACGCCCGTGGCCGATATGACACAGGTCATAGATGGTTACCCCGCACACGTACATGCCCACTTTACCGGCATGAATGGGTTTAAATTCCTCTTTTTGACGACTCAGGGTATTAAAAATCTTTAGCATCGGGACATTCCGTGGTGTGCGTGATAACAAAAATGGTAATTAGGCGATTAACCCAGCAGCGTATTGAAACCCGAAGCCTGATCTAATGCAAGGTTAAGGCCGCGGTTTGCTAAGCTGAGAGGTGGAAAACAGTGAGAAATCAGCGAACGCCTTCAACGTTATAATATAACAACTGTCGTTTTACCACAGTCGGCATGCGGTTTAGCCGCTGCTGACTGATTAAAGGAGATATGTTATAACGGCGGTCTGATTGTTCACTCGATCCCTGTGACATCTCAATTCATCTTGTTAGGACTAAAACTATGGTTACTTTCCACACTAATCACGGCGATATCGTTATCAACACCTTTGCTGACAAAGCGCCGGTTACCGTTGAAAACTTCCTGAACTATTGCCGTGCAGGTTTCTACGATAACACCATTTTCCACCGTGTTATCAATGGCTTTATGGTTCAGGGCGGCGGTTTCGAACCTGGCATGACCCAGAAAGACACCAAAGCGACCATCAAGAACGAAGCCAACAACGGTCTGAAAAACACCATCGGCACCCTGGCAATGGCTCGTACCAACGATCCACACTCTGCGACCGCACAGTTCTTCATCAACGTGGCTGACAACGACTTCCTGAACTTCCGCGGCGAAAACGCGCAGGGCTGGGGCTACTGCGTATTTGCTGAAGTGTCTGAAGGCATGGACGTGGTTAACAAGATCAAAGCGGTGAAAACTGGCCGTAGCGGCATGCACCAGGACGTACCGGTAGAAGACGTGATCGTCACTAGCGTTACCGTCAGCGAGTAATCGCGGCTGCATGAACACGCTGTTCATCGCAGATCTGCATTTAAGCGCACAGGAACCGGCAATCACTGCCGGTTTTCTGCGTTTTTTGCAGCAAGATGCTCCCCACGCCGACGCCCTGTACATTCTTGGCGACCTGTTTGAAGCCTGGATCGGCGACGACGATCCCGAGCCGCTGCACGGCGAAATCGCCGCGGCCCTGAAGGCGCTGCAACAGACTGGCGTCCCCTGCTACTTTATCCACGGCAACCGTGATTTTCTGGTCGGCAAACGCTTTGCCCGCGCCAGCGGCATGCAACTGCTGCCGGAAGAAAAAGTGCTGGATCTGTATGGGCGAAGAATCCTGATCCTGCATGGCGACACTCTGTGTACCGACGATCAGGCCTACCAACAGTTCCGTCGTAAAGTGCATAATCCCCTGATCCAAAAACTGTTTCTGGCAATGCCGCTACGCTGGCGCCTGAAGATCGCTGCCAAAATGCGGGCCCGCAGCCAGCAGAGCAACCAGTACAAGTCGGAATCGATTATGGACGTCAACCCACAAGCGGTTGAGCAGGCGATGTTGCGCCACCAGGTTCACTGGATGATCCACGGCCACACTCACCGTCCGGCGGTACATGAATTGACGTTGAGCAACGGCAAGGCCCACCGCGTGGTGCTGGGTGCCTGGCACGTCGAAGGCTCGATGATCAAAGTCAGCGTCGACGCCGTCGAACTGATCCAGTTCCCGTTCTAAGTTCCTGACTTGTCGCACAGGTAAAAAAATTCACCCTTTTGACGATGAAAACCGGCGACGCAACCGTTTTCCTCGCCGTGCGCTCATGGTATGCTCTACGCCCTCATTCGGCCTCCCGCCGCAGGCAACCGGCCGTCGTTTGTACAATCACAGGAGCCTTACACCCATGGGAGCCAACGCCGCTTCAGCCACCCACGCTGGGGTTAAAATCGCAATTGTAATGGGATCGAAAAGTGACTGGGCCACCATGCAGTTTGCGGCCGACGTCCTGACCTCGCTCAATGTCCCGTTCCATGTCGAAGTCGTTTCCGCTCATCGCACGCCAGACAAGCTGTTCAGCTTCGCCGAACAGGCGACGGCAAACGGTTTTGACGTGATCATTGCCGGTGCGGGCGGTGCTGCGCACCTGCCAGGCATGCTGGCGGCGAAAACGCTGGTTCCGGTGCTGGGTGTTCCGGTCCAAAGCGCCGCACTGAGCGGTGTAGACAGCCTGTATTCGATCGTGCAAATGCCGCGTGGCATTCCCGTCGGTACTCTGGCGATCGGCAAAGCCGGTGCGGCCAATGCTGCACTGCTGGCGGCACAAATTCTGGCGCTGCACGACACCGCGCTGGCACAACGCCTGGCCGACTGGCGTCAGGCACAGACTGACGACGTGCTGAATAACCCGGATCCGCGGGAGGAAGCATGAAGCCGGTTTGCGTACTGGGCAACGGCCAGTTAGGGCGCATGCTGCGCCAGGCCGGTGAGCCGCTGGGCATCGCCGTGTACCCGGTTGGCCTCGACGCCGAACCGGAAGCCGTGCCCTACCAGAACAGCGTGATCACCGCTGAAATCGAACGCTGGCCGGAAACCGCGCTGACGCGCGAACTGGCGACCCATAACAGCTTCGTCAACCGCGATATCTTCCCACGTCTGGCGGACCGCCTGACGCAAAAACAGTTGCTCGATCAGCTTGGCCTGGCTACGGCACCGTGGCAGTTGCTGGCCGATACCGCCGAATGGCCACAGGTGTTTGCTGCCCTTGGCGAACTGGCGATCGTTAAACGCCGTGTTGGCGGGTATGACGGCCGTGGCCAATGGCGTCTGCGTCCAGGCCAGGAAGCCGAACTGCCGGCCGATGCCTATGGTGAATGTATCGTTGAGCAGGGCATTAACTTCTCCGGTGAGGTCTCGCTGGTTGGTGCTCGCGGGCATGATGGCCAATCGGTGTTCTATCCGCTGACCCATAACCTGCATGAAGAAGGCATTCTGCGCACCAGCGTGGCGTTACCGCAGCCCAACCCTGCGCTGCAACAGCAGGCGGAGCAAATGCTGACGGCCATCCTTGATGAGCTAAACTACGTCGGCGTGATGGCGATGGAGTGCTTTATCGTTGGCAATCGTCTGTTGATTAACGAGCTGGCTCCCCGGGTGCACAACAGCGGTCACTGGACGCAGAACGGCGCGTCCATCAGCCAGTTCGAACTGCACCTGCGCGCCATTCTCGCCCTGCCGCTGCCGAAACCGGTAGTGAGCACCCCGTCGGTAATGGTCAACCTGATTGGCACCGCAGTGGATCCTCAATGGCTGGCGTTGCCGCTGGTACATCTGCACTGGTACGAGAAAGAGGTGCGTGAAGGTCGCAAGGTCGGGCACCTGAACCTGAACGATCCTGACGCCGCGGCATTGCAACAGACGTTACAGGCATTGGCACCTTTGCTACCAACCGAATACCAAAGCGGTCTGGCCTGGGCTCAGCAAAAGCTGGCTTAAGCGTTACGCCGCGCCAAAAACAAAGGGTTCAACTCATAGAGCTGAACCCTTTTTTATTGCCGATGAAAAGCTAGCGGCGATAGCCCTGCGGATTTTTACTCTGCCAGTTCCAGGTATCGCGCATCATCACGTCAAGCCCGCGTTGCACCTGCCAACCCAGTTCCTGTTTCGCCAGCCCGGCATCGGCCCAGAAGGCAGGCAAGTCACCTGCGCGGCGCGGTAGGATCTGATAAGGAATGGCAACGCCCGAGGCTTTTTCAAACGCCTGCACCATTTCCAGCACCGAATAGCCAACCCCAGAACCCAGGTTATAAGCTTTAAAACCGGCGATCTGCGCTAAATGATCCATCGCCGCCAAATGGCCCTGCGCCACGTCCATCACGTGAATATAATCACGCACGCCCGTGCCGTCTTTGGTTGGGTAGTCGCCGCCGAACACACTCAGGCTTTCCCGCTGGCCTATCGCCACCTGTGCAATATAAGGCAGCAGGTTATTGGGGATGCCGCTCGGATCTTCGCCAATCAGGCCAGACTCGTGGGCACCCACCGGATTAAAGTAGCGCAGCGCGATAATCGAAAACGCCGGTTCGGCCCTGGCAAAATCCTGCAGGATCTGTTCGACCATCCATTTGGAAGTGCCATAGGGGCTGGTGGTGCCACCGATCGGCATATCTTCCCGGTAAGGCACCGGGGCATGTTCTCCGTACACCGTGGCGGAGGAGCTGAAGATAAACTGATGGACTCCCGCCTCGCGCATCGCCTCCAGCAACACCAGCGTCCCCGCCACGTTGTTCTGATAATACTCCAGCGGTTTTTGGGTGGATTCCCCCACCGCCTTAAGACCGGCAAAGTGGATCACCGAGGCAACTTCGTTTTCCTCAAAGATGCGCTTCAGGCAACCGGCATCCTGCACATCTCCCTGATAGAACGTCGCGGCTTTGCCCGTCAGTTGTTCCACGCGCCGTAAAGACTCTTCGGACGCATTGACCAAATTATCCAGCACCACCACATCTTCACCACGTTCCAGCAGCGCCAGTACCGTATGTGAACCAATGTAGCCCGCGCCGCCGGTTACCAGAATAGTCATAACTTCACTTCCCCTTATTCAGTATCAGGAGCGAAAACCCGCCGTATCAGCGGGTCTCGTGTGCCTGGTTAACCGCTCAGCGTGAGCCAATGTTGCGTAACGGTTTGCCGGCCATCAGATTGCGTTCGATATGTTCCAGAGAGATATTTTTCGTTTCCGGGATCAACGCCAGCGTGATGAAGATAAATACCAGGTTGAGCGCCGCGTAGACCCAGAAGGTGTAAGCGCTGCCCAGCGAATTCAGCATGGTCAGGAAGGTTGCCCCGACGATCATATTGGCGATCCAGTTGGTGGCGGTGGAACAGGTGATGCCAAAGTCACGGCCTTTCAGCGGTTGGATCTCGGAACACAGCACCCAAATCAGTGGGCCGGCACTCATGGCGAAACCGACAATAAACATCAGCAGCATGATAATGGCGAAGTATTGCTCGGTCGGTGAATTCATCCCCACATGCATCATCGTCCCCAGCGCCCCCATGCCCACTGCCATGACGATAAAGCCCAGCGTCAGCGTCGGTTTGCGGCCCCAGCGGTCAACCAGGCCAATGGCGATAAAGGTGGCCAGTACGTTGACCAAACCCACAATCACCGTCCCCCACATCTGCTGGGCGGTACTGGCAAAGCCCGCCAGACCAAAGATCTTCGGCGCGTAATACATGATAACGTTCATGCCGGTGAACTGTTGCATCACCTGCAGCAGGACGCCGAGAAAAACGGCACGGCGGAAGTTTTTATTGTCTTTAAACAGTGACCAGCCGCTTTGTTTCAGCTTGAGGCTTTCACGAATTTCGTTCAGTTCATGCTGCGCCTGAGCACTGCTGTCACGCAGTTTCTCCAACACCTGACGCGCCTGTTCATGACGGTTACGCGAAGCCAGCCAGCGTGGGCTATCCGGCAGGAAAAACACCCCGACCAGCAGCAGGATGGCTGGAATGGTGATCACCCCCAGCATCCAACGCCAGGCGCCGGTGTAACTGAATGCGGTATCCGACAGGTAGGCCGCCAGAATGCCGATGGTAATCATCAGCTGATACATCGAAATCATGCTGCCGCGAATTTTTTCCGGCGCGATTTCAGACAGATAAATGGGCGCCGTATAGGATGCGACCCCCACCGCCAGCCCGAGCAGAATGCGGGACAGCAGCAAGACTTCAACGTTAGGCGCCGCCGCTGAGCACAACGAGCCCAACACGAACAGCACTGCGCCAATCATCAGGCTGTATTTACGCCCGATACGGAAGTTCATCCAACCGCTGCCCACGGCACCGACCGCGGCCCCAAACATCATTGAGCTGACCACCCACTCCTGCTGGGAACTGGTCATATGAAACGAATCAGTGATAAACGGCAGAGCCCCCGCAATGACGCCGATATCCAGACCAAACAGCAGCCCGGCCAGTGCGGCTAAAAAACAGACGAAAAAAGTCATACCTGCATTGCTTTGGCTTTTTTCAGCCGCCGACATGTTGACGGTAGTACTCATACTGCCTCCAATCGATAACGTTCTTAAGTTGCCGTTATGATAGGAGGCAATCCGCCGGAGAGAAGTGAGTGCGATCACATTAGTGGAAACGATTACATAATTTAATAATCACTAAAAAAGACAAATCACAACCCTGCACAGACTTAACTATATTGATTTAATGTGACAATTTACCAGATCGTGGAGTTAAAATGACGATATTGGTAACATCCCTTTACCCTCATTTTTGATATCCGTTTTAGTAAATCGAACATTAAGTGTAACCGATTTCACACTCTGAACGTCGAAGTACCCTGGCCGAAAGAGCTGGAGTTGGGGATAAATACGGGGTGTAAGCGAGGAACTGGAACGCGTGGGTGGCAGTACTTATTGTGGTTATGACCGGCCCTGTCACCCGGGCCGGTCTGGTATCACGTTGAGTTAACCCTCGTAGCTACGGAACAGCGCCTGCCCGCGCAGCAACCGCACGCCCAGCCAACCGCCACACAGTGACAACAACAGCGCGCTGAGTAACGGCAGTGCCCACCACAGTACCGGCGTGGGCGCCCATGGGAAGTCAAACACCTGGCTCTGCAGCAACCACAGCGCCGCTTCCGCGCCCACCGCAGCGGCAATGCCCGCCACCAGCCCCAGCAGGGCAAACTCACACCACAGCGTGCTGCGCAACAGGCGCTTGCTGGCACCCAGCGTGCGATACACCACCAATTCCTGACGCCGCTGACGCATACCCACCTGCACCTGCGCCATCAGCAACAGGCCGCCACAGAGCACCACCAGCACCACCATCACTTCCAGTGCGCGACTCACCTGCTGCAGTACACCACCCACCTGTTTGAGGATCGAGCCGATGTCCAGCAGGCTGAGCGTCGGGAACTGACGATTAAGCTGAGTCAGCATCTGACCATCCCCGTCGTAGCGGAAACTGGTGAGCCAGGTTTGCGGTTGGCCGTCCAGCGCACCCGGCGGGAAGATGAAGTAAAAGTTCGGCTTCAGGCTTTCCCAATCCACCTGACGCAGGCTGGTGACCTTGGCGCTGAACGACTGAGTATCGCCGCTGAAGGTCAGCGTATCACCCAGTTTGATCTTGAGCCGCCCGGCAATGCCCTGATCCATCGACACCTCGCCGACTTTCGGCGGCCAACTACCGGCCAGCAGCGGATTGTGCGCTGGCAGATCTGCCAGCCAGGTCAGGTTCAGCTCACGATTCACCGCCTCGCCACCCGGATCGTCCTCATGCACCCGCTCGGTCGCCACCTGCTGGTTAATCTCGGTCAGGCGTACGCGGACAATCGGGTAATAAGTTTCCGGCTTGATTTGATGCTGTTGCAGGAAGGTTTTCACCTGAGGCACCTGCGCTTCGGTCAGGTTCAGCAGGAAGTAGTTCGGGCTGTCCGGCGGTAACTGCTGCTGCCAGCGCTCGAGCAGATCGCCACGCAGCACCAATAATAACGCCAACAGCATAAATGACAGCGAGAACGCCGCCAGTTGGCTGACAGTGACCCAGGGCTGATGCAGCAGACGATTAACCGCCAGCCGCAGCGCCAGGTTTTTAAGCGTAATACGGCGCAGCAACAGCAGGCTGCCCCAACCGATACCGCCCAACAGCAGCGCCAGCACCAGAATACCGGCGAGGATCGACCACAGCAGCGTGCTGGCCCCCATCAGTGCAGTCAGCAACGCCACCACTATCACCGCCGTCACCGGCAGAAAATAGCGTAGCGGCCAGACGTTGGCCACCACGTCACGACGCAGTACCCGCAGTGGCTGGGTCGCCAGTAACTGCCGGTATGGCCGCAGCCCCACCAGCAGCGAAATCATCAGCAATGCGCCTATCGCCCACAGCCACGGCCAGGCACCGGCAGCAGGCAATTCCGCCGGCAGTACCGGTGCCAACAGCCTAATCAATACCGCTTCAAACCCCAGCCCGATAATGCCACCACACACCGCCGCCAGCAGGATCACCGCCAACCACTGGCCGACGATCAACTTTCGCAACGCGCTGCGACCGGCCCCCAGGGTTTTCAGCACCGCGATCAGGTCGTAACGGCTGCGGCAATAGTGGCTCATCGCCACCGCCACGGCGGCAATCGACAGCAGCAGAGTCAACAGCGCCGACAACAACAGGAACTGCTGAGAGCGCTGCAGGGATTTCCCCAGGGCGCTGCCGGACTCCTGCAGCCCAAACCAGCGCTGGTCAGGCCCCAGCTGCGGCGTCAGGCGAGCTTCGTAACGCTGGATATCCTCCGGGGTCCCGGCAAACATATAACGGTAAGTCAGGCGACTGCCCGGCTGTACCGCCCCGGTTTTGTCCACATCCACCAGATTGATCATGATGCGCGGTGCCGTCTGGAACGGGTTGAAGCCGGAATCCGGCTCCTGAATGATTTCTCCGGCGATGCGTAAGCGGGTATCGCCCACGTCCAGTTGATCCCCCACCTTCACGTTCAACAGCGCCAGCAGGCGTGGTGCCACCAGCACGCTCCCCGGATCCAGTTTGACGTTAGCCGGGCGAGTCTCCAGCTTGCCGTACAGCGGATAGGCCAGATCGGTGGCTTTTACATCCGCCAACTGGGGCCGATCGCCGGCATAGGTCATGGTGGTAAACGACAGCTGTCGGCTGACTTTCAGCCCCTGTTGCTGTGCGTCCAGCAGCCAGCCTTCCGGTACCGGCCGGGCGCTGCGCAGCACCCGATCACCGGCAATAAAATCGCGGCTCTGCTGACTCAGGCCTTTGTCCATACGGTCGCTGATGCTGCCCAAGGCCAGCACGCAGGCCATCGATAGCGTCAGCGCCAGCCAGACGATCAGCAGTGACGGCGAACGCCACTCGCGCCAAAACCAACGCCAGATCATGCTTCCTCCCACAGCTTGCCTTCACGTAGGCGCAGCCGCCGCTGGCAGCGTGCCGCCAGGGTTTCGTCATGGGTGACCAGAATGAGCGTGGTGGAGAAATCGCGGTTGAGGGAAAACAGCAAATCGGCGATACGTTCGCCGGTCTGGCGATCGAGATTGCCGGTGGGCTCATCGGCAAACAGCACCCGTGGTCGGCCACTGAACGCCCGTGCCAGCGCTACACGCTGTTGCTCACCGCCGGAAAGCTGTGCCGGCAAGTGGTCAAGACGCTTGCCCAACCCCAGTTGATCCAACAGTTGCACTGCCTGTTCGCGGCTCTGGCGATCGCTTTCACCACGCAGCAACGCCGGCAACTGTACGTTTTCCAGCGCGTTGAGCGTCGGTACCAGCATAAATGATTGAAATACAAAGCCGACATTTTTGGCGCGCAGGGCGGCACGGCCCTCTTCATCCAGCGCGGTCAGTGACTCGCCCAACAAATGCACCTCCCCTTCACTGCCGTCGTCCAGCCCGGCGAGGATCCCCAGCAGCGTTGACTTGCCCGAACCGGACTCGCCAATCAGGGCAATTGTCTGCGCGGGTTTGACAACCAGCTCGACTCCGGTAAGGATGGAGAGCTGATGCTCACCCTGACCAACGTGTTTACTAAGATGATGAACTTCAAGAACGTTTTCCGCTGGCATCTTCCCTTCCTTTTGCTGTTGGGATTATTCAGTTTACGCGCTGTCGCCGCTGATACCTTATTGATATTAGGCGACAGTTTAAGCGCCGGTTACCGCTTGCCGGTGGCGCAGGCCTGGCCGACGCTGCTGGCCGACCAATGGCAGAAAAAACCGGGTGAACCGCAGCTGGTCAACGCCAGTATCAGCGGCGACACCGCCGCACAGGGGCTGGCACGCCTGCCCGAGTTGCTGAAACAACACCAGCCACGCTGGGTACTGATTGAACTGGGTGCCAACGATGGCCTGCGCGGTTTCCCTGCGCAGGACCTGCAGCGCGACCTCAGCCAGATCATCACGCTGGTGCAGCAGGCCGGAGCCCAGCCGCTGCTGATGCAAATCCGTATTCCCCCCAACTATGGCCGCCGCTATACCGAGGCCTTCAGCGCGATTTATCCGCAGCTGGCCAAACAGTTCGACATTCCACTGCTGCCGTTCTACATGGAACAGGTGGTGGTAAAAGCGGAATGGATGCAGGATGACGGATTGCATCCCAATAAGGATGCCCAACCGTTTATCGCCACCTGGATGGCGGAACGCCTGGAACCTCTAGTAAAACATGAGTCTAACTAAATAGGGTTGTACACTAGGTAAAGTTATGCAAAAAGCAGTGTTGATAACCGGCTGTTCCAGCGGGATTGGATTGATTGCCGCGCAGGATCTGCGTAACCGTGGCTACCGGGTGCTGGCCGCCTGTCGCAAGCCGCAGGACGTAGAGAATATGCTTCAGCTTGGGCTGGAAGGCATTGAGCTGGATCTGGACGACAGCGCCAGCGTCGAACGTGCCGCCGCGCAGGTGATCGAACTGACTGGAGGCCGCCTGTATGGCCTGTTCAATAACGGCGGTTTTGGCGTTTACGGCCCACTGAGCAGCATTTCCCGCCAGCAGTTGGAACGGCAGTTCGCCACCAACCTGTTCGGTACCCACCAATTAACCCAACTGTTATTGCCGGCGATGTTACCGCACGGTGAAGGGCGCATTATTCAGACCAGTTCGGTGATGGGGCTGGTGTCCAGTGCCGGACGTGGTGCCTATGCCGCCAGCAAGTTTGCGCTGGAAGCCTGGTCCGACGCGCTGCGAATGGAGCTGCACGGCACCGGCGTTCAAGTCAGCCTGATTGAACCCGGTCCGATCTCCACCCACTTTACCCAGAACGTCAATCAGGCGCAGAGCGATAAACCGGTGCATAACCCCGGCATTGCCAAGCGTCTGACGCTGCCGCCAGAGGCCATTTTACCCAAACTGCGCCACGCGCTGGAAAGCCCAAGGGCCAAACTGCGTTACCCGGTGACCCTGCTGGCGCACGCGTTGAGCGTCTTACGCCGCATCCTGCCCGGCCGCTGCCTGGACTGGGTGTTACGCAGCAACGGTTAATTTGGCCGCCGGGGTTGAAGAATGCTGCTCCGCCCCCATCTAAAAGCCAATGGCTCCGCAAGATCAGAGAGAAAATTACATGCTAGCTCAAGCTGTTGTTGATATTAACGAAACAAACCTGCACCAGACGCTGGAACAGTCAATGTCCATGCCGGTGGTGTTCTACTTCTGGTCGGATCGCAGCCAGCACTGTCTGCAACTCACCCCGATACTCGATAAGCTGGCGGCGGAATATGCCGGTCAGTTCCTGCTGGCAAAGGTCGATTGTGACGCCGAACAGGCCATCGCTGCCCAGTTCGGCTTGCGCTCGCTGCCTACCGTGTATCTGTTCAAAGATGGTCAGCCCGTCGACGGTTTCCAGGGCCCACAGCCGGAAGAAATGATCCGTGAGTTCCTGCAGCGTTTCCTGCCGAAGGAAGAAGATCTGAAACTGGCGCAGGCGACCGAACTGCTGGCCGAAGACAAAGCCGCAGAGGCGCTGCCCCTGTTGAAAGACGCCTGGCAAGCCAGCCAGCAACGCAGTGATATCGGCCTGACACTGGCGGAAACCCAGATCGCGCTGAACCGCACTGAAGATGCCGAAGCCGTACTGGCGACCATTCCGTTACAGGATCGGGATACCCGCTATCAGGGCCTGGTGGCGCAAATTGAACTGCTGAAACAGGCCGCTGACACGCCGGAAATTCAGCTGTTGCAACAGCAGGTGGAGCAGCAGCCGGAAAACGTCGACTTGGCCGTGCAACTGGCGCTGCAACTGCATCAGGTTGGGCGTAATGAAGAAGCGCTGGAGTTGTTGATCGGGCATCTGAAGAAAGATCTCGCCGCCGCCAACGGCAGCGCGCGTAAAACACTGATGGATATTCTGGCCGCACTGGGCACCGGCGATGCGCTGGCCGCCAAGTACCGTCGTCAGCTGTATTCACTGTTGTACTGATGGTTTGGGGCGCAGTGCTTCCGCTGTGCCCCGTCCCTTCTCAGCGGTAAACCCGCACCCCGCCTTCAACGCCTTTCGGGCTGAACAACACCTGCCAGAGCTGAATATCACGCGAACGGAATGCGCCAGCACAGGCGTTCAGGTAATAGGTAAACATCCGTTCAAAACGTTCAGAATAGCCCTCGGACAGCATCGGCCAGGCCTGTTTGAAATTCTCATACCAGGCCATCAGCGTGCGATCGTAATCGGCACCGATATTGTGCCAATCCTCCATCACAAAACGCCCTTCGCTGGCCTCGGAGATATGACGCACTGAAGGCAGGCAGCCATTGGGGAAGATGTACTTGTCTATCCAGGCATCAACGTGAAGATTGGTCAGATTGGCACCAATGGTGTGCAGCAGGAACAGGCCATCGGGTTTAAGATTACGCGCGGCAACACGGAAATAAGTGTCGTAGTTTTTTGGCCCCACGTGTTCAAACATCCCAACGGAAACGATGCGGTCAAATTGCAGATTCAAATCACGATAGTCCTGCAGCAGAATCTCGACCTCAAGACCGGCACAACGCTCCTGCGCCAGTTTTTGCTGTTCGGCGGAAATGGTCACACCGTACACCGAGACCCCATAGTTTTCCGCCGCATACTGCGCCAGTCCACCCCAGCCGCAGCCGATATCCAACAACGACATACCCGGTTTTAACTGCAGCTTTTCGCAGATCATTTTCAGCTTGGCCAACTGCGCCTGTTCCAGCGTTTCGGCCTCCTTCCAGTAACCACAGGAATATTGCATATAGGGATCGAGCATCGCGCGGAACAGATCGTTGCCAATGTCATAATGCTCTTTGCCCACCTGCCAGGCACGTTTGCGTGACTGCAGGTTGAACAACCGGGTATAGGCAATGCGCGCAATGTCGCTCAGATTTTTTGGCAAGCGCTCATCGACACCGGCCTGTAAAATGCGGGTGAATAACCCATCCAGCCGATCGCAGTCCCACCAGCCGTCCATGTAACTTTCGCCGAACCCAAGCGAACCTTCCTGCAAAATGCGTTTAAACAGCGCCGGGTTATGCACCTTGATATCGCAGGCACGGTTACCATTGATGACGATACCGGCAGCGGACAGTAATTCCTCCACAATGCGATACCAACGATCTTTTTTTGGGGCGAGTTCATCAACACTGATTGAGTCCATAACAATCCTTGGCACTGATGTCATTTCAAAAAGCATAGTCGCAAATAAAAATGACAAATATTCGAAGTGAAAAGCGGCAATGCTTTTTACTGTAGCCAAGACGGACAACGTCATGAAATGAATTAAAATTATTGGAAACATGCCAATTTGGAATGTTAATGGCCCAGTGCCCCTGATTTATTAGTCTTTACACTGCGGCTGGCGTAATATCTGTTTACATATGTCTGACAGGAGGTTTGCCATGTTCACCCTTATTCCCATCGTGATTGTCGTCGCACTGATCATCGTTTTCGCCGGCGTCAAAATTGTTCCGCAAGGGTTCCAATGGACGGTGGAACGCTTCGGCCGCTACACCAAAACGCTGATGCCCGGTTTAAACCTGGTGGTGCCGTTTATGGACCGCATCGGCAGAAAAATTAATATGATGGAGCAGGTGCTGGATATCCCTTCACAGGAAATCATCTCGCGCGATAACGCCAACGTGGCCATCGATGCGGTGTGTTTTATCCAGGTGGTCGATCCGGCGCGTGCCGCTTATGAAGTGAGTAATCTTGAGCTGGCGATCGTCAACCTGACCATGACCAACTTCCGTACCGTGCTCGGTTCCATGGAGCTGGACGAAATCCTCTCGCAACGTGACAGCATCAACAGTCGCCTGCTGCATATCGTCGACGAAGCCACCAATCCGTGGGGCATTAAAATCACCCGCATTGAGATCCGAGACGTGCGTCCGCCAGCAGAATTAATCTCGGCAATGAACGCCCAGATGAAGGCCGAGCGAACCAAGCGTGCCGATATTCTGGAGGCCGAAGGCGTGCGTCAGGCTGCCATCCTGCGTGCCGAAGGTGACAAACAGTCGCAAATCCTCAAGGCAGAGGGTGAACGTCAGTCGGCGTTCCTGCAGGCAGAAGCCCGTGAGCGTGCCGCTGAAGCAGAGGCGCGAGCCACTCAACTGGTGTCCGATGCTATCGCCAGCGGCAATATCCAGGCAGTGAACTACTTTGTGGCACAGAAATACACCGATGCGCTGCAGAAAATCGGCTCCGCCAACAACAGTAAAGTCATCATGATGCCGCTGGACGCCAGCAGCCTGCTAGGTTCAATTGGTGGCATTGCCGAACTGTTGAAAGACAACAAAGGCAAGTAATCATGCTCGAACAAATTGCAGCAAACCCGCACTGGTTTTGGCTTTCCCTCGGCGGGCTGCTGCTGGCGGCAGAAATGCTCGGTGCCAGCGGCTACCTGTTGTGGAGTGGCGTATCGGCGGTGGTGGTCGGCGCCATCGTCTGGCTGTTGCCGCAGTTGGGCTGGGAATGGCAGGGGGTGATTTTTGCCGTACTGACCGTAGTGGTCGCCTATCTGTGGTGGTACTGGCTGCGCCAGCGCCCGGCTGCAGCTTCCAGCGGTTCGCAGGTGCTGAACCAGCGCAACCGCCAGTTGATTGGCACCCGCGCCACGCTGACCGAATCTATGCATAACGGTATGGGGCGCATTAACATCGGCGACAGCAGTTGGCGTGCCCAGGCCAGTGAAGATCTGGCGGTGGGCACCGAGGTGGAAGTGATCGCCGTCGAAGGCATAACGCTGGTGATCCGCGCCCTTACCCGTTAGTGGTTATGGCAACAACCCGCCAGATTGTTAATGATCGGGCACTCGGCTCCGTCATCGCCCGGACACTGATCCGCCAGCGCCACTAAACGCTGGCGCATCTCACCCAGCTCGGCAATGTGCTTTTCAATATCCGCCACTTTTTGCAGCGTGCGCGCTTTCACATCGGCGCTATGGCGGGCTGGATCGTTAAACAGCGCCACCAGCTCACGGCATTCATCCAGATTAAACCCCACCTGCCGAGCCTGGCGCAGCAGCGTCAATTCTTCAATGTGCTTTGGGTTATAGCTGCGGTAACCGTTATCGGTGCGGATTGGTGCGGTCACCAGCCCTTTCTCTTCATAAAAGCGAATGGCCTTGCTGGTTAAACCGGTTTTTTTCGCTACGTCGCTGATATTCATTTTCACTCCTTGACCTTCCCCTTGCTGGAAGGTTTATCCTTCATTCTTAGTGAAAACAGGTCAAGCGGTCAACCTTTAAACACCGCATTTGAGAGGAATCGAAGCATGTCACAAATTACTGTACTGGCATTGCAGGGGCTGACCTGCATGCATTGTGTTGGCAGCACACGTAAAGCTTTAGAAGCCGTGCCTGGCGTTACCGCCGTGGATGTCGCTATCGATAGCGCCAAAGTGACCGGCGATGCCGACCCACAAACGCTGATTAACGCGGTGGAACAGGCCGGTTATCAAGCCACTCTTGCCTAACCCCCCATAGACTGAGCCAACACCACGGGGCGCACATCAATGCGCCCTTTTTTCTTTGGGATAATTCCTTCACTCTTCAGACTTTCTTGTATGCCTGATAGCGTTTAGCATGGGGTAAATGTTACGCCCCTCACCTTTCAAGCTGAAAGGCGAACAAGTTATTCAGGAGCCACGCTGTATGGGTCAACTGTTACGCCGCATCGCCGCCTTTCTCGGCCTGATCTCCCCCATCACCTATGCCTATCCGGCACTGGATATTCGACTGCCCGGCGATCGTCAGTTCCATCTGGTGGGCAGTATTCATATGGGGACGGTGGATATGTCACCGCTGCCGGCCAAACTGGCCGCACGCCTGAAGCAGGCGGATGCCTTGATTGTGGAAGCCGATATCACCGGCTCCGCCTCCCCCTTTGACCACATCGCGCAGCAGGCAGAGCTGGATCAACGGCTCTCCGAACCGGAGTTTCAACAATTGCTGACGCTGTGCCAGGAACTGGGTACCGATGCGGAGACCTTTTCAACCCTGCCCGGCTGGCAGGTGGCACTGATGATGCAGGCCCGCCAGGCTCAGCGGCTGGGGTTGCGCGCCGAATACGGCGTGGATTATCAGTTGTTGCAAGCCGCCAGGGCACAGCATAAAAAGGTGATCGAGCTGGAAGGTGCTGAACAGCAGATGGCGATGCTCGAGCAGCTACCTGAAGGGGGCATGGCGCTGCTGCGTGATACGCTGGAGCACTGGCATACCAACGCGCGGCTGCTGCAAACTATGGTGAGCTGGTGGCTGGACGCGAAACCCAACGGCATGCTGGAAACCCTGCCCGCGACTTTCAGTGCCGATCTGTACGACGTGTTGATGCATCAGCGCAACCGCGACTGGCGACAAAAACTGGAGGCGTTACCGGCCGGCAACTACGTAGTGGCGGTGGGTGCGCTGCATCTGTACGGCGAGGATAATCTGCCAGCGATGCTGCAGGGGCAGTAAAAAAAGTGGCCAATATCGCTATTGGCCAGTCAAAGAGGAATTTCTTGTATTTTAGTTATACGCATAGCAACCGTGTTAACGGTTACAATACACAGGGTAGCAACCGAGTGAACATCTTGGCAACCCGCTTTACGCTGCCGTTACTCAGGTTGCTGTTACCGTTATATTTTTGTCGTTTTGTTGCAACCCGTTGCACCCTGGTGCGCCGGGAGAAATAGGAAAACCCATGACGCCCGCAGTGATCCTGCTTGAGAAACAAAAAGTCGCCTTTACCCTTCACCCTTATCATCACGACAGTGCAGAAACAAACTTCGGTGATGAAGCGGTGAAGAAGCTTGGACTGGATGCCGACCGCGTTTATAAGACGCTGCTGGTGGCACTGAACGGTGATGCCAAACATCTGGCGGTAGCGGTCACGCCGGTCGCCACTCAGTTGGATTTGAAAAAGGTCGCCCGTGCATTGGGGGCTAAAAAAGCGGAAATGGCCGATCCACTGCTGGCGCAACGCGTCACCGGTTATCTGGTGGGTGGCATCAGCCCGCTGGGGCAGAAAAAACGCCTGCCTACGGTGATCGACAGCCCGGCACAGCAGTTCGCCACCATTTACGTTTCCGGCGGCAAACGCGGGCTGGACATTGAGCTGGCGGCAGAAGATCTTTGCCAACTGTTGGCCGGCAGCTTCGCCGATATCGCCAAGCGCGACTGAAGAGTCAGGGGAGCCATGCGGCTCCCCGGCGACCACTTACTGATAAACGATCTCGCCCTTCGGCTCATAGGCCGCCGCATCCAACGGTGAGTGCTTCTCAATGTACTGTTTCAACACTTCGGCATCGATAAAACCGGTATTGACGTAGCTTGGTAAAGTATCCAGCTTCGGATAACCGTCCCCGCCCAGCGCATTGAAGTTCAGCGTTGCCATACGGTAGGTTTTATCCGCCTGCAGCGGCTCGCCCTTGATTTTGACATGGCTGACGCCCTGCTGACCGTCCGCGGTCAGGCTAACGTTGGCAAACTGCGCGTAGGCACCAGAATCCACCTTCATGTTGGCGACTACCGCCAGGTATTTTTCCACCTCGCTGCCTTTCATGTCGACGTAAACCAGCGTATTGCCGAACGGTTGTACCTTCAGCACGTTTTTATAGGTAATGTCGCCGCCTTCAATCGAATCACGTACCCCGCCCCCGCTCATTACGGCAAAATCGGCCTCGGCACGTTCCATCTGCGCTGCCAGCAGCACGCGCGACAGGTTGGTCTGAACAAAGCGCACCTTGCTGCGATCGCCTTCCAGCTTGCCGTTGACGCTGCCAATTTTCACGTCCAACTGCGCCTTGCCCTTTTCCTGGAACGGCGTCAGCAGTTTCATCATCGACGCATCTTCCGCGATCTGCTGGGTGTAATACACGCGCTCGCTGGTGCCGTCGGCTTTCTCCACCTTCTTCTTCAGATTGACCGGGATCAGCTGATAATGCACCAGCTTCAGTTCGCCGTTACGGAATTGGAAATCGGCACGGCCGACATACTTGCCCCACTCGTGCGCCTGCACGATCCAGGTGCCGTTCTGACGATCCGGCGAGCACGGGGTGCCCGGCACATAATCCACCTGCTTGTGGTTTTCACCAGCCATACAGACCGGATCCTGCGAGTGGCCACCGACGATCATGTCCAGGTAACCGGCAGGCAGGCTGCGCGCCATTTCGACATCACCGGGTGCGTTAGAGCCGTGGTTGCCGTCATCATAATGGCCCATGTGGGTCGCGGCGATGATCACGTCAGGCTTCTCGTCCTTACGCAGTTGCTCTACTACCTGTTTGGCTTCCTGCGCTGGCACGTGGAACTCGATGTCGGTGAAATATTCCGGGTTGCCAATCTTGGAGGTGTCATCGGTGGTCAGGCCGATCACCGCGATCTTGATGCCCTGCTTGTCGAATAAGGCATAAGGCTTAAACAAACGCTGCTGGGTGCTTTTCTGATAGATGTTGGCCGACAGCAGCGGGAAGGTGGCCCACTTCTCCTGCTGGCGCAATACGCTGAGCGGGTTGTCGAATTCATGGTTACCGATTGCCATCGCGTCATAGCCCACCAGATTCATGCCGCGGAAATCCGGTTCGGCATCCTGCAAGTCGGATTCCGGCACGCCAGTATTGATGTCCCCCCCCGACAGCAGCAACAGGCTACCCCCCTTGGCCGCAACGTCCTGGCGGATGCTGTCCACCAGCGTTTTTTGTGCGCCCAGACCATATTCACCGTGGTCGTTCTGCCAGAAATGGCCGTGGTGATCGTTGGTATGCAGAATGGTGATGTCGTAGGTCTTATCCTTTTCCCAGGCGCTGGCGGCTCCCGACAGGAAAGTCAGGGATACGGCCAGGGCACATGCGGTGGTTTTGAACGAAAAGCGCATGGCGGAACTCCATATGATAATTAACTGTTTTTTTTAGGTGGGCGAAATTGTAGCGCGAAACAAAGGTAACAAATTTCAAATTTTTGCGATATGCGTCAAATTATGTCGGATATGGTAAATATTGCACAACTTGCCTAAGATATCTGCTCTGTCCTCTAAAACTTACCAGGCTAATAATAAAATGACCGACCGTAGCGAAACTGCCCTGCCACCGGCCAAGAGCAGTGCGGTTAAAGGGACGGCTTTCTCGATCCTCGGAGCCATCAGCGTCTCTCACCTGCTCAATGACATGATTCAATCGCTGATCCTGGCGATTTACCCGATCCTGCAGGCTGACTTCAGCCTCAGCTTCGTGCAAATCGGCATGATTACTCTGACCTATCAGCTCACGGCGTCCTTATTGCAGCCGCTGATTGGTTACTACACGGATAAACACCCGCAGCCTTATTCGCTGCCGATTGGCATGGGCTTTACCCTGTGCGGTCTGCTGCTGCTGTCCGTGGCCAATACCTTCCCACTGGTGCTATTGGCTGCTGCGCTGGTCGGCACCGGCTCGTCGGTATTCCACCCGGAATCCTCCCGCGTAGCGCGTATGGCGTCCGGTGGCCGACATGGCCTGGCACAATCACTGTTCCAGGTGGGAGGCAACTTTGGCAGTTCCCTCGGGCCCCTGCTGGCGGCACTGATTATCGCCCCTTATGGCAAGGGCAATGTCGCCTGGTTCTCCCTGGCGGCCCTGCTGGCTATTGTGGTGTTGTTGCAGGTCAGCAAATGGTATCAACAGCAGCATCGTGCGACAAAAGGCCAGCCTAAAGTGGCCTCGATGGTGAAACCGCTGCCAAAACGTACCGTTACCTATGCGATTGGCATCCTGCTGGTACTGATTTTCTCCAAATACTTCTACCTGGCGAGTATTAGCAGCTATTACACCTTTTATTTGATGCACAAGTTCGGTGTATCCGTACAGAATGCCCAATTTCACCTGTTTGCGTTCCTGTTTGCCGTAGCCGCAGGCACCATTATTGGCGGGCCTCTTGGCGACAAGATAGGAAGAAAACGTGTTATTTGGGGCTCTATTCTTGGTGCAGCCCCATTTACCCTTGTTTTACCCTATGCATCTCTGTACTGGACCGGCATTTTAACGGTGTTTATCGGGGTAATTCTCGCTTCAGCGTTTTCCGCCATTCTGGTTTATGCTCAGGAACTGATCCCCGGCAAAGTGGGGATGGTTTCCGGCTTATTCTTCGGTTTTGCTTTTGGTATGGGCGGGTTAGGCGCGGCAGTTCTTGGTTATGTCGCCGATTTGACCAGCATCGAGTTGGTCTACCAAATCTGTGCTTTCCTGCCATTGATCGGTATTATCACTGCTCTACTGCCAAATACGGACCATAACGCCAAATAACCCTGTTGAAACCCCGGTTGTAATCCATCGTTCAACCGGGTCATCCCCCACACAATCCCATGTTATTTGACTTATTAAGTGTTAAATCCCCTTACTGGCGTGCCAAAAGCGGAATCCTCTGCTTTTTCGCAAAATAGCTATATTTAGCTAAGCAAGGCGCGAACAAATGCAATAAACTAAATGTATCTTTTCGTAACTCTGTTGCGTTTCCCTCTCTGCTGCGATGCATAACTAGAAGGAGTCTGGATGCATAATTCAACACCGCTAATCTCCACCATTGTCGGAGGGTTAGTACTCGCCTTCCTCTTCGGTATGCTGGCAAATCGCCTGCGCATCTCCCCACTAGTGGGATACCTTGCCGCAGGCGTACTCGCCGGCCCGTTTACTCCCGGTTTTGTTGCCGATACCTCGTTGGCTCCAGAACTGGCGGAAATCGGTGTGATCCTGTTGATGTTCGGTGTTGGCCTGCATTTCTCCCTTAAAGACCTCCTCGCAGTAAAACATATCGCCATTCCCGGTGCCGTCGCGCAAATTGCCGTCGCCACCCTGCTCGGTATGGGGCTGTCAAAGCTATTGGGTTGGGATTTGATTTCCGGCCTGGTGTTCGGGCTCTGTCTGTCCACCGCCAGTACCGTGGTGCTGTTGCGCGCGCTGGAAGAACGCCAGTTGATTGACAGCCAACGCGGGCAAATCGCCATCGGCTGGCTGATTGTGGAAGACCTGGCGATGGTGCTGGCGCTGGTACTGTTACCGGCCTTTGCCAACATGCTGGGTAACGACAACGCCAGCGGCAGTCAGTTGCTGATCGAGCTGGCCATTACCATCGGCAAGGTTATCGCCTTTATGGCACTGATGATTGTGGTTGGTCGCCGTCTGGTGCCGTGGATCCTGGCAAAAACCGCCAGTACCGGCTCTCGCGAGCTGTTTACCCTGGCGGTGCTGGCGCTGGCGCTGGGCATTGCCTATGGCGCTGTCGGCTTCTTTGACGTCTCCTTTGCCCTGGGTGCCTTCTTCGCCGGTATGGTGCTGAACGAGTCAGAGCTGAGCCACCGCGCTGCCCACGACACGCTGCCGCTACGCGATGCGTTTGCCGTACTGTTCTTTGTCTCGGTCGGCATGCTGTTTGATCCGATGATCCTGATCCGCGAACCGCTGGCAGTGCTGGCAACGCTGGCGATTATCGTGTTCGGTAAATCAGCCGCGGCGTTCCTGCTGGTGAAAATGTTCGGTCACTCCAAGCGCACCGCATTGACCATCTCCGCCAGCCTGGCGCAAATTGGCGAGTTCGCCTTCATTCTGGCAGGGCTGGGGATCACGCTGGGCATGATGTCGGAGCACGGTCGCAATCTGGTGCTGGCCGGGGCTATCTTGTCGATCATGCTTAACCCACTGCTGTTCACCCTGCTCGAGCGTTATCTGGCCAAGACGGAGACCATAGAAGACCAAATCCTGGAAGAAGCGGTAGAAGACGAGAAGCAGATCCCGGTCGATATGTGCAACCACGCGCTGGTGGTCGGTTATGGCCGCGTAGGCAGCCTGCTGGGGGCCAAGTTGGCCGAGGCCGGCATTCCGCTGGTGGTGATCGAGAATTCCCGCCCACGGGTTGAGGCGTTGCGTGAACAAGGCATCAAAACGGTATTGGGCAATGCCGCCAATCCGGAAGTGATGGATCTGGCGCGGCTAGACTGTGCCCGCTGGCTGTTGTTGACCATACCCAACGGTTATGAGGCCGGTGAGATCGTAGCCTCTGCGCGAACCAAGCGGCCCAATATCGAGATTATCGCCCGGGCGCACTACGATGACGAAGTGTCGTATATCTCTGATCGCGGCGCGAATCAGGTGGTGATGGGCGAACGGGAAATTGCCAACAGCATGCTGAATATCCTTAAACTGGATACGCTGACTGAAGAAGAGAAAATGGGCGGCTGCCCGATCTGATGTGACAAGCGATGTAAAAAAGGTCCGGCTCGCCGGACCTTTTGTTTATTACCGTTCCCAGTAAGACTCTTCCAGACTGTCTTCCCGTTCCGGCAAGCCGCGCGTCAGGCGCGGTGAATGCTGGTTCAGCACCTGATAGCTGACGCGGTTGGCGTATTTACACACCTGTGCCAGCGAGGAGTAAGTCAGGTAACTGCGAACGTGCTTGCTGGAGTTCGGCACGTTATTACGGTGAAAACCGTTGGCGGCAATATCATGCAGCAGCGCAGATAACGCACCATCACCGGCACCGTTGGTGTTCATGATTTTCTCAGGCCCACCCATGTATGGCGCAATGTGCGAATAGATGCGGAACGGGCTCTCACAGCTTTCACGGCGCATCGCGCGGCTGAACTCGTAACGGTTGAATTCGGCGATATGCCCCGGCAGCAGCGGGTGCTGGGTTTCTCGCTTGTTGGACTCTTCGGTGTAACCCGCCATATACAGGCCGTTTGGCCCAGCGGTGCATAACACCAGATCGACCCATTCCAGCGCCATGTCCGAGGCGGTCAACGGATCGCTCAGCCCGGTCAGTTCCAGCGCTTCATCTTCGTTCATCGCCAGGATCGACACATGCTGTTTCAGGAAATCACGCCACCACTGCGGGTTATCGGCAATCACGTACTTGGTGCCGAGCGTCAGAACCACCGGCACGTCGTGCTTGTTGGCAAACGCGATCGCCTGCATGGTGGCCGCCGGCATCGGCTCCCCTTCCTTGCAACGCACCAGGTAGGACGTCAGAACCAACGCCGAAGCGCCGGCAATCACTTCTTCCGTGACGCTTTCCGGTCGCAGTTGGTTCATCTGCCCCGGGCTGATGGCGAAGGTCCGCTCACCACTTTCACCGATCAGCGTGAAGCAGCGGCCAATGGCACCGTCAACGGCCTGCAGATAGTTAAGATCGGTACGGCTGGAGGTGTTGCACAGGTAGCGGTAGGCGTAACTGCCAATCTTGATATTGCTGCACATCACGCCGAGCAGCACCGAACGGTCGTCCGCCAGCACTGAATAGTTGTGCAGGGTATTGCCGATAGTGCCGCCAGCAAACTGATGGGTGATTAAATTCTTGTCGATCAATTCCTGATACAACGCCTCGGCGACGTCATCTTCGATCACCAGGGAATGCCCCAGACTCAGGCCATAGCGCTGGACGAAGCTATCATCCACTTTTGCTTCGATATCCACCAGCGTCTGGTCAATACCGACGACATAAGAGGTGCTGATTTCATTTTCGGGCTGAGCCTGCTGCAAGAGCGGATCGCGGGCGTTCACCGGAAAATAGTGTTTGGACTTACGTTTACCAGGAAATTTCATTTAATTGGCGGCAGTGGCTGTTAACAGGCAGAGAATGTTAGCACATTCCTGCCTGATTGATGATGGCTGTCACCATTTTGCGTGCTGAGGATCAGAAGCGCTGCGCCACCAGTTGCTGCATCATATCAATGTGGGCGGGCTCGTCGTTCAGCGCAGAAATGTACTCGAACTTCTCACCGCCGGCCTTAAGGAAGATCTCGCGGTTCTGCTCTTTGATCTCTTCCAGCGTTTCCAGGCAGTCCGCCGAGAAGCCGGGACAGATCAGCTGAATATGCTTAACGCCCTGAGCCGGCAGGCCTTTCAGGGTTTCGTCGGTGTAAGGCGTCAGCCAGGGCTCACGGCCAAAGCGCGACTGATAGGTCATCATCACCCGATCCGGCGCCAGCGGTAATGTCGCCGTCAGAGCACGTAACGTGTCTTCACAACGCTGCGGATAATCGTCGCCGAGACGCGCATAGCGCTTGGGAATACCGTGGAATGACAGCACCAAACGATCCGGCTGACCATGCTCAGCGAACGAATGCTCAACGCTCTGGCGCAGTGCGGCAATGTAGGCCGGGTGCTCGGCATAATCGCGGATAAAGCTGACTGACGGCAGACGACGGTAGCCTTTCAGTATGCGAGCCACCCCGTCCCACACCGCAGCGCTGGTCGAACAGGAGTATTGCGGATACAACGGCAACACCACCAGGTTAGTCACCCCTTGTGCCAGCAGCTTGTCGATCGCCTCGGCCAGGCTCGGGGAGCCGTAGCTCATACCCAGCTCAACCGGCGTGTTCGGCATGCGTGCGGCCAGTGCGCGCTGCTGACGGCGGCTGTAAACCAGCAACGGTGAACCTTCGTCCATCCATACCGACTGATACAGCTTGGCAACCCGCGGTGAACGGATCGGCAGGATCGCCCCGTTGAGGATCGGCCACCAGATTAGAGGGGCAGTATCCACCACGCGGTCGTCACTAAGGAATTCCTTCAGATAGCGTTTTACCGCCGACGAGGTCGGAGCATCTGGTGTGCCCAGGTTCACCAGCAATACTCCGTGTTTCTCTTGCTTCATCTCAGTTCCCCTTGATTCCTTGCAAGCTAACCCCCCGTTCTGGGTCAGGGGGTTAACCTCGATTAATGGCGCCTATTGTAACGGAAAAGCGCCTCATCGGAACCGATATCAGCAACAGGTAGTGCCCATGATAAAACAGGTTGACCTCAGCCTTGCGCCAGCCGCCAGACCGCCGCCACGTTGCGTGCCGTCACCTCCAGGTTAGTGGCCGCGTCCGTCAGGGCCTCTTCCAGCGTGACGACGCGATCCAGCACCGAAAAGGCCGCGTCAATGCCATGCTGGTGCACCACCTGATAATCTTTCGACAGGCTGCCCGCAATGCCGATCACCGGCAGACCATAACGTTTGGCCACCCGTGCCACGCCAATCGGCGTTTTACCGTGGATCGACTGGCTGTCCAGCCGCCCTTCTCCGGTGATCACCAAATCGGCATCGCGAAGCGCCTCTTCCAGCCGTAAGGTTTCAATCACGATCTCAATCCCCGGTCGCAAGCGGGCGTTGAGCATGCCGAGCAATGCCGCCCCCATTCCGCCCGCCGCACCGGCACCCGGCGCATTAAGCACCTCACGGCCGGTAGCCTGCTCCAGCAAGCGGCCAAAATGGCTCAGTGCCGCATCCAACTGCGTCACCATCTCCGGCGTAGCGCCCTTCTGTGGGCCAAACACCGCCGAGGCCCCATGAGGGCCACACAAAGGATTATCCACGTCACAGGCGGCCGTCACGCTCACCTGCTGCAGGCGTGGATCCACCCCAGAAAGGTCGATTTGCGCCAACCGGGCCAGCGCCGCGCCACCCGGTGCCAGCGGCTGCTGGTTGTCATCCAGCAGCCTGGCGCCCAGCGCCTGCATCATACCGGCACCGCCGTCGTTGGTAGCACTGCCGCCGATGCCCAGAATAATCGCCTTCACACCGCGTTCCAGCGCCGCCAGGATCAGCTCCCCGGTACCGTAACTGGTGGTAATGCGCGGATCGCGCCGACCATTAGGTGCCAGATGCAGGCCGGAAGCGGCCGCCATCTCAATCACGGCGGTTTCCCCCTCCCCCAGCAAACCGTAAAAGGCGGATACCGGCTGGCCCAGCGGGCCAGTCACCTCAACGCTGACGATTTCTCCGCCGGTGGCCGCCACCATCGAGTCCACCGTCCCTTCACCGCCGTCCGCCATCGGCAAATTCACATACTGCACCTGCGGGTAAATCTGGCGGAATCCGCGCTCGATGGCCTCGGCCACCTCCATCGCACTCAGGCTCTCTTTAAACGAGTCTGGGGCAATAACCACTTTTTTCAGCGTTTTCATCAGTATTCCTTATCCCGCTAGATTAAATACGCCAAACATCAGCGCCGAGACGGCCGCGATGGTAAAGCCGATCAGAGTTTCATACGGCAATAGCTTCAGCCGTTGATGGACCGCCATATTGACGCTGCCGCCAGTAGCGTGGAAGAAGCTGCCGTGTGGCAGGTGATCCAGTACCGTCGCACCGGCATGGATCATCGCCGCACCGGCCAACCCGCTGACGCCCAGCTCCAGCAAGGTACTGCTGAATACCCCGGATGCCACGGCGGTGCCGGCTGTGGTCGAGGCCGTCGCCATCGACATCAGCGCCCCCGAGAGCGGTGCCAACAGCCAGGCCGGCATCCCGGTGTGGGTCAATCCGTTAATCAACGCGTCCTTCAACGCCGAGTTGGCGATGATGCCTGCCAGCGTACCTGTACCGAGCAGCATAATGGCCACCGGTGCCATACGAGACAAACCAGAGACCATAAAGTGATTACACTGGCGAATACGCCCCATCAAGAGGGCCCCAACCAGGCCGCCAGCCGGCAACGCAATCAGCGGATCAACCGCAATACCGGCGATCGGCCGCAGCGACAACAGCACAATGGCAACCAACGGCGCGCTGATCGCCGCCGCAAAGCCTGGACGAGATCCTTCGGCATGCTGAGTCAGTTCCTCTGCCATCACCTTGTCACCCTTATTGCTCAGGCGTCGGGCCAGCAGATAGGCCACCACCAGCCCGCACAGGCCAGGCACGATACCGGCCATCATCACCGAGGTCAGCGGCACATGGAAGTTGTCGGCAGCCGCAATGGTGTTCGGGTTGGGCGACATCACGTTACCGGCCTTGCCGCCGCCGATCATCGCCAACAAGATGGCCCCCCGCGAGATCCCGGCCTTCTGGGCAATGGAGAGTGCAATAGGCGCCACGGTGATCACCGCCACGTCGATAAATACCCCAACCGCCGTCAGGATCAGTGTAGCTATCGCCAGCGCCAGCAACGCTCGGGTTTCCCCGACCTTGCGGACAATGGTTTCAGCAATGGTGTGTGCCGCGCCGGACTCAATCAACACCCCAGCCAGCACCCCCGCCGCCAGAATACGCATCACGGCGTTGGTGATGCCCTGAGCGCCGGTGATCATCAGCGTTACGGTCTGTACCAGATCCGCGCCGCCGCATAACCCGCCGGCCAGTGCACCGGCAATCATGCCGTAAGCCGGCGGGACCTTGCGTAAAATAAGAACGATAGCGACGACCAATGCCACCAGCGCCCCTAATGTGGATACCGTTGTCATTATTATTTTCCCCGTTGTTGGTGTGGGGAAAACATATCCTGAGCGCCGAACATTAGCGTGAGAGGAAGCCACAAAAACCCGTCGGGTGGTACGCCGGAAAGTTGTGGTTTTACACAATTCAGTCGTGCATCAGCATGCCGATATACAGCTGCAATGCATCAGTTAACTGATTGATTTTCAATCCGGTAATCGTCTCAATACGCTGCAGGCGGTAACGCAGGGTATTAACGTGGATATGAAGCTCAGTGGCGGTCTGCGTCTGATCACAATTCCGCGAAAAATAGTGCCGCAGGGTACTGCGCAGTACCCCTTTTTCATCATTGGCCTCCAGAGTCTGCCAGGGACGGGAAAGTTCCTGTGCCCGCCAGTCCTCACCCAAATCACACAGCAATGACGGCAGCGGATAATCCTGATAGAACAGCGTTTTGTGACGCAGCTTTAGCCGTTGCGCCATCGCCTGAGTGGCGCGGGCGGTCAGGTTTGAGCGATGCAGCCCCATTTCGCCGCTAAAGAAGCCACCGATAATCAAACGCAGGTTGAAACGCGACTGGAGCTGGCTTTGCAACTGCTGTGCCTGCTTGCGCTCCTGTTTCAAACTCCATTCCCCCTGTGCCAGGCTGGCGGGCCGCAGCAGGATCATTTCGTTGAAGCCGGTGATGGTGAGCAGCGCTTCGCGCTGGCTGTGCTCCAGCTCCATCAGCAGTTCACGCAGCAAATGCGGTTGCGAGTCCTGCAATTCCACAATCCAGACGATGCGCGGCAGTTGCAAATCCAACCCAAGGTAGGCCGCCATAGCTTCCAGTGAGGCCGATGCCGGCTGCGGCTGCAGCAACTGGTTTGCCAGCTCCTCGCGGTAGCGCTTTTCCCACTGGTTTTGGCTCAGCAGTGCGGCCTGCTCCACCATCAGCTCAGCCGCCATTTTCACCAGCTCGGCATAGGCGCGCACCTGGGTTGGCTCGCCGGAAATACCGATCACCCCTACCTGCTGGCTACGAAAGCTGAACGGCAGATTGATACCAGGACGTACACCCTTCAGGTGCGCAGCGGTGACCGCATCGATTTCCACCACCCGATTTTCGGTCAGCGCCAGTACCGCGCCCTCATGGCGCTGGAACAGCCGTGAGGGATTGCCTGAGGCGATGATGACGCCATTGCTGTCCATCACGTTGACGGAATGATTGATGATACCCATTGCCCGCTGCACGATCTGGCGCGCGGTGGATTCTGCCAGCAAATTGGTGGGTCTGAGCATGAGGATGATCCCCGAGGGTTACATGGGGGCAGTTATACGCCATTTATCGCAGATGATTAAAGCACACGGGCGCAACAAGCCACGGCGATCACAGTTCGGCTGGAAAATGGCAAAAAAAACGCCAGACCGATAGGCCTGGCGCTATACACCACAATGAAAAACCGATCAGCCGAGGATGGTTGCCAGTTCAGCGCTCACTTCGGTCACTTTACGGGTGCCGTCGATTTTACGGTATTGGGTGTTGCCTGCTGCAGCTTCTTTGCTGTAGTAGGAAATCAGTGGTGCCGTCATCTGATGGTATTCCACCAGACGCTTACGCACGGTTTCTTCCTGATCGTCTTTACGAGTCGTCAGTTCTTCACCGGTCGCGTCGTCTTTGCCTTCCACCTTCGGCGGATTGAATTTAACGTGATACACGCGGCCAGACGGCGCATGTACGCGACGACCAACGATGCGATCAACGATCAGTTCGTCCGGCACGGCAAATTCCAGCACGTAATCCACGTTGATGCCGGCTTCTTTCATTGCATCAGCCTGTGGAATAGTGCGTGGGAAACCGTCCAACAGGAAGCCTTTACGGCAGTCTTCCTGGGTGATGCGTTCTTTAACCAGTGCAATAACCAGCTCATCGGTCACCAGCTTGCCGGCGTCCATGATTTCTTTCGCCTGCTTGCCCAGTTCACTGCCGGCCTTCACGGCTGCGCGCAACATATCACCCGTAGAGATTTGCGGAATACCGTATTTCTCCATGATGAATTGAGCCTGAGTACCTTTACCAGCGCCCGGAGCGCCCAGCAGAATGATACGCATTGCGTAAATCCCCTTGCTATGTAGTTTTTATAAAATTGCGAAAACGCTCAACCATACCATTTCAGGGGGGGCTGGCTCAAGGTACGCGAGGAAATCGATTGCGGAGCCGAAGGGACGAAAAAGAAGATAAAACGCGGAAAATCAGTGAGAAAAGCAAAAAAATACACCCCCAACCTTTAGGTCAGGGGCGTATAGAGTCACTGTTATGCGGACAACAGCTTGTTCATGCGGCGGATAAACTGATTTGGGTCTTCTAGCGTGCCGCGTTCAGCCAGCAGCGCCTGATCCAATAACAGGTCAATCCATTCGGCGAATTGTTCGTTATCGCCCACATCGGATGCGCGTTTGACCAACGCATGCTCCGGATTCAGTTCGAAAATGTATTGCACGGCCGGCGCTTCCTGGCCCGCAGCGGCAAACAGTTTCGCCATCTGGGTGCTCATTTCATCGGCGTCGGTGATGACGATAGCCGGCGTATCGGTCAGACGATGCGTCAGGCGCACGTCCTTCACACGATCGCCCAGCAGGGTCTTCACGCGGTCAACAAACGGCTCCAGCTGCTTCTCTGCGGCCTTCTGCTCTTCGGTTTCGTCCGCCAGCTTGTCCAGCGCGTCGTCCGCCTTGCTGACCGACTGGAACGGCTTGCCGTCAAACTCGGTCAGGTAGCTCATCATCCATTCGTCGATGCGGTCAGAAAGCAGCAATACCTCGATGCCTTTCTTACGGAACAGCTCCAGGTGCGGGCTGCTCTTGGCGGCGGCATAGCTGTCGGCAGTGATGTAATAAATCTTCTCCTGCCCTTCCGCCATGCGGCCAACGTACTCTTCCAGCGAGACGGTTTGTGCCGAGCTATCACTCTGGGTAGAAGCGAAGCGCAGCAGCTTGGCGATGGTTTCTTTGTTGTTCGCGTCTTCCGCCGGACCTTCTTTCAACACCAGGCCGAACTGCTGCCAGAACTTCTGGTAGCCTTCCGCGTCGTCTTTGGCCAGTTTTTCCAGCAGCTGCAACACACGCTTGGTCAGCGCGCCGCGCAGGTTTTGCGTCACACGGCTGTCCTGCAGAATTTCACGCGAGACGTTCAGCGGCAGATCGTTGGAATCTATCAGGCCGCGCACGAAACGCAGGTAGTTCGGCATGAACTGCTCAGCGTCGTCCATGATGAACACACGCTGTACGTACAGTTTCAGACCGTGCTTGTGATCGCGGTTCCACATATCCCAGGGAGCCTGCGCCGGGATATACAGCAGGCTGGTATATTCCTGCTTGCCTTCTACCCGGTTGTGGCTCCAGCTCAGCGGATCGGTAAAGTCGTGAGCGATGTGTTTGTAGAACTCTTTGTATTCTTCGTCGGTGACGTCGGCCTTGCTACGGGTCCACAGGGCCTGCGCCTTGTTGATTTTTTCCCAGGTAACGGTGCCGTCTTCTTCGTTTTTACTTTCAATCTCAACCGGCAGTGCAATGTGGTCGGAGTATTTACCGATCACCGAACGCAGACGCCAGGCGTCGAGATATTCATCTTCGCCTTCGCGCAGATGCAGAGTGATTTCAGTACCGCGATCTTCTTTGCTGACATCGGCAATGGTGTAATCGCCTTCGCCGACAGACTCCCAGAACACGCCCTGATCGGCGGCTGCACCGGCAGCACGGGTACGCACGGTGACTTTATCCGCCACGATGAACGCGGAGTAGAAGCCCACGCCGAACTGGCCGATCAGTTGGCTGTCTTTGGCCTGATCGGAACCGATAGATTCCAGGAAGGATTTGGTCCCTGATTTCGCGATGGTACCGAGGTTTTCAATCACTTCTTCACGGCTCATGCCAATGCCGTTATCGGCAATGGTCAGCGTACGCTGGTCTTTATCGAAAGAAAGACGCACACGCAGCTCGCCGTCACCTTCATACAGCTCAGGCGTGGACAGCGCGCGGAAACGCAGCTTGTCGGCGGCGTCCGAGGCGTTGGAGATCAGCTCGCGCAGGAAAATTTCTTTATTGGAGTACAGCGAATGAATCATCAAATGAAGCAGTTGTTTTACTTCAGACTGGAAACCACGGGTTTCTTGACCTTTCATACTCATTGATTACCTCAAAGACAATAGCTACCAAAATCGGACAATGAGGATCAAGTGGGGGTCAGGGTATTGTTTTTCAAGCGAGTGGAGGGAAATTTTTGCAGAATAACTGACGGGGCCGGATAGCCCCGTCAGAGAAAAGCATCAGAACTTGATAACGTGGCGACCGGCCAGGGAATGTGACAGCGTGGTGCCGTCAACCATCTCCAGCTCACCACCCACCGGCACGCCGTGGGCAATGCGGCTGGCCACTACGCCATACTGACCACACATTTCGGCGATGTAGTTGGCGGTTGCGTCGCCTTCCACCGTCGGGTTGGTTGCCAGGATCACTTCGGTAACGCTTTCTTTTTCCAGCCGTTGCTCCAGCCGATCCAGACCGATATCACCAGGGCCAATGCCGTCCATCGGCGACAGGTGGCCCATCAGCACAAAGTAGCGCCCGGCGAACTGGCCGGTCTGCTCGATGGCGTGAATATCAGCCGGGCTTTCCACCACGCAGATCTGGCCGTTTTGTTGACGGCGCGGATTAGCGCAGATGGTGCAGATGTCCTGCTCGGTGAAGGTGCGACAATCAGCACAGTGGCCGATTTCCGACATGGCGCGGGTCAGCGCCTGCGCCAAACGCATGCCACCGCTGCGATCGCGCTGCAACAGTTGGAATGCCATGCGCTGCGCCGACTTCGGGCCAACGCCCGGCAGGCAACGCAACGCCTCCATCAGTGTTTCAAGGAGCGGGCTGGTTTGCATCAGAACGGCATCTTAAAGCCAGGTGGCAGTTGCATGCCATTGGACACAGACGCCATCTTCTCTTTCTGGGTTTCGTCGATGCGACGTGCTGCGTCGTTGATCGCAGCAGCGATCAGATCTTCCAGCATATCTTTATCGTCTTCCATCAGGCTCGGATCGATCTCCACACGACGGCAGTTGTGCGCACCGTTGATGGTGACTTTCACCAGGCCGGCACCGGATTCGCCAGTCACTTCCAATTTGGCGACTTCTTCCTGCATCTGCTGCATTTTTTCTTGCATTTGCTGGGCTTGCTTCATCAGGTTGCCCAGACCGCCTTTACCAAACATAGTCGTCTCTCGTCGCTAGGGCCGCGCACTTTACGCAGCGTTTAAATGGGGCGAATACTGTCTTCATCCAGATCCGCGTCGAAGAACCGGCGCAGCGTCTGAATATGGGTATCCGCAACGATCGACTGGCGCGCCTGCGCCAGTTTTTCTTCGTAAATGGCTTGTCGCCACTCCAGCGGAGTTCGCTCCGCCGGATTATCGTCTTCCACCACGGTCAACTCAACCGGGCTGCCGTACAGCTCGCTGAGCGCCTCGGTCAGCACCTTCTGCGCCGAAGGCGAGTTCAGGTGACGCTGCGACGACCGCAGATGGAGACAAATCTTACCGGGTTCCAGCAGCTGTTTAACCGCGTTTAATGCCAGCTGCTGCACCAGTTTCGGTATTTTCAGCTTATCGATTTCCGCCGCCCAGGCATCGCGTTCCAGCGATTCAACTACCAGCTTGGCCGACAGCTCGGGCGTTTTCTCATGCTCGAGCGCGGTACGCAACGCTTTCGGCGTGGCCAGCGGCTCCGGCTCGGCCACCGGCTCGGTCAGTGCACGCCAACGATAAGCCTCCGGCTTGGCCGGTTTTTCCTGCACGATCTTTTCCGCCTGGCGCTGCTGGCTGCGCTCAGTCACGGAAGCCAACCGCTCCAGTGCTGAGTTTGCCGGCCGCGCTTTTCCAGGCGCCGCCGGTTCACTCTTTTTTGGTGTGGATGCTCCCTGCTGCCTCAGCAGTTGGGTACGCGCTTTTAATAATTGCGCGGTGGCATCCGGTAAATTCGCTTGCTGATTGTTCTGCGGCGCAACCTGCCCTAACGGCGGGGGCGCGTCCTGAAACTGTGGCGGCTGGGCCGCTTGGGCCTGTGGCTGAGCCATCTGCACTGGCGCGGTTTGCACCATCGCCACCGGCTCCGGGATCACCGCTTTCGGGTGAAACGCCAGCGCGCGCAGCAGAGTCATTTCAACTCCCATGCGGCGATCTGGCGCAAAGGCCAACTCTTTGCGTCCAACCAACAGCGTTTGGTAATAGAGCTGTACGTCAGTCGGCGGCAAGGTACGCGCCAACTCACGCAGCCGCTGTTCAATGGCGGCGTAATGATTGTCCAACACCGACGGCAGCAGTTGCACCATCGCAATCCGGTGCAGCAACGCCAGCGTCTCGACCAGCAGATTTTCCCAATCGACACCGCGCGAAGCGGCCTGCGCAACCTGCGCCATCACCTTTTCGCCATCGGCGCTGACCAGCGCTTCGAGGATCGCCAGCGGCTGTTCGTCGTCAAGCGTGCCTAGCATTTGGCTGACGGTGGCGGTAGTCACCTGCCCCTGGCCCATGGCAATCGCCTGGTCAGTGAGGCTCAGTGCATCACGCATGCTGCCATCGGCGGCTCGCGCCAATAGCTGCAACGCTCGCTGGTCGCTGGTGATCTGTTCTGCCTGCAGCACCGTTTCCAGTTGGCCACGGATCTGATCGACGTCCAACGCCTTGAGATGAAATTGCAGACAGCGTGACAGAATGGTCACCGGCAGCTTTTGCGGATCGGTGGTTGCCAGCAGGAATTTGACGTGCGAAGGCGGCTCTTCCAGCGTTTTCAACAGCGCATTAAAGCTGTGGCGCGAGAGCATGTGCACTTCGTCAATCAGGTAAACCTTGAAGCGGCCGCGGGCGGGAGCGTACTGGACGTTATCCAGCAAATCGCGGGTATCTTCCACCTTGGTTCTGGACGCGGCGTCGATCTCGATCAGATCGACAAAACGTCCCTGCTCAATCTCGCGGCAGTTGTCACATTGACCGCACGGTGTGGCGGTGATGCCGGTTTCACAGTTCAGGCCTTTGGCCAGCAGGCGTGCAATGGTGGTTTTACCCACGCCACGCGTGCCCGAGAACAGATAGGCGTGATGGATCCGCCCCAGCGAGAGGCCGTTAGCCAGTGCAGTCAGGACATGTTCCTGTCCGACAACATCTGCAAACGTTTGAGGGCGCCACTTACGGGCAAGAACCTGATAGCTCATTAATACCGGAAAAGTCGAGTAATCTGGAGGGTCATGCTAACACAGCCCCGCGGCGATCCGCGAGGCCGTTGTGGTAATGCGGATCAGTGGCCGGAGAAGTTGACCAGGCTGTAGCATTCAATACCCAGGGTGTTTAAACGCGCTTCACCGCCGAGATCCGGCAGGTTGATAATGAAGGCGGCGTCGGTGACTTCACCGCCCAGACGGCGGATCAGTTTTGCGGTGGCTTCGATGGTGCCGCCGGTAGCCAGCAGATCGTCCACCACCAGCACTTTATCGCCGGCGCTGATAGCATCGGTATGGATTTCCAGTCGGTCGGTGCCGTATTCCAGCTCATAGCTTTCACTGAGGGTTTCACGCGGCAGCTTGCCCGGTTTGCGTACCGGTACAAAGCCTACGCCCAGTGCCAACGCAACCGGAGCGCCAAACAGGAAGCCGCGCGCTTCGGTGCCAACCACTTTGGTGACGCCCGCTTCACGGAAGCGCTCGACCAGTAATTCAATGCTGGCGGCATAGGCCAGCGGGTTTTCCAGCAGGCTGGTGACGTCACGGAACAGTATGCCCGGCTTAGGGTAATCCGGGATGGTTTTGATACTGTCTTTAATAAACTGTAGCTGCTGCGCAGTAGCGGTCATAATTATTGCCTGATAAAACTGCCTGATGACTTGCGCACAGGTCGTCTGTAACCCGCGCACGAAAACGCTCAAATTTATGCAAACTGGCGGACAAATGCAACCGGCGGTGCACGATCAGCGCTGTTTTTGTTGCGACAGGGCAACAACCGGCAGACGCAACATAAAGATCAGCAGAATGGCCAGCATCGCTAACAGCAAGCCTCGCACCCACCAGATTTTCACCAACCACAGAGAAACCGCAAACGTCAGCACAATCATCAACACCGCCTTCCATTTGGCCCCTGGCGGCAATGCCCGGTGCTGTTGCCAGTGGCGCAGATAGGGACCAAACCAGGAGCGGTACAGCAACCAGGCGTGGAATCGCGGCGATGAACGGGCAAAACACCAGGCGGCCAACAACAGAAACGGCGTGGTGGGCAGCAGTGGCAATACCACGCCCAGCGTCGCCAGCACCACCGCCAGCCAACCGAGGATTATCAATAACCAACGCGTCATGCGAGTCCTTGTCCATCAACCTGTCTGGCGTCACTTTATCATCGGCTTCCCCTGCGCCACCAGTCGCAACGGCTGGAATATGCGCACAGCGCTTGTTTCACGGCGTGATCGCGGGCAAGCTGAGCCCAATATCATCGTCATGGAGCCAACGTGAGCACTCAGCGTCTTTTACAAGTGTTAGAACAGCAGATCACCGTGTTAGCCGGTGAAATCACGCCGCAAGGCGACGCCCCGATCCCTCAGGCACGCTTTGACGCTGCGTTATTTTCCAACCGCGGCACCCGGCTGCGCGATTACCTGACAGAAGTACAAAAGAACTTCGCCCAGTTGCAAACCGCAGCCAACGACAGCCGCACCACCCAGGTGGCCTTTCTGGCCGAGAGACTGGTGGCGCAAATCACCGCCCTGCAACGCGAGTTGGCGACCCAGGCATTGCGCCGGAAAAATCAGCCCAAGGAAGTCGCAGCGGCCGATTTGTACCATAAACTGGCCGAACATCAGGATTATGAACGTCGGATCATTTCGATGATCCAGGATCGGGAAAGTCTGTTGGGCAGGCAAACCACTCTGGCGGCACAGCAAAAATTGCAGCATGAACTGGCAGCGCTGGAAGGCCGATTGATGCGTTGCCGTCAGGCGCTGGCGCGTATTGAGCGCAGTATCGAACGTAAAGAAAACGGTTTTTGAAGATTTATCACAATATTTTAATGATTATTCCCCTCCGCGGATCTTGTTCACTATACTCAGCCGAAGCGAAGCATCACTCATTCATCTCAATTTAAACGTGGGTTTTATGTCTCTGGAAAATGCCTCAGCAGAATTGCAACTGGCGGTAGATCTGATTTATCTGCTGGAATGTAATGAGATCGATCCGGCTACCGCGCTGGCGGCGCTGGATATTGTCAAACGGGACTATCAGGAAAAATTGCAACGCAACGGTGTGACCTCCCCTTACCTGCCCGTCGACCAGTAAAAAGGGTTCAGCCTGCGCTGAACCCTTATCCTTATCCCATTAGCCTGCCGACATGCCGCCTTCATCCGGCGATAGCGTCCGTTTCACTTCCTGCACCTCGTTGCCCTGCTGATTGTGCAAGTACACCTCAAGCTGGTTGAAGGCAATATTGATATCGTTCTCGCGGCACAGCCGTTCGATCGAACGGTTCAGTTCGTCAACGGTATAGCTACGGTCACGCAGCTCACGCACGTAAAGGCGCAGTTCGTGATCCAGCGTGCTGGCGCCGAAATTGAGGAAGAACACCTGCGGCTCAGGATCGGTCATCACCCGTGGGTTATCACGCGCCGCCTGCAGCAACACCGCTTTCACCTTGTCCAGATCGGAGCCGTAGGCCACGCCAACCTTGATCAATACGCGGGTGATGGTGTCTGACAGCGACCAGTTAATCAGCCGCTCGGTGACAAACGCCTTGTTCGGGATGATCACCTCTTTGCGGTCAAAGTCGGTAATGGTGGTGGCGCGAATACGGATTTTACTGACCGAACCAGAGAAGCTGCCGATAGTAATGGTATCGCCGATGCGGATCGGCCGCTCAAACAGGATAATCAGGCCGGAGACAAAGTTGGCGAAAATCTCCTGCAGGCCGAAGCCCAACCCCACGGTCAAACCGGCGGCCAGCCATTGCAGCTTATCCCAGGATACGCCCAGTGACCCGAGCGCGGTCACTGCACCCACGGTGGTAATCAGATAGGTCAGTATGGTGGTGATGGCATAAGAGGTGCCCTGTCGCAACTGCAACCGCGACAGCACGACCACTTCCAGTAAGCCCGGCAGGTTGCGCGTCATGACGTAGGCGACAATCACCGCAGCGACCGCCACCATCATGTTGCCCAGCGTCACCGCCTGCGCCACGCTGCTGCCGGCGACGGTGGCGGTGTAATGCCACAGGGTGATGCTGTCGAGATACGAAATCACCGTCACCAGATCGGACCAAATGGCATAGAAGGCACTGGCAAAGATAATAAACAGGGCCATGGTGGTCAGACGCAGCGACTGCTGGTTGATCTGATCAAGCGCCAAAGGCGGTTCTTCTACCGGCTCCAGCCCTTCGGCCCCCTCTTTTTCTTTCGCCAAACTCTGGCGACGGGCCAGCGCACGACGATAGGCCAGACGCCGCGCCGCCACGCCCAGGCCGCGAATTGCCGTCAGATAAACAATGTTCCACAGGAAGAACAGATACAGGCTGTCGATCCAGCGACCGGCCAGCCGCAGCGTGGTGTAGAAGTAACCGGCAAACATCAGCCCCAGCAAGATCAGCGGCGTGGCAGCAATCGCGGTAACAATCACCAATCGCACCGCGTGCGAACCTTTCTCACGCCAGCTGTCACGGCACATCGGGAACACCAGCACGGCCAGCAGCGCCAACGTCAGCATCACCACCACCTGACCGATGACATCCTCCACCAGTCGCAGCGGCGCTTTTTCGCCCAATACCGACCAGAAGATCAACGGCAGCAGCGCCAGACCCAGACGCACCGTCTGCCGGCGGTAGTGTGCACAAAGCTCTGGAGTGAAATTGAAGTGCCGCTCGCAAACGCCCCCGACCGCCAGGGTGCGATAGGTGAAACCGAAAATCAGCCAAAACAGCGCCAACTGTTGCGACAGCGCCCAAATAAAATCACTGAGGCCAATTTCGGCACGATAGCACCAGAAACCGGCACCCAGCAGCAGCGCCGACCCGGGTAATACCTTCAGCAAGGTCAGTATGATGGCCTTTGGCGTGTGCAGTTGACCATCACGCTTTAACTGCCCAACATCGTTGGCCAGTTTCTGCAAATGGCTGTCGATCAACTTGTAGCGCCAACGCAGCAGACCGAGCAGCAGCAACAGCGGGATCAGGATGACCAGTGAATTCAGCCCGCCCTGCACCATTTTGCCGATGTCTAATTTGAAGTCGAGAGTAGCAATCTGATCCCTGAGCGCGCCCGGCAGGGCTCTCAACCACGCCAAATCGACCGGCTTGTTGCTGTTGACCCAAAAAATCTGCTGGGTCAGCGTATCCCGTAGCGAGTTGTTAACGCTGGTCAGCTGCTGTTGGTTAATCTGCAGGCTGATCGACTGTGCCAACTGATTACTCAGCTGTTTGTTTAACTGATCCAGCAGTTCACGTCGCATGTCGACGATTTCGCTCAAAGCGTCAAGCACGTCCGTGCTGGCTTTTTCTTTACTGTCGGCGACCAGCTTATTGATGTAATCGTCGCCCTTGAACAGGTCGTCACGCTGTTGGTTGATATCAAACTGCTCCAGGCGCAGATCGGCGATGCGCGTGCCCATGTCCGCCACCAGCGTGCCCTGCGGCAGGCTTTGCTGTTGCTGGTACAAAATGCGCGACAGCACCAGACTGCCTTTCAGCACCTGGATTTGTTCTTTCAAATTGCGTTCCGCCTGCAGACCGCGATCGAGCCAGTTCTTCACCCGAATATTCTGCTGGAACAGTACGTTGCTCTCTTCGGTAGCGGCAATCAGCCGCTGGCTGAGCTGGCGGTTAACGTCCAGCTCTTTACTGACCAACTGATCGTGCTGGATATCCGTGGCATCTTCCGGGTTCTGCGCCTCTTTGGCGGTTTTTTCCGACAGCGTCAGGCGCTTGCTGTTGACCACTTCTTGCAGCAATTGCACGTTGTGGTCCAGTGCATCAATGTGGCCGGTGGTGTAATCGCGCTGCTTCTGCAGCAGATCCTGCAAAGTGGTGTTGGCCTCCAGGCTCTTGCGCTGCAGATCAATTTGCGCATTGAGCAACGTCTGTTCGGTCGCCAGCATCACTAACTGACTGTCGCGCAATGAGTTTTGGCCCGGCGTCTGATCGTTGATCTGGTTGCGGATCTCCTGCAGGCGCTGCGAAGCGGTATACATGCTGCTCTGTACCCGCTCCGGCTGGGTCTGCAGTGAAACCAGTTGGCTGTTATAGGTCGACAGATTTTCCTGCGCAGCCTGCAGATCGTCGAGTGTCTGATAAAGGCGGGTTTCCAACTGACGCAGGGAAAGCGGCAGCAGCTCTGCCCTGGCGGCCGCGCTGTCGACCGGCGTCTTGAGCGCATCCAGATCGGCGGTGACCTGACGCAGTTTCCCCGGAGCCAACTGCAACTGCTGCTTAAGCTGGGCCCCGTCCTGTTTGGTGCGTTCGATGGCATCCAGCAGCTCAAGCGTGCGGGTCAAATCTTGTTGGGTGAGTTTATTGACCGGCGTCAGCGTTTTTTGCTTGTTCAGCGCTTCAAGCTGACTTTGGATTTCGCTGCGTGACGGCAGATCGCCATTCAGGGACGCATAGGCCGCAGGTTGGCAGACCGCGCAAACCGCGATCAGTAAGAACAGGGCAAGGGCACGGGAGAGGCCCACACCGAAGAACGAGGGTAACGCCAGAAAAGAACGTTTAGCTAACCTGCGATACATGATTTGGCTTCGAATCAATAAAGAAGCGTCAAGATTATCACGATCGCAGATAGCCACAGAATAAGAAAAGCATTGCTGGTGATGTACAGAGAGCTCGCGGGATCAGAACGTCAACACTTTCCCGGCCGCCAGCGTCCACTGCGCCAACTCGACCAGGGTGCCAATCTCCACCCCATCCGCCAGCGGCAGTTGACTGATGCCACGCGCATCGGCACAGGTCTTGCACAGTTTCACCGGCACCTGTTGCGCAGTGAGAATTTCCAGCATCTGCTGCAAATGGTAACCCTCCCGCGGCTGTTGTCCGGCCAGGCCGGCGACGACCGCGTCGGACATCAGAAACAGTTTCAGGTCGAGATCGCTTTGCTGCTCTTTCAGGGTAATCGCCAGACGTAAGGCGTTAAACAGGGATTCGTGACCATAGGCGGCACCATTGGCAATCAACACAACGGAGGACGATGACATGGTATTTCTCCTTATAAAGGATGACTTTCGACACTGCACGGCTGCGCCGCCAGCTCTTCCGGCTTGCCCCGCAAAGTGGGACTGAATTGGGCCATTTCGAGGAAAGAATCGATCAGCACCGGTGCTTCGGTTTTCAGATCAAAGCTCTCCGGCATAAACAGCCAGTTTTCCATCAGGCCGGTAATATAGGCATGCATAATGATTGCCGTGCGACGGGTATGCAAATCAGCAGGCAATTGGTCATGATCTATACAGCCACGCAGCACCGACTCAATGCGTTCGTAACCTGCCAGGTACAAGACTTTACGTGCCTCATGCAACGGCATCATCTCACCGACGAATTCGCACTTGTGAAAAACGATTTCCATCAGTGCTCGCCGGCGGCTGTCATCGACCGTAGCCGTCAGAATGTAAATCAGAATTTCTCGTAAAATACGCAGTGGATTCTCAGGGTACTTTGCCTGATACTCTAATTCGAGATCGCCAATTTTTGACTCTGATAATTCCCAAACTTCGTTAAACAGGTCTACCTTGTTCTTGAAGTGCCAATAAATTGCACCACGCGTAACTCCGGCAGCAGTGGCAATATCCGTCAGTGAGGTTGCAGAAACGCCACGTTCAGAAAATTCTTGCACCGCAGCATCAAGTATGTGCTGTCGAGTTTCTAGCGCCTGCTGTTTGGTTTTTCGTGCCATGGCGTTGTTTTTTCGGGGGAGTGTGATTTACATACATTCGCGTATGTATGTACCATAGCACGCACATATAATTAACGCAGCAATGGGTTTTAAAGCTTGTGATCCATTGATCATTTTGAAATCGGACACTTGAGGTTTTTCTATGAACAAAAACAGAGGGTTAACGCCTCTGGCGGCAGTTCTGATGCTTTCAGGCAGCTTAATGCTTACAGGATGTAACGATAAAGAAACCCAACAGCAAGGCGCCCAACCACCGGCTCCCGAAGTGGGTGTAGTGACGTTGAAGGCCGAGCCTCTCAATATGACTACCGATCTTCCTGGCCGTACCGCTGCGTATCGTATCGCCGAAGTTCGCCCTCAGGTCAGCGGTATTATCCTGAAACGCAACTTTGTTGAAGGCAGTGATATCAAGGCAGGGTCTTCCCTGTATCAGATCGATCCTGCTACCTATCAGGCAAGCTATGACAGCGCCAAAGGCGACCTGGCTAAATCCCAGGCAAGTGCCTCGATCGCGCGCGTCACGGTAAACCGCTACAAACCATTGCTGGGTACCAGCTACATCAGTAAGCAGGATTACGATACTGCTGTCTCCACGCTGCAACAGGCGGAAGCCGCGGTAGTGGCCTCTAAAGCCGCAGTGGAAACCGCGCGTATCAACCTGGCTTACACCAAGGTGACTTCACCGATCTCCGGTCGCATCGGCAAATCTGCCGTGACTGAAGGTGCGCTGGTTACCAACGGCCAGACCACTGCCCTGTCCACCGTGCAGCAGCTGGATCCGATGTACGTCGACGTGACTCAGTCGAGCAACGATTTCCTGCGCCTGAAACAAGAACTGGCCAGCGGTGCGCTGAAACAGGAAAACGGCAAGGCCAAGGTGACACTGCTGCTGGAAAACGGCACGCAGTACGCTCAGGAAGGCACGCTGGAGTTCTCTGACGTTACCGTTGATGAAACTACCGGTTCCATCACTATTCGTGCGGTATTCCCTAACCCGAACGACACGCTGTTGCCGGGTATGTTCGTTCGCGCCCGTCTGGACGAAGGCGTGCGTAGCGATGCCTTGCTGGTGCCACAACAGGGTGTGACACGTAACCCGCGTGGTGAAGCTACCGCATTGGTGGTGGGTGCTGACGACAAAGTCGAATTGCGCACGCTGAAAGCGGATCTGGCTATTGGCGACAAATGGCTGGTTACCGACGGCTTGAAAACCGGCGACCGCGTGATTGTCACCGGCCTGATGAAAGCCCACCCAGGCGCTCAGGTAAAAGTGCAGGAAGTTGACACTCAGGCGCAAAAGCAGCCGCAGTCTGATGCGCAGAAGTCATAAAAAGGAGCCGGTAAGACATGGCTAAGTTCTTTATAGATCGCCCTATTTTCGCCTGGGTAATCGCCATCATCGTCATGTTGGCGGGTGTGCTGTCAATAATGAAACTGCCGATTGCGCAGTATCCAACTATTGCACCACCGGCGGTAAGTATTTCCGCAAACTATCCGGGCGCAGATGCAAAAACGGTGCAGGATACCGTCACGCAGATTATCGAACAGAACATGAACGGTATCGATAATCTGATGTACATGTCCTCCACCAGTGACTCCTCTGGTAGCGTCACCATTACACTGACCTTTAACTCCGGCACTGACCCAGACATCGCTCAGGTTCAGGTCCAGAACAAACTGTCTCTGGCTACACCGTTGCTGCCACAAGAAGTACAGCAACAGGGCCTGAAAGTTGAAAAGTCCAGCAGCAGCTTCCTGATGGTGGCCGGCTTCATTTCCGATGACCCGAGCATGACTCAGGACGATATTGCGGACTATGTAGCTTCCAACATCAAAGACCCGATCAGCCGTTCATCCGGTGTGGGTGAGGTGCAACTGTTTGGTGCCCAGTACGCAATGCGTGTCTGGCTGGATCCGAACAAGCTGAACAATTTCCAATTGACCACGACGGACGTGACGTCCGCCATCACCGAGCAGAACAACCAGATCGCCGCAGGGCAATTGGGCGGGATGCCACCGGTACCGGGTCAACAACTTAACGCCTCTATCATCGCGCAGACCCGTCTGACTTCGCCTGAAGAGTTCGGTAAGATTCTGCTGAAGGTGAATGCGGACGGTTCTCAGGTTCGCCTGAGCGACGTGGCTCATATTGAGCGCGGTGCCGAAAGCTATGCGGTAACCGCACGCTATAACGGCAAACCGGCAGCGGGTCTGGGGATCAAACTGGCCACCGGTGCCAACGCCCTGAACACCGCCAAAGGTGTGAAAGATGCGCTGACCAAAATGCAGCCATTCTTCCCGCAAGGGATGAAAGTGGTTTATCCGTACGACACTACCCCATTCGTTAAAATTTCGATTAACGAAGTGGTAAAAACGCTGATCGAAGCCATCATCCTGGTATTCCTGGTGATGTATTTGTTCCTGCAAAACTTCCGCGCAACGTTGATCCCAACCATTGCGGTACCGGTGGTGTTGCTGGGGACCTTTGCCATTCTGGCGGCCTTCGGCTTCTCGATAAACACCCTGACGATGTTCGGCATGGTGCTGGCGATAGGCTTGTTGGTGGATGATGCCATCGTGGTGGTGGAAAACGTCGAGCGTGTGATGTCCGAAGAGGGACTGCCGCCGAAAGAAGCCACCAAGAAATCGATGGAACAGATCCAGGGTGCGTTGGTCGGTATTGCCATGGTGCTGTCAGCGGTATTCGTGCCGATGGCGTTCTTCGGCGGTTCAACCGGTGCCATCTATCGTCAGTTCTCCATCACTATCGTTTCTGCGATGGCGCTGTCGGTGCTGGTAGCATTGATTCTGACGCCGGCGCTGTGCGCCACCATGCTGAAACCAGTGAAAAAAGGCGACCACGGGGTTAAAACCGGCTTCTTCGGTTGGTTTAACCGCATGTTCGAAAAGAGTACCCACCACTACACCGACAGCGTAGCCAATATTCTGCGCAGTACCGGTCGTTATCTGGTGATCTACCTGCTGATCGTTGTCGGCATGGCGCTGTTGTTCCTGCGCTTGCCTTCCTCGTTCCTGCCGGACGAAGACCAGGGCATTTTGCTGACCATGGTGCAGTTGCCTGCGGGGGCTACCGAAGCTCGTACCTCTAAGGTTCTGGAAGAAGTCACCGACTACTTCATGACCAAAGAGAAAGACAACGTGGTTTCGGTGTTTACCGTTGCAGGCTTCGGTTTTAACGGTAATGGCCAGAACAACGGCCTGTCGTTCGTCAGCCTGAAAGACTGGTCTGAGCGTAAAGGCGAAGAGAATAAAGTGCCGGCGATTGCAGGCCGTGCGATGGGCGCGTTCTCGAAGATTAAAGACGGCCTGGTATTCCCGTTCAACCTGCCGGCGATTATTGAATTGGGTACCGCGACCGGCTTTGACTTCCAGCTGATCGACCAGGGTGGCCTGGGGCATGAAAAACTGACCGAAGCACGTAACCAGTTGCTGGGCATGGCTGCCAAGCATCCGGACTTGCTGGTGGGCATGCGCCCTAACGGTCTGGAAGATACGCCGCAGTTCAAGCTGATTATCGACCAGGAAAAAGCCAAGGCGCTGGGTGTTAGCATTACCACCATTAACAGCACGCTGAGCACCGCGTTGGGTGGCTCGTACGTTAACGACTTCATCGACCGCGGCCGTGTGAAGAAAGTGTACGTGCAGGCTGATGCGCCGTTCCGTATGTTGCCGGAAGACATTAATAAATGGTTTGTCCGCGGCACCAGCGGCCAGATGGTTCCGTTCTCCTCCTTCGCCTCGGCGAAATGGGAATACGGTTCACCGCGTCTGGAGCGCTATAACGGTCTGCCTTCCATGGAAATTCTGGGACAGGCAACGCCAGGCAAGAGTACCGGTGAAGCCATGAACCTGATGGAAGAACTGGCCTCCAAGCTGCCGAGCGGCATTGGTTACGACTGGACCGGTATGTCCTATCAGGAACGTCTGTCCGGTAACCAGGCTCCAGCACTGTATGCCATCTCGATTCTGGTGGTATTCCTGTGTCTGGCAGCATTGTACGAGAGCTGGTCAATTCCGTTCTCGGTCATGCTGGTTCTGCCACTGGGGGTTATCGGTGCGTTGCTGGCGGCCACCATGCGCGGCCTTAACAACGACGTTTACTTCCAGGTGGGACTGTTGACCACCATCGGCCTGTCGGCGAAGAACGCCATATTGATTGTGGAATTCGCCAAGGACCTGATGGATAAAGAAGGCAAGGGTCTGATCGAAGCCACGTTGGAAGCGGTGCGTATGCGTCTGCGTCCAATTCTGATGACTTCTCTGGCATTCATCCTCGGGGTTCTGCCGCTGGTTATCAGCAGCGGTGCAGGCTCCGGCGCACAGAACGCGGTAGGTACCGGCGTTATGGGCGGGATGATTACCGCGACCGTACTGGCCATCTTCTTCGTTCCGGTCTTCTTTGTGGTGGTTCGCCGCCGCTTCAGTAAGAAGTCTGACGATGTAGAACACAGCCATCCGGTTGATCATCACTGATAACTCAGTGACTGCTTCTCCCTGAATACAAAGGCCGCTTATGCGGCCTTTAACTTATCGACAAACACCCGAAAAACGTGGTTTTCGGATGTTTGGGCTAAACCAGAGACAGCATCCTTTGGTTCTGGCAGCTATCAAGTCGTTGCTTTAACCCCAAGTAACTTCGTCAGTAATCTTAGGCCGCTTATGCGGCCTTTTTCTTTGGCTTCAGCGGCTTAATACAAACCACTCTCATTAATTCACCTGTCGATGCATTTTATGCTTGATCCGTCCCACCGTGCGGCGCATAATTACTGTTATAGTATAACATTACATTGGAGTGTGTCATGAAAGCAGGCATCCATCCTGACTACCGTACCGTGGTGTTCCACGATCTGAGTGCCGATACCTACTTTAAGGTGGGATCGACCATTAAGACCGATCGCACCATTGAGCTTGAAGGTGAGAACTGGCCGTATGTCACCCTCGATATTTCTTCCGCTTCCCATCCGTACTACACCGGCAAGCAGAAAGATTTCTCAAAAGAAGGCAGCACGGCGCGCTTCCAGCAGCGTTTTGGTCACTTCTTTACTGGCAATAAGTAACAGGAAATCCACATGCAGGTTTTGAGTTCACTGCGTTCGGCGAAGAAACGCCATCCGGATTGCAAGATCGTGCGCCGTAAAGGCCGTATCTATGTGATCTGTAAAGCTAACCCACGCTTCAAAGCGGTACAGGGACGTAAGAAAAAGCGTTAAGTAAAGTCGTGCCATCTGTCTGTCGCAAAGCCCCGTTGCTGCTCAACGGGGCTTTTTTTATGGAGAAACTGAAACGCCCCCAGTGGCCCCATCACGATGACAGGGCCGCTACGGTTTACTTCATGCTACCCAGCAAGGTATCGACATTGTGTTTGAATGCCTCCACATAACTGGCTGCCGGCCCTTGCGGCTTGGACAACGCCTCTGGGTACAGTTCACCGCCGGCTTTGGCACCGGTGGCGGCGGCAATTTGCTTCACCAGCCGTGGATCGGTCTGGTTTTCAATAAAGTAAGCATTCACCTTTTCCTGCTTGATCTGTTTGATCAGGCCCGCTACGTCACTGGCACTCGCCTCAGCTTCGGTAGAGAAACCGACCGGAGCAAGGAAGGTGACACCATATTCTTGTCCAAAGTAACCAAAAGCATCGTGGCTGGTCAGCACCTTGCGTTTTTGCTGCGGCACCGCGGCAAACTGCGTTTTGGCCCACAGATCCAGCTTCTGCAACTGCTGGATATACTCGGCACCCCGCTGGCGGAAATAGTTGGCATCTTCAGGGTCAGCGACAATCAGCGCATTCATCACGTTGGTGGCGTACTGCACGCCATTCTTCATGCTATTCCAGGCATGAGGATCGGTGATCTCTTTGCCGTCTTCGTTCATCTGGCGCGAGTTAACCCCTTGCGAAGCGGTAATCACCGGCCCTTTGTAACCCGACGCACTGACCAGGCGATCGATCCACCCTTCCAGCCCCAGGCCGCTAACGAACACCACATCAGCCTGCGACAGCAGCTTGCTGTCTTTCGGTGAAGGCTCGAAGCTGTGGGGATCGCCGTCCGGCCCCACCAGCGTAGAGACATTGACATGTTCTCCCCCCACTTGCTTGACGATATCGCCGAGGATGGAAAAACTGGCGACGGCATCTACAGTCTTGGCCATGGCCAATGGGCTGGACAGCAGAGCAGCTACCGCCAGCGATAAAGGTAAACGTTTCATACTTTCTCCTTGCATATAGCACTTCTCAACGGCGCGCCAGGGAATAAATCCCCCCACGCGTCCCAAACAAAATTGATCCAAAGAAGATCACGCTGGCGCTGAGCACAATTGCCGGACCGGCGGGCAAAGAGGCGTAGTACGACCACTCCAGTCCAATCAGGCTGGATAGCATGCCAATACCCATGGCCACCGCCAGCGTTTGCGGCAGATTACGCGCCCAGAAACGTGCGCTGGCGGCGGGCAGCATCATCAGCCCGACCGACATCAAGGTGCCGAGAATTTGAAAACCGGCGACCAGATTGATTACCACCAACGCCAGAAACAGCCCATGTATTACCGCCAACCAACGCGGCGCACCGACGCGTAAAAAAGTGGCGTCGAAAGATTCAATCACCAGGGCACGGTACAGTGCGGCCAACGCCAGGAGAGAAAAGCTGGTTATCGCCCCCACCATCACAATGGCGTGTGTATCCACCGCCAGAATCGAGCCGAACAGCACATGCAGCAAATCAACGCTGGAACCGCGCAGTGAAACCAGGGTCACTCCAAGCGCCAGCGACCCCAGATAAAAACCGGCGAAACTGGCGTCTTCTTTCAACGGCGTCCGGCGACTGACCAGCCCAGATAACATTGCTACCGCCAGCCCGGCGATAAAGCCGCCGACGCCCATCGCCACCATCGACATACCGGAAATCAGATAGCCTATCGCGGCACCGGGCAGTACCGCATGGGACAGCGCATCCCCCACCAGGCTCATGCGGCGTAACAACAGAAAAACTCCCAGCGGTGCAGCACTGAGCGACAGTGCAAAACAGGCGACCAGCGCGCGGCGCATAAAACCGAAAGAGGCAAAGGGATCGATGAGGGACTCAAGCAGCATCATTGCGCCACCGCCTTACGGCACAGTGGCGGGTTGGCGATATTCAAAGCGGGAATGTGGTCCAGCACCCGATCGGCGGCTCCCCAGTGGCAGCACTGCGGCGTCAATAACAAGGCCTGCGGGAAATACCTCTCTACCATCGACATGTCATGCAGTACCGCAATCACCGTCCTTCCCTGTCGATGCAACTGAGCAATCACTTGCAACAATAACTGGGTGGTCGCGCTGTCGATGCCGGTAAAAGGTTCATCCAGTAAAATCAGCGGTGCCTGCTGGACCAGCAAGCGGGCGAACAGCACCCGCTGAAGTTGGCCGCCGGAAAGCTCGCCGACAGGACTGTGGGCCATAGAGGTCATACCGACGGTTGCCAGCGCCTCCACAATCTGCTGCGCAGCGCGCTTGCGCAGTCCGCCGAACATCCCCATCTGCAGCCAACTGCCCATTGCCACCAGATCACTCACCACGATCGGGAACTGGCGATCCAACTCGGCCTGCTGTGGCAAATAAGCCATACGGGGCGACTTATTGCCGCTGAAAGACAGCTTGCCACTTTGCAGCGGCAAAAGTCCGGCCAAAGCTTTCAACAAGGTGGACTTACCCGCACCATTCACGCCGACCACCGCCGTCAGGGAACCCGCGGCAAAGTGACCGTTGAGTGGGGGAAAAAGAGGCTCCCCGCCGTAGCCCACGACGGCCTGTTGCAGGGTTATCATGGCAGTGCTACCGCCCAGTGAATACCCAGCCAGAGTAAAGCCAGTAACATCGCGGCAATACCGCAGCGTAATCCTGCTGAGGCGGTGAACAAGGAGTTTAATGACGGCACAGCGCCATCCTGGGGTGTGGGTGTCAGTTTCATGGCCAAACGGAAGGAAATTTAAATGTTACAATATAACATCACAAAGCTTTCGGTGACTCAAGCCCCCGGTTAGACGATTAATGCAACTGAACGTAACAATGCACGCCGAACCTCACTGGCCACTCCCCGATTCCTGAATCGTTGGCGCTACCTCTTTAGGGATAGGCTGAGAAATTTCAGGGTTATTAATCAGTAAACAACGTTGAGATACTGTAAAAAAGCCGGCAACAAACGAAAAGTTTACCGACGAATTGATAAAAAAGGAGTAAGATTAATAGATAGGATCGCGATACGGTCAGGCATTAAATGCAAGTCACTCTTCGCTGCGACACAATGACGGAAGCACTTTCTGTTAAAAAACTAAAGAAAGTGATTAACGAAAAAATATCAGAGTTAGCACCGGCATTGACCAGTGGCCTGAGTTTTTATTCGGAAAGCGCGCGTTATGCTGAAGGTTCATTAGAAATACTTGATATTCAAGAAATGGGCAACAGCTATTATTCAATGAGTTACCGCTATAAATGGACAATCTTCAATGCCTGTCTGGATATCAGCGCCGAGGAATACATCAGCGATAGTGTCACATTTAGCCTTGCCGAAGCGGGGCTCATCTTTGACATCATTGATAACTCCCGTCCATCTACCGCAGATGAATTGTAAGTTTACGTAATAACAGCAGGCCAGTTGCGAAGAAATGATTTATATTCATTATGCGGAAAGTTTATTTTGTCACCATCATTAAGCTACCTCTGTCCATGATGTAAATCAGCTTACTCACAGAGTGTTATCAACACCGAAATTAAGACTTACGGAGGGGATGATATGGATGAGTATTCGCCTAAAAGGCACGATATTGCTCAGCTGAAATTCTTGTGTGAAAACCTGTATGATGAAGGCATAGCCACGCTGGGCGACAGCCACCACGGCTGGGTGAACGATCCGACGTCTTCCGTCAACCTCCAGCTTAATGAGTTGATAGAACATATTGCTTCGTTTGTGATGAGTTATAAAATTAAATACATGGACGAAAGTGATTTATCGGAACTGGTCGAAGAGTATCTCGATGATACCTACACGCTGTTCAGCAGTTACGGTATCAATGATTCCGATCTGCGTCGCTGGCAAAAGACCAAGGCGCGATTATTCAGAATGTTCTCAGGAGAGGACATCTGTACGACAATGAAAACTTAGGGGATAATTATCCCCAATTTATTCCATTTTACGGTTTATAACACCAAAGGCTATCATGACTAAAATTGATTATCTGATGCGTTTACGTAAATGCACCACGATTGAGACACTGGAACGCGTTATTGAAAAAAACAAGTATGAGCTTTCAAATGACGAGCTGGAGCTGTTTTACTCTGCAGCCGACCACCGCCTTGCCGAGCTCACTATGAATAAGCTGTACGATAAAATCCCAACGGCCGTTTGGAAATTCGTAAGATAATTCCGACTAAAACTGCGTTGAGCCGATACATTCATCGGCCTCAATGTTTACCCTGCCCAGTATTTATCTCATTGACTTACTGCACTTTCATTCGCTGCTGAAAATCCTGTAATAACAATTGGAAACAATCTTCAATTAACGCCGGATGGTTGCGATGCGCGCTACGCATTAACGCCACGGTACGGCTAAGCATGGGCTGCTGCAGTTGAACCACGGTTAATTCATCGTCATTCAAATGTGTAGTATAAAGTTGCGGTAAAATAGCTACCGCTAATTTCGAACGCACCAAACCATATAACGTCTCCAGAAAATCCACCTGGTAGCGTGCGGTTAAATTCAGACGATGGCTTTCCGCCAGTGCCAGTACCAACCGACTGATATTCCCCTTGGAAAAAACTGCGATATCTCGGCGGGTTAATTGACGCCATGGCAGATGGTGAGATTCAGCCAACGGGTCGTCGCGACGCATCACTACCACGAACGGATCCTCTTGCAGCGGATATATCTCCAGTGACTCCGGTACCGAACTGTCGAGCGCACCAATACCAAAATCAATCAAACCGTTTTCTAATTGTAATAACAACGAGTCATTGGTTTGATCGTGAAATTCTATGCGCAACCGCGGAAAATTCGCCGCCAGCAATTGCGGTACCGCCGGAAATAACAAACCGCTGACCGAAGGCACCAACCCGATACGCAAAGTGCCGTCTCCCCCCGCCAACATAATACGCTGCATGTCGTCAAAGGCTGCCTGTGCAACATTTAGCAACCGTTCAGCATGCGGCAAGATAGCTGCGCCCTGCTCCGTCAGCGTCACAGCAGAGGCGGTACGGTTCACCAGCTTGCCACCCAGTACCGACTCTATCTGCCGCAATGCGCTACTCAGCGCCGGTTGGCTGATCGCCAGACGGTTCGCGGTATCGGTAAAATGCCGGAGTTGCGCCAGTGTGACAAAATATTGGATCTGTTTGAGAGAAAGCGCAGGCAATCGGCGCCAGGGTTCAGACATGTCAGGTTTCCGTCCGCTAACAAAGTAAACGTTTGCGACAGCATAAACGTTTCTTATCAGGCAATAAATTAAATCATCTGTGCAAAGCCTGCCTCGCCCCCTAGAGTAACAACCCTGTCATCATGCCGGGTAATTACCATGACCACTCATTGCATCAGCACGGGCGAACGCCAGCGTGCGGTGAAGGCCGCATTAGGCCAACTTCCTTTTGATTTACTGCTGACTAACGCCGCGTTGATTGACATGGCAACCGGTGAAGTCCGTAGCGCCGATGTCGGCATCGTCGGCGCGCTAATTGCCAGTGTTCATCCCTGCGGTACCCTGAACGAAGCTTTACAGACGCAGGATTTGGCCGGTGCCTATCTGAGCCCCGGACTGATCGATACCCACGTCCATGTTGAAAGCTCACACCTGCCGCCGGAACGCTATGCCGAGATCGTCGTCGCTCAAGGCACCACCACCATCTTCTGGGATCCGCACGAGCTGGCGAACGTGCTCGGCGTTGCTGGTGTGCGCTATGCGGTAGACGCCAGCCGTGGCCTGCCGCTCAGAGTAATCTGCGCAGCCCCTTCGAGCGTCCCCTCCACGCCGGGACTGGAAATGTCTGGCGCTGATTTTGCCGGTCAGGAAATGGAAACCATGTTGGCTTGGCCGGAAGTCGGCGGCGTCGCCGAGGTGATGGACATGCATGGCGTGTTGAATGGCAGCGAACGCATGCTGGAGATCCTCAATGCCGGACTGAACAGCGGCAAATTGATCGAAGGCCACGCACGCGGCCTGAGCGGTGCCGATCTGCAGGCTTATCTGGCGGCGGGAGTCACCTCTGACCATGAGCTGACCTCCGGGGCCGATGCGCTGGAGAAATTACGCGCCGGTCTGACGCTGGAGATCAGAGGTTCCCACCCTTATCTGCTGCCAGAAATCGTCGCGGCGCTGAAAACGTTGCCGCACCTGTCATCACAAATCACCGTCTGCACCGACGATGTCCCCCCGGACATGCTGCTGGAAAAAGGCGGCATTGTGGCGCTACTCAATATGCTGATCGAACAGGGGCTGCCGGCGACTGACGTACTGCGCATGGCCACGCTCAATGCCGCCATCCGCTTGCAACGCAACGATCTTGGGCTGATTGCCGCAGGCCGCATCGCCGATCTGGTGGTGTTTGATTCGCTGACTCGACTTACTGCACAACAGGTCTACGTCGCCGGGAAACTGATGGCACAGCAAGGAAAAATGCTGGCACCGCTCAACGCTAACCCGAACGTGACGGCACCGCGCGATACCCTGCAGTTGCAACCCCTAGTCGCCGAGGATTTCGTATTGAAGGTGCCGGCTATCCGCCACGGCAAAGCCACTCTGCGCCACATTAAGGGAGCGCGCTTTACCCAGTGGAACGAGACCACGGTCGAAGTGCGTAACGGCGAAGTGCAGATCCCGCAAGGCTTCAGCCTGATCTGGGTACAACACCGTCATGGCCGTCACCAGGCCACACCGCAACTGGCACTGTTGGAAGGTTGGGGTGAACTCCGTGGCGCTATCGCTACCAGCTACTCACATGACTCACACAACCTGGTGGTGTTAGGGCGGGATGCCGTCGATATGGCACTGGCCGCCAACGCGCTGATTGCCTGTGGCGGTGGCATGGCTTTAAGCCAAAACGGGGCCATCCTGGCGCAGGTGGCAATGCCCATAGCCGGCATGCTCTCCGACTTGCCCGCCGCCGAACTGGCACAACAGTTTAAAAACCTGCGCGATCTGAGCGCACGAATCGCCGACTGGGAACCGCCCTACCGGGTTTTCAAGGCCATTGAAGGCACCTGTCTGGCGTGTAACGCCGGGCCGCACCTGACCGATCTCGGCCTGACCGACGGCACAACGCGCCAGATTGTCGATCCGCTGATCGCCTGCTGGGAAACCCCGGCCTAAAAATAATCATAATAACAATATATACCCTATGGATTTCAAGTTGCGGCTAGGCAGGCCAGCTCACTCATCCCCAGGCGCTTACTCAAGTAAGTTACTGGGGTGAGTGAGTGCCGCCAACAACGCTGCGGCTTGAAATACGACGGGTAGCGACGGAGATAATTGTTATGGCTGATAATTCAGCATCGGTTCCTACACCAGGGAGCTGGCTACAACGACGTTTTCAACTGCATGCACGGCAAAGCAATGTTAAAACCGAATGTCTGGCCGGTATCACCGGTTTTCTGGCGGCGGCCTACCTGCTGGTGGTGATCCCCGGATTACTGGCTGTCGGCGGCATGGATAAGGGCGCAGTGACTACCGGTACCATTCTGGTGTTTGTGCTGGGGACCTTGCTGATGGCGTTTTACGGCAACCTGCCGTTTATCGTCGGGCCGGGCATTGGCGGTTCGGTGCTGGTCGGTGTAACTCTGGCGGGCAGCGAAGGCATCAGTTGGCAGATTGGCCTGGGCATCGCCTGCTGGTCTGGCATTCTGTTTTTCGCCCTGACCCGGCTGGGGTTGCGCGAGGTGGTCACTCGCTCGGTACCGCAATCGATCAAGCTGGGGCTGACTGCCTCTATCGGACTGTTTGTGGCGATTCTGGGTTTCCGCAATGCCGGACTGGTGCTGGCCAACGCTAAATCCAATGCGCTGATGCTGGGTGATTTCACCGCACCCGGTGCGTTGATCGCCCTGTGCGGCCTGTTTTTGGCGATTGCCTTGCAGGCTCGACGCATTCCCGGCGCCATTTTGTGGGCGATCCTGTTTGCGACTCTGGTGGGTATCCCGTTCGGTGTCACCCACCTGCCGGACAGCCTGATGGCAATGCCGCATTCATTGGCCCCGGTACTAGGTCATGTTGATCTGATCGGCGCACTGAATATCGCCTTCCTGCCCTATTTGTTCGTCTTTTTCGCCTCGGAGTTTTTCTCCACCATGGGCACCACGCTGGCCGTAGGCGGTGAAGCCGGGCTGCTGGATGAGCACGGCAATATGCCGCACATCAACCGGCCTTTTATGGTGGACTCTATCGCCGCTGCGCTGGGCCCTCTGGTCGGTATTCCTGCCGCCACCGCGCTGATCGAATCCTCTGCGGCAGCCGAAGCCGGAGGCAAAACCGGGCTAACCGCATTGGCGGCCGCGGTGATGTTTTTACTGATGCTGCTATTCACACCGATTGCCCTGATGATCCCGAAAGAAGCCACTGCCCCGGCGTTGATCCTGATCGGTCTGAATATGTTTAGCGGACTGCGCAAAGTTGATTTGGCCAACTTCACCGACGGTCTGCCGGTGCTGATGATGGTCATGATCACGTTGATCGCCAACAGCTTCGGTACCGGCATCGCCGGCGGACTGCTGTTCTACATCATTATCAAAGTGATTGCCGGCAAATGGCGTGAAGTGCCGGTCGGACTCTATTTTCTGGCGATCCCACTGGCATACTATTTCGCCACCCTGGTAAGGCATTAATCTGAAAGTGTTGCGCTGGTAACATGTCAGCGCAACGCTTCAATCATTCGATAACAAACGCAAATCACAATATTTCACGATAAAACCTCCACTCACCAAATCCTCTGCTATGATTTACTCTCCGCCATTTTAAATTAATATAGCGAAAAGCATAATCCTCGGTATAAATATCACCTTGCAAATATCACTACCATCAATTAATAACAAATCAATAAAAAGCAACAACATACAAATAATATTAACATTTTAAGTTAAATGTTTACCATCCCAAAAAATTGGCATATCTGATGTTCTATATTGCCAATATAGCCTTCGGATAATCTCTATCCAGCTTGATACCAGAACTTTAATATTTTGTTAATTTCAACTTGCTCAATGCCAATCTTCTATTACATTTAGTATTTGAGTTACAACTCGTTACAACGGATGTAAAAGCTATCTAACTTCGCCATCTAAAATCAAACGAGGATCCCAATGAAATTAACACCCATCATGAAAGGGCTGGCGTTAGCGGGGGTGCTGTCTGCCTTCGCAATTCCATCCTGGGCAGAAGTTGCGCCGAAAGAAGCGGCCTCTGCAACCAAACAAGCCAATGATGCACTGTATGATCAGCTCCCCTTCTCAGATAACACCGATTTTGCCAACGCGCATAAAGGTTTCATAGCTGCCTTGCCAACCGAAATTATCAAAGGTGAACAGGGCAATGTCATCTGAGATCCGCAGCAGTATGCCTTCATCAAGGAAGGTGAAAAAGCACCGGATACTGTAAACCCAAGCCTGTGGCGTCAATCCCAGTTGATTAACATCAGCGGCCTGTTTGAGGTCACGGATGGCGTTTACCAGATCCGTAACCTGGATCTGTCCAACATGACCCTCATTGAGGGCAAAGAGGGGGTGACTGTGGTTGACCCTCTGGTTTCAGCCGAAACCGCCAAAGTGGGCATGGATCTCTATTTTAAAAACCGGGGTAAAAAACCGGTTGTCGCTGTTATCTACACTCATAGCCACGTTGACCACTATGGTGGCGTGCGGGGTGTAGTCGACGAAGCTGATGTTAAGTCGGGCAAGGTGAAAGTTTATGCGCCCGCAGGCTTTATGGAAGCCGCCGTGGCAGAAAATATCATGGCGGGTAACGTCATGAGTCGCCGTGCCAGCTACATGTACGGCAACCTGTTGAAGCCGGACGCCAAAGGCCAGGTCGGAGCGGGCCTGGGCACCACCACGTCGGCAGGTACCGTCACCCTGATTGCCCCAACCAATATTATTGAGAAAGATGGTCAAAAAGAGGTCATCGACGGTCTCACCTATGATTTTATGCTGGCGCCTGGCTCTGAAGCCCCATCAGAAATGCTGTGGTTTATCGAAGAGAAGAAACTCATCGAAGCGGCAGAAGATGTGACCCATACGCTGCACAATACCTATTCCCTGCGTGGCGCAAAAATTCGTGAACCGCTCCCTTGGTCAAAATATATCAACGAAGCCATAGTTCGCTGGGGCGACAAAGCGGAAATCATCATGGCTCAGCACCACTGGCCAACCTGGGGTAACGAGAACGTCGTTAACCTTCTCAAAAGCCAGCGTGATCTTTACCGTTATATTAACGATCAGACCCTGCGCATGGCGAATGAAGGCCTGACCCGTGACGAAATAGCGGCGAAGTTCACACTGCCGGACAGCCTGGCGAAAACCTGGGCTAACCGGGGTTATTACGGTTCTATAAGCCATGATGTTAAAGCGACTTATGTGCTTTATCTTGGCTGGTTTGATGGCAATCCAGCCACGCTGGATGAACTGCCGCCGGAAGAGGCCGCGAAGAAGTTTGTCGAGTACATGGGCGGTGCTGATGCAATTATTAAGAAAGCCAAAACCGACTTTGATCAGGGCAATTACCGTTGGGTTGCTCAGGTCGTCAGCAAAATAGTCTTTGCCGATCCGAAGAATCAGGATGCACGCAATCTTGAGGCTGACGCACTGGAACAACTGGGCTATCAGGCTGAGTCTGGCCCATGGCGTAACTTCTACCTCACCGGTGCTCAGGAGCTACGTAACGGCGTGGTGAAAGGGCCAACTCCGAATACCGCCAGCCCAGATACCGTCCGGGCGATGACGCCGGAGATGTTCTTTGACTTCCTGGCTGTGCATATCAACGGTGAAAAAGCGGGCAAGGCCAAAGCCGTGTTTAACATTGATCTGGGTAGCGATGGCGGTAAGTATAAGCTGGAACTGGAAAATGGGGTACTCAACCACACCGCCAATGCCGAAGCCAAAGATGCCGATGCCACGCTCACGCTTAACCGCGACACCTTGAATAAAATTATCCTCAAGGAAGAAACGCTAAAACAGGCGGAGGATAAGGGAGAAGTGAAGGTAACGGGCAACGGTGCAAAAATGGACGAAATGTTAGGCTATATGGATAACTTTGAGTTCTGGTTCAATATTGTGACGCCATAACCCTCAGACCCTGCGGCTTTACTGGCCGCAGGGAAATCTGGCCGATGTCGAAAGTTCGCAGATCGCCTGATCACTTTTAAAGCCATCCGGTAGCCCATCATCTCTGTCTTACATCATGAAATTCACCGGTACGCCAGCCTCGTGCTTTGCTTTCAGCCTGCAGTGGATTACTTCGGTATTTGGTTTTATAGAGGAGATAGCAAACGTCTTGCGGGAGAACGAGCAGAGATGGCTCAGTTCCTGAAATTGGTGGAGGCCCTGCCAGCTACATCCCGGCACACACGTCACCTGCTGCGGCTGCTTCCTTCCGGATCTGACCGAGTTCACAAGTTAGTGTTGCGGGAGAACCAACAGGGCCCCCATTGACGGCTTCTGTACTTTGAAGCGGTGGCTAGTATCGGTGATGGCCAACCAAATAGCAAGCCAACCAGGACCAACCGCTGTTTTCTTACCCACCTTGGCTGTGGCACACTTCCTCCCTTGGTTTTTGCTGCAGCAGGAAAACAGAAATGGAACCAGAAGACGCCTCATTCAGCCAGCGCGTGTTCCACGTGGTGGCCGCTATTCCCTATGGCAAGGTCACGACCTATGGCGAAGTAGCGAAACTGGCCGGCTCACCGCGTGCCGCGCGTCAGGTCGGTGGCGTATTAAGGCGCCTGCCGGAAGGCAGCAGCCTGCCCTGGCATCGGGTGATTAACCGGCACGGACAAATTTCGCAGCAGGGGGAGGACTTCCAACGCCAACGACAGGCGCTGCTTGAAGAAGGGATTATCTTCGGTGCGCACAGCACGGTTGATCTGCTGGTTTATGGCTGGCGCTGGTAACAACAAAACAGCCTTTGGCCGGAGCGCAAAGGCTGTTGATGGTTTACTGCTTCAGGATTGCCGGATTACGGCATGGTTGCCGGGGCAGCCTGCACAGCAATGCCCTGTACCGGAACCATCACCAGGTCGGCACGGGTACCGTTGCGGTTCACCACTTCCTGGATGGTGTCGGTAATAAACATCATTCGGCCGTTTACCGTAATTGCCGCGCTCAGGATAATGCGTGCATTAGGCTGAATGTCCGCCGGGTTATAGGGCAGGACAAAATTAAACGGTGCCTGTTTACCTTCAGTACGAACCGCACGCTGCGCGATCACTTTAGACGGCGCATCCGCCAACGAGGCATCAGAGAGCGTGACGGTCAGTACTGCATCCGGCGGCAGCGCAATGCGCTGGCGAATGTTAACCGAGCCAGTCACCGCCGGGCCCTGAATCTGCGTTTGCGCAATCGCCGGGTTTCCCGCTGTCGGAACAGGTACGTCCGCACTCTTTTGGGCACAACCCGCCAGGGTAACGGTTAGCGCTGCTGCTCCACCTACGATTTGCCAGAGTTTCATGGATCGGTCTCCTTTTTTATTATCAACACGTTGGTGGCTTTCACCACCGCACCTATTAAACTTAGCACAAAACACTGAAAAATCCATTTAGTCCTGCCTATTAATCACTTAGCCTTCTAATAACGCTCAGCATTCAGTCAATTTTCTCTGTGCCATAACGCAATATATTGACGTCTTGCCGTGATATTCCGCACACTGCGCAAAATGATTATTAAAAGGGTAGTAACTTTATGAGCCAGGCACTGCAAAACCTCCTAGATCTGCTGGATCTGGAGAAAATCGAAGAAGGTCTGTACCGCGGTCAAAGTGAAGATCTGGGGTTACGCCAGGTATTCGGTGGCCAAGTGGTGGGTCAGGCACTGTATGCCGCCAAGCAATCGGTACCTGCGGAACGCAGCGTCCACTCATTCCACAGCTATTTCCTGCGCCCGGGTGACAGCAGCAAGCCGATTGTTTACGACGTGGAAATCCTGCGTGACGGCAACAGCTTCAGCGCCCGCCGCGTCAGTGCCATTCAGCACGGCAAACCGATTTTCTACATGACCGCGTCATTCCAAAGCCCGGAGGAAGGCTTTGAACACCAGAACATCATGCCGGACGTGCCGCCACCAGAAGGGCTGATGTCGGAGTCAGACATTGCCCAGAAACTGTCGCATATGTTGCCGGACAAGGTACGTGAGAAGTTTATCGGCCAGAAGCCGATTGAGATGCGTCCGGTCAAATTCCACAATCCGCTGAAAGGCAGTGTGGAAGATCCGCACCGCTACGTGTGGTTCCGCGCCAACGGCACCATGCCGGACGATCTGCGCATCCATCAATATTTGCTGGGCTATGCGTCTGATTTCAACTTCCTGCCGACGGCGCTGCAGCCACACGGTGTCGGTTTCCTGGAGCCTGGCATGCAGGTGGCGACCATCGATCACTCAATGTGGTTCCACCGCCCATTCCGCATGGATGACTGGCTGCTGTACGTGGTGGAAAGCACTTCCGCTTCCGGTGCCCGTGGATTTGTACGCGGCCAATTCTATACCCGTGAAGGCGTACTGGTTGCCACCACGGTACAGGAAGGCGTTATCCGCCAGCGCGAAGCCTAAAAGCCAGACAAAGAAAAAGGGCGATGTCTCCATCGCCCTTTCTATCATCATTATTTTTCGAATTATTTAGCGCACTGCCCTTCTTCAAGGCTTATTGGTTATAGGCACTCTCGCCATGGCTGTTGACGTCCAGACCTTCGCGCTCCTGCTCTTCCGGTACGCGCAGACCAACGATGGCGCCCGCCACTTTAAAGGCGATAAAGGCTGCCACACCAGACCACACCAGCGTGGTCACCACGCTCAGCAGCTGGATCCACACCTGATGCCCCATGGTGACGCCCTCTGCGTACCCGGTGCCGCCCAGCGAGGCGGAGGTGAATACCCCGGTCAGCAAGCAACCGACGATACCGCACACGCCATGCACACCGAACACGTCACAGGTATCATCTACGTTCAGCCATTTCTTCAGCGTGACCACACCCCACAGACCGGCAATACCGCCAATCAGACCGATAATCAACGCCCCGCCCACGCCCACGGTACCCGCCGCCGGCGTGATGGCAACCAGCCCGGCGAGCATGCCGGAACAGGCGCCCAACAGTGAAGGCTTGCCGCGAACAATCCACTCGGCAAAGGTCCAGGAGAGGATCGCGCCGGCAGTGGCCACCACGGTGTTCAGGAACGCCAGTGCCGCAATGCCGTTAGCCGCACTGGCCGAACCGGCGTTAAAACCAAACCAGCCAATGTACAGAATGGAAGCCCCGGTAAACACCATTGGCAGGTTGTGCGGTTTGAACGCTTCCTTACCGAAACCGGCACGTTTGCCCAACAGGTAAGCCCCCACCAGACCGGCGCTTGCTGCGTTGATGTGCACAACGGTACCGCCGGCAAAGTCCAGCGCACCGTCAGCGGCCAGGAAGCCGCCGCCCCACACCATGTGGGCAATCGGCAGGTAAGAGATGGTGAACCAGATTGCCGCGAAGATCACCACCGCAGAGAAGCGGATACGCTCGGCAAAACCGCCCACTACCAGCGCCACGGTAATACAGGCGAACGAACACTGGAATGCTACGTGGATCATCTGGCTAAAGGTCCCGGTGACGCTGTCGATGCCAATGCCTTTCAGCATCGCCGTTTGGAAACCGCCGAAGAACGCATTGCCTTCGCTGAAGGCCAGGCTGTAGCCATAAAGCACCCAGAGTACACACACCAGTGCAAAGGTGACGGTGACCTGGGTTAACATGGAGAGCACGTTTTTGGAACGCAACAAACCACCGTAAAACAACGCGACACCCGGCAGGGTCATGAACAGCACCAAAGCGGTGCAAATCATCATGAAGGCGTTATCCGCCTTGTCTGCGACCGCCGGAGCGGCCAGTGCCAAAGAAGGAACCATGGTTACCGTACTCAGGCCCAACATGGATAAAAGTTTTTTCATTATCAATCCATCCCCATTACTTTACTGAGCCTGTGATTACAGTGCTGCTTCGTCTGTTTCGCCGGTGCGAATGCGAATGACACGTTGCAATTCGGCAACGAAAATTTTGCCGTCACCGATTTTGCCGGTGTAGGCCGCTTTACTAATGACATCAACCACTTCATCTAACTGATCGTCAGCGATAGCGATGTCGATTTTTACTTTAGGTAAGAAGTTGACGCTGTATTCAGCTCCGCGATAGAGCTCAGCATGTCCCTTCTGGCGACCAAAGCCTTTTACTTCGCTTACGGTCAGCCCCTGAATACCTACAGAGGATAGGGCTTCACGCACGTCCTCCAGCTTGAATGGTTTAATCACCACGGTCACCAGCTTCATATTGCCCCTCCACGAATTAAGCCCAAACTCACCCCTGGTACGAGTCTTATAAAGCAAAGGCTATGCCACAAATGATTTTGTACGCTAATTCAGCAAATTAACCGGCAGGACGGCAATCGGGCGCACAGAGATGAGCCAACGACGCGCTACCGCACCAGGAATTGATTAAATATTGCGCACTATTTTGGTGCGTGACGCGTCGAAAAAGTGCAGAGAAAGGGATTTAAAACGTGGCGATGCCTGTTTGTGGTGCGTGGTGGAAAAGAAAGAGGCCGCTAAAGCGGCCTCTGACATTATGCAGTTTGTGTTTCTTCGCGGTTTGCGGCAGCCAGCTCTTCACCCACCAGTTGCAGTTGATACATCTGGTAGTAACGCCCCTGCTGCGCCAGCAGTTGCTGATGGTTGCCATGCTCGACCGCCTGACCCCGGTGCAACACCAGAATCGAATCGGCATCAACAATGGTCGACAAACGGTGAGCGATCACCACCAGCGTGGTGTGTTCGCGGATCAAACGCAGCGCCCGCTGAATCGCTTGTTCCGTGCCTGAGTCAATGTTGGCGGTGGCCTCATCGAGGATCAGGATCTGCGGTGCCTGTACCAGCACCCTGGCCATCGCCAATAGCTGCTTCTGGCCCACCGACAGATTATTGCCCTGTTCGCCCAGCCGGGTATGAATGCCCTGCGGGAAGCTGCGCACCAATTCGGCCAGTTGTACCGTTTTCAATGCCTGCCAAACCGCCTCTTCGCTGATATTGCGCCCCAGCGTGACGTTGGCCAGCACTGACTCGGCGATCACCACCGGGTCCTGCTGCACCATCGCGACACCCTGGCGCAGAGTCCGGTGTGAAAGGCTGGCCAGAGGACGTCCGTCGAGACGCACTTCACCCTGATCGACCGGGTAATAACCCATCAGCAGGTTGGCCAGCGTGCTCTTGCCGCTGCCGGTATGGCCGACCAGCGCCACAAAGCCACGTGAAGGGACCGACAGCGAAATATGCTGCAGTACCTTTTTGTCGTCACGGTAGGCAAAACTCAGGTCGTCAATATCAATACGACCGCTCTCCAGCGGGCGATCGTCCACCCCGTAGCTCTGCTGTTTGCGATCCATCAGTTCGAAAATACGCTCACCGGCCACCACCGCCTGCTGCAGGATCGACTGCTGCGACGTCAACTCAATCAACGGCTCATTCAGACGGCCCAGATAGTTGATAAAGGCATACAGCACACCAACGCCGATCGCCCCCTCACCGCTGAAGCCGAACAGCATCAGCAGACCGCACAGCACCAGCGCCGAAAACAGGCTGAGCAGCGGACGCAGCAGGAAACCGTCTAACCGCAGCGTCTGCATACGCGCGGTATAGTGTGAACGGCTGGCGGCGCTCATGCGCTCCCCGAAGCGGATCTGCTGGCGGAACTGCTGGATCACGCCCATGCCGTTAATCACTTCGTTAAAGCCGTCGTTGATGTCCGCCAGATAGCTACGCACCCGGCGCACAATAGGAATGCTGTAGTACTGATAAATGCCCATCACCACAAATACCGCCGGGAAGATGCAGATCGCCACCAGCGCCATACGCCAGTCAAGGCTGAACATCGCCACCAGCATGGCACCAATCAGCGCCGCACTTTTCAGCACAGTGGACACCACCATCACGTACAGGTCTTTGATCACCTCGGTGTCATTGGTCACCCGCGAGATCAACTGCCCAACAGGTTGAGTATCAAAGGCGCTAAGCGGTTGGCGCAACGCAGCGTCCATAACGTCAGTTCGCAGACGTTGAACTACCCCGACCGCCGCCTGGTTGAACAGCAACGCCTGAAAATAGTGCAGCGCCGCCGCCAACAGCTCCAGCAGGATATAGGCTGCCGCTAACCCGCAGACGATAGTCAGCGGTAACTGACCCTTGGCAACGTAGTTATCGATAAAATAACTGACCAGGATCGGCCCGGCGACTTCCGCCGCCGCGGCGACCCACAGCATCAATACCGCCAGTCCCAGCGGCTTGCGGTACGGCGATCCATAAGCCAGCAAGCGCTTCAGCGTCGGCCACAGCTTTTGCATCTTATTCATTGGCGTCACTCTCCTCGCCGCTTTCCGGGGCCTCATCCAATGCCGCCTCCAGTTGCTGATAGCGATACATATCGCGATACCAGCCGGGTTGAGCGGCCAGGGACGCATGCTGACCACGTTGTGCCACAGCGCCGTGCTGGATCACCAGAATTTCGCTGGCTTCGGTCAGTGCCGAAAGCCGGTGCGCGCTGATAATCACCGTGCGGTTTTGCCCCCAGCTGCGCAGGTTATGCAGGATCTGGTGTTCGGTACGACCATCCACCGCCGACAGCGCATCGTCGAGGATCAGGATTTCTGCATCCAGTAACAGGGCGCGGGCAATGGAGATACGTTGCTTCTGCCCCCCGGAAAGCATCACGCCACGCTCGCCCACCTCGGTTTCATAACCTTGCGGCAGGCGCAGAATATCCTCATGCACACTGGCCAGGCGGGCCGCGCGCTCTATCTGTTCCTGCGTCGCCCCCGGATTCCCCAGCGCGATGTTGTTCGCCACGCTGTCCGAGAACAAGAACGGTGTCTGGCTGACCACGGACAGGCGCGAGCGCCAGTCGTCGAGTTTCACCTGGGTCAACGGCAGCCCCTGATAGCTGATCTGGCCGTCATCAACATCGAACTGGCGCTGGATCAGTGACAGCAGCGTCGATTTACCGGCGCCGGTCGGGCCACACAGGCCGAGCATTTGCCCTGGCTCCAGCTTCAGCACCACATCGTGCAGCGTCGGCTGGCTATTGCCCGGGTAGTGGAATGCGCGGATATCGACCGCCAGATTGCCACGCCCGACCGGCAGCGTTTGCTCACCATCGGTCACAGCCGGGGCTTCATCCAGCAGGCTGCGAATACGGCTATAGGCTGCACTGCCGCGTTCAACGATATTGAACATCCAGGCCAGCGCCAGCATTGGCCAAATCATCAGGCCGAGGTACATAACAAAGCTGGTCAGTTGGCCCAGAGTCATGGTTCCGTTCACCACCATCCAACTGCCACCGCCGATCGCCAGCAGATTGGCGGTACCGATGGCGATATAAATCGTCGGGTCGAAACGGGCATCCACCCGCGCCACGTGCATGTTTTTGGCACCGGTCTGCGCAGCGACTTCGGCAAACTGATTAGACTGATGATCTTCCAGACCGAACGCCTTGATCATACGGATGCTGGTCATGCTTTCCTGCGCCTGATCGTTCAGGCTGGAGAACGCCGCCTGCGCCGATTTAAAACGCTGGTGTAACTGGTCGCCGTAGTACTTGATGACGATCGCCATGATTGGCATCGGGATCAGCGACAGCAGGGTTAGCTGCCAGCTAATTTGGGTGCTCATCACCACCAGCACCGCCAATCCCATCACCAGCGAATCCACCAGCGTCAGCACTCCTTCACCGGCGGCGAAAACCACCCGATCGACATCGTTGGTGGCGCGTGCCATCAGATCACCGGTACGGTGACGCAAATAGAAGGCCGGATTCTGACGGCTAAGCTGGCGGTAGAAGTTTTCACGCAGTTCGACGGCAAGCTGGTAGGACGCCCCAAACAACAGCACCCGCCACACGTAGCGCAGCAGGTAGACAACCACGGCGGTGCCGAGCATCAGCCCCAGCCATGCCATCAGCACGCCGCCGGACATCTGTTTTTCGGTGACGCCATCCACAATGATCCCCACCAGCTTGGGCGGCAACAGTTGCAGTATGGCAATGATGATCAGCAGCACCACCGCCCCGAGGTAGCGACGCCACTCGCGGCGGAAATACCAGCCGATTTGAGCAAATAGTCTCACGCAGTTTTATTCCAGGATGTAATGGTTTTGTCTCTTGTTCTGCCTCAGCAGAGTAGGATACCACCGTTACTTTGCCAATTTGGTGAACTTTTCACTCAGGAATCGGCAGTGCAGTGGTGTATTTGATTTTTTCCATTGCGAAGCTGGAAGTGACGTCGATCAGCCCCGGTACACCGTTCACCAGGCGCTTGTAAAAGCTGTCGTAGCTCTTCATATCCGCCACTTCCACCTGCATCAGGTAGTCGTATTCTCCGGCCATGCGATAGAACGCCAGCACCTCCGGCATCTGCTTGGTCAGTTGCACGAACTGTTGATACCACTCACTGCTGTGCTGCTGGGTTTTGATCAGCACAAATGCCGTCAGGCCCAGGCCGAGCTTTTCGTTATCCAGCAGTGCGACTCGCCCACGGATATAACCTTCTTCTTCCAGCCGTTTGAGCCTTTTCCAACAAGGTGTCGACGTCAGATTGACCGCGTCGGCCAGCACCTGCAGCGGCTGCGTACAGTCCTGTTGCAGCATGCACAGTAATTTACGGTCTGTTTTATCTAACATATCGTCAACCAGGAGAATAATTTTCTCTCATTAGGCGATTAAACAGGAAAAATGGCAATCCTTTTTTCCCCGCAGCAGGCTATATTATGCAACAAACAAGCCCCCTATTCTGAGGCCAGATGATGACAAATTCTTGGGTAAAATATGCTATCGGCGAAATAGAAGCGGATTTTCAACGCTCCGCCGATACCCACCTGATCCGCCTGAACCTGCCGGAATTTCCCGGTATCTGCCTGTACCTGAAAGATGAAAGCACTCACCCGACCGGCAGCCTGAAGCACCGCTTGGCGCGTTCACTGTTCCTGTACGGCCTGTGTAACGGCTGGATCACCGAAAACACCACGATTATCGAGGCTTCCTCCGGCAGTACGGCGGTGTCCGAAGCCTACTTCGCCCGACTGATTGGCCTGCCGTTTATTGCCGTAATGCCTTCCTGCACCGCACGCCGCAAGGTTGAGCAGATCGCGTTCTACGGTGGTCGTTGCCACTTTGTCGACCATGCGGCGCAGATTTACGCCGCCTCCGAGCAGTTGGCGCAAGAACTGAACGGCCACTATATGGATCAGTTCACCTACGCCGAGCGGGCAACCGACTGGCGCGGCAACAACAACATCGCCGACAGCATCTTCCGTCAGATGGCGCGTGAACCCTTCCCGGTGCCTAAACATATCGTGATGAGCGCCGGCACCGGCGGCACCTCCGCAACACTGGGGCGCTATATCCGCTATCAGGGGCACGACACCCGCCTGACGGTGGTCGATCCGGAAAACTCGGTGTTCTATGATTGCTTCCACCAGCGCGACCGCACCCTTATTGGCAGTTGCGGCAGCCGCATCGAGGGCATTGGTCGCCCACGCGCCGAACCCTCGTTTATTCCGTCGGTGGTCGACAGCATGATCCGCGTGCCTGATGCCGCCAGCGTCGCCACCATCCACTGGCTGGAAACGGTCCTCGGGCGCAAGGTGGGAGCCTCTACCGGTACCAACGTATGGGGCGCGCTGCAGTTAGCGAAGCAAATGCGGGAAAACGGCGAGCAGGGTTCGATCGTCACTCTGCTGTGCGACAGCGGTGAGCGCTACCTGGACACCTATTACAATCCAGAATGGGTCAGCAACAATATCGGTGATCTGACGCCGCATCTGGCGCAGTTAGCGGACTTGTAATCGGCAGGTTCAGACGAAAAAAAGCCGGGTAAGTCTTACCCGGCGGCTGCCAATAAAGCCTCATAATTCGGGGGAATAGGTGAGGTAAGGTGAACGCAGCCAATGTTGCAAATAGTGAGCCACCGCCTGCTGTTCGCAGTGACCGATAACCTGTAGCTGTGGCAACAGCGACTTCAACTGTGGCAGGGCATTGCCCATCACCACCCCGTGCCCTACTGCCGCCAGCATTTCCTTGTCGTTCATCGCATCACCAAACGCCATACAGTCCGCCATCTCCAGCCCCAGATGGCGGCTCAGCATATCCAGCGCCGACCCCTTGTTGCAGCCCAGTGGCAACACTTCCAGGCATTCATAAGCCGAGAAACAAAGGTCGACACGCGCTGCAAAGTGCTGGCGCAGCTGCACCTGAAGTTTCAGCAGTTCCTCGTGCGGCCCAACAAAACAAACCTTGCTGTTACCGAACGCCGGTAAACGCCGCAGTTCGGTAAGCTGGTAATGGAAGCCGCTCAGATGGTGGGCCAGCAACATTTCCTCCGGCACCGCAAACCCGGTCATCCAGCCTTCATCACGGAAGACGTGCATGCTGGCGTCGGTGCGCCAGTGGGTATGCAACACCTCTTCGGCAATATCGGCCGGCAAGTCGGTGGCGTGCAGTTGCTGCCCCTGATTGTCGTAGACCCGCGTGCCGTTGCCGGTAATCAGGTAGCCCTGCAGGCCTAACTGCGCCATGATCGGCTGTGCATCAAGATAGTGCCGCCCGGTGGCGAAAGTGACGATCATCTCCCGCTCGAGGAGTTGCTTTAGCACCGCCAGAGTTTCCGGCCCGACCCGGTGATCCGGAGTCAACAACGTGCCGTCCATATCAAAAGCCGCCAGGCGATACATAAAGACCTCGTGAATGTGAACGCGATTACAGTCCCTGCAGTATGGGATGGTATTTGCGGAAGTAATAGTGAACAATTCTGGAAAACTGTTCCGGATTTCCTGACATGCGTCTAACCCACCGCCTTAGCCAGTATCAACGCCTGTACCAGCAGCTAGGTAGCGCACCGGTCGCCATCACTATCGGCGAGCTGGCAGCGATGTTCTATTGCAGCGAGCGCCACGCCCGCACTCTGGTACAACAACTGCAAGATCAGGGTTGGCTGAGCTGGCAGTCACAGCCCGGGCGCGGTAAACGTGCGCGTTTGCACTGTCTGAAAACGCCGGACGAGCTGCGGGCTGCCCATCTTCAGAGGCTACTGCAGGAGGGCGATCATCAGGGTGCGCTGGAAATGGCGCAGTTGGATCCGCAACATTTACAGGAACTGCTTAGCCCACATCTTGGTGGTCAATGGCAAGCCGGCAGCCCAACGCTGCGTATCCCCTACTACCGCACGCTCGAATCGCTGGATCCGCTGACCCTGACCGGCCGCGCCGAACAGCATTTGGTTGCCACCCTGCATGCCGGGTTAACGCGGTTTATTACCGGTAATCCCGAGCCACAATCAGATCTGGCCCACCATTGGCAAATCAGCGATGACGGCCTGCGCTGGCAGTTCTTTCTGCGCAGCCAACTACGCTGGCACAACGGTGAACCACTGACCGGCCAGCAACTGCTGCAAACGCTGGAAAAACTGCAGCAGCATCCTCGCAGTCAACCCAGCCTGGCCAACGTTGCCAGCCTCAGTCTGCCCCATCCGCTGTGCCTGCAGTTTGATTTGCAGCATCCGGACTACTGGCTGGCGCACCGGCTGGCGGAATTGCCTTGCCTGCTGACTCACCCGGATGCTTCAGGCATGGGCGCCGGCCCATTTAAATTGACGCTGAACCAACCGCACCTGGTCCGGCTGGAGCAACACCCGTTTTACCATTTGCAGCATCCCTATCTGGAGAGTATTGAGTATTGGATCACTCCCGAACTGAATGTTGGCGATGTTTATACCAGTTGCCAGCATCCGGTACGCATTACCCTTGGTCAGCAGGAAGAGATGGCGTTGGCGCGGCCGGTACAGCGCAGCATGAGCCTGGGTTGGTGCTATCTGGCGGTGAATTTGAAGCACGGCGTACTCAGTGAGGCACAGGGGAAAAAACTGCTGATGCTGATCCAGCGATCCGGCCTGCTGGCCAATCTGCCGGTGCCCAACAGCGTCATCACCCCCAGCCACGAAATGCTGCCCGGCTGGGCAATCCCACAGCATCAGGCCGACGAGGATATAGCCCTGCCCGCCAAATTGACGCTGTTGTATCGGCCACCGGTGGAGCTGGAGACGGTCACAGTGGCCTTGCAGCAACTGTTGGCGCAACATGGCTGCGAGCTGGAACTACGCTACTACGCGGGCAAGCGCTGGCAGAGTACCGAACAAATCGAACAGGCCGATCTGCTGCTGGCGGATAACCTGATTGGGGAATCACCGGAGGCGACGCTGGAAAGCTGGCTGCGGCAGGATACGCTGTGGCGCGGTATCCTGCCCGACGCTCGCTGGCAGCATCAGCAACAAACGCTGCAACAGATCCAGCAGCTACCGGCACAGCCGCCGCGTTATCAGCAATTGAAAGACTATTATCAACAACTGATGGCCGCGGCGATCATCACTCCGCTGTTTCACTATCAGTATCAAATCAGCGCGCCACCGCGCATTCATGGCGTCACCCTGACTGCCCACGGTTGGTTCGATTTCTGTCAGGCCTGGCTGCCACCGCCGGTGGACACCATGGAACCCCCTTCGACAGACTAAGTCTGGCTGGCTCTGCGGTAGCCAGACATTTCTGCTACCATTGTTGCCGCAACGCATTTTTATCCTACCGCCCGAATGTGTATCGGGTAGGGTCTCAGCAATAAATTGAGGTAATTTTATGAAGCGCGCAGTTGTCGTTTTCAGCGGTGGACAAGATTCCACGACCTGCTTGATTCAGGCATTGAAACAGTATGATGAAGTTCACTGCGTCACCTTTGACTACGGCCAGCGCCATCGTGCCGAGATTGAGGTGGCTCAGGAACTGTCGGTGGCCCTGGGGGCCAAGGCGCATAAGCTGCTGGACGTAGGCCTGCTTAATGAATTGGCGATCAGCAGCCTGACCCGTGACAACATTCCGGTTCCCGCTTACGGCAGCACGCAAAGCAATGGGTTACCGAGCACCTTTGTACCAGGTCGCAACATTCTGTTCCTGACGCTGGCGGCGATTTATGCCTATCAGGTCGAAGCTGAAGCGGTGATCACCGGCGTCTGTGAGACTGACTTCTCCGGCTACCCTGACTGCCGTGACGAGTTTGTCAAAGCGCTGAACCAGGCCATAGTGCTGGGCATCGCCCGCGATATCCGCTTTGAAACGCCACTGATGTGGCTTAACAAGGCAGAAACCTGGGCACTGGCGGATTACTACCATCAGTTGGAGCTGGTGCAACAGGAGACCCTGACCTGTTACAACGGCATTAAAGGTGATGGCTGCGGTGAATGTGCGGCCTGTCATCTGCGCGCCAACGGGCTGAAGCAGTACCAAATCAACAAAGCCGAAGTGATGGCAAGCCTGAAGCAAAAGACCGGTCTGGTCTGATTGAGTAACGGCGGCACGGGCTGCCGCTCGTTGCTTTACTGATCTTCTGGCGGCGTGAGCACCTGCAGGTGTTCGCGCAGTTGTCCCTCAATCGGCAGCGCCCGCTGGGTTTTCAGATCGACACAAACGAAGGTCAGCAACGCATCCGCCACCGCAGCCCCCGTGGCATCCTGCAATACCTTCTGGCTCAACACGCCACTTTTGCCGTTTAACTGCACCATCTGGCTGTCAATGCGTAACTTGTCGCCCAATACTGCCGGGGTGCGATAGTTAATGTTGATGTTCACTACGATGAAGGCGATGTTATTTTCCGTCATCCAGCGGAAACCTTCCTGGTTTTCCAGCCAATCCCAACGTGCCTCTTCCAGAAACTCCAGATAGCGGGCGTTATTCACGTGCTGATAAACATCAAGATGATAACCACGGACTTTGATAAAGGTCTGGTGCATAGGAAACGGCCGCTCCTGCCTGGTGATTACAGAAAGAAGGAGCCGCAAGCGACTCCTTCACCCATTTGGTCAAGGTGCCAAACTGGTAAGACCTGTAAAATGTAGCAGAGGAAAAAGGGCTGCATTATCACTTTGCCACGCAGCCGTGATCGAAATCACATTTTGAGCCGCGTGCGATTCCTTTCAAACAGTGCAGGCCCAATGCCCGGTACTTCCTGAAGCTGCTCAATCTGCGTAAAGGGGCCGTTCTGCTCACGGTAGCGCACAATACTCTCCGCTTTCTTCAACCCTACCCCCTTGAGTATGCTGGCCAGTTGTTCGGCATCAGCCTGATTAATACTGACCGATGCTTCTTCATTGACTGCCGCTCCGGCTTCTGCGCCTTGCCCTGCATTACCCGCCGGCACGGACAGCACCGGTTGCCCAGCTCCCACTTTCTCTTCCGCGGCCACCGATAGCCCGGCCAGGGAGAGCAGTGCTACGGTCAGCAACGCTTTGAAGCTGAAAGCCTTTACCGCTTTTATTTCTGTAAGTTGCATGCTGTGTCCTCCTTGTGTTTAACAGCAAGCTCACCTTGCCGCAGCGGGAAAACTTCAGCAATTAGCGGATTTCATATATGGAAAAGGCCGCGAAAGCGGCCTTTGAGGAGTACATTACGTTGCAGAAAACTGCGGCGCTTTACTGAGGTTGCTGCTGCTCAGCGGCACCCATGGTGATCTTGGCTTCTTTGCGCAGGCTAGCCAGCAAGGAGTCAAAGGACACACCAGTCGCACCTTCTTCCATTTTGCTGACGAAGGTTTTCATTTCTTCTGCCGACAAGGTGCCAGGGTTGACTGCATCCAGCGCAATCAGCACCACGTTGTCCTGGCGATCCTGCGACATGCCATAGACCGGCTTGCCTTCCTGCGGATGCGGCAACGCGAACACGCTTTGCACCAACTGGCTGTCTTCCGGCGCACGTGCCATTTTCTGCACGCTGCCAAAGCTCAGACCGGCCGCTTTCATCGCCTCGTCGCCCTTACCCTGTTTCAGCTCAACCAGCAGCTTCTCGCCCTGCAGTTTCGCTTCCTGTTCCGCTTTGTTGCGTTTGACCAGCTCCGCCACACGATCTTTCACCTGGTCGAAGGGTTCAATGCCTTCCGGCTTGTGGCCAGACACGCGGATCACGAAGGCACGGTCGCCATCAACGGTGATCACATCGGAGTTGCTGCCCGGAGAACCGCCCTCACCAATCAGTGTGCCGTCGAAAATCGACTGAATGACCGGTTTGAAGTTCAGCGCTGCCGGAATATTGTCGCGGGTAAACCAGTCGGTATGTGCCGCTTTCACACCAGCAGCCTCTTCGGCTGATGCCAGAGACTCGTTATCGCTGGTAGCCGCTTCACTGACCTTCTGCTGCAGCGCGTAATAAGCGTCTACGGCTTTCTCCTGCTTAACCTGCTTGGCGATGGCGTCACGCACTTCGCTCAACGGCTTCACTTTCTCCGGCTGAATGTCGTTCAGACGGATCACCAGATAGCCTACTGAGGACTTCACGACGCCGGAAAGCTGGCCTTTTTCGGTCAGGTTAGCCTGCTTCAGTTCGTCTGCCGTGGTGTCCGGCTCCAGCCAGCCCAGCTCACCACCAGTACGGCGTGAGATGATGTCGGTGGATTTGTCTTTCGCCAGCGTAGCGAAATCGCCGCCTTTTTTCAGTTCATCCAGTACCGCATTGGCTTCCGCCTCGGTTTTCAACTGGATCACGCTGTAGTTCTTGCGCTCAGGCTGGCCGTAGCTGCTTTTGTGCTGGTCGTAGTAGGCGCTGATATCCGCGTCGGCTACCGTTACCTTGTCCTGCATGGAAGCGGCGTCCATTGGGATATAGCTTACTTTGACCTGTTCTGGCGCAATAAAGCTGTTCTTGTTCTGGCTGTAGTAGTCTTTCAGCTCGTCGTCGGTCACGGTCTGCTTGGCCTGCAACGCTTTCAGATCCAGCGTCGCCAGACGCACATCGCGCTGTTGCAGCACCAGTGCCGTCATGTCCTGAGCTTCGGCAGGCAGAATGAAGCCTGAACCGCCGAAGGCCTGGATCACCTGCTGGTTAACCAGCTGCTGACGCATGGACTGCGCAAAGTTGTCGGCGGTGTAACCCATGCGGCTAATCAGATCGAGATATTTGGCGTTATCGAACTGGCCGTCAGTCTGGAAGTAAGGCGCTTTGCGGATAGCGTCTTTTACCTGATCGTCGCTGACGCTCAGGCCTAATTTCTTAGCATATTGGTCCAGCAGCATGTTGTCGATCAACTGTGACAGCGCCTGGTGACGCATCTGCTGCATATAGCCTTCGTTGCCCGCCAATGCGGAGAACTGGTCACCCAGCTGTTGCTGCATGCGGCTGCGTTCGCTTTGGAAAGCCTGTTCCAGCTGAGCGCGCTCGATCACCTGACCATTTACTTTCGCTGCATAATCGCCGGAACCGCCGATCAGGTAGTTACCCACCCCGGTCAAAATAAATGACAAGATGATCAGGGCCAGGATGATTTTGAGCACGACGTTATTAGCTGCCGCGCGTAAATTGTCCATCATAGTGTGACAACACTCCGCTGTGATGTGGATTAAAAACACCCTTGCGCAGGCGCGTTCCCTGCGACAAAAATAAAAAAAGCGCATCAATCTGATGCGCCTTATATCTTACCTTACCAGCACCGTTGCGTCAGGTGATTGTTTATTACAAAGCCCTGTAACGCTAAACGGTTAGACGCAAACAATCAGTTTACTGCGTCTTTCAGAGCTTTCCCTGCACGGAAGGCCGGAACTTTGGCTGCCGCGATGGCGATCTCTTTACCGGTTTGCGGATTACGGCCAGTACGGGCCGAACGCTCACGCACGGTGAAGGAACCGAAACCTACCAGGGCCACATCATCCCCTTCCTTCAAGGATTCAGTAACAGATGCAATCACTGCATCTAAAGCACGCCCAGCTGCCGCTTTGGAAATATCAGCACCTGCGGCAATTTTGTCGATCAGTTGTGACTTATTCACTCTATCATCCCCTCTAGAATTCAATCGTCGCACCGAAAAATCCCTACGGCGCGACAGCGCAGCTGTTATATCAATCCCATCGTGCCTTGGCAAGCCACCGAAAGCGTGACAAAACGCGGGCCGACAGCTGTCTAACTTAGCGGTACAAAAAAAGACTGGCAAGTCCGAAATGACTTGCCAGCATAAGTTTTATCAATGGTTTTTGCGATACGTCACTATTTTGCCGCTACCGGCAGTGCGCCGAAGGCCGGATTCAGCAACGCAAGGTTCAAAACTTCATCAATTCGTTGTACCGGATGAATATCCAGATCGGCGATAACATTCGCCGGGATCTCTTCCAGATCGCGCTTGTTTTCATACGGGATCAGCACGGTTTTGATACCGCCGCGATGGGCCGCCAGCAGTTTCTCTTTCAGGCCACCAATCGGCAGTACCTGACCACGCAGCGTGATCTCGCCGGTCATCGCCACATCGGCGCGAACCGGGTTGCCCGTCAGACAGGAAACCAGCGCGGTACACATCGCAATACCGGCGCTCGGGCCATCCTTCGGTGTAGCGCCTTCCGGCACGTGCACGTGGATGTCACGCTTCTCGTAAAAATCAGGGTTAATGCCCAATTTATCCGCGCGCGCACGCACTACGGTCAATGCAGCCTGAATCGATTCCTGCATCACTTCACCGAGCGAGCCGGTGTAGGTCAGCTTACCTTTGCCCGGTACGCAGGCGGTTTCGATTGTCAGCAGATCGCCACCCACTTCCGTCCACGCCAGGCCGGTAACCTCACCCACCCGGTTTTCGGTATCCGCACGGCCGTAGTCGACACGCTGTACGCCTAGGTAGTCTTTCAGGTTGTCGCCGTTGATCTCAATATGCTTGATCTTCTTGTCCATCAGCAGCGTTTTCACCGCTTTACGGCACAACTTGGAGATTTCACGCTCCAGGCTACGCACCCCAGCTTCACGGGTGTAGAAGCGGATAATGCCGGTGATGGCGCTATCGTCGACCGTCAGCTCACCTTTCTTCAGGGCGTTACGCTCAAGCTGCTTCGGCAACAGGTGCTGCTTGGCAATGTTAAGCTTCTCGTCCTCGGTGTATCCAGACAGACGGATCACTTCCATACGGTCCAGCAGCGGCGCAGGAATGTTCATCGAGTTCGAGGTAGCCACGAACATCACGTCAGACAGATCGTAATCCACTTCCAGATAGTGATCGTTAAACGCCACGTTCTGTTCCGGATCCAGTACCTCAAGCAGTGCAGAGGCTGGGTCACCGCGCATGTCGGAAGACATCTTGTCGATCTCATCCAGCAGGAACAGCGGGTTTTTCACCCCAACCTTGGCCATTTTCTGGATCAGCTTGCCCGGCATGGAACCGATATAGGTACGACGGTGACCGCGAATTTCCGCTTCGTCACGCACGCCACCCAACGCCATACGCACGTACTGGCGACCGGTCGCTTTGGCGATCGACTGACCCAGCGAGGTTTTACCTACGCCAGGAGGCCCTACCAGACACAGGATAGGCCCTTTGATTTTGCTGACACGGCTCTGTACTGCGAGATACTCAAGAATACGGTCTTTGACGCGCTCCAGGCCGTAGTGATCGATATCGAGCACTTCCTGCGCCTTGAGCAGGTCTTTCTTAACCTTGCTGCGCGCATTCCACGGCACCTGCAGCATCCAGTCGATGTAGCCGCGTACCACGGTGGCTTCCGCAGACATTGGCGACATCATTTTCAGCTTTTGCAGTTCCGCTTCGGTTTTTTCACGCGCGTCTTTCGGCATTTTCGCCGCTTCGATCTTGCGCTTCAGCGCTTCATGCTCGTCTGGCGCATCGTCCATCTCGCCCAGTTCTTTCTGAATCGCCTTCATCTGCTCATTCAGATAGTACTCGCGCTGACTTTTTTCCATCTGTTTTTTGACGCGGTTACGGATACGTTTTTCAACCTGCAGCAGGTCGATTTCCGATTCCATCATCGCCATCAGGTATTCAAGACGTTCAGTGATATCGAACATCTCCAGTACCGACTGCTTGTCGCTGAGTTTCAGCGGCATGTGCGCAGCGATGGTATCCGCCAGGCGTGCAGCATCGTCGATGCTGTTCAATGACGTCAGCACCTCCGGTGGAATTTTCTTGTTCAGTTTGATGTAGCCTTCAAACTGATTGATTGCAGTGCGCACCAGCACTTCTTGTTCACGCTCATCAATCGCAGGTGACTCAAGATATTCGGCCTGGGCAGCAAAATGCTCTCCGCTGTCGGAAAGCGTAGTAATACGCGCCCGCTGCAGCCCTTCGACCAGCACTTTTACCGTGCCATCAGGCAATTTCAGCATTTGCAGGATCGACGCTACGGTGCCGACAGAGAACAAATCATTAATGCCAGGTTCATCCGTTGAGGCCTCTTTCTGTGCCACCAGCATGATCTTCTTATCATGATCCATTGCTGCTTCGAGGCACCGAATTGATTTTTCCCGGCCAACAAATAACGGGATCACCATGTGCGGATAAACCACCACGTCGCGCAACGGCAAGACGGGGATTTCTATGCGTTCGGAACGCTCAGGGTTCATAGAGCTCTCTCTTAAGTTTAACTTCCGCCAGGTTGAGGGGGAATCTCATGAGACGCAAGCATCAAACGTTTCATAAAATCTGGTTAATGAGTATATGGGGATGAATCTCTTACATTCAACGGCAGAATGCAGGAAATAAAAATGGGGGATAAAATCCCCCATTTTGACATTAACTTTCTGGTTTGACTGGCGAATTATTCGCCTGAAGCCTGTGCTTCCGGTTTGCCGTAAATCAGCAAGGGTTTGGACTGGCCGGCGATGACCGACTCGTCGATCACCACTTTGTCGACGCTGTCCATTGATGGCAGGTCATACATGGTGTCCAGCAGCGCGGCTTCAACGATAGAACGCAGACCACGTGCACCGGTTTTACGCTTCATGGCCTTCTTGGCGATGGCGTTCAGTGCTTCTTCGCGGAACTCCAGCTCCACACCTTCCAGATTGAACAATGCCTGATACTGTTTGGTCAGGGCATTTTTCGGCTCTTTCAGGATCTGGATCAGCGCATCTTCGCTCAGCTCACTCAGCGTGGCCACTACCGGCAGACGACCGATGAACTCAGGGATCAGACCAAACTTGATCAGATCTTCCGGCTCGGCTTGCAACAGCAGTTCGCCTTCGGTCGCTTTCTCAGCCTCACCCTTCACGGTGGCGCCAAAACCAATACCGGAACCGGTATTCACGCGCTGACCGATCACCTTATCCAGGCCGGCAAAGGCGCCGCCACAGATAAACAGGATTTTCGAGGTATCAACCTGCAGGAATTCCTGCTGTGGATGCTTACGGCCACCCTGCGGCGGAACGGCGGCAATGGTGCCTTCGATCAGCTTCAACAGCGCCTGCTGCACGCCTTCACCCGAAACGTCACGGGTAATCGACGGGTTGTCTGACTTACGAGAAATCTTATCGATTTCATCGATGTAGACAATGCCGCGCTGGGCTTTCTGCACGTCGTAGTCACACTTCTGCAGCAGCTTCTGGATAATGTTTTCCACGTCCTCGCCCACATAACCGGCTTCGGTCAGCGTGGTGGCATCGGCCATGGTGAAAGGCACATCCAGGAAGCGTGCCAGCGTTTCCGCCAGCAAGGTTTTACCGCTACCGGTAGGCCCAATCAGCAGAATGTTGCTTTTGCCCAACTCGATACCGTTGCTGGTATCGCCGTTGCGCAGGCGTTTGTAGTGGTTATACACCGCGACTGCCAGCACTTTCTTCGCCGGTTCCTGACCGATGACGTAGTCATCCAGGTGATGGCGGATCTCGTGCGGCGTCGGTAGCGCACTGCGCTCACGATGCGGTGAAACTTCTTTAATCTCTTCGCGAATAATGTCGTTACACAGGTCAACACATTCATCGCAGATATACACTGACGGACCGGCAATCAGCTTACGCACTTCATGCTGGCTTTTGCCGCAGAAAGAGCAGTACAGCAGCTTTCCTGAACCGTCTTTGCGCTTATCTGTCATCAGTAAACCTCTTCTTTAGTCTTTGTCCCGCAGGAAAATCACGGCGGCCGTGCGCCCCGAATTCATACCGGGAATGCCGATAATGCTCACCAGAGCGAGCCACGCCCGCTCTGATTACTATAGTCTATCGGCTCGCACAATTATCTCGCCAGCCGCGTGGTGTTACTTGCGGTGCGTCAGAATACCGTCAACCAGACCATATTCTACCGCTTCTTCCGCGGTCATAAAGCGATCGCGCTCGGTATCGCGTTCGATCTGCTCCAGTGTCTGGCCGGTGTGTTCTGCCATCAGCTCATTCATACGCGCCTTCACCTTCAGGATTTCACGCGCATGGATTTCGATATCCGTCGCCTGGCCCTGATAGCCGCCCAGCGGCTGGTGGATCATCACGCGTGAATTCGGCAGACAGAAGCGTTTGCCCTTGGCACCGGCAGTCAGCAGGAAGGAGCCCATCGAGCACGCCTGGCCCATACAAATGGTGCTGACGTCCGGCTTGATGAACTTCATGGTGTCATAGATTGACATGCCTGCGGTGATCACGCCACCCGGGGAGTTAATGTAGAGGAAAATGTCTTTTTCCGGGCTTTCTGCTTCGAGGAACAGCATCTGCGCCACAATCAGGTTGGCCATGTGATCTTCGACCTGGCCGGTCAGGAAAATAATGCGCTCTTTCAGCAGGCGGGAATAAATGTCGTAAGAACGCTCCCCGCGTGAAGTCTGCTCTACCACCATCGGCACCAGGGCCATGTTAGGTGCAAATTGATCTCGTTCGCCACTGTATGACATTACCGTCTCCTAATAGAAATTGCCTTGGCGGCCAGGGTTACACCCTATTACACCGATTCTACTTGAGAACGGTCATGATGACTATGCTCAAGCATTCGACCCACGCCACACGTACCCGACGGTTTATCTTATCCCGCGCACTCTGGCAAACAGCCTAAATATATACATTTTACAGATTGGGGCCACTGTCAGAATTTCAAGCCCGGCGGCGTATTTTTAGCGGTTATCCTGCACACCTTCGCGGCGGGTGATAACCATCATGCCAGACTGTTACAAGATCAACAGTGTAAATATAGTGCATATTGTCACGCTTAACCTGAGATTAATCAGCAACGTGGCAAAAAGAAAAGCCCGCAACCGAAGGTTACGGGCTTTTTTAACGCCGGGACCGACCAGGCGGCCCCGAGAGCGCAACGAGTTGCGCCCTGGCGTACAGACATTACGCCTGTTGAGTCTGGTTCATCAGCTCGCTGAAGGTAGTGGCTTTCTCAGTCACTTTCGCTTTTGCCAGCAGGGCTTCAACCGCTTGTTCTTCCAGAGCAACGTTGCGCATATTGTTCATCAGCTCTTTGTTTTTGCTGTAGAACTCAACAACTTCACTTGGATCTTCGTAAGCAGAAGCCATTTCTTCGATCAGCGTTTTAACGCGATCTTCGTCAGCTTTCAGATCGTTGGTGCTGATCACTTCGCCCAGCAGCAGACCGACAACGACGCGACGCTTAGCCTGCTCTTCGAACAGTTCGCGTGGCAGTTCCAGCGCTTGCTTCTCGTTGCCGCCGAAACGCTGTGCAGCCTGACGGCGCAGAACGTCAACTTCGCCGTCGATCAGCGCAGCAGGAACGTCGATTTCGTTAGCGCTGACCAGGCCGTCGATTGCCTGAGTCTTGATGCGGTTACGCACTGCGCCTTTCAGCTCGCGCTCCATGTTTTTACGCACTTCAGCACGCAGGCCTTCGGTAGAACCATCAGCCACGCCGAAACGCTTGATGAATTCTTCAGTCAGCTCTGGCAGTTCACGCTCTTCCACTTTCTTCAGAACGATGTCGAACTTAGCCGCTTTACCCTTCAGATTTTCAGCGTGATAATCTTCTGGGAAGTTAACGTCGATAGCGAATTCTTCACCGGCTTTATGACCGACCAGACCTTCTTCAAAGCCTGGGATCATGCGGCCCTGGCCCATGGCCAGTACGAAATCAGAGGCTTTGCCGCCTTCGAATTCTTCACCGTCGATAGAGCCTGAGAAGTCAACGGTCACACGGTCTTCAGCCTGAGCTGCGCGATCGGTCTCTTTCCAGGTCGCCTGCTGCTTGCGCAGGGTGTCCAGCATGGTGTCAACGTCAGCGTCGTTAACTTCAACCACTGGCTTCTCAACTTCGATGCCATCCAGGCCTTTCAGCTCAACTTCCGGATACACTTCGAACTCAACGGTGAAAGTGAAATCTTCACCTTCTTTGTACTCGCCCGGCACGTAGTTTGGTGCGCCAGCCGGATTGATCTTTTCTTTGATGATCGCATCAACGAAGCTGCGTTGCATCGCATCGCCCAGTACGTCTTGACGAACGGAAGCGCCATAACGTTGCTCAACGATGTTCATCGGTACATGGCCTTTACGGAAGCCATCGATACGAACGCTTTTTGCAGCGTTGATCAGCTCTTTTTTAATAGCCTGCTTGATTGTATCAGCGGGTACAGTAATAGAGAGACGGCGCCCAAGGCCTTGAGTGGTTTCTACTGAAACTTGCATCTTGTTACCTCAAAAAAATCACAGTGCTCGGTCAACTCCGTTCCAAGAACCAGGACGGCTACATTACAGAACCGAGTTTCCTGATGACAGAAGCGTCCCGAAACCATTCCGGAAAAATAAGACGCGACATTATAGCGGCGCATGCGGAGCGAGTCGAGGAAAGCAAGGCGGCGGCGGCGCGCTAAAACTCACACTTTTGCCGATTTGATCGCCAAAAGGCCGCCGAAGCCGACCCGGCCTTGGCTGCATTGCGCATCGGCTGTGTCGTCGTCAAAAACAGAAACGGCCCGCAGGCCGTTCCAAAATTCGTCTGTAGTAATACCCCAAATCGTGGTCAAAGTTCCACTGATACCGCAAATTTAGCCATCAGGCCAGGGTACCGGCCCCACGACAAGGGGGAGAAGCCGGCACGGTATCCTGCAACCCTTCCCACTCTTTCAGGGTATAGGTGTGCAGCGCCAGCGCATGCACGCCATCGGACAACTCTTCCGACAGGACGCCGTAAATCGAGCGATGTCGTGTCAGGAAACGTTCGCCGACGAAGCGATCGCTGACCAACACCACCTTGAAATGGCTTTCTGAACCCGCCGGAACGTTATGACGATAGCTTTCATCAACGACTTCCAGATACGCGGGCTCAAATGCCGCCCTTAACTTTGCTTCTATTTGCTCGCGAATCATAGGATCTCCTTACTACACCGGCAGAGGACCGTCCCCATCTATTTCAATATTAGCCGCTTTCTCCCCGTTTAGACCATTCCTCAGCTAAATTTCTCTTCTTTGCGGGCAAAAAACGGCCAACATCCGTCGCCGCTTGAGGTTTTTCTGATTGAGACGCTCAAAAAAGCATGTTTTTATCAACGGCAGGTAAAAATTTGTCACTCCGGTGCGTTCTGCGCTTCCTCCGGCCGGCGGCGATGCTATGATGTCGACAATTTGTTGTTGGCTATCCCGCTCTGATTATTACAGAAAGCTTGCTCAAATCGGCCTCTCTGTCATGGGCTGTTTGCGTCGGCTTAAAATCCATCGAGAATGAGACAGTAACTATGTTAAAGAAACTTTGCCTTCCACTGTTGGCCGCATTGATGCTGGCCGGCTGTGCTACCAGCAGCAACACCCTGAACGTCACGCCGAAGATCGTCTTGCCACAGCAGGATCCGACGCTGCAAGGTGTGACCATCAGCATTAACGGCGCGGATCAGCGCCAGGACCAGGCACTGGCGAAAGTGAACCGCGACGGCCAGTTGGTGACCCTGACCCCATCCCGCGATCTGCGCTTCCTGCTGCAGGAAGTGCTGGAGAAACAAATGGGCGCACGCGGCTATATGATCGGTGCTGACGGTGCCGTTGACCTGCAAATCGTGGTCAATAACCTGTATGCAGACGTCTCCGAAGGCAACCTGCGCTACAACATCACCACCAAGGCCGATATCTCTATCACCGCCCAGGCGAAGAACGGCAACAAGCAGGTGAAGAACTACCGCTCAACCTATAACGTGCAGGGCGCCTTCACGGCGACCAACGAGAAAATCACCAACGCGGTTAACACCGTTCTGGGTGACGTTATTGCCGATATGGCGCAGGACACCAGCGTCAACGACTTTATCAAGCAAAACGCACGTTAAGCCACGAACGCCTTGTGCCGCCCAAACCATCGGGCGGTGCAGACAGGGAACTCATGTCGAAAAACTATCTGAATATCTTCACCCAGCGTAACTCCGCTATCCTCCTGCTGCTGGGCTTTGCGTCGGGTCTGCCGCTGGCATTGACCTCCGGCACGCTGCAAGCCTGGATGACCGTCGAAAACATCGATCTGAAAACCATCGGCATCTTTTCGCTGGTCGGTCAGGCCTATGTGTTCAAATTCCTGTGGTCACCCTTTATGGACCGCTACACCCCGCCATTCCTTGGGCGGCGGCGCGGCTGGCTGCTGATCAGCCAATTGCTGCTGGTGGTGTCGATTGTGGCGATGGGCTTTATGCAACCGGCGCAGCACCTGTGGTGGTTGGCGGCGCTGGCGGTGCTGGTGGCGTTCTGTTCTGCGTCGCAGGATATTGTTTTCGACGCCTATAAAACCGATCTGTTGAGCGCTGAAGAACGTGGCACTGGCGCTGCGGTCTCGGTTCTGGGTTACCGGCTGGCGATGCTGGTGTCCGGCGGGCTGGCGCTGTGGCTGGCGGATCGCTATTTCGGCTGGCAGTCTACCTACTGGCTGATGGCCGGGTTGATGCTGATCGGTATCGTCGCCACCCTATTGGCACCGGAGCCGGACAACAGCATTCCTGCACCGCGCACCATGGAGGAGGCAGTCGTCGCCCCGCTGCGTGATTTCTTCGCACGTAACAACGCCTGGCTGATCCTACTGCTGATCGTGATGTACAAGATGGGCGATGCCTTTGCCGGCAGCCTGAGCACCACTTTCCTGATCCGCGGCGTCGGCTTCGATGCCGGGGAAGTCGGGCTGGTGAACAAAACTCTCGGCCTGTTTGCCACCATCGTCGGTGCGCTGTTTGGCGGCGTACTGATGCAACGCCTTAGCCTGTTCCGTGCCCTGATGCTGTTCGGCATCCTGCAGGCGGTCTCCAATCTCGGTTACTGGATACTGGCGGTCACCGATAAAAACATCATGACCATGGGCAGCGCCATCTTCCTGGAAAACCTGTGCGGCGGCATGGGCACCGCTGCCTTCGTCGCGCTGCTGATGACGTTGTGTAACCGGTCATTTTCCGCCACCCAGTTTGCCCTGCTGTCGGCGCTGTCGGCGGTCGGACGCGTCTATGTTGGCCCGATTGCCGGCTGGTTTGTCGAAGCACACGGCTGGCCGCTGTTCTATTTATTCTCGATTGCCGCTGCCTTGCCTGGTCTGCTGCTGTTGCGCCTGTGCCGTCAGACGCTGGAATACACGCAGCGCACCGATAACTTCATGCCACGCACCGAATTTCGCCAGTTTTACCGCTGGGCATTGCGCATGCTGACCCTGGGCTGCTCACTGCTGGGGCTGTGGTTGATTCTGCTGATCACCAACGCGCTCGACTGGAGTGCCTTGCCGAACCTGGCCGATCGGTTGTTGCAGATGGGTGCCGCGTTAAGTCTGGTCGGCATTGTGATGGGCAGTTTGCTGGACTATCTGGCACTGCGCCGCACTAAACTTGCCTGATATCGTCGGCCGGTGGTCACACCGGTCGGCAAAAATGCATCAGCGTGATGAGTTTATTTCGGATAAAAGAACATAAATGGCGGAAGGATTATTTTTTTATCCGACTAAAGCACTCGGAAATAAAATTAAATTCACCTTAAATACACAATTATTTTACATTAAATAAACCTTTCCAGCGTATTTAAAAACGGCAGCTAAATCTGCCAAACTCAGCATACCTTTAGTTTTCCTTAACATAGGGGATGCTCGTCACGATTCAGCGAGCCAACGCTTTGTTGCCATTAGTAAATTGTCACGCAACGTGACATCTGTGACCCCCTTAACAGAAAGTGTCAACAAGGCGCTGACACTCCCTTAAGCATGTTTACAGTACTGCAACCTTCCCGTAAAATGCCCTCACACATGAAACGACAATATAGAGCCTTTGTAATTGGGGTCGTTAGATGAGACTTAAGAAATACAATAAAAGTATTGGGATGTTGTCATTAATTGCTTCCACTGTAATGCTCAGCGGTTGCAATATGGTATTGATGAATCCCAAAGGAGCAATTGGTGTTGAGCAACGGACACTGATTATCACTGCAATCGCCTTGATGTTGATCGTGGTGGTGCCAGTCATCTTTATGGCGTTCGCCTTTGCCTGGAAGTACCGTGCTTCCAACAAAGATGCCAAATACAGTCCGAACTGGTCACACTCCAACAAAATCGAAGCGGTCGTCTGGACCATTCCTATCATTATCATCGCCATCCTTGGCACCATTACCTGGAAGACTACCCACGAGCTGGATCCGTTCAAGCCGATTGTCACTGACAAGAAGCCGATGACGATCGAAGTGGTGTCGCTTGACTGGAAATGGCTGTTTATCTACCCAGAACAAGGCATCGCAACGGTTAATGAACTGGCTTTCCCGAAAGATGTTCCAGTTGAATTCAAAATCACCTCTAACTCGGTAATGAACTCGTTCTTTATTCCTCAGTTAGGTGGGCAGATTTATGCGATGGCCGGGATGCAGACCAAACTGCACCTGATCGGCAATGAAGCAGGCAAATACGACGGTATTTCCAGCAGCTTCAGCGGTCGCGGGTTCTCCGGCATGAAATTCACCGCCATTGTCACCCCAACCGAAGGCGACTTCGATCAGTGGGTTGCCAAGGTGAAAGCATCGTCGACTAACCTTAACGCCACCAGCGACTTTAACAAACTGGCAGAGCCGAGTGAAAATAACCCGGTCGAGTACTTCTCCAGTGTCAAACCTAATTTGTTCAAAGAAACTATTGGCAAATTCATGGGCGATATGAACATGCACAAGGGCGCTACCACGCACGAAGGTATGGACATGAGCCAGGGTATGGACATGGGTGAACATGCTGCTCACGCCGGAGCCGAGGAATAAAACTGATGTTGGGAAAATTAACGATTGATGCGGTTCCGTACCACGAACCGATCATCATGGTCACCGTTGCTGCAATTGTTATCGGGGGCCTGGCTCTGCTGGCGCTGATAACCTATTTCGGCAAGTGGAAATGGCTATGGAGCGATTGGCTGACTTCGGTCGACCATAAAAAAATTGGTATCATGTACATCATCGTGGCAATGGTTATGTTGCTGCGTGGTTTTGCCGATGCCATCATGATGCGTAGCCAGCAGGCGCTTGCGTCCGCCGGCGAGGCCGGATTCCTGCCGCCGCACCACTACGACCAGATATTTACCGCCCACGGCGTAATCATGATCTTCTTCATGGCGATGCCTTTCGTGGTCGGCCTGATGAACGTGGTTGTCCCCTTGCAAATCGGTGCGCGTGATGTTGCCTTCCCGTTCCTGAACTCCCTGAGTTTCTGGTTCTTCGTGGTGGGTGTCGTACTGATCAACATCTCTCTGGGGGTCGGTGAGTTTGCGCAGACCGGTTGGTTGGCGTATCCGCCGCTGTCGGGCAAGGAATACAGTCCTGGCGTCGGGGTCGATTACTGGATCTGGAGTCTGCAGATTTCCGGTCTGGGTACCCTGTTGACCGGTGTGAACTTCTTCGCCACCATCATGAAGATGCGTGCTCCTGGCATGCCTCTGATGAAGATGCCGGTGTTCACCTGGGCGGCGCTGTGTACTAACGTCCTGATCATCGTTTCTTTCCCAATTCTGACTGTTACCATCGCGTTGCTGACCCTGGATCGCTACCTGGGCTTCCATTTCTTTACCAATGATATGGGCGGCAACATGATGATGTACATCAACCTGATTTGGGCCTGGGGTCACCCAGAGGTGTATATCCTGGTTCTGCCAGTGTTTGGTGTGTTCTCTGAAGTCACCGCGACCTTCTCAAGAAAACGTCTGTTCGGCTATACCTCACTGGTATGGGCAACCATCGCGATTACCGTTCTGTCGTTCATCGTATGGCTGCACCACTTCTTTACCATGGGGTCCGGCGCGAACGTTAACGCCTTCTTCGGTATCGCCACCATGATCATTTCCATCCCTACCGGGGTGAAAATCTTCAACTGGCTGTTCACCATGTACCAGGGCCGCATTCAGCTCAACTCCGCAATGCTGTGGACCATCGGCTTCATCATCACCTTCTCCGTGGGTGGGATGACCGGCGTTCTGCTGGCAGTACCGGGCGCGAACTTCGTGCTGCACAACAGTCTGTTCCTGATTGCCCACTTCCATAACGTGATTATCGGCGGTGTGGTGTTCGGTTGCTTCGCCGGCCTGACCTACTGGTTCCCTAAATCCTTCGGCTTCACGCTGAACGAAACCTGGGGTATCCGTGCGTTCTGGTTCTGGATCATCGGTTTCTTCGTGGCCTTTATGCCGCTGTATGCTCTGGGCTTTATGGGTATGACTCGTCGTATCAGCCAGAACATCAACCCAGAGTTCCACCCACTGCTGCTGGTAGCGGCTGGCGGCGCGGCTCTGATTGCCTGCGGTATCCTGTGCCAACTGATTCAGATCTACGTCAGTGTGCGTGACCGTGAGCAGAACCGTGATCTGACCGGTGACCCATGGGGCGCTCGTACGCTGGAGTGGTCTACTTCGTCTCCACCGCCGTTCTATAACTTTGCCGTAGTGCCACAGATTCATGACCGTGATGAATTCTGGGACATGAAAGAAAAAGGCAACGCTTATAAGAAACCGGCGAAATACGAGCCGATTCATATGCCGAAAAATACCGGTGCCGGTGTGATTATTGCTGGCTTCAGCCTGGTATTTGGTTTCGCGATGATCTGGGATATCTGGTGGATGGCGATCGCTGCCTTCGTAGGTATGATCGTGACCTGGATTGCCAAGAGCTTCGATCAAGATGTTGATTACTATGTGCAGGTTGATGAAATCGAGCGCATTGAAAACCAACACTATGAACAAATCAGCAAAGCAGGCGTGAAACATGTCAACTGATACTCTGACTAAGCATGATGCAGCCCATGCAGAGCATGGGCACCACGACGCAGGAGAGACCAAAGTCTTCGGATTCTGGATCTACCTGATGAGCGACTGTATTTTGTTTGCGAGCTTGTTCGCGACTTATGCAGTACTGGTGAACGGGACCGCTGGCGGTCCCTCTGGCAAAGACATCTTCGATCTGAAGTTTGTTCTGGTTGAGACCTTCCTGCTGTTGTTCAGCTCCATCACCTACGGTATGGCGATGATCGGCGTGAACAAAGGCAAGGTTGGCAGCGTGAATACCTGGCTGTTCCTGACCTTCCTGTTTGGTCTGGGCTTCGTAGCGATGGAAATCTATGAGTTCCATCACCTGATCGTTGAAGGCTATGGCCCGGATCGCAGTGCGTTCCTGTCCGGCTTCTTCGCACTGGTTGCTACCCACGGGCTGCACGTGACTACCGGTCTGGTTTGGATCGTTATCATGATGATTCAGGTCAGCAAGCGCGGCCTGACTTCAACCAATAAAACCCGTCTGATGTGCCTGAGCCTGTTCTGGCACTTCCTGGACGTGGTTTGGATCTGCGTATTCACCGTTGTTTACCTGCTGGGGGTTATGTCATGAGTCATTCATCCCATGAAACTTCTCACGGCGGCGCAAGCCACGGTAGCGTCAAGACCTATCTGATCGGCTTTATTCTGTCGATCATCCTGACGGTGATTCCATTTGCGATGGTGATGAGCGGCACCGCCTCTCACTCAACTATCCTGGCGGTTGTAGTCGGCATGGCGGTGATTCAGGTGGTTGTTCACCTGGTTTACTTCCTGCACATGAATACCTCATCGGAAGAGCGCTGGAACCTGGTGGCATTGCTGTTCACCGCTATGATCATCGGTATCGTTGTTGTGGGTTCACTCTGGATTATGTACAACCTCAACATCAATATGATGGTCGATTAAGAGCAGAGCTGGACGTGATGATTAAGCAATACCTGCAAGTAACTAAACCAGGAATTATTTTCGGCAATTTAATTTCTGTCGTCGGGGGGTTCCTGCTCGCCTCTAAAGGGAGCATCGACTATCCCCTGTTTCTCGCCACCCTGGTGGGTGTCTCGTTGGTTGTCGCTTCGGGCTGTGTGTTTAACAACTACATTGACCGCGACATCGACAAGAAAATGGAGAGAACGAAGAATCGGGTGCTGGTTAAAGGCCTGATCGCGCCGAGTGTAAGCCTGGTTTACGCTACCGCTCTGGGTATTGCGGGCTTTGCGTTGCTGTATATCGGCGCCAACCCGCTGGCCATGTGGCTGGCGGTGATGGGCTTTGTGGTTTATGTCGGCGTCTACAGCCTGTACATGAAACGCCACTCGGTCTATGGCACGTTGATCGGCAGCTTGTCGGGCGCTGCGCCGCCGGTTATCGGTTATTGCGCAGTCACCAACGAGTTCGATGCCGGTGCGTTGATCCTGCTGGCTATCTTTAGCCTGTGGCAGATGCCGCATTCCTATGCGATTGCCATCTTCCGCTTTAAAGATTACCAGGCAGCCAACATTCCGGTCCTGCCGGTAGTGAAAGGCATTTCGGTGGCGAAGAACCACATCACGGTCTACATTGTGGCGTTTATGATTGCCACCCTGATGTTGACCCTAGGCGGCTACGCCGGCTACAAATACCTGATTGTCGCTGCGGCAGTAAGCGTATGGTGGCTGGGTATGGCGCTGCGTGGTTACAAAACCGAAAATGACAGCGTCTGGGCACGTAAGCTGTTTGTGTTCTCGATTGTTGCCATCACTTCGCTGAGCGTAATGATGTCTATCGACTTCAGTGCGACAGCCGCGCCGGAAGCGCTGATGACGTACGTCTGGTAAGCCAAATCGTCTGTGAATGGGCCGCTTTAGCGGCCCATTTTATTTGTCTCGCCAAAAAGCCGACGAACTGTAATATCTGTTAAACAACATTAGATTTACCCCCCCTGCCCTTCACACTAAAATGACGCAGCTTTGACAGAAGCTATCCCCTCAGGCGCTATCACCGATAGCCTGACGGAATGGCTTTTAATGAGGTTTTAATGAACGATAATGCAATGACCCCGCTGGAACGACGAGCGACCTGGGGATTAGGAACCGTATTCTCACTGCGCATGCTGGGCATGTTTATGGTGCTGCCGGTACTGACCACCTACGGTATGGCGTTGAACGGCGCCAGCGAAACGCTAATCGGTATCGCCATCGGTATTTATGGACTAGCGCAGGCGGTGTTCCAGATCCCCTTCGGCCTGATCTCCGATCGTATCGGCCGCAAGCCGCTGATTGTCGGCGGCCTGCTGATCTTTGCGCTGGGTAGCGTAATTGCCGCCGCGACCGACTCCATCTGGGGCGTGATCCTTGGCCGAGCATTACAGGGCTCCGGCGCTATCGCCGCGGCGGTGATGGCACTGCTGTCCGACCTGACCCGGGAACAGAACCGCACCAAGGCGATGGCGTTTATCGGCGTCAGCTTCGGTATTACCTTTGCCATTGCCATGGTGGTGGGCCCGATCGTCACCCACGCCTTTGGCCTGCATGCGCTGTTTTGGATGATTGCAGTGCTGGCATTGGCCGGCATCGTGATCACTCTGGCGGTGGTCCCTTCTGCCAGCCACCACGTGTTGAACCGTGAATCCAGTATCGTGCGCGGCAGCTTCAGCAAGGTGTTGAGCAACTCCCGCCTGCTAAAGCTGAATTTCGGCATCATGTGTCTGCATATCCTGCTGATGTCCAGCTTCGTGGCGCTGCCGCTGGCGATGGAGAAAGCCGGTTTGGCCCCGAGTGAGCACTGGATTGTCTATCTGGTCACCATGCTGGTTTCTTTTGCCGCCGTGGTGCCGTTTATCATTTATGCCGAGAAAAAACGCCGTATGAAGCAGGTCTTCATGGGTTGCGTAGCGGTGTTATTCTGCGCTGAAGTGCTGCTGTGGCTGTCTGGTGCACACCTGTGGGGCATCATTGCCGGCGTGCAGCTGTTCTTTATGGCGTTTAACGTGATGGAAGCGATCCTGCCTTCGCTGATCAGTAAAGAGTCTCCAGCTGGCTACAAAGGGACGGCGATGGGGGTTTACTCCACCAGCCAGTTTATCGGCGTGGCGATCGGCGGCAGCCTGGGTGGCTTGCTGTATGGCCTGCAGGGTGCAGGACTGGTGTTTATTGCCGGGGCGGTATTAGCTGCCGTTTGGTTCCTGGTCAGCAGCACCATGCAAGAACCGCCTTACGTCAGCAGCCTGCGTATTACGCTGTCGGAACTGGCAGTGAAAGATTCGGCGTTGGAAAGCCGCCTGAAAGCCCAGCCGGGCGTGGCAGAAGCGATAGTGGTGCCGGAAGAGCGCAGTGCCTACGTCAAGGTCGATACCAAACAAACCAACCGCGGCCAATTGGAAGCGCTGGTGAATTCACTGTAAAGAAAAGGGCCAGCAAGCTGGCCCACGTTTGATAACAAAGTTGTTTTTAGCCCGCGATACCCGGGCCTAGCGCACCGAGGGGCGCTCCGGCAACTAAAGTTGCTACGACCCCTTCGGCACGCTCTCCCTAATAACTGGCTTTGTCAGTAGTTAGATAAACCTTAATCGCGGAAGTTCTTGAACTGGAAGGGCTGTCCCAGATCGGCACCGCGCACCAGCGCCATCACGCCTTGCAGATCGTCACGTGACTTGCCGGTTACCCGCACTTCATCACCCTGAATCTGAACCTGGACCTTCAGCTTGCTGTCTTTGATCAGCTTGACGAGTTTCTTCGCCTGGGCACTTTCAATCCCCTGCTTCAGCTTGGCGTCCACACTGTAGGTTTTACCGCTGTGAGTCAGTTCGTCCGGGATCTCAAGCGCGCTGCCTTCGATGCTGCGTTTGCTGAGTTTTTCACGCAGAATATCGAGCAACTGCTGCACCTGGAAATCAGACTCGCTGGCGACTTTAATGCTTTCGTCTTTTTCGTTCAGCTCAAAGCTGGCCGGTACGTTACGGAAATCCCAACGGGTGCCAAGATCGCGCGTGGCGTTCTCGACGGCGTTACGCACTTCCTGCATATCAATTTCGGAAACAATGTCGAAAGATGGCATACTTCTTCCTCCTGAATGAGAGCCTAATACGATAGGCGATTTCGATGCCGAGCATGATAACCGCTTTAGCGTCTCAGACAAAATCTGCTGAAGCTACCGGTGGATAAGCCGTCGAACAGCAGAAAAGTCTATAATTATAAGACCGTCATTGAGCGATATTCCCGTTACCCCCAGGAGTCTGGATGAAAATAACTATTCTTGGTTGCGGTGCGCTCGGACAACTGTGGCTCTCCCGGCTTTATCAGCAGGGTCACGATGTTCAGGGATGGTTACGGGTGCCACAACCCTTCTGCGCAGTGAACGTGATTGAGCCGGAAGGCGCCTCGTTCAACCGTAATTTACCCACCAACGATCCCGAACATTTAGCCCAGAGCGAACTGCTGCTGGTCACCTTGAAAGCCTGGCAGGTATCCAGCGCGGTCAGTACGCTGCTGCCTAAGCTAAACCCGCGTTGCGCCATCCTGCTGCTGCACAACGGCATGGGCACTCAGGATGAACTGCCTGCGAACAACCAACCGATTCTGCAGGGCACCACCACCCATGCGGCGCGCCATGACGGCAGCACTATTATCCATGTCGCCGGTGGCACCACCCATATCGGCCCGACCTCCCCGGCGGCGCAATCCCTTAGCCACCTGGCGGAAGTGTTGCATCAGGCCCTGCCTGACGTCGCCTGGCACAACAATATTGCCTCGGCGAACTGGCGCAAGCTGGCAGTCAACTGCGTGATCAACCCGCTAACGGCGTTGTATAATTGCCGTAATGGCGATTTACAACGCTATCCGGAGCAAATCGAGGCCCTCTGCCGCGAGGTCGCCAGCATCATGGAAATGGAGGGCTACCACACCTCATGCGAGGGCTTGCTGCAATATGTCATGGAGGTGATCCAAAGCACCGCAGACAACATCTCTTCGATGCTGCAGGACATCCGCACCCAGCGGCACACCGAGATCGACTACATTACCGGCTACCTGCTGCGCCGCGCGCGTAGCCACGGCGTGACTCTGCCAGAGAACGCACGACTGTTTGAATTGATTAAGCGAAAGGAAAATGAATATGAGCGTATCGGCGCTGGTCTGCCTGGCACCTGGTAGCGAAGAAACCGAAGCCGTCACCACCATCGATCTGCTGGTGCGGGCGGGTGTCAAAGTCACCACCGCCAGCGTGGCCGGCGATGGCGACCTGACTATCGTCTGTTCACGCGGGGTAAAACTGCTGGCCGATGCGCCGCTGGTGTCGATTGTGGACGATCCCTTTGACGCTATCGTGCTGCCCGGTGGCCTGAAAGGCGCCGAATGCTTCCGTGACAGCCCGCTATTAGTGGAGAAAGTGCGTCAGATGCACCTGCAGGGCAATATCGTCGCAGCCATCTGCGCGGCACCGGCACTGGTGCTGCAACAGCACGATCTGTTCCCCATCGGTAATATGACCGGGTTCCCGGGGCTGAAAGAACAGATCCCGGCCGACAAATGGATAGAAAAACGTGTGGTGTTTGATCCGCGCGTTAACCTGCTCACCAGCCAGGGGCCGGGAACCTCGATGGAGTTTGCGCTGAAGCTGATTGATTTGCTGCTGGGTAAAGCCAAAGCGGCAGAGATTGCCGCTCAGTTGGTGTTGATACCGGGGATGTACGATTTCCGCGACTAAGTCAGGGGGCGGCATGCCGCCCCCTGACTTAATTATGGACGGTAGACCTTCACGTTGGTAAAGCCCTGCTCCAGCAAATACAGCGCCTGCAGGCGGCTCATCACGCCACGCTCACAGTACAGCAGGTAGGTTTTGCTCTGATCCAAATCGCCAAACTGGCTGCTGAGCTTGTAGAACGGCAGCGGTTTCACCTCAACCTGCTCCAGCTTCAGCGGCTTGTCTTCCTGCTCATCGTTAGAACGAATATCCAGGATCACCTGGTCAGCGTCAAACTCCGCCACGGTTTCCACTTCGGCAACCTGCTCCTGCGCCTGTTCGGCGATGGTGCGGATATCCACGTTCTTGGCTTCGCTAACCACGCGATCAAGAATGCTGAAATCAAAGTGGCCTTCTTCCTCTTCGATCTTGGCTTTAATCGCCTTCACCGTCGGGCTTTTCGAGATCACGCCGCAGTATTCCGGCATGGTCTTGGCAAAGTCTTCGGTGCCAATCTCACGTGCCACTTTGATGATGTGCTCTTTGTCGTGAGAGATCAGCGGACGCAGGATCAGCGTATCGGACGCGTTGTCGATCAAGCGCAAGTTAGTCAGCGTCTGGCTGGAGACCTGCCCCAACGCCTCACCGGTCACCAGTGCCTGCACGCCATAACGTTCGGCTATCTGTGAAGCAGCACGCACCATCATGCGTTTAAGCACCACGCCCATCTGGCCGTCTTCAACCTTTTCCAGGATCTCGCCAACCACAGGTTCAAAATCGATCGCGATAAAGCGCACCTTGTGCGAACTGGCAAAGCGGTTCCACAGGTAATGAGCCACCTGCCGCACGCCAATTTCATGCGCGGCGCCGCCCAGATTGAAGAAGCAATAATGCACGCGGCAACCGCGGCGCATCAGCATATAGCTGGAAACGCCCGAGTCGAAACCGCCGGAAATCAGCGACAGCACGTCTTCCTGAGTCCCTACCGGGTAACCGCCGATGCCTTCACGGCGAGCTTTAACCAGCATCAGTTTGTCGTCTTCGATCTCCAGGTTGACCGTCACCTGCGGATGCGACAGCTTAACGCGCGCGCTGGCAATGTGCTGGTTAAGACCGCCGCCGACGTAACGTTCTACGTCCTGCGAATTGAAGTCCTGCTTGCCGCGGCGCTTAACGCGCACACAGAAGGTTTTGCCTTCCAGTTGCTCGCGATAGGCTTCCAGCGTCTGCTCAAAAATGTGGTGCATATCGGTATAGTCGCGATCTTCCACTTCCAGGATGTGGTGGATGCCAGGAATGCGCGTCAGCGCGTCGGCAATCACCGGTCGCTGGTTTTCATCTTTGGCGCGAACTTCGATATGATCCCAGTGACGGACAACCGCCAGTGTTTCATCATACTGCTTCAGGACGTTGCGAATACTGGTCGAGAGGATCTTGATAAAGCGCAAGCGCACAGATTGGCTCTTGATGGTGATTTCCGGGAACAATTTAATGATAAACTTCATGGCGGTCTTTATTGTCAGAATTACGAGGGAAAAGGATTTACAATGTATATGCGATTGATAAAACCAACGGGGTTGCCGAATGTTTTATCAATCGCATTTGCGGCGCAGAGTATACCACTATCTGGTGGGGCTCGGTGCACAAAACCACACATGCGCGCCATGATTTGCTAATCAAGATCCGCTAGGATAGGCTCTGGCGCCACTGTTCACATGATGATGTAAAAAGAAAATTATGCCAAAAAAACCTGCACAATCAGACAGTACAGAGCAAAGCGTCAGCTTTGAAAACTCCCTCAGCGAGTTGGAAAACATCGTGACGCGTCTGGAATCGGGTGAGCTACCGCTGGAAGACGCGCTGAATGAATTCGAACGCGGCGTACAGTTGGCGCGTCAGGGCCAGCAGAAATTGCAGCAGGCGGAGCAACGCGTACAGATTTTGCTTAACGACAGCGCCGATGATGCCGCGCTGGCGCCTTTCACACCGGATGCCGAGTAATTACCATGTCCGAAACTGTCCAACAGACCGCTTTTTCTGACCAGTTGCAGGCCTTGCGCCAGCGGGCCGACCGCACGCTGCTGGATTTTATCGCGCCGCTGCCGTTCAACGATGGCAATATGGTGGCGGCAATGCGTCATGGCGCGCTGCTGGGCGGTAAACGCCTGCGTCCGTTCCTGGTGTACACCACCGGGCAGATGTTTGGCGTATCACTGAATAATTTGGATGCGCCCGCCGCTGCGGTAGAATGCATTCACGCCTATTCACTGATCCATGACGACTTGCCGGCCATGGACGACGACGACCTGCGTCGCGGTCAGCCGACCTGCCACATCAAATTTGGTGAGGCCAACGCCATTTTGGCCGGCGATGCACTGCAGACGCTGGCATTTTCCATCCTGGCCGATGCCGAGATGCCCGACGTGGCTCTGCGCGATCGGCTGGCGATGGTCTCCGAACTGGCAACCGCCAGCGGTGTTGCCGGCATGTGTGGCGGCCAGTCGCTGGATCTCGAAGCCGAGGGTCGACAGATTGGTCTGGAAGCGCTGGAGCAGATCCACCGCCACAAGACCGGCGCGTTAATTCGCGCAGCCGTTCGCCTCGGGGCGTTAGCCGCCGGTGAACCTGGCCGAGCCGCGCTGATGCAGCTTGACCGCTACGCCGCCGCGATTGGCCTGGCGTTCCAGGTACAGGATGATATTTTGGACGTGGTCGGCGAAACCGAAAAAATCGGTAAACGCCAGGGGGCGGACCAGCAACATGGAAAGAGTACCTATCCAGCTTTGCTCGGGCTTGACAGCGCGAAAGCAAAAGCGTGGGATCTCTATCAGGAAGCTTTAGCTGCATTAGACACTTTGGCAGCGCAATCTTATAACACAGCGCCATTGCGAGCGTTAGCCAGCTTCATTATTGAACGCGACAATTAACGTGTGACGTTAACTCCTCTGATATGAGTATCGAATGAGTCTTGATATAGCCAAATACCCGACCCTGGCGCTAGCGGAAAATCCCGATGAACTCCGTTCGCTGCCAAAAGAGAGCCTACCGAAGCTGTGTGACGAACTTCGGCAATACCTGCTGGACAGCGTTAGCCGCTCCAGTGGCCACTTTGCCTCCGGGCTGGGTACCGTTGAACTGACGGTGGCGTTGCACTATGTGTACCAAACCCCCTTCGATCATCTGGTCTGGGACGTTGGTCACCAGGCTTACCCGCATAAAATCCTGACCGGGCGTCGCGATAAAATCGCCACCATTCGCCAGAAAAATGGCCTGCACCCTTTCCCGTGGCGTGCAGAAAGTGAATATGACGTTCTGTCGGTTGGTCACTCATCCACCTCGATCAGTGCCGGTCTCGGCATGGCGGTAGCCGCAGCGCGTGAAGGCAAAAATCGCCGCACGGTCTGCGTGATTGGCGATGGTGCCATCACCGCAGGTATGGCGTTTGAAGCCATGAACCACGCCGGTGACATCGATCCGGATATGCTGGTGGTGCTGAACGATAACGAAATGTCGATTTCGGAAAACGTCGGCGCGTTGAACAATCATTTGGCGCAATTACTGTCCGGCAAGCTCTACTCCACCCTGCGTGAGGGCGGTAAAAAAGTGTTGTCCGGCCTGCCACCAATCAAAGAGTTGGTCAAACGTACCGAAGAGCACCTGAAAGGCATGGTGGTACCGGGCACGCTGTTCGAAGAGCTGGGCTTTAACTACATCGGCCCGGTCGACGGCCACGATGTCCAGGGGCTGGTCGCCACGCTGAAAAACATGCGTGACCTGAAAGGCCCGCAGTTGCTGCACATCATGACCAAAAAAGGCCGGGGTTATGCCCCGGCGGAAAAAGACCCAATCAGCTTCCACGCGGTGCCAAAATTCGATCCGGCCAGCGGTACCCTGCCGAAAAGTGCCGGCGGCCAGCCGACCTATTCAAAAATCTTTGGCGACTGGCTGTGTGAAACCGCCGCCAAAGACAGCTCGCTGATGGCCATCACCCCGGCCATGCGCGAAGGCTCGGGCATGGTGCAGTTCTCCCGCGACTATCCACAGCAGTATTTTGACGTGGCGATTGCCGAACAGCATGCGGTGACCTTCGCCGCCGGCCTGGCGATTGGTGGCTATAAGCCGGTGGTGGCGATTTACTCCACCTTCCTGCAGCGCGCTTACGATCAGTTGATCCACGACGTCGCCATTCAAAAACTGCCGGTGATGTTTGCCATCGATCGCGGCGGTATTGTTGGCGCTGACGGCCAGACTCACCAGGGAGCCTTCGATCTGTCATTCATGCGTTGCATCCCAACCATGGTGATCATGACGCCAAGCGATGAGAATGAGTGCCGCCAAATGCTGTACACCGGCTATCACTATAACGAAGGCCCAAGCGCCGTACGCTATCCGCGTGGTAACGGTACCGGGGCGTCGCTGGAACCTCTCAGTGCACTGCCGGTCGGTAAAGGTATTGTCCGTCGTGAAGGCGAAAAGCTGGCGATCCTGAACTTCGGCACTCTGTTGCCGGAGGCTGCGCAGGTAGCGGAAAACCTCAACGCCACGCTGGTGGATATGCGCTTCGTGAAACCACTGGATGAACAGTTGGTACTTGAACTGGCAGCCAGCCACGACACGCTGGTCACGCTGGAAGAAAACGCCATTATGGGGGGTGCCGGCAGTGGCGTGAACGAGCTGCTGATGGCCAAGCGCCGCGTAGTTCCGGTGCTGAATATCGGCCTGCCAGACTACTTTGTCTCCCAGGGTAGTCAGGAAGAGGTCCGTAGCGATCTGGGCCTGGACGCTGCCGGTATACAGCGGCAAATTGAGGTCTGGCTGGCGCAATAATCCTCGCGCCGGAAGTGGTGTTCAAGGGCGCAGTATTGAACTGCGCCCTTAATTATCAGAACAACCCAAGCGGCCAGTGGTGGCCAATCAGGTAGATAATACCGGCGGAAAACACCCCGGCGACGATGTCGTCGACCATGATCCCCATACCGCCATGCACATTGCGATCAAACCAACGGATTGGCCATGGCTTCCAGATATCCAAAATACGGAAAATCACGAAGCCCGCCGCGACCCACTGCCAGTCATTGACCGGCAACGCCATCAGCGTGATCCACATACCGACAAATTCGTCCCAGACGATGCTGCCGTGGTCGTGCACCTTCATGTCTTTGGCAGTCTGGTGGCACAGGTAGACACCAATACAGATGCTGAACATCACCAACAGCGAATACAGTTGCCATGGCAATTGGATCAGCAGCAGCCAGAACGGGATCGCCGCCAATGACCCCATGGTGCCCGGCATCACCGGCGACAAACCACTGCCGAAGCCGGTGGCCAACAGGTGCCACGGATTGCTCATCCGCAAGCGGCGTTTAGCTTCATCCATGTTACGCCTGCCCTTCACTGAAATGATCGAAACCCTGCCATGGCAACTCTACCACTTCATCGTTGCGGTAGAACTTGATGCCTTCGGACAGCGGGCCAATCTGACCAATACAAGTGTAGTCAGCACCCAGATGACTCAGCGCCACTTCCAGCGCGCCGCGGTTGATTTCCGGCACGGTGAAGCACAGTTCGTAATCCTCACCGCCGGTCAACGCCCAGCGCAGTGCCTGATCAGCGTCTGTATGGCTGCTTAACGCCTGCGACAGCGGCAGCTCATCCAGATTGATGCGCGCTCCGCAATCGGAAGCTTTCAGCACGTGCTTCAGATCGGAAATCAGGCCATCCGAAATATCAATCGCCGAGCTGGCCAGATCGCGCAACGCCTGCCCCTGCAATACCCGTGGCTGCGGCCGCAGATGGCGGCCAAGCAGGTAATTGCGTGCTTCGGCATCTGTCACCTGCAAACGGTCCTGCAGCACAGCCAGGCCCGCGGCGCTGTCACCCAGCGTCCCTGTGGTGTAGATCCAGTCACCGATGCGCGCGCCGCTGCGGGTCAATGCCCGCCCGGCCGGGATCAGGCCGTGAATGGTTAACGTCATGCTTAACGGACCGCGAGTGGTATCGCCGCCAATCAACTGCATGCCGTAATAATTAAGTTGCTCGAACAGGCTGTCGCTGAACGCCTTCAGCCAGGGCTCATTCACATCCGGCAGGGTTAGTGCCAGTGAAAGCCAGGCGGGATCGGCGCCCATGGCCGCCAGGTCGCTAAGGTTAACTGCCAGTGCTTTGTAGCCGAGATCGGCGGGATCGATATCCGCCAAGAAGTGAACGCCCGAAACGAGAGTGTCGGTACTGACGGCCAAAAGCTGTTTTTCTGCCACTGTCAGAAGTGCGCAGTCATCTCCAATGCCCAACTGTACATCCCGGCGCAGACTCTTAAACCGGTCAAAATAGCGGGCAATGAGGTCAAATTCGCCACATGCCATGGTCGATATTCCAATAGAAGAAATTAAGGCCGGGGATACCGGCCTTAATTTTTTATTTTTTCTTGCGGATGCTTGGTGCCACTTTATCCAGCACGCCATTCACAAACTTGTGGCTGTCTTCAGCGCCGAAGGTTTTCGCCAACTCGATCGCTTCGTTGATTGCCACCTTGTAAGGCACATCCTCACGCATTTTCAGCTCGTACAGCGCAATGCGCAGAACGGCCCTTTCTACCTGTCCCAGCTCTTCGAGCTGACGCGACAGGACAGGTGCCATCAGGCTATCAAGCAGACCTGCATTCACCGCCACGCCGGACAGCAGCTCCCGAAAATAGGCGATGTCTGCATCTTTGACATCTTGCTCCGACAGGAACTGGTGTTCAACATCGGCAATGTCATTTTTAGACAACTGCCAAGAGTAAAGCGCTTGAACAGCGCACTCACGAGCGCGGCGACGAGCAGCAGGTTTCACGGAATTCCCCTTAACTAAATTCAGGCTTTAATAGCTTTGATAACATTAATCATTTCAAGTGCGGTCAGAGCCGCTTCAGCGCCTTTGTTGCCCGCTTTGGTGCCGGCACGCTCGATAGCCTGTTCGATGCTTTCGGTCGTCAACACGCCAAAGGCAACCGGGATTTCAGTGTTCAAAGAAACACTGCCCAGGCCGGAGCTGGCTTCGCCCGCGACAAATTCGAAGTGCGCGGTGCCCCCACGGATAACCGTGCCCAGTGCGATCACTGCATCGTATTTGCCGGTGTTAGCCAGCACGCGTGCAGTCAACGGCAACTCGTAAGCGCCCGGGACCCAGACAACGGTAATGTTGTCGTCAGCAACCTGACCAATGCGCTTCAGTGCGTCGATGGCACCTTGCAGCAGGCTGTCATTGATGAAATTGTTAAAACGTGCAATTGCAATCGCCACACGGGCATTTGGAGTAGCAACAACACCTTCGATAACTTTCATGGGCTTTCCTTAAAAATGGGTTCAATACCCCGCAGGGGGGCGGATTCTATCACATTCTTTACCTGCCTGCGCGGGCGGTTTTGTAAAACGATAACCGACCCGGCAAGCGGACGTTACATTCAGTATTTTGCCTTCAATCGCAGCCGTAAATCAGGGCCGACTTGCCGTACTTCGCTGAAGACAAACTCCGGTGCGTCAGCCAGGCGCTCAAGGCCCGGCAGGTGACACAGGCCGCGGCCATTATCACCCAACAATTTTGGCGCGATATACAAAATGAGCTCATCGACCAACCCGGCCTGCAGCAAGGCACCGGCCAACTGCGCGCCGGCCTCGACCCAGATGGAATTCACCTGACGTTTCGCCAGTTGCATCATCATCACCACCAGATCGATCCCGCCACCGTGCGCCGGGAAGGTCAATTGCTCGACATCCTGCGGCCAAACTTGCTGATCCGGCTGCAGGCGTGCCAGCCAGGTGGATCCCGGCTGTTGCACTACCCGATGCTGTGGGGTAACGCGATTTTGGCTATCCAGAATAATACGCAGCGGTTGACGCAGGTTTTCACGCGGATAAATGCTTTGCGTCTCAGCGTCCAGCTCATCCCAACGCACCGTCAGTGACGGATCGTCCGCCAACACGGTGGTACTGGTGCTGAGAATAGCGGCGCTTTGCGCCCGCAGACGCTGTACGTCCTGACGTGCCTGCGGTGAGGTGATCCATTGGCTTTCGCCGGAAGCCATCGCCGTGCGGCCATCCAGTGAAGCGCCGAGCTTGAGTTGTACATAAGGAAAGCCGGTGCGCATCCGTTTGAGGAAGCCCAGATTCACCGCTTCGGCCTCCGCCAGCATCAAACCGTGGCGAACATCCAGCCCCGCCTGCTGCAATTTATACAGCCCACGACCGGCAACTTCCGGGTTGGGATCCTGCATCGCCGCCACAACCCGGGCTACGCCGGCAGCCACCAGCGCATCGGCACAGGGTGGCGTGCGGCCATGATGGCTACAGGGTTCCAGCGTGACATAAGCGGTGGCTCCACGCGCCTTTTCGCCCGCCATGCGCAGCGCATGCACTTCCGCATGCGGTTCACCGGCGCGCAGATGGTAACCCTCACCAACGATTTCGCCGTCGCGCACGATAACGCAGCCGACATTGGGATTCGGTGCGGTAGTAAAACGGCCCAAGCGCGCCAGTTCAAAGGCGCGTGCCATATACAATTCGTCGTTATGCATCAAAGCCCCTTTAGTCCTGCAGACGGGCGATCTCTTCGCCGAATTCGCGGATATCTTCAAAGCTGCGGTAGACCGAAGCAAAGCGAATATAGGCCACTTTATCCAACTTTTTCAACGCGTCCATCACCAGGTTGCCGACCAGTTTAGTCGGCACTTCACGCTCGCCGGTGGCGCGTAACTGGGATTTAATGTGGTTGATCGCATTCTCCACGTCGTCGGAACTGACCGGGCGTTTTTCCAACGCCTTCAGCATGCCGCGACGTAGCTTGTCTTCGTTGAAAGGCTCACGTACTTCATCGCTTTTGATTACCCGCGGCATCACCAGTTCAGCCACTTCAAAGGTGGTGAAGCGTTCATTACAAACCAGACACTGGCGGCGACGGCGCACCTGCGAACCATCACCCACCAGACGGGAATCAATGACTTTGGTATCAACGGCGGCGCAGAAAGGGCAATGCATAACACGTCCTGATAAACGTTTTCATAGTTAAGAACAGTTTACCCCGAAGTGCGGTTACAACAAAGGCCGTCGGTTATTTGTTGCGGGGCCCCGTTCTCAACGGCGGCCAAAACGGGGGCTAACATGACTTTCCCGGCCAGGCGGGCTAAGCTGATAACAGGAGATGTTGAATAGGAAATCCCCGCCATGACAACCCGTTACCCCAAGATTTTACTGCTCAGTACACTGGTACTGTTGGCTGGCTGCGCGCAAACTCGCGAAGTGCCAAAGCTGCATAATCAGGTGGTTGCACTGAATCAGCAATTAACCACCCTGACTAACCAGGCTACGGCGCTGGAGCAGCAAAACCAGTTGAACCAAAACTCCACCAGCGGCGTTTATCTGCTGCCAGCGGCCAATAATGGCGCTCGCTTGCACAGCAGCCTCGGTGAACTGAGCGTGTCACTCAGCCACGTGAAGAGCGAGGCTAACGGCACCCAGGCCATGCTGCACGTCCGCACGCTTTCGCAAGCCTCCCTGCCGGCGTTCAGGGCCATTGTGGAATGGGGCCCATTGGATGCGACCACCGGCAAGCCGCTGACGGCCGACGCGCTTTCCCAGCCGATCGCCAGTGCGGACTCGCTGCTACCCAAAACGGAGCACAGTTTTGAGCTGCGTTTCAGTGGCCTGACGCCAGATCAACTGGGCTATGTTCGACTGCACAGCGTAGAACCCACTGCAGCGGCAGCCGCAGCAAACTAAGCAGGCCAGGCCCACACTCAACCCTTCACGAGAGTGGGCCATCAGCTTAACCCAGCCGTTGCAGCCTGGCCGGTAGCCCCTGGCGCACCGCTGCCCCGCTGACCCAGTCAAGCCAGCTATTGCTGATTTCTCTGGTTGGATCGGGCAATCCAAGGTCGTTTAAGTTGATACCGGCGGCAATGCGCGCATCGGCTGCCAGCGGCTGACCATCCAGCAGGTGCGCACGCGCCCCCATCTCGCGATGGCCATAACCGTGCTCAATAGCAATCACGCCGGGCATCACGCCATCCAGCAAACTGATCTGCGCCTCAACGCTGCCGCCCGGGGTCTGCAACCGCACCCGATCGCCATGCTGTAGAGCATAACGCTCAGCATCGGCCGGATTAAGCGCCACCAGATTAACCGGTTTCACCGCGCGCAGGCGATCGATCGGCGCCGTTGAGCTGCTCATCAGGTGCGACTTAAACGACATCAGGCGGAACGGCCATGCCTGTGCTGGATAGTGCTCCCCGACGTCGGAACCGTCGGCAAAGCGTGGCGGATAATAGGTCGGACAGCCGCTATAACGTTCTCCGGTCATGGCATGGCGATGGCGCGCCACCTCTTCATTCCAGATATTCAGCCCTTTCTTCCACTGCGGTCCGGTTTCATTTCCTCGCCAGGCTTGTTCATAAGGCGCGAAGCGCCCACCCCGCGCCAGCATATAGCCGACCCGCAACCGCTCATCCGTCTTCAAGATCCTATCCAACGCCGGTTGCAGGCGATCCACCCCGGTCAGCCGCAGCTCGCTTTCCGTCGCTTCCGGCAGTGGCTCACCGGCAAAGGCCACGTTGGCCGCAGCACGCAGATAATAATCTTCGGCGTTGTGCAATCCGCAGGCATTCCCCTGCGCATCCTGCAAAGCGGCATCGCCAAACCCCGGCAACTGCATCGCCTTCGACAACGCAATAACAAAGCTTTCCAGTGCCACCGGCTGACCGTCCGCCGTGGTCGCAGTCCGCGACGCAACCACTGGCCACCGCGCGGTGCTTGCCCGCACCATCACGCCGGACCAGGGCGCGGTAAAGCCCCAGCTCTCGAAGTTATGAGTGTCCGGCACGATGTAATCCGCCAGGGCGCTGGTCTCGTTAATAAAGGCGTCGATCGCGATAAACAACGGCAACTGCCGGGGATCTTTCAGCCGGCTTTCGACCACCTCGCGCAGACCGGCAACGCCGTACAGCGGGTTGCCCATATGGCTGATCCAGGCCTTCAGCGGATAAGGGTATCCCATCAGCGCCGGGGCCAGTTGCTCAGTGAACTGGCCCGCGACAAACGGGTACCAGGGCCCGCGCGCCGGATAAGGTTTTTCACCCCGCTCAAGTTTGCGGCGATATTCGTCCGATTGCTCATACGCCTGTTTGCTGCGCGACAGCACCAACCCTTTCGGTTTCACCATGCCGGGGAAGCTCTTCAGGTTATAGCGGGGCCCATCGGCAAACTCCTTGAACTTACCGCCACCGACCGAGACGCCGCCCTTAAGATTCAGGTTACCGATCAGCGCATTGAGCATCATCACCGCCCAACTGTTATAGAAGCCGTTGCCGCTCATCATGCCACCATGGGCGATCACCGCCGCTTGCCGCTGATAGGAGGTAAACTCTTTGGCCAGCGCGGCAATGGTCTCGGCACTGACGCCACAGCGGGTGCTGTACTCAGCCAGCGTGAAGCGCTCAGCCGCCCGCTGCAGACAGAGAAAGCTCGAACGGACCTGGACCTGTGAACCGTCGGCCAGCCGCAGCTGTTGTTCCACCCGCAACGCGCCCCGTAGCGCCTGGTCGGCCGACACCGGTTCAGCCCGCTGCGTATCCCAGACCAAAGGCGGGCTTTCGGCCTCTCCGGTTGTGCCGCCGTCCAAATGTACCTGGCGCAAAAACTGGCCGCACAACGGATGATCGTCATTCATCACCACCAGATGTGTGGCATTGGTCCAGCTCTTTTCACCGGCTGCCTGCATGGCTGTCTCGCCGGGCAGTGCCAGGTAGTCAGCGTTATAACGCTCCTGTTCGATGATCCAGCGGATCATGCCCATCACCAGCGCGGAATCGGTACCCGGCAACACCGGGACCCAACGGTTGTGATCGTTGGCCATCGTGGTGGTTAATGGCAACGCCGGTGCCACCACCACGTAACGGAATTCATCGCGCAGACGGGCGTTGGCCAACTGACGCCCCTGGCGTTTGAACGGATTGCCGGACTGCGCCGGCGAGGTACCGAGAAACAGTCCAAAACGTAAATGGTCCCAATCCGGTTTAACGTGCGCATTGGTTTCCAAATCGCCCATTAATGCCCCGGATCCCGCCCGGTAGGCCAGTCCGCAATAAGCGCCATGATGGCCGAAGTTACGTGTCCCAAAGGCATTCTGCGCAAAACGTTTGATAAAAGCGTCCCGCCCTTCATCACCGGCGTTGGTGACCAGCAACTGATTAGCCTTTGGCCCCAGCGAAGGTTGCTCAGGGTCGAGCGGCGTTTCGAGATCGCGGATCGCTCTCAGCCCCTCAACCGGCCCCTCGCCGAACAGATCGCCGCCCTCGACCACTTCGTGGATCAACTGTTCAAAACTGATGCGTTGCCACTGCCCGCTGCCGCGTGGCCCTACCCGCTTCATCGGCTCCAGCACGCGATAGGGGCTGGTCAGCCCTTCCAGCAAGGTCGCGCCACGGGCGCAGGCGGTGGAACGCTGTTCAAGACCTTCATCGCCCCCCAGACGGTTGAGTGCATCACTCACCGGTAAAGAGTAGGGAAAGTGGTGGTCGTGAGACAGCGGATGATAAGGGTTGCCCGCCACGCGCAAGATCTGATTGCTGTCGCGATCCACCCTGACCCGCAGGCCGCAAAGCGTCCAGCAGCCAAAACATTGGGTCATGGACACCGCCTGCTGTGGATTGGCCTGCCAGCCATCCGGGTGCCGACAGCCTTCTGTCGGCAACGAGTTGGCGCTGATTCGATCAAGCGTCAGTTTGCCGCTGCTGCCGTCGCGCAGGTCGGTAAACACTTTCTGCACCATCTCACTGTAACTGGCTCCAAACAGGGTCAATCCGCCCAGCGCGAGCCCCCCCTTCAACCACTGACGCCGCGTTGACTTAGCCATAGTGTTTTTTCTCCATCAGCCCATGCTGTAGTTCACGAATTCCAATGATTAAAGCTATCCACAAGCCCAGGGTGCCCAGGATCGCCAACAGCCCTTCGCTGCCGAGGGGTAACACATAGGGATTGGTTAATACGTTGAACTTGGGCAGCGTTTGAGTTTGCATCAGCAACATCCAGCGCACGCCCCAGCACAGCAGCAACGCTGCAGCGCACTGCACCCGTAGCCCATTCGAGCCCAACACCTGAGTGCGTGCTCGCCATGCCAACGCCAACAGCAACAGGGTCAAGCCGACAAAAGCGATACCTGCCCAGAGCCAGACGGCCCCCTGAGTCGCCAGCGAATGCAATGCGACGGAAGACCTGCTGCCATCCAGCCACCAACCAAGAGCCGAGAGACACAGCAACAGCAGGCTGATGATCTGATAGCGAGCCAGGCGCGACTGCCATTGCGGCTCCTGACGCAGCCAATAAGCCAACAGCGACGGAACGGCCTGGATGGCGGTCAGTAACAGTAGCCAGGGTAACCAGAGGCTGTACCACAGCGGCTGCGCCCGCAGCACCGAAACCTCACGCCCGGTATAGAGCAGGATGCTGAACGCCGAAAGCAAAGTGGCCAATGCCACCCCGCGCAGCCATTTATCTTCACGCCATGCCGGCCGGAACTGTAGCCAACGCGCCCACAACGGCAGGCTTTTCGTGCGCAGTTGCCCTCGTAACAGCAGAACGAAATAGCTGACCACCAGCAGGGTAAACAGCGGTAAAAACAGTGAGCCGAGCGACATCCACGACCAGGGGGTAAAGTAGGCGTAAAAATGCCAGATGCGAGCGGGCTGATGTAAATCTGCGCTCAGGGCCATCGGTGCCACGGTGCCGCTCACCAGCGCCAACGAGACGGCGGCCAGTTCCAGCCGTGACGTATTCTGCGGATCGCGCCAGCGCAGCCAAAAGGCAATCATGATGCTGCCGCAGGCCAGACCGATAAAGAAAAAATACTGTACCGCCCAGGGCAACCAGGCGATCTCCTGCGGGCGGGCCATAATTTCGCGGATCATGGGTGTACCTCCTGCCACAGCGCCGGTTGTCCCCGGACGTGACTGACAAAAGCCTCATCCAGCCCCAGATAGAACACCTGAGGGTGGGTCCCCTGTTCGGGTTTCAATACCTTGAGCTGCGCCTGATGCTCATCCAAAGCACGCCTTAATGCACCTTGCCGATCGTTGAGATCGCCGATCATCCGGGCGCCACCAACACAGGATTCAACACAGGCGGGCAGCAGCCCGGCATCCAGCCGGTGCACGCAGAAAGTGCATTTGTCGGCGGTCTGGGTTTCGTGGTTGATAAACCGCGCCTCATAAGGGCAGGCCTGCACGCAATAGGCACAGCCGACGCAGCGGGTGTTATCGATCACCACGATGCCGTCCTGACGCTGAAAGGTCGCCTGCACCGGGCAGATCGGTACGCAGGGCGGATTGTCACAGTGATTGCACAGCCGGGGTAACAACACGTTGGTGGTCGAATCCTGCCCCGTCAGGCTGACCTGATATTGCTGTACACTGGTGCGGAATTGCCCCTGTGGCAGCCGGTTTTCCACCGCGCAGCTGACCGTACAAGCCTGACAGCCGATGCAACGACGCAGGTCGATCAACATAGCCATGCGCTTTTTGCTGTCACCTTCCCGCCGGGCCGGTTGCAACTGCCACCCTGACTGCGCTAATGGCACCAAAGCGGCACCGGCGGTCAGCGCACCGAGTCGTTGTAAAAACTGCCGTTTCCCACTGTCCATTGATTTCTCCCAATAAGTATCCGCCGGGGAACTGATACAAAGGAGTGTAAAAACGACGACCGACCGCCAATATTGTGGTTTACCACATTCCCGACGGCGGCTTGATCCAGGACAATTCAACCCGGTGATGTGGATCATAAAAGCGGAGACGATGTGAAAAGAGCAGTGCTAATTCTGTTGCTGGGCGGTTGGTTAAACACGGCCTGGGCAGGACAGTGGACCATTGCGGTGCTGGCGCTACGCGGCGATGCCCATGCACTGGCCCAGTGGCAACCCTTGGTCGACCACCTCAATCGCCAGTTTCCCGACGACCATTTCCAACTGTCGCCGCTCAGCCTGACCGGCATCGATGACGCGGTCCGTAACCAACGCGTGGATTTTTTGCTCACCAACCCGGCGCAATATGTTCAGTTGGATAACCGCTACCCGTTGCGCTGGCTGGTTTCACTGCGATCCGCCCAACAGCCGCAACAGGCCTCAGGCAACGTGGTCGGCAGCGTCATACTGGTGCGCCACGACAGTCCAGTCACCACGGCCAGCCAGTTACTCGGTAAAAAGGTTGGTGCCGTCGCCGCTGACGCCTTTGGCGGCTACCTGCTGGGGTATAAAGAACTGCTTGGTGCCGGCCTGCAGCCGGAGAAAGACCTGCAACTGCACTTCAGCGGTTATCCGGCGGATGCCCTGCTTTATCAGTTGCGCGATCGGGCGCTGGATGCGGTGATAGTACCGGTTTGTCTGTTGGAGAAAATGCAGGCGGAAGGCTTGCTACAGGCCAGCGATTACCGCGCCCTGTTGGCGAAGCACAGTGACCAGCGCTGCCTGACCAGCACCGAGCTGTATCCCAATTGGTCATTTGCCGCCTTAAACCACGTCCCGGATCGGCTGGCAGATGAGTTAACCCGTCAGTTACTGCAGATAAAGGCTCCCGGCCTGCCGGTTTGGGGTGCCCCGGCGTCATCCCGCCAGGTTAATCAACTCCTGAGCGATTTGAATATCCACCCAACCCAGCGATCGCTCTGGCAAGAGGTGTCCCTTTGGGCGCAGCAACACCTGCTGCTGCTCGGTGCCATTTTCGGCGGAATGCTGCTGCTTGGTACTAACCATCTGTGGATTGGTCATCTGGTCCGCCGTCGCGGGCGTCAGCTCGAACAGATGCATCAGACGCTGCGCGCCAGGGAAACCGCCCTGGCCCAGGCGCAACGCCTCAGTACCCTGGGGGAGATGGCTTCCGGCTTTGCTCATGAGCTCAACCAACCGCTGGCGGCGATCCGGCATTATGCGGAGGGTTGCCGCATTCGTCTTGAGCGCAGCGATCGACAGCATGAACTGCTGCCGATCCTCGAACAGATTGGTCAACAGGCACAGCGTGGCGCGGAAAGTATTGTCAATTTACGTCGCTGGGCCAGCAAGACTCCGCACCATGAAAACGCGCAGCCCCTGTTATTGCGACCGCTGGTGGAACACCTGATTAAACTGATGCAGATAGAACAGCAGTACCCGCAGTGCCAGATAACCCTGGCCATCCCGGACCAAAGCCAGTTGTATAGCCAGACGACGTTATTGGAGCAGGTGCTCGCCAATTTGCTGAGTAACAGTCTGCAAGCGGGTGCCCTACACATCACCCTGCGACTGGAAACCGACTCCCATCAGCAACGGCTGATGGTTGAAGATGACGGCGGCGGTCTGAACACCGAACAGCTGACACTGCCGTTCGTGCCGTTTCGCAGCAGCAAGCAGGAAGGCCTCGGCCTGGGGCTGGTGATCTGCCAGCGGCTACTGAAGAACCAGGGCGGTGAGCTGACACTGGAAAATTACTTTTCCACCCCTCAACGACAGGGGCTGCGCGTGACTCTGCACTTCCCCGTGATCCAAAAGGAAACCCGCCATGGCGCTAATACATCTGGTCGATGACGACTTAGCCGTCACCGACGCCTGTCGCTTTTTACTCGAGGGACTTAACTATCGGGTGCAGATCTGGCACGACAGCCAAAGGTTCGTCGATCAAGTCAGTCTTTATCAATGCGGTGTGGTGATGCTGGATATTCGGATGCCGGGCATGGACGGACAACAGGTTCATCAGCAACTGCGCCGACAGGAAAGTACGCTGGCGGTGGTGATTGTCACCGGTCACGGCGATATTGCCATGGCCGTGGCGGAGATGAAGCTGGGGGCCGTGGATTTCTTGCAGAAACCTATTGCTGCCGCGCCGCTGATCGAAGCGCTGGATCGCGGGATCGCCCATTCTCAATGCCGGCTGGAACGCCACCAGTTGCAGCAGCGTTTCAGTGCGCTGACGCCGCGTGAACGCGAGATAGCCCGCGCCGTGGCCGCCGGAATGACCAATAAGCTGATTGCCGATCGTCACTTCATTGCGGTGCGTACCGTTGAGGTACATCGGGCCAGAGTGATGGAAAAAATGCAGGCTGACAGCCTGGCAGAGCTGGTGAACTCACTCAACCAATTGACGTTAACCGAACGCCCGGAGAGTGAAGTCAGCCGCCTATAGGCAAAAAAATGCCGGTCGGGATAAGCCGACCGGCATGATATTTTCAACTTACGGGCAAATCACGGCATAATCGAGGGCTGATCTGCGCCCTCTTTTTCCACTTTCTGCTGCAGCATGTGTTCGCGTTTCATACCCAGTTTCAACGCCAGCGCGGACGCCACGTAGATAGAAGATATGGTACCGATAGACACACCAATCAGCATAGCCAGAGAGAAGCCGTGCAGCATCGCGCCGCCGAAGATGTACAGCATCAGAACCACCATCAGGGTGGTACCGGATGTCATCAAGGTACGGCTCAGCGTCTGGGTCAACGACACGTTCATGATTTCGTAAGGCGTCCCGCGGCGGATCTTGCGGAAGTTCTCACGAATACGGTCGGAAACCACGATGCTGTCGTTCAACGAGTAACCGATAACCGACATCAATGATGCGACGATGGTCAGGTCAATCTCGATACGGAACAACGACAGCACGCCCATGGTGATAATCACGTCGTGCGCCAACGCGATAACCGCCCCCAGCGCCAGGCGCCATTCGAAGCGGAAACCGACGTAGATCAGAATACAGATCAACGCCACCAGCAGCGCCATGCCGCCGTTTTGCGCCAGTTCGGTGCCCACGCTCGGGCCGACGAACTCAATCCGCTTCACGGTGGCGTTTTTATCCACCGTGTCGTTGATCACGCCGATCACTTTGTTACCCAGTTCCTGGCCTGCGGTGCCGATCGCCGGTGGCATACGCACCATCACGTCACGGCTGCTGCCAAAGTTCTGAATCACCGGGTCCTGGAACCCGGCTTTTTCTAGCGTATCGCGCATCAGATCGAGGTTGGCCGGTTGTTCCAGGCTGATTTCAATGACGGTACCGCCAGTGAAGTCCAGACCCCAGTTAAAACCACGCACCGACATAATGGCGATTGACGCGATCAGCAGCACCAGCGAGATGCCGAAGGCCACGTAATCCCAGCGCATAAAGTCATAGACTTTACGGCCGTAGTTGAGTTGTTCAACAGTATAATCCTGTGCCACAACGCACTCCTCAGATAGACAGCTTGTTAATGCGTTTGCCGCCGTAAAGCAGGTTGACGATGGCACGGGTACCGACAATCGCGGTGAACATGGACGTCGCCACACCGATTGCGGTGGTAATCGCAAAGCCTTTAATCGAACCGGTGCCTACTGCGTACAGAATAATCGCGGTGATCAGGGTGGTGATGTTGGCATCAACGATACTGGAGAACGCGCCTTTATAGCCCTCATGGATCGCCTGCTGAACGGAACGTCCGTTCTTCAGCTCTTCCTTGATACGTTCATTGATCAGTACGTTGGCGTCGACCGCCACCGCCAGCGTCAGCACGATACCGGCAATACCCGGCATGGTCAGCGTCGCCCCCGGCAGCAGGGACATCACGCCGACAATCAGCACCAGGTTGGCGACCAGCGCCGTGGTCGCGATCATGCCGAACTTACGGTACCAAACCACCATAAACACGATGGATGCCACCAGGCCCCACAAACAGGCTTCCAGGCCTTGGGTGATGTTCTGTTGTCCCAAGGTCGGACCGATAGTACGCTCTTCCACGATCTGGATAGGCGCAATCAGCGCACCGGCGCGCAGCAGCAGCGAGAGCTGGCGTGCTTCGTTCGGGTTGCCGATACCGGTAATACGGAAGCTGTTGCCCAGACGCGACTGAATGTTCGCCACGTTGATCACTTCTTCCTGTTTCACCAGGATTGCACGGCCGTTAGCGTCTTTCTTGCCGCTGTCCTTGTACTCCACAAACAGGGTCGCCATCGGCTTGCCGATATTGTCCTTGGTGAAGTTGGACATTGCGGTACCGCCGGCACTGTCCAGCGAGATATTAACCTGCGGCTGGTTATATTCGTCGGTGCTGGAGGTGGAGTCGGTAATGTGGTCACCGGTCAGGATCACTCGCTTGTACAGCACAACCGGCTGGCCATCACGGGTGTCTTTTACTTCGGAGTCGCCCGGCACGCGGCCGTTGGCTGCCGCAGTGGTATCCGCGTTGGTGTTAACCAAACGGAATTCCAGAGTCGCAGTGGCACCCAGAATCTCTTTGGCGCGTGCGGTATCCTGAATACCCGGCAGTTCGACCACGATGCGGTCAGAACCCTGGCGTTGTACCAGCGGTTCGGCAACGCCGAGCTGGTTAACACGGTTACGCAGGATAGTGATGTTCTGCTGCACCGCATACTCACGCGCTTCGCTCAGGCGGGCATCCGTCAAGCTGGCTTTCAGAGTATTGGTGCCATTGGCCGAGAGCACCATATCGCGCTGACGCGAGCTGATGTAGCTGATGGCCTGATCGCGGGCAGCATCGTCACGGAAACGCACTTCCACGCCGTTGTTGTCCAGCTTGCGGATAGACGCATAAGGAATGCCCTTTTCACGCAGTTCACTGCGCAGGGTGTCCATGGTCTGTTCCTGCAGCTTGCTCAGTGCAGTGTCCATGTCCACTTCCATCAGGAAGTGCACACCGCCACGCAGATCCAGACCGAGTTTCATCGGTTCGGCGCCCAGCATGGCCAACCAGGTCGGCGTTGCCGGGGCCAGGTTCAGTGCCACCACGAACTTGTCGCCCAGTTCTGCCATCAAGGCTTCACGGGCGCGCAGCTGAATATCAGGATTGCTAAAGCGAGCCAGGATGGCGCCATTTTCCAGCGCAATCGACTTGCTCGCGATCTTGTCTTTTTCTAATACGGTACGGACTTGGTCCAGCGTAGTTTCACTGGCGGCGACACCGCGCGCGCCAGTGATTTGTACAGCCGGATCCTCACCATAGAGGTTGGGAAGCGCATAAAGCAGACCGACGAGGATCACGACGATCAGCATCAGATACTTCCACAAAGGATAACGGTTTAGCACGGCAATTCCCTTCGGGAAAACAAAATTACAGGGCCTTCATGGTACCTTTCGGCAGAACGGCCGCCACGAAGTCACGCTTGATCATCACTTCCGTGGTGTCGTTCAGCGCAATAGCGATAATGCCGGTGTCAGCCACTTTGGTCACGCGGCCAATCAGGCCGCCGGTGGTCAGCACTTCATCACCCTTGCCGATCGAGTCCATCAGTTTCTTGTGCTCTTTAGCGCGTTTCTGCTGTGGACGCAGGATCATGAAATAGAAAATCAGGCCAAAAACCACCAGCATAATGATCAGAGAGTACGGGCTTCCCTGAGACGGAGCTCCTGCGGATGCGACGGCGTCAGAAATGAAAAAGCTCATTGAAATTCCCTCATTAAGTTATCAATTATTAATTCAAGCGTTTAAAGGTGGAATCGGTTTACCGATCCGACCGTAGAAATCCGCAACAAACAGCTCTAATTTACCCTGTTCAATGGCCTCGCGTAAACCCGCCATCAGGCGTTGGTAGTGACGCAGGTTATGAATGGTGTTCAATCGGGCACCCAGTATTTCGTTGCAACGATCGAGATGATGCAAGTAGGCGCGGCTGTAATTGCGACACGTGTAGCAATCACAGTCTTTATCCAGCGGAGAAGTATCATCCTTGTGCTTGGCATTACGGATTTTTACCACACCGTCAGTCACGAACAGATGACCGTTACGGGCATTACGCGTTGGCATCACGCAGTCGAACATATCGATACCGCGACGCACGCCTTCAACCAGATCTTCCGGTTTGCCCACGCCCATCAGGTAGCGTGGCTTATCTTCCGGAATTTGCGGGCAAACATGTTCAAGAATGCGATGCATATCCTCTTTTGGCTCACCGACTGCCAAGCCGCCCACAGCGTAACCATCAAAACCGATATCCACCAGCCCTTTTACTGATACATCACGTAAATCTTCGTAAACACCGCCCTGAATAATGCCGAATAAAGCGTTCTTATTATTCAGTTCGTCAAAACGCTGACGGCTGCGCTGCGCCCAGCGCAGGGACATTTCCATCGAGCTCTTGGCGTAGTCCCAGTCTGCCGGGTACGGCGTACATTCGTCGAAGATCATGACGATATCGGAACCCAGGTCATACTGGATTTCCATCGATTTTTCCGGGCTGAGGAACACTTTATCGCCGTTAATCGGATTACGGAAATGAACGCCTTCTTCTTTAATCTTGCGCATCGCGCCCAGGCTGAACACCTGGAAGCCACCGGAGTCGGTGAGGATCGGGCCATGCCACTGCATGAAATCATGCAGATCGCCATGCAACTTCATGATCTCCTGCCCTGGGCGCAGCCACAGGTGGAAGGTGTTGCCCAGCAGGATCTGCGCACCGGTCTCTTTCACTTCTTCCGGCGTCATACCCTTTACCGTGCCGTAGGTGCCGACCGGCATAAAGGCTGGGGTTTCCACCACGCCACGTTCAAAGATCAGGCGGCCACGGCGAGCGCGGCCATCGGTTGTGTCTAATTCGTACTTCACAAAGCCTCCAGCATCAGAGAAACAGTCTGATGTCGTTAAAACAGGGTTGCGCCAGATGCGCAGCCCAGGAAATCAGGCGCCTACGGACTCTTGCTCCGCCTGCGGGTTACGGCTGATGAACATCGCATCGCCATAGCTAAAGAAACGGTACTGCTCGGCCACCGCCTGCTGATAGGCATGCATGGTGTTTTTATAACCGGCAAAAGCGGAAACCAACATAATCAGCGTCGACTCCGGCAGGTGGAAATTGGTCACCAGCGCGTCGATCACCTGATAGTGGTAACCCGGGAAAATAAAGATGCTGGTATCGCCGAAGAACGGGGCAATTAATGCCTCTTTGCTGGCGTTGGCGGCGCTTTCCAGCGATCGCACCGAGGTGGTGCCTACTGCCACCACACGTTTACCACGCGCTTTACAGGCTAAAACTGCGTCAACCACGTCCTGCGGCACCTCTGCGTATTCGGCATGCATGACGTGTTCTTCGATAGTTTCCACCCGCACCGGCTGGAAGGTGCCCGCGCCCACGTGCAGGGTGACAAACGCCATCTCAATACCCTTATCACGCAGCGCTGCCAGCAGCGGCTCATCGAAGTGCAGCCCGGCGGTCGGTGCCGCCACGGCGCCCGGTTTCTCGCTGTAGACCGTCTGATAAAGCTCACGGTCGGCGTCTTCGTCAGGACGGTCGATATACGGCGGCAGCGGCATATGGCCGACGGCATTAAGGATAGTGAAGACGTCGCGCTCATCGTTAAAGCGCAGTTCGAACAGCGTATCGTGGCGCGCGACCATGGTCGCGGCGATGCTTTCGTCGTCGCCCAGCAGCAGATCGGTGCCCGGTTTGGGAGCCTTCGAGGCACGAACGTGCGCCAGCACCCGGTGGTCGTCCAGCACCCGCTCGACCAGCACTTCAATCTTGCCCCCGCTGACCTTGCGGCCAAACATGCGCGCCGGGATCACCCGGGTGTTGTTGAACACCAGCAGATCGCCGGCTTCCAGGTTATCCAGCAGATCGGTGAATACGCCATGCTTAAGCTCCCCGCTCGGCCCGTCCAACTGCAGCAAGCGGCAAGCGCTGCGCTCTGGTTGAGGGTAGTGGGCAATCAGGGACTCGGGAAGTTCAAACGAAAAATCGGCGACGCGCATGGCTCTATTCACTTCTTCAATATAGGACGGGTTGGTAAAAAACAGGCGGCCTAGTCTAAAGCTGCGGGCGGTCAGCGGCAAGAAATAAGGAGGATTTGCATGACTTCAGGTATAGTTGCCGGATGAATTTTCTCGCTCATCTCCATTTGGCCTCGCTGGCGGAAAGCTCGTTGCTGGGCAATCTGTTGGCCGACTTCGTGCGCGGCAACCCCGCAGGCGAGTACGATCCCGCCGTGGTGGCCGGCATTATGATGCACCGCCGCATCGACGTCCTGACCGACAGCCTGCCGCAGGTAAAGGCCTGCCGCGCGTATTTCTCTGATGAGCACCGGCGCGTGGCCCCCATCACGCTGGACGTGGTGTGGGATCACTTTCTGGCGCGCCATTGGCAACAACTGGAGCCCTCTCTCAGCCTGCAGGGGTTTACCCAGCACGCCCGCAGCCAGATCGTGCCGCATTTAGCGCTGACGCCGCCGCGTTTTCAGAATTTGAACGGCTATTTATGGCCGGAACGCTGGCTGGAGCGCTACGCCGAGCTGCCGTTTATCGGCAACGTGCTGGCAGGTATGGCCAGCCGTCGTCCGCGCCTTGCCGCACTGGCCGGTTCTTTCGCCGACGTGGAGCGCAACTATCATCAGCTTGAAACACAATTCTGGCAGTTTTACCCACAGATGATGCAGCAAGCCAAAGACAAGCAGCTGTGAGGCCAAGCCAAAGCCTTTGAAAATGCGATGCTTTACAAGAAATTGCTTTTTAACCCTTGCCCTTTTATGGGAAAAGGTTATTTTTAAAGACTGCTAAATTTAATCACCGACTTTGATAGGTGAAAGCTATCTCATTGATTGGTCTTTTACCCTTTCTTCACCAAGTCGTGGCCCCTATACTGGCCCTTGCTTTTACATCAACCCCTTAACACCTATTACAGGAGTAATTATGGTCCTGGTAACTCGTCAAGCCCCTGACTTCACTGCAGCTGCCGTGCTCGGCAGTGGCGAAATCGTTGAAAACTTCAACTTCAAGAAGCACCTGAACGGCAAACCAGCCGTACTGTTCTTCTGGCCGATGGACTTCACCTTCGTATGTCCTTCTGAGCTGATCGCTTTCGATCACCGCTATGAAGAATTCCAGAAGCGTGGCGTTGAAGTGGTTGGCGTTTCATTCGACTCAGAATTTGTCCACAACGCATGGCGTAAAACCCCAGTCGAGAATGGCGGCATTGGGGAAGTGAAATACGCAATGGTTGCTGACATTAAGCGTGAAATTCAGAAAGCTTACGGCATCGAGCACCCAGAAGCGGGCGTTGCCCTGCGTGGTTCTTTCCTGATCGACAAAGACGGTGTGGTTCGCGCTCAGGTTGTTAACGACCTGCCAATCGGCCGTAACATCGACGAAATGATCCGTACCGTTGACGCGCTGCAATTCCACGAGCAACACGGCGAAGTTTGCCCGGCTCAGTGGGAAAAAGGCAAAGCAGGTATGGGCGCATCACCGGACGGCGTAGCTAAATACCTGTCTGAGAACGCTTCCAAGCTGTAATTTCAGCCTGCAAGTGTATCAACCGGCCCTCACGGCCGGTTTTTTTTGCCCTTTTTTAGGGCAGCCGCCTCCATTATGTGCTTCATTTCCTTGTTTCCGCTCACATTTACCTGGCTGTTCTCCGCGCTATCCCTGAACTCTGACTAGTATCAATAACGCTGGCCCGCTCTTTGCACAGCTGGAGAGGCAAGCCAAACACAATAAGAAAACTGACAGGGTAGGAATAACTATGTTTTTACAAAAATGGAGCAAACCGCTGACCATGGCGGCGCTGCTGGTCAGCAGCAGCCTGTATGCCGCATCCAATCCGGCGGTCGAAGCCAAAAACGGCATGGTAGTGACATCGCAACATCTGGCCTCGCAGGTCGGCGTGGATATATTGAAACTGGGCGGCAATGCGATTGATGCCGCCGTAGCCGTCGGCTATGCACAGGCAGTAGTTAACCCTTGCTGCGGCAACATTGGCGGCGGTGGTTTTATGACGGTGCACCTGGCCGACGGCACCGACACCTTTATCAACTTCCGTGAAACCGCGCCAGCAGCGGCCAGTGCCAATATGTATCTGGATGCCGCAGGCAACGTGAAGAAAGGCGCCAGCCTGTACGGCTATCTGGCTGCGGGCGTGCCGGGCACCGTGTTGGGCATGGAAACCGCACGCAAAAAATACGGTAAACTGAGCCGCGAGCAGGTGATGGAGCCGGCGATCAAACTGGCACGCGAGGGCTTTGTTTTGACCCGTGCCGATACCGATATCCTCGATACCACCATCGCACGCTTTAAACAGGATCCGGAATCTGCCCGGATCTTCCTGCGCCCGGACGGCACGCCGTTACAGCCGGGCGATCGCCTGGTGCAGAGCGACCTGGCCAATACGCTGGAGGCCATTGCCAAAAACGGCCCGGATGCCTTCTATAAAGGCAAAATTCCACAGGCGGTTGAGGCAGCCGCCAAACAGGGCGGAGGCATCCTGACCGCAGCCGATTTCGCCAATTACAAAGTCACCGAAACCCCACCCATTACCTGCAGCTATCGCGGTTATAAATTTGTTTCGGCCCCGCCACCCAGCTCCGGTGGCGTGACGCTGTGCGAAATCCTCAACGTGGTTGAAGGTTACGATCTAAAAAGCATGGGCTTTAATTCGGCAGCGGCCATCCACACCATGACCGAAGCGATGCGCCACGCCTATATGGACCGTAATACCTACCTCGGCGACCCGGAGTTCATCAAAAACCCGATCGACAGGCTGGTCAGCAAGAGCTATGCCGAAGAGATCCGCAAGAAAATCGTCGCGGATAAGGCCACACCGTCAGAGAACGTGCAGCCCGGCATGGAACCCCACGAGAAGCCGGAAACCACCCACTATTCGATTGTCGATCATCAGGGTAACGCCGTTTCCACCACCTATACCGTCAACGGTCGTTTTGGCGCGGTGGTGATCGCCCCGGGCACTGGCTTCTTCCTCAACGATGAAATGGACGATTTCACCGTCAAAGTGGGTGAGAAAAACCTCTATGGGCTGGTGCAGGGAACCGCCAACAGCATTGCCCCCGGTAAGCGCCCACTATCGTCAATGAGCCCGACACTGGTGACCAAAGACAATAAAATCTTTATGGTACTCGGCTCACCGGGCGGATCACGCATCATCACCATCACGCTGCAGACCGCACTGAACGTGATCGACCACGGCATGGCACCGCAGGAAGCTGTCGATGCGCCGCGCATTCACCATCAATGGCTGCCGGATGAGGTTTATTACGAACAACGTGGGGTTTCTGCCGATACGTTGAAAATTCTCAGCGGTATGGGTTACAAAATGGTCGAACAAACACCCTGGGGCGCCGCCGAACTGATTCTGGTTGGCCTGCCAGGTGCGGCAGGCGTCAGTCCGGCTAACTCAGGCAATGACTCTGCGGTGTCCGGCAAGGTGCGCGAAGGCTACCTGTACGGTGCCAACGACGTTCGTCGCCCGGCAGGTTCCGCCGTAGGCTATTGATCTGACTGGGCGTGTAAACGCCTACTAACTTATCCAGGGGCCGGAAAATCGGCCCCTGTCAGCCTTACCCTACCCGCCGCCACAGACTCACCGATTCCTCGCCCAACAGCAGCGAGATCGCGTTCAGCTCATTATTCAACTCGCCGTCCCCTTCCAGACGTTGCCATTGGCCTTTGGCCAGCAGTGGGCTGTGCGGCAAGGTCACTTTGCCGCTCCCGCCACGCTGTAACGCCACCAACACCTGTTCCTGCTGATAGAGACGCACAAATATCAGTGTTTCTGCCGCAGCATGCAACACCTGACAGCCGCCGCGACGCAGTGCCAGGCTCTGTTTACGCAGTGCTGCCATACGCTGGCACAGGGCCAACAGGCTGTGATCCCACTGGCTTTCGTCCCACGGGAAAGGCTTGCGGCAGAACGGATCGTTGGCACCATCCAGGCCAATCTCGTCGCCGTAATATAAGCAAGGCACGCCGATCCAGCTCATCAGCCACACCGCCGCCATGCGCATCCGCGCCTGATTGCCCTGCAGCAGTGTCAGAAAGCGCGCAGTGTCATGACTGTCTAGCTGGTTGAACTGAATCAACTGGCGGCCATGCGGCAACCCGGCCCGGTAGCCATCCATCCACTGGGCACAGTCCGCCGCATCCATCTGCACCGGGTGGTGCGCCACGTCCAGCCCGGCGAGGAATCCCCGCACCGGCAGGGCAAAGCCCATGTAGTTCATCGCGGCATCTTCCACACCGGCATGCAGCCAGCGACGCGCGTCGCCAAAATGCTCGCCCAGCACGTAAGCCTGCGGGTTTTCCTGTTTAACCGCCTGATAAATGCCCGCCAGATGTTGCAGGTTGCCGGTGGCACCGCCGTTTTCACCCAGCATATGCACCACGTCCAGCCGCCAACCGTCAATGCTGTACGGCGGCCGCAGCCAGTGACGCACCACGCTACCGTCGCCGCGATAAATCGCCTCTGCCACCTGTGGCTCGGCAAAATTGAGCTTCGGCAGGCTGGCATTGCCCTTCCAGTCGAGCGCGCGGCCATCGGGGTAGAAATTGAACCAGCCGCGGTACGGTGAATCCGGGTGATGGCAAGCGCCGTTATCACCCTGCTGGTGACGGTCAAACCAAGGATGCGAATCACCGGTATGGTTAAATACCCCGTCCAGCACCAGTTTCATTCCCACCTTGTGAGTACTCACTCGCAAACGCTGCAGGGCGGTGTTACCACCGAGATAGGGATCGACCTGGTAATAGTCTTCGGTATCGTATTTATGCACGCTGGGTGCGGTGAAAATCGGATTCAGATACAGCGCCGTCACGCCCAGCTGCTGTAGATAAGGCAGTTTTTGGCTAATACCCTCCAAATCGCCACCGTAGAAGGTGGACGCGGCATGGTGGTCTTCCAGCGGATGCTGCCAATCGTGGCGCACCACATCGCAACCGGCCGCATGATGACGATAGCTGCCGCTCTGAATGCCATATTCCCCCCCGCTACTGGCAAAACGGTCGGGGAAAATTTGATAGAAAACCTGATCCGCCACCCAGGCTGGGCTGCTGTCGGGCATATCAACAGCAAACTGTGCCAGTTGCCCCGGCGGCGTCACCGACCAGCCCTGGGGGCCGAACCATTGCTGACGATCGGCCCAAACCAGCTTGAAGCAGTAACGGCGGGTCGGCTCGCCCTCATTCAGCGTCAGGCTGGCCTGATAGCGATGCAGCCCGTCAATCTGCTGCACTTTCATCGTCAGCAGCCATTCTTCATTATCCGGTTCGGCACGTAAAAATACCCGTTCGGGCACATCATCCCCCTGTAACCACAACGTGATATCAAGGCGCTGCCCCTTCTTCACCACGAAGGGCGGGACCGGTTGATGCCAGGCGTTAAACATGACTTTCCTCCTGCTGTACAAAACGAAATCGACGACGTTATTCAATGCCACGAACAATGCCACGTTGAGTGCCAGTCCCCCTCCTCTCTGGCCGGTAAACTCGGGGAGGAGCCGGGGGGTGGAGATAGTCAGTCAGCGGCAAGCCTATGTAAAAAAGGGTAAAAAGACGCACATTATGGCCCGCAGCCATTAGGCTAACCTGTTTTGAGTCTATTGGATATTTTTTGCACATTTTTTAAAGGAGCGGCAATGCAACAACAGATAACCCTGTGGCTGGAGAAGTTCGGGCTGGAATTTAGCGGGGTGATGTCCCTGCTGATGGTGCTGGGACTGATCGTCCTGATTTCTGTGGTGATCCATCTGGTGCTGCACCGCGTGGTACTGAAGGCGATCCAGCGCCGTGGTCAGCAATCGCAGCGCGTATGGCAACAGGCAATCACCCAGTACAAGCTGTTCCAGCGCATGGCGCTGTTACTGCAAGGGGTGATCATTAATCTGCAGGCCGTGCTGTGGTTGCACGCCGGTGGCCAGACCCAGGCAATTATCGTCACCGCCGCCCAGGTGTGGATCATGGGCTTCGCGCTGCTGTCGTTGTTTTCCCTGCTGGATACATTGTTGGCGATGCTACGCCAAAGCCCGATTTCAAACCAGTTGCCGTTGCGCGGGATTTTCCAGGGGCTGAAGCTGGTCGCGGCCATTCTGATTGGCATCATGATCGTCTCCCTGCTGATGGGTAAGTCACCCCTGCTGCTGCTCAGCGGCCTGGGTGCGATGACCGCCGTACTGATGTTGGTGTTTAAAGATCCGATCCTCGGCCTGGTGGCCGGTATTCAGCTGTCCGCCAACGATATGCTGACCATTGGTGACTGGCTGGAGATGCCGAAATACGGCGCGGACGGCGCGGTCACCGACATCGGCCTGACCACGGTAAAAGTGCGCAATTGGGATAATACCGTCACCACCATCCCGACCTACGCCCTGATCTCCGACTCCTTTAAGAACTGGCGCTCAATGTCCGAATCCGGCGGACGCCGCATTAAGCGCAGCATCAATATCGACACCACCAGCGTGCATTTCTTGTCGGATGAAGAGCAGCAACGGCTGAACCGCAACCCGCTGCTGCAACGCTATCTGAACGATAAAACGCAGGAGCTAAGCCAACATAACCAGCAGATTGCCGTCGATCTCAGTTCTCCCCTCAACGGCCGCCGCCTGACCAACCTGGGTACGCTGCGCGCTTATCTGGTGGCGTATCTGCGCGCCCACCCGAATATTCATCAGAATATGACGCTGATGGTGCGCCAGCTGGCACCGCTGCCGGAAGGATTGCCACTGGAGATTTACGCCTTCACCAACACCACGGTGTGGGCCGAATACGAAAGTATTCAATCGGATATTTTTGACCATATTCTGGCGGTGATTAACGAATTCGATCTGCGGGTGCACCAAACGCCAACCGGCAACGACATGCGCAGCATGCTTAGCCAAATGCGACAGACGGCGGAGATTTCCTGACGCAGGCTGACGTAACTGTTTCAGCCGGTAATGACTATCAACCCAGGGGCAACGGATGTCTCGGCCCGCTTCTCTTTCGGCCTAAAAACAGCGTTAATGCATTGATTATCGCCCGCTGAAGGAAAAGAGGATTGCTGAAACCATTACGCCACCGGCTGTTTGCTCTGTTGGCCGCCCTGATGTTTATCGGCTGCTTGCACAATGCTTCACTGGACGAAAGCCGTATGAGTCAGACCTTGCAGCCGGCACTGAGTACCCTGAGCCGCAACATGCAGGATATCCGCGAGATGCTGGCGCGCGCAGCAGGTGAAGAGAAGGAAGATCAGTTGAATGACGGCAGCCTGCGTATCGAAGCCCGAGCCTCCGGCGACGATGAGCCCGAGGAAAAACGTTAAACGAAAGAGGTTACAAAACAGTCAAATTCATTGCGTCATACGCGGCACAGAACTATGATGCGTATAGCGCAACACCCAAGGAGCCTTCAGGATGATAAAAAGCTTCAGGCATAAAGGACTAAAGAAATTTTTTGAAACCGGTTCAACGGCGGGTATCGATACCAAACAGGCGAAAAAAATCAGCCTCCGTTTGAGCGTGCTGGACCTGGCCAAGGAAATCAATGATGTAGATCTCCCTGGTTTCTTTTTGCATTCGTTAACAGGCGATCGAAGCGGGCTCTGGTCAATAACTGTAACCGGTAACTGGCGAATCACTTTTGAGCTGACAGAGGGTGACGTCTATATCGTTAACTATGAGGATTACCATTAATGACTCAAATGTTTAACCCGCCGCATCCCGGAGAGCTGATAAAAGAAACCATGGAGACATTAAACCTCAGCGCTCGTGGTCTGGCTAAAGCGCTGGACGTAGCGCCATCAACGGTACAGCGCCTTATTACCGGCAAATCAGATATTTCCCCAGAGATGGCTATCCGTTTGTCGATAGTCATTGGCAGTTCAGAACGGGTATGGATGGGAATGCAGGATGCTTACGACCTTTGGCACGCCAGGCAAACTATCGATGTATCAAAACTACGTAAACTGGATTTTGCGTAACGGGCACGATTGAACTTACGATAAAAAAACACCGGCGCATGGCCGGTGTTTTTATTTTTAATCCTGCTGCTGCGCCAGCACCGCCAGCTTCTTCTGGTGGTTAAGCTTGAAGTAGTAACCCGCCAGCAACACCACGACCCAGACCAGACCGGCGTACAGTGATACACGGGTGGTCGGGAAGTAGCCAATCAGACCGATGATAAACACCAGGAAGATGATCGCCACCACCGAGGTAAATACGCCACCGCGCAATGGGAAGGCCAGGTTTTTCACCTGCTCTTTGCTCAGGCTGCGACGGAAGGCAATCTGTGAGAACAGGATCATGATCCATACCCACACGGTGGCGAAGGTTGCCAGGGAGGCAATCACCAGGAACACGTTTTCCGGCATGATGTAGTTGAGATACACCGCCAGCAGCAGTGCCAGCATCATCACCACTACCGTGACCCACGGAATACCGCGTTTGGAGACCTTGCTGAACATCTTCGGCGCGTGGCCCTGTTCGGCCATACCGTGCAGCATGCGGCCAACGCCAAATACATCGCTGTTAATCGCGGACAGTGACGCGGTAATCACCACAAAGTTAAGGATACCCGCCGCCACGGTAATGCCCATGTGCTGGAAGGTCAGCACGAACGGACTGCCGCTGGTGCCCACCTGATTCCACGGGTAAATCGACATGATGACGAACAGCGTACCGACGTAGAACACCAGGATGCGCCAGGGTACTGAGTTGATGGCCTTGGGAATCGAGATTTTCGGATCCTTGGCTTCACCGGCGGTGATACCGATAATTTCGATGCCACCGTAGGCAAACATCACCAACTGCAACGACAGGATCATGCCGATAAAGCCGTTACTGAAGAAGCCGCCGTTAGACCACAGGTTATGGATACCGGTCGGCTGACCGCCGTTGCCAATCCCCCAAATGATGATGCCGATACCGGCAGCAATCATGATGATGATGGTGGCCACTTTAAAGAACGAGAACCAGAACTCCAGCTCACCGAACACCTTCACGCTCATCAGGTTGATGGCACCAATCACCAGCACCACGCTCAGTACCCAAATCCAATGCGGTACCTCAGGGAACCAGACGCCCATATAGATACCAAAAGCGGTCACGTCGGCAATGGCGACAATCAGGATCTCAAAACAGTAGGTCCAGCCGGTGATATAGCCGGCCATCGGGCCAAGGTAGTCCTGCGCGTAGCGTGAAAACGAACTGGCCTGCGGGTTGTTGACCGACATCTCGCCCAGCGCACGCATAATGATAAAGGCGACGATGCCGCCAATCAGGTACGCCAGCAAAACGCTTGGACCGGCCATTTTAATCGCGTCCGCCGAGCCATAGAACAGACCGGTGCCGATAGCCGAGCCCAAAGCCATAAAGCGAATGTGACGCGTGCTGAGACCGCGTTTCAGCTTATTGGCCGCGGGAGCGGCGGGTGACTGTTGTTGCATGAAAATAACCCGTGGTTTTTAAACGTAAAAAAGCCACGGACAAGTCCGTGGCCCAAAATTTAGCCGGGGAATCAGGAGTGCGCGGTCACTTCGGAGCGCGTACAAACCCGGTCATAAATCGCGACCAGCACCAGCATCAACAGCGACGGCGGCAACCATGCCAGTCCCTGACTCGCCAATGGCAGGTGATTGGTCCACTCCGGCAAGAAGTGCTGGAAGGTAGACGCTTTCACTGCGTCAAGGATACCAAACAACAGGCTGACTAACATCACCGGCGCAATGATGCGCGGTGCGCTGTTCCACCAACGCAGGGTGAAACTCAGCACCACCAGCACGATGCACGGCGGATAAATCGCGGTCAGCACCGGGATGGAGATCTGGATCAGATGGCTCAAGCCCAGGTTGGAGACCAGCATCGAGAACAGCCCCAGGATGAACACCAGCGTCTTGTAAGAGAACAGCAGGTATTGGGCAAAGAACTCGGCGCAGGCGCAGGTCAGGCCGACCGCAGTTACCATACAGGCGATGAAGATCAGCGCCGCCAGGAAGAAGCTGCCCAGCCCACCGAAGGTATTCTGTACATAAGCATGCAGGATCACCGCGCCGTTGGTTGCATCAGGCACCAACACGCCGCTGCCGGAACCCAGCTTGAACAGGCTCAGGTAAACCAGCGTCAGGCCCACACCGGCGATCAATCCCGCCAGAATGGTATAACGCGTCAGCAATTTGGCATCCTTCACGCCACGGGAACGCGCGGCGTTAACGATGACGATGCCGAATACCAGCGCGCCCAGCGTATCCATAGTCAGATAGCCATTAATGAAACCGGTAGAGAATGGGACGTTCTGATAAATCTCGGTCGCCGGAATTGGCGTACCTGCAGGCCAGGCCAGCGCGGCGATGCCGAGCGCGCCCAGCGCAACAATTTTCAGCGGTGCCAATACGTGGCCCACGGTATCGAGCAGGCGGCCCGGATACAGAGAAATGCCGATCACCAGAGCGAAGTACACCAGACTGTAAATAAACAGTGGCATGGCACCATCACCGGTCAGCGGTGCAATCCCCACTTCGAAGGAGACGGTCGCGGTACGCGGGGTGGCGAACAGCGGGCCGACAGCCAGATAGCAGACGGTCGCCAGCAGCAGACCGGCGCGACGGCCAATCGGCGTGCTCAGGGCGTCAATACCGCCACCGACGCGTGCCAGCGCAATCACGGTCATCACCGGTAGACCGACGGCGGTGATCAGGAAGCCGATAGCTGCGGTCCAGACGTGACCACCGGACTGTAAACCGACCATCGGCGGGAAAATGATATTCCCGGCGCCGACGAATAAGGCAAAGGTCATAAAACCCAATGCGATAATATCTTTTGACGTTAAACGATGACTCATACGATGTCGTGTTGCCTGTTCAAATGAAAAAAAGTGCCCGATGCGTGGTGGCGTTATGCCCCACCCGGTTGCCGGCTTGCCATTTCATCGCGAGACCAATAAGAGCAGAAAACGCATAACGTCCGGCGTTTTGTCCTTATTCGAAAGTGACCACTCATGATGATGGGCAGAGTTTTAAGAGTTATAAATGGAGGTTTAGTCCGACAACGGAGGCTAAGTTAAACGTTTATAGCGTTGAAAGGCAAGGCGCATGACAAAAAGCAGAGTTATAGACCAGATAATCTTTCGGGGCCAGTCGATCGTAGTGGCTATCAATAAATATACAATACATGATTTGTATCATTTTTGAGCGACACATTCACAAAACGTGAATCCTAAGGTGAATGACCGCGCGAAAACGCCAACAAACAGCCAATTTCCGCGCGGTCTGGACGGTTTTTTCGCCGCTACCAAACCTGCCGGGCGATGCTCACCACGCTTTGCAGTTTATTCCACTGCTGTGATTCACTCAGGCTGTTACCCTCTTCGGTCGAAGCAAAACCGCACTGGGTGCTGAGGCAAAGTTGGCGGCGATCGACAAATTGCGCGGCCTCCTCAAGACGCTGTTTCACCTACTCAGGATTTTCCAGCTCGCCGTTTTTGGTGGTGATCAGCCCCAGCACCACCTGCTGTTTACCCGGTTTGATAAAACGTAACGGCTCGAACCCGCCGGAGCGCTCATTGTCGTACTCCAGGAAGAAGGCATCGATATTCACCTGACCAAACAAGATCTTCGCCACCGGCTCATAGCCGCCTTCGGAGATCCAGGTGGAGCGGAAATTACCGCGGCAAACGTGCAAACCAATGGTCAGATCGTCCGGCTTGTCGGCGATCGCCGCATTCAACACATCCGCGTAAATACGCGCCAGACGATCCGGATCCTCTCCGCGCTCGCGGATCTGCCGCCGTTGATCGTCCGAGCACAGATAGGCCCAAACGGTGTCATCCAGTTGCAGGTAGCGGCAGCCGGCGTCATAAAACGCCTTGATCGCATCGCGGTAGGTCTGCGCCAGATCGCCAAAATAGGCGTTCAGATCCGGGTACACCTGGCTGTCGATGGCCTTGCGCCCGCCGCGAAAGTGCAGCACGCTCGGGCTGGGAATGGTCATTTTCGGCACCGCATCACCGGCGGTCGCCTTCAGGAAACGAAAATCGGCCAGCATCGGGTGTTGCGGGTTAAAGCCCAGCTTGCCGACCACCTTGATACTGCGCGCCCGGGTTTGCACACCGTTAAACTGGATCCCCTGCTCCGCGTCATAGCCTACCACACCGTCCAGCCCTTCCAGAAAATCAAAATGCCACCACGCCCGACGAAATTCCCCGTCGGTCACCACCGCCAGGCCGAGATCTTTCTGTTTGGCCACCGCCAGACGGATCTGCTCGTCTTCCACCGCGCGCAGTTGGTCAGCATTAATTTCATCCCGCTGGAACTGTTGGCGAGCGGTTTTCAGCGCCTCAGGGCGCAACAGGCTGCCGACAACGTCAGCGTGAAAAGCGTGGTTGCAATCGCACATATTTATGACTCCCGGTAGCAGGCAAAAGATCGGGCCTTTGCCGCAGTAATTGACAGTTTGAATTATTACGCCAGGTTACAATGGACATCCAGACGTCTAAAACCAATGAGCAGCATGCTGTCATACCGACTGCCGGGCAGCAATAGAAGAAATTTCATCGGTAGTGAGAGAAATTCATGTTGGGCGCGTTGTCGCACCCGGGAGAAGTTTATTTCAGGCCCAATGCCAGGCGGGTTTTCTGCAGGGTAGCTGACGGCAGCGGCAAATAGCCGTCGTGGTTCACCAGGTTTTGTCCGGTATCAGACAGCACGCGATCGAGAAATGCCGCGGTCAGCGGCTCCAACGGCTGGTTGGGGGCTTTGTTGATGTAAATGTACAGATAGCGCGACAACGGGTAACTGCCGTTACGCACGTTAGTATCGTTGGGGATAACATAATTCTCGCCGGACTCTGCCAGGGGCAACAGCCGCACGCCGCTGGCACGAAAACCGATGCTGGCGTAGCCAATACTGTTCAACGAACCGGCCACCGCCTGTACCACCGAGGCCGAGCCGGGCAGCTCATTGACCCGTGGCATAAAATCACCGCCACACAGCGCACGCAGTTTGAAATAACCGTAGGTGCCTGATGCCGAATTGCGACCAAAGCGCTGCAGAGTGCGCTGCTGCCAATCGCCACTTAGCCCCAGTTCCCCCCAGCGCGTCAATGGCCGGTTTTCGCCACAGCGTAGAGTCGCGGAGAAAATCCGGTCAAGCTGCTGCAGGTTAAGACCCCGCAGCGGGTTGTCCTGATGCACCAGTACCACCAGCGCATCCACAGCAACCGGTACTGCCAGCGGTGCATAGCCATAACGGTGCTCGAAAGCCGACACCTCCGCCGCTTTCATCGGGCGGCTCATGGGGCCAAGCTGCGCGGCACCTGCCGCCAATGCGGTAGGTGCGGTCGAGGAACCCGCAGCCTGGATCTGCAAATTAACGTTGGGGTAATGCTGACTGAAGTCCTGCGCCCACAGCGCCATCAGATTGGCCAGCGTATCGGAACCGACGCTCGACAGGTTGCCGGACAGCATGCCATCCGGCTGTGCTAACGCGCCACGGCTCGCCAGCAGCGCCAGGCAAAGCAACAGCCCTCGGATCATTCGGTTCATACCAGCCTCTCCGCGTTAATTTTTCACCGCATTCTCTGACAAAGCTGCGGGAACAATCAACCGGTTAGGCAAGGTAAAGATGAATCGGGTGCCGATGCCCTGCTCACTGAGGATCTCCAGCCGCGCGTCGTGGTGGCTGAGGGCATGCTTGACGATCGCCAGCCCCAACCCACTGCCGCCGGTCTGGCGTGAACGGGCCTTGTCGACGCGATAGAAGCGTTCCGTCAGGCGCGGAATATGTTCGGCAGCAATACCCGGCCCATTATCACTGACCTGGAACTGCGCTCCATTTGGCGTCTGTTGCCAGCTCACCTCAATATTGGTGCCGTTCGGCGTATGATTGACGGCGTTATACACCAGGTTTGATACCGCACTGCGCAGTTGATCATCGTTACCGAAGACCTTGAGCTGCTCGTTTACCCGGAAAGTAATCTCATGGTTGCCCCCGCTCAGCGACTGAGCTTCACGTTGCAGCACCCGTAACATCAGCGGAATATCGACCCGTTCGTTCATTTCGACATTAGGCGCTGCCTCAATCCGCGACAGCGTCAGCAACTGCTTGACCAGCCCGTCCATTCGTCGGGTCTGCTCCTGCATGGTACCCAGCGCCTTGCCGCGCAGCGAGCCATCCAGCTCTTCGTCGCTCATCATCTCCAGATAGCCCTGCAACACCGTCAACGGAGTGCGAAGCTCGTGGCTAACGTTAGCGAAGAAGTTGCGTCGCGCACCTTCCAGTTGGCGCATCTGGGTGACATCACGTGCCACCATCAGCAACTGCCCTTCGGAATAAGGCATCACACGAAATTCGACGTAATGTTCATTGTTCAACTGCAAGGTTAACGGCCGGGAGAACTCCTGCTGTTGCAGATAGTGACTGAATTCCGGGTAACGCAGCAGGTTAAGGATGTGCTGACCATTGTCTTCCGGCCAGCGGAAACCCAGCAGATGCTGCGCCAAACCGTTACACCAGAAGATATTGCCTTCGACGGTGGTCATCACCACCGCATCGGGCAGCGATTCCGCCCCGCTGCGGAAACGTTTGATCAACAGCGCCAGCTCACGACGCCGGCGACGGTTGCGCTGCTGCATCTGGTACAGGCCGTAAAACAGCGGTTCCCAGCTCCAGCGGCCAGGGGGGGGCGTCATGCTGCGGTCGACCCACAGCCAGTGGGAAAGTTTGAGTTGGTTGTAGAAATTCCATACCAGCGCCGCCAGCACGGAGGCCAGCAGCAGCCAGGGCAGATAGCCGAAAATCAGCCCCAGCAGTAAGGCAGGCAGGCAGAAAAGGGCCAGCTCCAGGGCCAGCCTCTTCCAGGATAGACGTTCTAGCACGGCATATTCTCCAGCGCGGCGCGATCAGTAGCGCGTTGAGAATCGGTAGCCGGTGCCCCGAACGGTTTGAACCATTTTGTCATGACCACTGGTCTCTAACGCCTTACGGAGTCGGCGGATATGCACGTCAACGGTGCGGTCTTCCACATAAACGTTAGTGCCCCAGACGTGATTAAGCAACTGTTCGCGGCTATAAACACGCTCAGGATGGGTCATAAAGAAGTGCAGTAATTTGAACTCGGTCGGCCCCATATCCAGCGCCTGCTCGTTGGCCATCACCCGGTGTGAAGAAGGATCCAGGCTCAGCCCTTGCATTTCAATTACTTCTTCCACCGCCATCGGTGAAATACGGCGCATGACCGCCTTGATGCGTGCCACCAGTTCCTTTGGCGAGAAGGGTTTGGTGATGTAATCATCCGCCCCGACTTCCAGACCACGTACCCGGTCTTCTTCTTCACCGCGGGCAGTCAGCATCATCACCGGAATATCTCGGGTCAGTGCTTCACGCTTCATATGTTTGATAAACTGAATGCCGGAACCTCCGGGTAACATCCAGTCGAGCAACACTAAATCAGGGAACGGCTCAGACAGGCGCGTCACTGCGCTGTCATAATCCTCAGCTTCCAACGGTTGGTAACCATTCTGTTCCAACACAAAGCACACCATCTCACGGATCGGCGCTTCGTCTTCCACCACCAGTATGCGTCTTGCCATCGTCAATCCTGCCAATGTGTTAGCGATCACAGTTGATTGCGGTCGCCATTATGCGTCAGTTTTGTGACACTTTTATGAAAAATCCTACCTGTTATAGCCAGTAAGCATAGCGATTATTTCCAACGTCAAAGAAAAATCATTCAGTTGTCATAATGATTGCGTCACGACAGCCACCGCAACGCCCTTTATAATCCCTGCCATTACTCTATCGCCCTGGGAGTGTCATGCGCCTGATCCACACCTCTGACTGGCATCTTGGCCAGTATTTTTTCACCAAAAGCCGCGCCGCCGAACATCAGGCTTTTCTGCGCTGGCTGATCGAGCAGATCGAACAACAGCAGGTGGATGCGCTGATCGTCGCCGGGGATCTGTTCGATACCGGCTCGCCGCCAAGTTATGCCCGCGAGCTGTATAACCGTTTTGTGGTCGAGCTGCAGCGCACCGGCTGCCAGTTGGTGGTGTTGGGCGGCAACCACGACTCCGTGGCAACCTTAAATGAATCGCGTGAATTGCTTTCCTGCCTGAATACCACCGTGATTGCCAACGCACAGAGCGAAACCGAACAGCAAATCCTGGTGCTAAATCAGCGCGACGGCCAGCCGGGCGCGGTGCTGTGCGCCATCCCGTTCCTGCGCCCGCGCGATTTGCTCACCAGCCGCGCCGGGGAATCCGGGGTACAAAAACAGCAGGCGCTGCAAGAGGCCATCGCCGACCATTATCAAACGCTGTATCAGGCGGCCTGTGCACGCCGTGACGCGCTGGGCTTGCCCCTGCCGATTGTTGCCACCGGCCACCTGACCACCGTGGGTGTCACCACCTCCGATTCGGTGCGAGATATCTATATTGGCACGCTGGACGCCTTTCCGGCGCAGGCCTTCCCACCGGCCGATTACATCGCGCTGGGGCATATTCACCGTGCGCAGAACGTCGCAAAATCCGAACATATCCGTTACAGCGGCTCGCCGATCCCCCTCAGTTTTGACGAGTTGGGCAAGGCCAAAAGCGTGTTTATGGTGGATTTCAGCGCGGGTGCCCTGCAACAGGTCAGCGCGCTGGAGATCCCCAGCTTCCAGCCCATGCAGCTTATCAAGGGCGATTTTGCGCAGATCGAGCAACAATTGCGGCAGTTCGCCGATTATCAGGGTGAATTACCGGTGTGGCTGGATATCGAAGTGGCAACGCAGGATTACCTTAGCGACATTCAGCGCCGCATCCAGCTACTGGCCGACCAACTGCCAGTAGAAGTGGTGCTGTTGCGCCGCAGCAAAGAACAACGCCGCCAGGCAATTGAACAGCAGGACAAAGAAACGCTGAACGAACTGAGTGTTAATGAGGTGTTCGAGCGGCGACTGGCGCAGGAGCCTGAAATGGCTGAAGAACGTCGGCAGCGAATGAGCCAAATGTTCCAGCAGGTTGTCGAGGCCGTACAGCATAACGACCAGGAGCCGAGCCAATGAAAATTCTCAGCCTGAGATTAAAGAACCTCAATTCATTGCAGGGCGAATGGAAGATCGACTTCACCGCCGAACCCTTTGCCAGTAATGGGTTGTTCGCCATCACCGGGCCCACCGGCGCGGGCAAAACTACCCTGCTGGATGCCATCTGTCTGGCGTTGTACCACCAAACGCCACGCCTTAACGTTACGCCAAGCCAAAACGAGCTGATGACGCGCCACACCGCCGAATCGCTGGCTGAGGTCGAATTTGAAGTTAAAGGCATCGGCTACCGTGCTTTCTGGAGCCAACGACGCGCCAAAAACGCCCCGGACGGCAATTTGCAGGCACCAAAGGTCGAACTGGCGCTGCGTGAAGACGGCAAGATCCTGGCAGACAAAGTGCGCGACAAGCTGGATATGACTGCCGCGATCACCGGGTTGGATTTCGGCCGCTTTACCAAATCGATGATGCTGTCCCAGGGGCAGTTCGCCGCCTTCCTCAATGCCGACGCCAACGATCGCGCCGAACTGCTGGAAGAGCTGACCGGTACCGAGATCTACGGCCAGCTTTCCGAGCGGGTTTTCGAACAGCATAAGCAGGCCAAGGCCGACCTGGATGCACTGCACCAACGCGCCAGCGGCATTGAACTGCTGAATGACGAACAGCGTCAGCAACTGGAAAATCAGTTGGTTGAGCTGGGGACGCAGGAAAATACCCTTAGCGGACAGACCCGCCAGCAGCAGCAGGCGCTGAACTGGTTACAGCAGTGGCAACAGACGCAGCACAAGCAGCAGGAATACCAACGCCAACTGAACGCGGCACAGCAGGAACAGGCCGCAGCCGAACCGCAACTGCAGCAGTTAGCGCGCAGTGAGCCGGCAGAAAAACTGCGACCGCTGCTTAACGAACGTAACCGCTGCCGCCACGATCAACAGGCGCTGCAACAGCAGATCGCCCAGTTGACGCAGCAGCAGGCGCAACAACTTGCCCAGATGGCGCCGTTGCAGCAGGCGGTAGAACAAGCACGCGCGCAACTGCAGGCGCATGTTGAACACCAGCAAACCCAACAGCGTGTGATCGATGAGCAAGTGGTTCCGCTCGATAACCAGATCGCCCAGTGGCAGAAAACACAGGCCGAACTGCAACAGGCCTGCACTAACGCCATCCAGCAATACGCACTGCAAAAAGCGGAGCTGGAAAAGCTCGAGCTTCAGCGAGTCCAGTTAACCGCACAGGCCGGACAGCATCAGGAAAAGCTTAACGGTCTCACCGCCGCGCTGGCAACGCAGCAACAGCTGCAAAATGCACTGGAAGCCCAGTCCCCGCTGGCGGCGCTGCGTCAGCGTCAGACCGAATTGGCCGAGCTGCGCCCGGTGCGCCATCAGTTATTCGCCCTCTCCTCGCTGTTCAGTCAGGTCAGCGAGCGGCTGGAACAGCAACGTAAAGAATTTGCCGCCCGTCAGACACAGCTCGGCGACCATGAAAAACAGCTCGAAGAGACGCGGCAGCAGTATAAACAACAAAAAGCCCACCAGTTGGACGTGGAGAAAGCCCTCGAGCTGGAACAGCGCATTGTCAGCCTGGAAGCCGAACGTGCCCGCCTGCAAACCGGTGAACCCTGTCCGCTGTGCGGTTCCAGCAGTCATCCGGCCATTGAACAGTATCAGGCGGTAAAACCTTCTGAGACCGCATTGCGCCTGGCCCAAATGCGCGTCACAACCGAGGCTTTGTATACTCAGGGCACCGAGCTGCGCACCCGGTGCGAAAGCCTGAAAGAGCAGCAACAGCGCCAACAGCAACTCATCGCGCAAGACGAGCAACAGCTGGCCGCACACCTGCTGCAGTGGCAAACACTCAGCACACCGCTGGCGTTTGATTTTGCCCTGCAGGATGCCGAACGTCTGAGCCAGTGGCTGAACGCCTGCGACAGTGAAGAACGTCTGGGTCAGGCTGCTCTGCTGCAACACGAGCAGGCGTCGCGCGCCGTGCAACAGGCCAAAGACCAATTGGCCGCACTGCAAACACAACAGCAGCAGGCGCAACAAGACAAAGCACGGCTGGACGAGCGTTTCACCCTGCTGGAGAAAAGCCACACCGAAGCCCTGTTGCAACAGCAGCGTTTGCAGCAGCAGTGGCAGGAAGGTGAACAAGCCCTTGGTGAACAACGTGCACAGCGGCTGGCCCTGTTTGGCGAACAGCAAATCACGCAGGTGCGCGAACAGTTACGCGCCCGCCAGACGGCCTGTGAGCAGGCCAGCCAGCAGGCGGCCGAACAATGGCAGAAAGCCCAGGAGCAACGCGATCGTCTGAGTGGCCAGTTGGCCGTACTACAGCAGCAACTGCGGCAACAGACCGAGCGGTTGCAGCAGGCAGAGCAAGAGTGGCTACAGGCGCTGGCCGCCAGTGAATTCAGCGACGAGGCCGCCTTTAGCGCCGCGCTGTTGGATGACCACCAGCGCCAGCAATTGCAACAGCGTAAAGAGCAGTTGCAACAGCGTCAGGTTGAAGCCAGCGCCCTGCTGGCCCAGGCCACAGACAGCCTGCAGCAGCACCAACAACAGCGCCCCGAAGGGCTGAATGAGAGTCAGGTCGATCCCCACACCCTGAGCCAGTGTCTGGAAGCGCTGGCACAGCAGTTAAAAACCCTGCAGCTACGCCAGGGTGAGGTGCGCAATCAGTTAGAAAGCGATGCCGCACGCCGCATCAATCAGCAGTCGCTGTTTGAACAAATCAGTCAGAGCCAGAGCCAGTACGACGACTGGAGCTATCTCAACCAGCTCATCGGCTCCAAAGAGGGCGATAAATTCCGCAAGTTTGCCCAGGGGCTGACGCTCGATCACCTGGTGTATCTGGCGAATAACCAGCTTGGGCGGCTGCATGGGCGCTACCTGCTGCAACGCAAAACCAGCGACGCGCTGGAGCTGCAGGTGGTGGATACCTGGCAGGCGGATGCGCTGCGCGATACCCGCACCCTGTCCGGCGGTGAAAGCTTCCTGGTGAGCCTGGCGCTGGCATTGGCGCTGTCCGATCTGGTCAGCCACAAGACCAGCATCGACTCGCTGTTCCTCGACGAAGGCTTTGGCACGCTGGATGCAGAAACCCTGGATACCGCGCTGGACGCCCTCGACAGCCTGAACGCCTCCGGGAAAACCATTGGCGTGATCAGCCACGTTGAAGCCATGAAAGAACGCATTCCGGTGCAGATTAAGGTGAAAAAGGTTAACGGCCTCGGCATCAGCCGGCTGGAGCCGCAGTTCCGCCTGGAATAATGCTGCACTGACTAAGAAATGTGACCGCGGCGGCAGTCCGCACTCAAAAGCATTGAGCCACTACGGACAAAGGTTATGATGCGGCTGATAACAGGATTGTTACTGTATACCCGTCGCCTTTCAAGCCGCAGCGTTGTTACCTGCACTCGCTCACCCCAGTTACTTACTCAAGTAAGCGCCTGGGGATGAGCGAGTTGGCCGCCTAGCCGCAGCTTGAAATTCATAGGGTAGAGATATTTAAATACAGGCAAAACCTGACGCACGGGATCGCTCCTGTGCGTCAGGTTTTTTCGTTTTCAGCATGCTGAAACATCCGGGAATAGCCATGAAGATCGAAAAAATACTCAATAATAACGTGGTGATTACGCTGGACGATCGTCAGGAAGAAACGGTCGTCATGGGGAAAGGTATTGGTTTTAAAAAGAAGGCCGGCGATCCGCTGGACGAAAGTCTGATCGAGAAGATCTTCACCCTGAACGGCAGCGAAATGGCCGAGCGCTTTAAAACGCTGCTGTCGGAGATCCCATTGGCCTGTGTGACCACCGCCGACAAGATTATTACCCTTGCCCGCCAGCGTCTGCCGGGCAAGTTGCACAACATCGTCTATATCACGCTGACCGATCATATCCACTTTGCGTTGCAGCGCCACGCGCAAGGGCTGGACATTAAAAACGTGCTGCTGTGGGAAATCAAAAAACTCTACCCGGCGGAGTTTGCCGTCGGGCTGGAAGCGCTGGCGCTGATCGCTCAACGGCTCGGCACCGCCCTGCCGGAAGATGAGGCCGGGTTTATCGCCCTGCACCTGGTCAACGCCCAACTGAATGACGAAATGCACAACACCCTGCACATCACCCGGGTGATGCAGGAGATCCTGAATATCGTCAAATATCACTTCCGTTTTGACTACAACGAAGAAGCCCTGAGCTATCACCGTTTTGTCACCCATCTGAAGTTCTTCGCGCAGCGCCTGCTGGGGAAAAACTACGTCGACAGCGACGACGATTCGCTCTATCAGGTAGTGAAAGAAAAGTACCGCGAGTCCTTCGCCTGCTCAGGCAAGATTAACCAACACATCGAAAAAAATTACCAGCACCAGCTCACCAGCGAAGAAATGATGTTCCTGACTATTCATATCGAACGGGTACGCAGCGAGAGCGAAGTGAAATAGATCTAGCGCCGGGCGTCAAACACCCGGATGCCATACTGCGGGAAAGCGGCATCGGCGGAAATCAGCGTCAGCCCTTCGGCTTGTGCCTGAGCGATCAGCATGCGATCAAAAGGATCCTGATGATGTGGCGGCAATTGGCCCGCCTGCTGACCATGAAAGGCGGCCATCGGCAATGGCAGAAAATCTTCGGCATCAATCACCTCGAAAATGTCCTCCGGCAGGGCCAGCTTGCCCAGCGCCCGCTTAATCGAAATCTCCCAAATGCTGGCCGCGCTGACGTACACCACATTACCCGGATCGGCGATCTGCCTTCTGGCGTTCTCCCCCAGGCTGGCGTCATCTATCAGCCACCACAGCAACGCATGGGTATCCAGCAGCAGGCGTTTCATTCATCGCCCTCAAACAGCGCGGTGATGTCTGCATCGCCATCATTAAAATTGTCCGGCACGGTAAACTTGCCCTTGGCAGCACCGGGCTGGCGGGTTTGCCCCTTGATGGCCATCAGCTGAACATACGGCTTCCCTGCTTTCGCTATAATCACGGTCTCTCCCTGCGCGGCTTTATCCGCCAGTTGGCTCAGGTTGGATTTGGCTTCATGCATATTGGCCTGGATAGGCATACGCGATCTCCTTAGCTAAGTTAGCTAAAGCATAGGGGGGAGTCTAGTTTTTGTACAGCGGATTGATTAAAGCGCGAGTGGGCCCGCGCTTTTTTGCAACAGTTACAGCTGTGGCCACAACCAGGCCGCGCCGCGCACGCCGCTGGAGTCGCCGTGGATGGCCTTGCGGATCGGGGTTTCACATTCGCCGCCGAATACCCAGGATTTCACTAACTGCGGCACCTGCTGATACAGACGATCCACATTGCTCATCCCGCCGCCCAACACCACCACGTCCGGATCAAAAATATTGATCACGTGCGCCAGCGACTTAGCCAACCGCAGCTCATAACGGCTGATGGCTTGCTCTGCCAGCCTGTCCCCTTGCTCCACCAACGTCATGATTTCATGCCCTTTCAGCGGGTTGCCGCTCAAACGGGCATAGTCGGTGGCAAAACCGGTACCGGAGATAAAGGTTTCAATGCAACCCTGCTTCCCACAGTAACAAGGAACCTCAGCGCGAAAACGCAGCTCGTCCTCATCCAACCACGGCAGCGGATTATGCCCCCACTCGCCAGAGATCCCGTTCCCACCCGAGTGTGCCTGGCCGTTGATCGCCACCCCAGCACCACAACCGGTGCCGATAATCACCGCAAATACGGTTTGCTTGCCGGCGGCTGCGCCATCGGTAGCTTCCGACACCGCAAGGCAGTTGGCATCGTTAGCAATACGGACTTCGCGCGCCAGCATCGCTGACAGGTCTTTATCCAGCGGTTGGCCGTTGAGCCACACCGAGTTGGCGTTTTTGACCAGCCCGGTATAGGGCGACAGCGTGCCGGGAATGCCCACGCCGACCGAGCCCTGCTGGCCGGTATTTTCTTCTGCCAGCTTCACCAGACCGGTAATCGCATCCAGCGTTTGCTGATAGTCATGGCGCGGCGTGGCGATGCGATGGCGGAACAGTTCCCGCCCATCGTTGGCCAACGCGATCACTTCAATTTTGGTGCCACCCAGGTCGATACCAATGCGCACGATTTTTCTCCTCAATGCACCACAACGTTGCCACAGCCTAATATATTCAGTTGCCAGGATCACTCAATCAGCGCCGAGTGTGACGGTGATGGCAATTTCCGCATCAGATCCACACCGGCTACCGCTTATTAATTAGCCATCGGGTACACTGCAGTTAGCCAGTTAACTTATTGATAACATTTTCCGCATCATAAAATCCGGAGAGCAGCGATGAAACCTGCCATATTGATCGTCGATGACGACCCCGCTATCTGTGACCTGCTTTGCGACGTGCTCAATGAACACGTATTTACCGTGCATGCCTGCCACCGGGGCAGCGAGGCGCTAACGTTACTCAACCAGCAGCCTGACATTGCGCTGGTGCTGCTTGATCTGATCCTGCCGGACACCAACGGCCTGCTGGTGTTGCAGCAAATCCACCGGCTGCGTCCGGATCTGCCGGTGGTGATGCTGACCGGCCTGGGCTCCGAATCCGATGTGGTGGTCGGTCTGGAGATGGGGGCCGACGACTACATCGCCAAACCCTTTAACCCACGCGTGGTGGTCGCCCGCGCCAAGGCGGTATTACGTCGTACCGGTGCGCTGGCGCTGGAACCGGCCGCCGCCGGTCACAACAAATCCGAAGGCTGGCAGTTTAACGGCTGGTGCCTGGATACAGCCCGCTGCACCTTGCACAACCCGCAGCGACAACCGGTCGATCTGACCCAGGGCGAATACGGCCTGCTGCTGGCGCTGGTGCAACATGCGCGCAAAGTACTGACCCGCGACCGCCTGTTGGAGCTGACCCACAGCGAAACGCTGGAGGTGTTCGATCGCACCATCGACGTACTGATCATGCGGTTACGACGCAAGATCGAGAGCAATCCACATCAGCCCGAATTGATCCGCACCATTCGCGGGCTGGGCTATGTTTTTGCCGCCGACGTCAGCCAACCGGTGGCTGTCGCCTGATATAATCCTGCAGTTCCGGCAAGGATCGTGCGCCATCGATCGCGTTGGCGCACAGTAAATTGAACCGCGCACAGGCATGTGCCAATTGCAACGTCTCTACCAGTGACCAGTCTTCATGGCTGGCGTACAACACACCGGCGCAGAAAGCATCCCCGGCACCGACGCTGCCGACAATTTCGCTTTCACTGACACGCCACGACGGCTGCCAGCGTGCTTCTCCCCCTTGCTCGACGCCGTATGCGCCTTCCGGGCAGTGGATCACCACTCGTCGCCGCACACCGGCCTGCAATAACTGTTCTGCCGCCTCGGCCATCAACTGCGGCTGCACCTCACCATTAGCCGCACGCAATGCCAGCCCGGTAAACTCACCGGCCTCCAGCTCGTTGATCACCAGATAATCCAGCCAGCGCAGGGCCGGTAACACCAACGGGCGATAGCGTGGATCGCCCTGGCGCGATACCAGATCCAATGAAGTCTGGTAACCGCGCTGCTGCATCTGTGCCAGCAGGCGGGCGCTGCGAGTACCGAATTCTTCATCCGGGCGATCCAGGCTGTCGAGCAGCAACAGATAACCCAGATGGAAAATTTTATGCTCGCTGTGCAGCCCGTCAAAATCGACCAGATCCAGACAGCGATTGGCACCCGGAGCATGGAAAAACGTCCGCTGCCCGCCCGGTTCGGTCATCACCTGCGACATGGCGGTCATTGCCGTTTCGCTACGCCGCACCAGGTCGCTGTCGACCCGATGCTGCGCCAGCATCTGCAGAATGTAGTCACCATCCGCATCGCAGCCGATCAACCCGAGCGCCGCCAGCGGCAACCCGGTCTCCATGCGTGCCAATGTCAGCAGCACATTCAGTGGGGCGCCGCCGGTGGCACGTTGGCTGTGTTCAATCTCCACCAACCAGCCCGGCTGCGGCCAGTGCGCTATTTGATGCACATGATCCACCAGCATATTGCCGGCCGAAACAATGCCACGCCGGCTCATCACAACCGTCCGGCGCTGCCGAAAATATGCATCTGCTGCTGCACCACTTCGCTGATCGACTGCTCCACCGCCAGCAGCACTTCGGCAAACTCATCGTAAATCGCGTGGCGCTGCGTGATGCGCTGTTCAACCGCCCCCAGCGCTGCCTGTGACATGCCGGTATAGAAGTTGATTTTGTGAATGCCCAGGCCGATCGCGCGTTTGAAATCGGCATCGCTAATGCCGGACCCGCCATGCAGCACCAGTGGGATACCGGCCTGCTGCTGGATCGCCGCCAGCCGCTCAAAATCAAGCTTCGGCTCGCCTTTGTATTTGCCATGCGCATTGCCAATCGCCACCGCCAGCGCATCAATGCCAGTCAATTCGACAAACTCGCGCGCCCGCTGCGGATCGGTAAATTTGTTGCTGTCCGCCTCGCCGTACAGCGCACCACCTTCGTCACCGCCTACAGCACCCAGCTCCGCCTCCACCGATACGCCGACCGCGTGGCACATGCGTACCACTTCCTGCGTCTGACGTACGTTCTCTTCGTAGCTCAGGCCGGAGCCGTCGAACATCACCGAGCTGAATCCCAGTCGCAGTGCCTGCACCACCGCCTCAAAATGCAGGCCATGATCCAGATTCAACACCACCGGAATATCGTGCTGCGCCACTTCGCTTTTAATCGCCGCCACCAGGGATTCCAGCGAGACGTACTTAAAGTGCACTTCGGCAATATTGATAATGAAGGGCGATCGCGCCGCCTGCGCCGCGGCAAACAAGGCACGCAGAAAGTGGCTGTCGAGCACGTTGAACGCGCCCAGCGCATAGCCGTGTTGACGAGCCTGCGCCAACCCCTGCGCCAGTGAAATCAATGCCATGCTGGTTCTCCTTAAGCGATAAAGCGCAAGTATTCGTGACACAGCAACCACTGCGGCGGCTGGTCTTCTTCAAGCTGGCTAAAACGACTGAGCGGCAGCAGGAAACGGTTGTCGTTGTCGTCATCGTTTACCGTCGACACTTCGCCCACCAATACGTCACCAAACCCCTCCTCGCCCCAGAAGCTGTGATAGATCCCCGGCGTCAGGCAGATGCTTTCTCCCGGTGCCAGCCGCAGGCGCGAACCGGCGGCGTGGGTCTGTCGGCAGCCATCCAGCGTCACGGTCACCGCGCTATCGGCCAGCCCTTCCTGAAGGTCTGCGTTATACAGCTCGACAATCAGGTTGCCGCCACCACGGTTGATAATGTCTTCCCGCTTGCGCCAGTGGAAATGCATCGGCGTCACCTGCGCTTCGCGGCAATGCATGATTTTCTCCGCGTAACCTTTGGCGTAGGGTTGACCACCGGGTGAACCGTTGCGCAGGGTAAATAGCGTTAACCCTTTGCGGGCAAAATCGTTATCGCCAAATGCCGTGACGTCCCAACCCAGTTTCAGGTCAAACACCTCCAGCCACGGCTGGCGATCGAGCTGCTGCCAGACCGCTGGGCTAAAATGGGCAAACGGCGGCAGATGGACGTCGAAGCGGGCAAAAAAATGCTGGGTTTGCTGCAGGATTTGGTTCACGGCGGAACGGTTCATGGTGCCTCCGGAAGCGATAAGGAATGAGGGGCCCGATCGGACAGGCCCCGCCGATAACAGGTTATTTCACCGTCCAGCCTTTGTAGCTGCCGATATTGTTTTTATCGATCATGGTTACCGGGATCAGCACCGGGCCGGTTGGCGCGGGTTTACCCTGCAAAATGTCGTAACCGATCTCGACCGCCTTGGCCGCCATCACCTGAGGATCCTGTGCCGGCGTCGCGACAAACAGCGATTTTCCGCCGCGTTTGAGCGCCTCTTCACCGTCCGGCGATCCATCGACACCAACGATAAAGAATTCGCTGCGCTGCGCCTGCTTGGCGGCCAGATCGGCACCGATCGCCGTAGGATCGTTAATGGCGAACACGCCGTCGATCTTCGGATTGGCCGCCAACAGCGCGGTCATGATCTCCAGCCCACCTTCACGGCTGCCCTTGGCGTTTTGGTTATAAGACAACAGCTTGATCTCCGGGTGTTTCTTCAGCTCGGTCATGCAGCCTTCTACCCGGTTTTGCACGGCAGACACCGGCGGCCCGTTGATGATCACCACGTTGCCTTTCTCTTTCAGACGATCGCTGATGTATTTACAGGCCATCGCCCCGGCCTGGGTGTTGTCCGAGGTGATCGTGGCATCGGCCCCTTCGGCCGCCACGTCAACCGCCACCACCACGATACCGGCATCCTTGGCGCGTTTTACCGCCGGGCCGATGCCCTTGGAGTCCGCGGCGTTCAGGATGATCATATCGACCTTGGCAGCGATAAAGTTGTCGATCTGCGCCACCTGCTGGCCAAGATCGTAACCGCTCGACACCAGCGTCACGTTGACCTTGTCGCCGGCCAACTCACGCGCTTTCATTTCTGCACCCTTGGTGATCTGGACAAAGAACGGGTTGGCCAAATCGCCTACCGTCACCCCAATCGATTTCAACTCTTTTGCCTGCACCAACGAGGCGCTGCCGAGCGCAGCGGTAACCAGTAAAGCAGTAATCAATGGCTTGAAACGCATAGTGTTTTCCTCATTATTTTCTGATCTACGAAAAAACCTGCCCCGGTGGGCGCCAACCAACCTTTCTTTATCACCCAACCTTACCCTATGGATTTCAAGTTGCAGCTAGGCGGCCAGCTAGTTCATCCCCAGGCGCTTACTTGAGTAAGTAACTGGGGTGGGCTAGTGCAGGTAACAACGCTGCGGCTTGAAAGACGACGGGTAAGCTAGTGCTGGTAATTGCGGGTGCGGTACTTGTCTATCAGTACAGCTATGATGATCACCGCCCCCTTGATCACCAATTGCCAGAAGTATGAGACGCCCATCAGCGTCATGCCGTTGTTCAGGGTGGCGATAATCAGCGCCCCCACCAGCGTGCCGGTAATGGTGCCAATGCCACCGACAAAGCTGGTGCCGCCGAGGATCACCGCAGCGATCGCGTCCAGCTCATAGCCCATGCCAAGGTTGCCGTTGGCGCTGTACAACCGTGAGGCACTCATTATCCCCCCCAGCCCTGACAGCAAGCCGCTCATGCCGTAGACGAACAGCAACACCGCACCGACCTTGATCCCGGTCAGGCGTGCCGCCTGGATATTACCGCCCACCGCGTAGATATGGACGCCCAGCGTGGTGCGGCGCAGGATGAACCAGCACAGTGCGATCACCGCGAAAGCGATAATCACCAGCCAGGGGATCGGCCCCAGATAAGAGTTGCCGATCCATTCAAAATTGATATCGGAATTGATAATGGTGGTGCCGTCGGCCAGCAAATAAGCCGCGCCGCGCAGGGCGGTATAGGTCCCCAGCGTGACAATAAACGGCGGCAGACCGGCGTAAGCCACCAGAAAACCGTTAAACAGGCCCATGCCCAAACCGGCCAGCAGCGCCAGTGGGATCGACAGCCCGGCCAGGCCCGGCATCAGTGAGACCGCCATCGCCACCACCGCGGTGGTACCCAGCATCGACCCCACCGAGAGATCGATACCGCCGGTCAGGATGATGAAGGTCATGCCCGCCGCCAATACGATGTTAATCGACGCCTGCCGGGCAATATTCAGCAGGTTGGCGTCGGTAAAGAAATTGGGCGCGACAAAGCCGAAAACCGCGACGATCAGGATCAAGATCGGCAAGATCCCGACGGTTTGCATCATATCGCCCAAAAATGCCCGTTTCAGCGTCGGATTTTTTGCGGCCGGTGGCAGCGGGTTTGAAGTCATGACAGGCTCCTTGAGCGTAGGGATAGAATTATTCATGGCTGGCCGCCTCCAGGACAGGTTCGACGCCGGTGGCCAGCGTCATAATACTTTCCTGACTGATCTCACCGCCGCCCAGCTCCCCGGCAATGCTGCCTTCGTGCATCACGTAGACCCGGTCACTCATGCCGACCACCTCGGGCAGTTCACTGGATATCATCAGGATCGCCACTCCCTGCTGCGCCATCTGGCTCATAATGCGGTAAATTTCGCTTTTGGCGCCGACGTCAACGCCGCGTGTCGGTTCATCGAGGATCAGAATGCGCGGGCCGATCGCCACCCAGCGTGAAATCAGCAGCTTTTGCTGGTTGCCGCCGGACAGCCCACCGGCCCGTACCTGAGCATGCGGCACGCGGATGTTCAGCAGGCCGATGGCATCGCTGGAAATACGCTGTGCCTTGCGGCGATTAAGCAGGCCATAGCGCCCGTCGCGCTCCAGCGTCGCCATAACGATATTTTCATGCGCCGCCAGATCGAGGAACAAGCCCTGCTCTTTGCGGTTTTCGGTGAGAAAACCGATGCCCAGCGCAATGGCGTCGCGCGGTGAATGGATATTGGCCGGTTTGCCGTCAATTTCTACCCTGCCGCCGCTCGGCTTGCGCACGCCGAAAATCAACTGTGCCAGTTCGGAACGGCCCGCGCCCACCAGCCCGGCAAGGCCAACGATCTCTCCGGCACGGACCTGCAGGCTGACCGGTTTCACTTTCTTGCCGTCGGTCAGCCCGTGTAGCGTCAGGCGCGGTTCACCCACGGCAATGCCCTGTTCCTTGTTGAACAAATCGCTCAGTGGACGGCCCACCATCATGCGCACCAATTCGCTGGCAGACAGTTTGTCGCGCATCAGGCTGCCGACGTACTGGCCGTCGCGCAGCACGCTAACGCGATCCGACAGCTCGTACACTTCCGCCATGCGGTGGCTGATGTAAATGATCGCCATTCCCTCATCGCGCAGACGTTTGATCAACTCAAACAGCCGATGCGTCTCACGCGAAGAGAGTGCCGCCGTCGGTTCGTCCATCACCAGAATGCGGCTGTTGCGGTGCAGCGCGCGGGCGATTTCCACCTGCTGCTGTTCGGCGATGGTTAATTTCATCACCCGATCGCCGGCGCTGAACTGGGCGCCCAAACGGTCGATCACCTTCTGTGCTTCCAGCAACATCTGCTGGCGCTTCACCAGACCGCCGCGCTGGATCTCGCTGCCCAGAAAAATGTTTTCCGCCACCGTCAGATTCGGCGCCAGATTCATTTCCTGATAAATCAGCGTGATACCTGCTGCCAGGGCATCTTTTGGCCCCTTAATGGCAAACGGCTGCCCATCGATAAAAATTTCCCCGCTGCTGGCGATATAAGCGCCGGCCAATATTTTCATTAACGTGCTTTTACCCGCGCCGTTTTCACCCATCAGCGCGTGGATCTCACCGCTATAAACCGTCAGGTTGACGCCCTCCAGTGCATAGAACTGACCAAAACTCTTGGCGATGTTGTGCATTTCCAGAATCGGGGTTGCGCTCATCGTCATACCTCAGGTTGCGGTTCGGATTGAGTGCAGTTAACCACGCATAAATAAATGCAAAATGTCAGCGGCCGTTCATCTTTGTCATATTGTTAATGGAACGAGGATTTATACTGCGAACAGTCAGTTACGGGGGATACGATGCGCAGACTGCCTTTCCTTGCCGGCGCACGTGGGCGCCTGCTGATGTTCAACCTGCTGGTGGTGGCGGTGACGCTGATGGTCAGCGGCGTGGCGATCGTCGGTTTTAACCATGCGGGCAAGCTGCAGGAACAGGTGCAGGCGCAGACGCTGAAAGAGATGAACGGCAGCATGGCGCTGAGCCGGGATACCTCGAACGTGGCGACCGCCGCCATTCGGCTTTCACAGGTGGTGGGCGCGCTGGAGTACCAGAGCGAATCGGCACGATTGAAACAGACCCAGTTGGCGCTGCAGGCCTCGCTCAGCCGACTGGCGGACGCTCCGCTGGCACACAGCGAGCCGGAACTGGTCCAGCGCATCATCAGCCGCAGCAACGCGCTGGAAACCAGCGTGACCCGCATGCTGGATCTCGGCCATGCGCGGCATCTGCAACGCAATATCCTGCTCAGTGGGTTGTATCAGTCGCAGAGCACGCTGCGGCATATTGCCAGCCTCAATCAGCGTAATAACCTGGACCAGCCTTCGCTGCCGCTGCTGAGCCAGATCGACCGGCTGCTGGCGATCGCCATTCAAACCCCAACGCCCAAGGCCGCCGCCCAACAGCTCGACAGCGTGATGGCCTACTGGCCGCAGCGCAGCCCGGATGCCCTGGTAGACGAGAAAATGCGGCAGTTTCGCGACAGTGAGCAGCGCCTGCTGCCCGAAACGTTGGAGCTGGAGCAAAGCGATCTGGCGCTGGCCTATTACACCTACCACATCAAAGCCCTGGTGGCGATGCTCAACGACGACATCAACCTTTACGTGCAGAAGGTGGCGGACGAGTCGGAGCTGCGCACCCACCAAACGCATCGTGAGCTCAGCTCCATCAGTTGGTTTATCGGCCTGTTCGCACTGTTGGCGCTGGTGATTACCGGCTTCGCCGGGCTGTATATCTACCGCAATCTCGGTTCGAACCTGACGGCAATCGCCGGTGCCATGACGCGGCTGGCGCGTGGCGAACGTGATGTCAGCGTACCGGCGTTGCAACGGCGTGACGAACTGGGCGAATTGGCGCGGGCATTCAACGTCTTTGCGCGCAACACTGCCTCACTGGAACAGACCTCCCGCCTGCTGAAAGAGAAAAGCACCCAGCTGGAAACCACCTTTCTGGCGATGCGCGACGGCTTTGCGCTGTTTGATAACGACGGCCAGTTGGTAGTGTGGAACCCGCAGTATCCGTTGTTGCTGGGACTCAACGAACACCAGTTACACCGTGGTCAGCACTACCGTGAGTTGCTGCAACACGTGACGCCACCGGCGGGCCAGCGTTGGGAAGCGGTACTGGCTAACCTGTCCAGCGAACTGCCGCAGCCACAGGAGTTGCGCCTGAGCGATGGCCGCACCGTCGAACTGCGTTTTAGCCCGGTACCCAATCGCGGCGTAGTCAACGTGGTGCTGGAACGCACCGAGCGCAAAGCGCTGGAAGAGGCGCTGCTGCACAGCCAAAAAATGAAGGCGGTCGGCCAGCTCACCGGCGGGCTGGCCCATGATTTTAACAACCTGCTGGCGGTGATCATCGGCAGCCTGGAACTGACCACCCAACAGACTCAGGATGCGCAAACCGAGCAGCGCATCGCCCGCGCGCTGAAGGCCGCCGAACGCGGTGCACAACTCACCCAACGGTTACTGGCCTTCTCGCGTAAACAGGCGCTACATCCGCAGGCCATCACGCTGCAGTCACTGGTGGAGAATCTGCAGGAGCTGCTACGCCATTCTCTGCCGACCACGCTGTCGCTGACCATTGAGTCTCAGCGGCTCGGCTGGCCGGCGTGGGTCGATGCCAATCAGTTGGAAAACGCACTGATCAACCTGGTGGTCAACGCCCGGGATGCCATGGAAGGCCGTAGCGGCGTGGTGAAGATCCGCATCTACAACCAGCGGGTACAACGCAGCGGCGGCAAAAAGCAGGACATGGTGGCGCTGGAGGTGATCGACACCGGCTGCGGTATGTCGGAAGAGGTGAAGGCACAGGTGTTCGAGCCCTTCTTCACCACCAAGCCCGTCGGCAGTGGCAGCGGACTGGGGCTGTCGATGGTGTACGGCTTTGTCCGCCAGTCCGGCGGTCGGGTGCAGATTGAAACCGCACCGGGCGAAGGTACGCTGGTGCGACTGCAACTGCCGCGAGCACCGACACCGGCCGTCACGCAAGCGCCAACCCTGCTGCCAGAGGAAAACGACGGCACCGACAATCTGGTGCTGGTGCTGGAAGATGAAAACGACGTGCGTCATACACTGTGCGAGCACCTGCACCAGCTCGGCTACCTGACGCTGGACTGCGCGGACAGCCATGAAGCGCTGGCTCTGCTGCGCCAGACGCCGGATATTGGAGTATTGATCAGCGATCTGATGTTGCCGGGTGAACTGGATGGCGTGCAGGTGATTGGCCTGGCGCGAGAGATTAATCCGCATATCACCGCGCTGCTGATCAGCGGTCAGGATATACGCCGCCACCACGAAGACACACTGCCCAATGTGGAACTGCTGCGCAAGCCTTTCAGCCAGCGGCAACTGGCGCTTGCACTGCAACGGGCACGCCATTCAAACGCGGCCGGCGACGCAATTAGGAGGGAATGAGGCGATTTTTCGCCTCTGATTCGTTATTATGCCGCCCTGCTTTTGATGAATCAGCGTGCCAGACGCACGCCCAGCCAGGGATAACATTATGCTGTGGTTTAAGAATTTGATGGTTTACCGTTTGAGCCGCGAAGTGGCGTTAAACGCGGATGAAATGGAAAAACAGCTCAGCGCTTTTGCTTTCACCCCGTGCGGCAGCCAGGACATGGCGAAGACCGGCTGGGTTTCCCCGATGGGCTCACACAGCGAATCACTGACGCATGCGGTTAACGGCCAGATCGTTATCTGCGCGCGCAAGGAAGAAAAAATCCTGCCGTCGCCGGTCATCAAACAAGAGTTGCAGGCCAAGATTGAACGCCTGGAAGGCGAACAGCACCGCAAGCTGAAGAAAACCGAGAAAGACGCGCTGAAAGATGAAGTGCTGCACAGCCTGTTGCCACGCGCCTTCAGCCGCTTTAACCAGACCTTTATGTGGATCGACACGGTTAACGATCTGATCATGGTTGATGCCGCCAGCGCCAAACGCGCGGAAGACACTCTGGCGCTGCTGCGCAAGAGCCTGGGTTCACTGCCGGTGGTGCCGTTGACCATGGAAAGCCCAATCGAACTGACGCTGACCGAATGGGTGCGTTCCGGCGAACTGCCGGCTGGGTTTATCATTCAGGACGAAGCGGAGTTGAAAGCAATTCTGGAAGACGGCGGCGTGATCCGCTGCAAAAAACAGAACCTGATCAGCGATGAGATTGCGGTGCATATCGAAGCCGGCAAGCTGGTGACCAAGCTGGCAGTGGACTGGCAAGAGCGTATTCAGCTGGTACTGGCAGACGACGGTTCGCTGAAGCGTTTGAAGTTCGCCGATACCTTGCGTGAACAGAATGACGATATCGATCGTGACGACTTCGCCCAGCGTTTTGACGCCGACTTTATCCTGATGACCAGCGAACTGGCGGCGTTAATCAAGAACACCATCGAAGCCCTGGGTGGCGAAGCCCAACGTTAAGCCTGCCTGAAAATACCAAGGGCTCTGCATGCAGAGCCCTTATTGCTATATATTAGGCAGGAAAATCACTCAATTTCCCCCACCCATAGTATTTTCTGAATAACTGCCATCCGTTTTTAATTATTTTCATCTACACGTATTGATACCACTTATAAATGACATTAAAAACTTTATATTCTCATCAATTAAATCATGAAAATGAATTATTTATGTTGCAGGAAAATAGATTACAATCTCTCAGACAACTGTCAAAGCCCGTTATTAGGGAGAGCGTGCCGAAGGGGTCGTAGCAGCTTTAGCTGCCGGAGCGCCCCTCGGTGCGCTAGGCCCGAGTATCTCGGGTTCAAAGGCAACCTCGTCATTACACTCAGAGATTGCAATCTCTCCGTTTAAGCAAAGGAGTGCGTTGTGAAACAGGAAAGATTAAAAAGATTGATGTTCGTTGCAGGGGTTTCCTTTTCATCATTTTTAATCGCAAACATAAGGGAGTTGTCCCTCCCCACCACATTAATCAAAGCCTTTTTCGCGTCTATTATCTTCACATTGATTTATGCATTTCTTTCCAGCCACTTCTGGAAAAAGTATGTTCTAAAAATAAAAGATGAAGAATAACCTGAGGGTTCAGCGCCACGTTTTTTCCCAACATCCCAGTCGCAAACGTCTAAGGGCTCTGCATGCAGAGCCCTGATTTATCACCGAAGGGTGAAAATTATTTACTTAAGTAACGGCACAGGTAGGCGGTAGCGTCAGCCACCTGCAGGTTGAACTCACTGTGGGCCGGCACGAAGAATTTCTCACCCGGCATAAACACCTGCCAGTCCGGCGAGCCCGGCAGCAACACTTTCAACGCTCCGGTAATCACGGTCATTTCTTCCGGCTGGGCGGTGGTGAAGGTGTACTCTCCCTCTTCCATAACACCGACGCTGGTAAGGCCGATGCTGCTACTATCGAAACCGATAGACTTCACTTTTCCGGCAAAATACTCGTTCACTTTCAGCATAGACTGACACCCGCGTAATCAACTTTATGGGAAATCCATATTGGGGGATTGCGGTTGATCTGTCACTGGTTTTTCTCGCGAAATGCGATCGTGGCGCAGAGTAAAACTCTGCCGAGCGGTTGACCGTCAGCCCGCCGTTCTGGATCCACGGCCAAAAACACGCAGCGGCGCCCCCGACGGACCGCGAGATAAGATTTTATTAGCTTTTTAATCAGTCGATTAGCTCTGCAGCCAGCTTGGCCACCAGCGCGTTGGACAACAGCACCGGTATTTCAAGCCGTGCCTGCAGGAAATCACGATGCTGGCGGTGATAACCGATACAGTCGAGCACCACTACCTGCGCCCCCTGCCGCTGCAGCTCGCACGCGGCCAACTCCAGTACCGCGTCATCCGCCAGATAAGGGCTGGCAACGGCGAAACAGGGCGGCGTCGCCAGTAACTGCCACTTGCCTGCCTGCTGGCTGATTTGCTCCACCACCGGTACCACAATGCCAACCCGATGTTGGCTGACGATGGCAGAAATCAGCGGTGGAATAATGCGATCCGGCTCCAGTAACAGCGCCTGTTCTGCATGCAACTGACCAAACTCTCCGGTGCACAACAGCAGGATCACCTCGCAACCCTCCGCTTCCAGCGCATTGATTTTCTGCTGCAACCCCTGTTCAACCCGCGAGGCCGCCAATCTCACCTGTGTGCCGTCCAGCAGGCGTGAAACCAACACCTTCTCTCCGGCCTGCGGTGCGTAACCTTCGTCAATCTGGCGGGCGTTCAGCCCGTCCAGCAACCCGACATGCCTCACCTGCTCCGCAGGCAGATAGGCAGACAGCAACGGCATAATGTCGTTGCGCGGCGCCTGGCCGATAGTCAGCGTGGCAAATGAGGCATTCATCCGGTTATTTCCTTTTTTGCAGGTGGCTCAGGCTGCCGTACAGCGCCAGCAGCTGCGCATATTCGTCGGCCTGATAAAAATGACAGGTACCGCGCCCGAACTCTTTCGCCACTTCCACCGCAAACTTAACGGTTAGCGCAATATCCACTTCATGGCTGGCACCGGTACCGCAGCCCGGCACCACCGACTCAGTACAAATCGCCACACCGACCACCGGCGCAGAGGTCGCGGTAGAAGGCTGCAGAATGCTGTTCAGATGGTGCACCCCGTTACCGTACGGCGTAATGTCCTGGGTGGTGATCGGGAAGGTCACCGCCGGGCGACCGCTGGTCATCTCCATAATCCGCAGCAGATCTTCCGCCACCCGCAGGATGTAGCCTTCCTTCACCGTCGGCGACAACGCATAACCTTTGTGGTTGATGATGCGATTGCCCTTGGTGGTGTCGATGGACAAAATCGCATCGACCTCCGCCACCACTTCATTATCGTTCATCGTCACGTCATCGATCGGTGAATCCATAAAATCGACCGGATCGTGCGGACGAGTGGGGGCATCTGGACAAATATGGGTGGTGATGATCACATCGCCCGCCAGTACATCGCCCTTGCGCTGCATTTCCGCCAGTTTCAGCGCACTGGCAATCGCAGCGATCGCCCCGTCGCCGTCGGATACCAGACCAATACGCGTTGGCCGCGCACCGATGCCACCCAATCGGCCGATGATGCCCAACGTCGGCGCATCGCCACCCTGGCTTTTCCCGGCGCTGCCGGGGATCTCAATGCGCACGAAGTCGGTCGCGCCTTTCGGCCCGCTGGCGCGCAGCGTGCTGGCCCGGATACCGGGATACGAAGTAAACAGATCGACAACTTCCTGACCGCTCACATAAGCACTATCAATTAATTCAAAAACCTGCAGCGTTTGTTGCAAACTCATAATCGGCTGACCTCACAATTTAACCGGATGGGTTATTTCCCTTTACTGGAAAAAATGGAATTGAAAAAGCTGTACAGCGCGTCACCGGCGATAAAACCGGCCGCCATGATCTCCATCGGCGTGCGGCCCTTATCACCCCAGCGGCGAATAATCAGGATGCGCAGCGCAATACCGACAAGCACTGCCCAACCCGCCAACGCGTTGTTGATCAACAGGCCAGTGGCCAACAGCACGCCGAGCTGACGCTTGGGTCCGCCAATCCACTGTACGATGGCACCGGGGATCGCCCAGATCAGCAGGCTGTAGGCAATGCCCGGCTGGGCACCCGCCTCGATGGTTTTGGCATACACCCGTGCAACCGGCGGGATCAGGTCCTGCAGGAAATAGCTGGTGTAAGCGAAGTACACCACCGGAATGGCGACGACAAAGGCGATCAATGCGGCAAACAACTGAATGCGACGTCCCAGCAGCTCCTGCTGCAGATCTTTGCCGTAGCCGCGCAGAATGAAGCCGGCTTTCAGATCAAAGCCCATGTCGGCAAACGCCGGGCCGGTAGCGGCGGTAAACCCGGTCAGCACGCACAGCGCCAACGGCGGGAAGCCAATCAGAATGCCGATAATCAGGGTAATCAGCGCCACCGCAAAGGCCGGGAACCAGCCGGAATGCATCGCGGCGATGCCGACGATCAACTCATGCACGAAGGCAGCAAACGCGGCGTAAATCACAAACAGCACCAGCATGCCCAGCGACATCTCGCTGTACAGCCCAGCGGCCAATGCCAGCAGTACGGCAATAACGATATAACCCACCGCGCCCAACCCCAGCGCCTTGCGGACTTCACTGTCGTCCCGGCTGAAACCGGTGGTGTCTACGCGCTTGCTGCGGATCACCTGCACTACCTGGATCAACGCCACCAGCCCGGCACCGACCATCACTCCGTGAGGGATGAAATTCGCATTGATGTCGAAACCCGCCATCGGTTCTGCATAGGCTCGCAATAACAGGCCAACACCAAACATACCCAATGCCCAGATATTGCCGATAAACGCGGTACCAAACGCCGCCATCGGGATTTTCAGCATCGAACCGGCGATACCTACCCCCACACCCACCACCAACAGCCAGGCCTGTTTACCGCCCCGGTCACCGGCCTTAATGGCTTCCGCCGCCGCGACGCCCGGTGGCCAGGCATTGGCCGCAGGAAAGATTTTGGTGTCAAACAGGCGATACAGCAGGTAGGCGTCCAGCAACATCGCCGCAGCCACCCCGCAAAACATCGGCAGGATCAACTGCGGTTGCCCCATCACATAAGGCACGGCAATCGGCATCAGCAATGAGTTGGCAGCGCCAAAGGTGGCGGAGGAGATCACCGTCTGCGCCAGATTTTGCGTATGCACCGAGCGGTAACGCTGGAACATTTGCAGCGGAATACGCGCCAACAACATGGCGAGTAACGCGCCAATGATCGACGTGTTGGGCGTAACCCCCAGCGTAGTAATCAACTGCACGCCGATAATTGCGCCGACGATGGACAGCAGCACCATCACCAGCAAGGTGCCAATATCTTTCAACGGATTGATGCTGCTATTTGGTTTCATCGTTTTAATTTCCCTGAATATTCCATGGCGTTTGACCACGTTAATTTCGGCATAAGACGGCCATCGCAGTTCCAAATATTGGAACTGCGAGTGAAATTAAAGAGTTATTACCCATAACGCTAAGTGAGATAATTAAGAAATTCCCTGGTGTTGGTTTTCGTTAATTATCGGGTGCTGACGAACTGTTTCGGTGTGTTATTTTATCTGTTGCCAATAATCATCACCGAGTTTTTCCGCCACTTGCCGGGATACTGTCATTAATGCCTCCAGCACGCCGGGTGAATACGGCTGTTCTTCCGCCTGCGTGGGGAAAGACAAGCACAGACCGACCGTTTCATTGCGGTGTTTGTTGGTCACCGCAGTCGCCAGTGAACTGATGCCCTGCAGGGTTTCGTTGCGCGCCAGAGACCAGCCCTGCCGCCGGATCTGCGCCAGCTTATTCAATAACGCCTCCAGCGTTTGCGGGGCGTTAGGTGAAGCCGCACGGTAGCCGGCAGTAAAACGCGCTATCACCTGTTCATCGCTGTCACGCGCCAGTATCGCCCGGCCCACCGAGGTTTCCGCCACCGGTGAGCGGCTGCCCGCCGGCGTCACTACCTGGAGGAAATGGCGGCCTGGAAACATGCGCATCACCATGATTTCCTGCGCCTCCAGCACCGAAACATAACCCGTGCAGTGGGTCTGCTGACTGAGCTGCACCATGTTGGCCGCCACGCTGTCGACCAGTGGCGTCGACAAATAGTGACTGGAGACCGATAACAACAAACGGCCAATTTTATACAGCTTGCTGTCAGCATCCCGTTCCAGCATGCCCTGGCTCTCCATGGTCTGCAGCAGGCGCGATGCGGTGCTTTTTGGCAGTGCCAATTGATTCACCACATCACTGAATGAAATACCGGGCTGGCCGTGCATCATTCGCTGTTGTGAAAATAACTTTAATACCGCAGCAGCATTTTCCAGGGTTGTCATGGCACGCCTTGTTCCACTATATGGAACTTAGTTCCTGTTTGATAATAAGAAACTAAAACTCGCACAACTTATCGTCAAGCAGTTTATTTTATACCCTGCGGGTTAATAGCAGCGGATGATGCTTCACTAAATTAAATGCAACAGAGAACGCTGATAAAACAGGCTAATTACCGCGTGGTTATTCGACTATGACGTTATAAACCAGCATGTCGTGCTAATTGGGTTCGGCATTACGAGGTAATTAGTGAAAGTGGTAAGTGGAATAAATAAAGAAACCGACCTGACGTCGGTTTCTGAGGCGAGCTAATTAATCTTCCAGCGCCGGATCTTCATAGCGGTGCTTGGCATCGAGCGCTTCCTGCTCGGTAGGATGTTCACTGAGCAGCGTATTCGGCTCAATGTCATCGGTGCGCACCTCAAAACGGTGCATATTCAAACTCGGATCGCCCCGGTCAACGGCGACCACTCGAGCGGTTCTCGGATAGCCAGGTCGGTCATTTTCGCGCATGCTGATCTCCCGTGTGATTCCACAGGCTTAAGTATAGCAGCGGTATTTATACCGACAAGCGCGACCCCAAATCGCGATCTTTGTGTTCACCTTCCAGCAGTTGCGTCAGCTCATCGCAGGCGCAGATCTTGCCGTCGCGCACGGTGAAATGCGCCAACACCTTGACCAGGCTGCGGCCGCCATCGCGCTTTTCCACTCGTACCCGGTGGTGGGTCAGCACCGAATCCCCCTGCCCGGCCACGGCGACGATCTCCAGCGTCATGCTGCGAGTGAGTTGTTTCAGTAACGCCATATGCTGCATAAAATGGGCGTAATCCAGCGTGTTGCCGTCCACCTGCTGGTGGTAATCCTCACTGAAAAACTCAGCGATCAGCACCGGCTGGTGTTGGGGTGCTGCAACGACCCGTCGCAAGGCCTCGAGCACGAGGGCGGTTGGGGTTTTCAGGCTCATCATTTATCTCCAAAATTGAATGATGTGGAGATCATAGATCAGGCAGAAGGTGGCATAATAACCACAACTGGACTTTCTATACGGTAAATCGGCCAATCATCATGATCCTGCAAAGCGAGCGACTTTGGCATGAGAAAAAACACTTAACGCCCTGGCATCAACACGCCAGCGGACAGGTCTATTTATTAACCCACGGCATGATCGCGCTGGAAACCCAGGAGCAGCAATGGGCTATGACCGCCGGCAGCATCGGCTGGCTGCCACCGAACTGCGCGCACCAGGCATTGGCCTGTGGCAACGTCGCCGGCTGGAGCCTGTATCTGCCCGGATCCCAATGTGCAGCGCTGCCGGAACAGCCGCATCTGAGTAGCGCATCCGGGTTGATTCTGGCGTTAATGGAACGCATTGCACAATTCGCAGGCCAAAGGCTGAACGCGCCGCAACGGCGACTACTGCAAGTATTGTTGGATGAGATGCGCGCGCAGGAAAACACGCCGTTGCAACTGCCGTTGCCGCAGGATGCCCGACTGCTGAAAATCGCCCGGGCGCTACTCAATGAGCCGGCCAACAAACGCAGCCAGAGTGAATGGGCTGCCTGGGCCGGATTGAGCGTCCGCACCCTGAGCCGGCATTTTCTCAGCGAAACCGGCGTGACTTTCGCCCGCTGGCGCCAGCAAGCCCGGGTGATCCGCTCACTGGAGCCGCTATCACGCGGTGAAGCCGTCAATCAGATTGCCGGCGACTGCGGTTATGACAATGTCAGCGCCTATATAGCTGCTTTCCGCCAGCGCTTTGGCACCACCCCAGGGCTGTATTTTACTCAGCGTCCGCCGGCAGCAATGCCTGACGCGCCGCGTTGAGAAACTGTTCCGACACAGCATCACCCTGGGTTGCCCTCGCCAGCGTTAGCGCGCCCACCAGCATCGCCATCTGCGCCAGCGCCTGCTGCTGTCGTTGTTGCTCATCCTCCACCGGGGACAGCGACTCCAGCCGCGCCAGCATGGATTTCACGCCATTCAGGTAAGCCTGATGTACCGGTTTATCCACGCCCTCTCGCGCCACGTCGCTGGCCAGAGCTGTCACCACGCAGCCTTCTGCCGGGCCGTCGCGATGTTTGACATCCAGATAGCCGTCAACCAGGGCCTGTAAATTGTGTTTACCGGGCTGACGACTCATCGCGTCCCAACGTTGAGCGGATTCTTCCGCCGCCCTGCGGCTGGCTACCGCCGCCAGTTCATCCTTGGAGGCAAAATGGCCATAGAAACCACCGTGTGTCAGCCCCACTGCCGCCATCAGATCGTTGACGCTGACGCCATTCAGGCCGCGTTCGCGAAACAGCTGTGAGGACACCTGCTCAATCGCCTCGCGATTGCGCTCCATCTGTTGTTTTGATACCCGTGCCATGGCGTTTCCCCTTATCAATCAGACACCATCTTAGGCCATCCCTGAACGGCGCTCAATAGATGATGACCTTCATCCAAAAAACCACCGGGGAGGAAGCACGGCGGCGAGACTATCTATCGATTGTGAGGAATAAAGAGGGGTATAGCCGGGATCCGGGCACAGGTGACTGTGCCCGAAGGGAAAGCGAAAGGTGAATTACTTTACCGTTTCCAACTGCAGGGCGGTCAGGATCTGCTCCACCACCTGCTGCGGGTTGCCGGTGCCGTCCATCACGTAGTGTGCGGCCTCCTGATACAAAGCTTCGCGCGCGGCCAGTACTTCCAGCATCTCTTCGGCAATCGGACGGCCGGTCAGCGTAGGGCGCTGCGTGTCTTGCGGGTACTCTTCCAGCCGCTGAGCCAACACTTCGGCCGGGGAACGCAGATAAATCACGGTGCCATTCTGACGCATAAAACGGCGGTTCTCTTCCGCCAGGATCGCGCCACCGCCAGTGGCAACTACAGTTGACGGTTGAGTCACCGTTTGCAGCGCAATGCTTTCACGGCGGCGAAATCCCAGCCAGCCTTCTTTTTCGACCATTTCCGCCACGCTCATCTGCGTAGTCTGTTGCATAAACAGATCGGTATCGATAAATTGATAGCCCAGCGCCAGCGCCAGTACGCTGCCCACCGTGGTTTTACCGGCTCCGCGCGCGCCTACCATGAAAATGGTTTGTGTCATTACGGGTTGTCCCTTATACGGTGACTTGAATACATTTGCCCGCCAGAAACCGGCGTGCAGATCCTGCGATGGCGTGGTTGCTGCATCATACCGCCATCCACCTGTATTTCAATATTTACGATAGTGTAAATTCCATGGCACAGCGACTGCCTGCGGCAAATCCCTGTGCCCGTTCTTCCGCCAGGTGATGGCTCAGTGACGCACTGAGCCGTTCGACGGCTACCGGCCGGAACCCCAGCCGTTGGTAATAAGGTGCATTCCAGGGCACATCAATAAAGGTGGTCAGCGTCAGGCGCTGCGCCCCTTGCAATCGGGCCTGAGCGGCCACTTCGGCAATCAATCGGCGCCCAATCCCCTGGCGTTGCCAGTCGGCGGCGACCGACAACTCGGCGATATGCCAATCCTGCGGCTGTGCCGCCACGGCGATAAATCCGACCAACTCACCCGCGGCGCTTTCCGCCAGCCATTCTCCCTGCTGTTGAATAAAATCGGCATGCTGCTCTGCGCTCATCACCGGACCTTCGGCGATATAGCGCCAGGCCGGTTGTTGATGAAATAGTTGCGCTGCCGATCGCTCAACCGCGATCAGTTGAGCAATATCCTGAGGTTGCGCTAGACGGATCTTCAGGCTCATCGGGCTCTCCTCAACAACAGGGCCGGGTATTTAACCAGATTTCCCCGGTGGCAGATACCTGCCACCGGGCCTGCTTTTTAACCGCCAAATCAGAAATCAACGCTGGCACGCAGCACCACTTCACGCGGTTCCCCCACCGCCACGCGTAAATTGCCGCCGCTGGAAGGGTAATAGGTTTTGTCGAACAGGTTCTTCAGGTTCAACTGCCATTTCACCCGATAACCATTCACCGGCATGGTGTAAGCAGCAAAAGCGTCGGCGACGGTGTAGTTATCAAGATTAAAGCTGTTGGCAGCATCACCCGGACGGCGCCCTACGTAACGCGCACCGGCCCCCATTCGCACGTTGTCCCCGCTGTACAATCCTGGGGAACCCAGATCCTGCGTCAGGAACAATGAGGCAGTATGACGCGCCACGTTGGTCATTTCTTTGCCTTTGTTGTCAGGATCATCCACCACCCGCGCGTCGGTATAGGCGTAAGACCCGATCAGGCTCAGGGAATCGGTAATATTCCCGGCGACATCCAGCTCCCCCCCCTGCGAGCGCACACGCCCAGCGGTGCGGGTGACGGTTTCCCCATTCACCAACTCGCTGACCATCACGTTGCGCTTGGTGATATCAAACAGCGCCAGCGTACCGGTAATGCCATTCGGCAACTCAAGCTTGCTGCCCACTTCCCAGGCCTTGCCCTGTTCCGGCGGCAACGAACCAATCTGGCTGGCGATGGAAGAGTTCGGCTTGAAAGACTCGGTGTAGCTGCTGTACAGCGACACATACGGCGTCAGCTTGTAGACCACCCCGGCACGCGGCACCAGTTTGCCGTCGGAGCTGTCGGTATTGGTGATAAACGGCCGCCCCTTGCCGGCGAACACGTCAAAGGCGTCATAGCGCAATCCGCCCATCACCAGCCATTTATCGGTCAGTTGCACGGAGTCCTGCATAAACCAGCCGTAGCTGGTGAGGTTTTCACGCTGATCGCTGTCTTTGGCACTGACGGCATTCGAGGTGGGCATCTGGCCGTACACCGGATGGTAGATATTGAAATCGCTGTTCTTTTTACCGCGGATCATATCGCCACGGTAGGTGCGGTTATCTTCAAAATCAAAGCCGAACAGCATCTGGTGGTTGATACTGCCCCAGTCGACGTCACCGTTGAACGTCAGTTGCACCGCATTGGCATGACTAACGGCATGGGCGGTAGAGTCAGCCTGACGCGACAGCACGCCGGTTTCAGGATCCAAAGCCAGCGCACGCGCCTGGTTGTCACTGTAGCTATTGCGGCTGTAGGCGTAAGTCAGTGAGCTTTTCCAGCTCTCGTTCAGCACCTGATCGACCTGCAGAGTAACGCTATCCTGATCGCCACGCGTGGCGTTATAGCCTTCATCGAAGCGGCGGTCGCGCGGCGTATTCTCCGGCTTGCCGGTACGCGAATCAATGATGGTGCCACGATCGAACGGTACCAGATATTCCATATGTTCGTAGGCAACGCGCACCGTGGTGCTCTCGCCGTACCACATCAACGAGGGTGCGATCACCGTCTGGCGATTACGGCCGAAATTGCGCCAGTAGTCAGTTTCATCGTGATCGACAATCATCCGATAGGCAAATCCGGAAGTCCCCAACGGCCCGGTAACGTCCAACTGACCGCCACCGCCCTTGAAACTGCTGCCCCAGCCTTCCACATGGGTGTGCTGCTGCAACTGCGGCTTCTTGGTGATCATATTAATCATCCCGCCCGGCTCGCCCATGCCGTACAACATCGAGGCCGGGCCTTTCAGCACCTCAACCCGTTCGGTGGTGGGGGTAAAGTTGCGCGCCTGTACCGAACGCACGCCGTCGCGCAGAATTGAGCCGTCGCGGTTATCACCAAAGCCACGCTTCATCACCGCGTCCTGAGTTCCGCCCAAGGTATTTGCCTGGGTGATACCGCTGACGTTATACAAGGCCTCATCCAGGCTGCTGACCGCCTGATCGGTAATCACCTGCTGCGGCACTATGTCGATAGCCTGCGGCACGTTCAGCAAGCTGGTTTCCGTGCGAGTGCCGGTCACGCTGGTCAGCGGCTGATAGCTTTGCACGCCATCGGTCTGCGTCTGGCCGACCACCACCAGGGTTTCGCCCTTCTGTGCGGTTTTGTCGGCACCGATCGCCGGTGCAGAGGCACAGGCTGCCAAAGGCAGTGCACACCACCAGCCACGCTGAGTGTTATTCATTATTTAACTGACTCCAATAGGTCCCTGAAAAAGGTAACGGCAAAAATTGTTGATATAACTGCTTAAAGGTCTGCTGCGGGTTGATGTCTGCAAACAGATCCGGATAGAAGGCTTTGGCGAACATCTCAACCGCCACCACGTGGTAAGGGCTGAGATAGAAGTTGTGCCAGATGCTCCAGGCCTGGTGGTTTTTTATTGCTTTCAGGTTGGCGAGCATCGGCTGTTTTTTCATAACCCTGCGGAAGCTCTCATCGGCGTCCTGCTGAGTGACCAGTGGTCCAAGGCGCAGATCGGAAAAATGCTTGCCCTGCGGCCCGGCCATGCCGGTGGCAATATAGATGTCAGGATTGGCGGTCAGGATGGTTTCCGGGTTCAGTTCACCGTAGACGCCCTTGATGCTGGCGTTAGCGATATTGTCACCGCCGGCAAAGGCCAGCAGATCGCCGAGGTTGCCATGGGCCGCCGTGGTGCAGCAGGTTTCGCGCCGCCCAAGATGCAGATGCAGCATCACCTTGGGCTTCGGCCCCTGGTAACCGGCCAACCGTTGCTGGATCACCGCCATATGCTGCTGATAGAAACTGATGAATTGCTCTGCACGCTGTTGGCGATTAAGCACTTCGCCCAGTAGGCGGACGCTCGGCACGGTGTTATTCAGCAAATCGACCCGTAAATCGACGTAGATCACCGCAATGCCAGCCTTGCTCAACGCACTCAGCACTAAATCACTGTCACCCTCTTCCCGTGCATAGCGCGCAAGGATCACCAGATCCGGCTTCAACCGGATCAGATTTTCAATGTTAACCTGGCGAAAATTACCCTTGCTGATAGAAGGTATCGCTTTGATCTGCGGGAATTTCTGCGTATAGAGCTGCCAACTTTGCGCATCAAAACGCGCCATGTCTTCCGGCCAGCCGACAATACGTTGGGCTGGGTTACCCGGCTCCAGCAGCGCCAGGGTATACAACATTCGACTTTCGCCCAGCACGATACGCTGCGGATTGTCCGGCACCTTAACCTGACGGCCAGTGATGTCGGTGACCATTTTCGCCTGGACGCCAAAAACGCCCAGTAGCAAGGAAAGCAGCAGAAAAATGAGGGAATTGCGCATCAGTAAGCCGGGTTAGCTAAAATATGCGCGCATGATAATCACTCTCATTAGCACTTTCAATCCCAACGCGCGCAGAGCGGGTCAAATCTGCGGAATTCCGCTATTTCGACGCTGATGCGTGCAAAACCGCTGTAAATACGGTTTTATAAAGTTAAAAATTTGGGAGATAACCCGAAGTCAGATTGCAGATCATTCAGGAGGTGCAGAGATGACCCAACGCATTATTCCCCTGACGGAGTGCCCAGAGCTCAGCGACGTCTGTGCCGCATGGGCATTTGGTCAATGGGGCTCGCAACGCGGCGGTTCGCTGGAACGCACGCGTCAGCGCTTTGCCCTGTGTACCCAGCCGAGTGAAGACTACACCACGTTGTTGATGCTTGAGGGCGAGCGCCCACTGGGAATGGCCAGCCTGTGGCCGAGCGACGATCATCACCGGATGGACCTTTCCCCCTGGCTGGCGGGGGTGTTTGTTCATCCTGACCATCGTCGTCAGGGCATTGCACTGCGTTTGGAAGCCGCCATCGTACAATTGGCGCGCCAGCGCAATCACCCGGTATTGCACCTGATCACCGATCAATCCGAGGCGCTGTATACGGGCTGGGGCTGGCAAACCATCGAACGTCGGCAGCAATATGAAGACCAGGTGGTGGTGATGGAAAAAAGGCTTTAGCTAACGGGGCGTACAGACATACACCAGCGCCGGCGGGAAATTACGCACCACCCGCAGCCGTTTCCAGTGGAAATAGCGGGACAGGAGTTTTTCCGACAGATGGCTGTACTGGAACAACACCAGGGTGCCGTTGCGTGCACGCAAGCGCTGCTGCGCCTGCTGCAAAATACGCATGCTGATTTTAAGCGGGATCGACAGCAGCGGCAGGCAGGAAAACACCACGTCGTAATCACGGGCCATCTGTTCCGCCGAACGGTCCATCACCTGCAGGCGACGATCGTCAATTTTCCGCAGCTGATGGACAAAATGAGATTGGATTTCGAAGGCTTCAAGCGAGGCATCGGCACGCATGCGCCCCAATATGCGCTTGGTCAGCACGCCATCCGCCGCACCCAGCTCCGCAATTGACAAGGCGCCCGTCCATTCAATCTGATTGAGCATCGCCTGGCACAGCCAGGGGGAAGAAGGCGCCAGTGTGCCAATGGTGCGCGGCGAAGCCATAAACTGCTGGAGGTAGAAAAAGTGGTTCTTCAGTTGCAGCCGTGTCGCATTTAACATTGGGGCCTCCTTAGGTTGAGTAGCCACCAATCTGAACTCAATTCCTTAAGTATTCATTAACATGTTTCCTAAAACCACCGACACAGTTGTAATAAAATGCGACTGACTACAGGCAAAAAAACGGTTGTGGTCATCATCATCGGGTGAGCCAGGAATGGCATTACCGGTCAGATTATTATCCACAACCGTTTATTTTATCGGCCACCTATTACAGTGGCCGAATTGTATTTATTGCCGGATTATTAGCGGTATATTTCCGCATTACCACGCCAGTTGCTGGAATCCCCCGGGGTGTCCAGCCCGATAATACGCAGGTGGCTGGCGCCATCGGCCTGAGCTTTTTCTTTCAGCGCGTGAACCGCATCACCCGGTGAACCACTGATGCCGGAAACCGACACCACGCCAAGGCTCTGCATGCCGCTGGCCTGCTCTGTGTTGACCTGTTTTACCGACGACAGCGGCGCTGCAAAGGAAGAAAACGAAGCGGCTGCCAATAGAATTGCTGCGATGCCAGGTAATAGTTTCATGATTAACTCCAGGTGTTTTTGTTTATTTTCTCGTATCAGTGGAGTTAATTATCCGCCAGACAATGAAAGGAGACGTAATCCAATGTAAAGAACATCAATCATTGTGATGAAAATAAGGAGGAGGTGCGTGCAGATATGTCTTACAGGGAATAATAGCGGGCTACGCAGTGACTCTACTCCCGGCAGATGACAATTTAAAGTCCGTTTGGCCAGGGAAAGATAAAAATCCTCACTTTTAAGATTTCTCTCCCACCCGCAGGTGGCTGAACTACGCTATTGCTGAAGGTTATCATTTTGGAAGGATCCCCTATGTCGCAAACCTTGCTTCGTGTGCGTGATGGTCGTGGCGCCTCGGTTTCGTTCTCGGAACTGTTATTCGACCTGATCTACGTTTTTGCCGTGACCCAACTGTCCCATTACCTGTTGCACCATCTGACGCTGACCGGTGCGCTGGAAACCCTGTTGTTGTGGTTTGCCGTCTGGCTGGCGTGGCAATACACCGCCTGGGTCACCAACTGGTTTAACCCGGATACCCGCCCTATCCGTATCCTGCTGTTCGCCATCATGCTGCTGGGGCTGTTCGCCTCCTCCGCGCTACCCCAGGCGTTTGGTGAACGCGGGTTGATGTTCGCGCTGTTCTACGTGGCTATTCAGGTTGGCCGCTCGCTGGTGGTGCTGAAGCTGCTCCCCGCCCACCATCCACTGAAACAAAACTTTCGGCGCATTCTCGGCTGGATGTGCATTTCGGCGGTGTTCTGGATCCTCGGCGGGCTGGCGGAAGGCCATCATCGGCTGTTGTTGTGGGCCATCGCGGTACTGTGCGAATACGTTTCACCGATGTTCGGTTTCCGCCTGCCGGTGCTTGGTCGCTCCGACAGCAGCAGCGAATGGACCATCGAAGGCCATCACCTGGCGGAACGCTGTCAACTGTTCGTGATAGTGGCACTGGGGGAAACCATTCTGATTACCGGCTCCACCCTCAGCGAAATGGAGTCCTGGAGCGCGCCGGTACTGATTGCGTCGTTGGTGGCCTTTCTCGGCAGCCTGGCGATGTGGTGGGTGTATTTCGATACCAGCAGCAAAGCCGGTAGCCATGCCATCAGCCAGGCGGAAAACCCTGGCCAACTGGGTGCCAACTTCCATTATGTTCATGTGGTACTGGTTGGCGCGATCATCGTCTGCGCCGTCGCCAATGAGCTGGTGATCGCCCACCCTGACGGCCATATCAACAACGTGACAGCCGCGGTGCTGCTGCTCGGCCCGGCGATTTATCTGCTCGCCAATGCGCTGTACAAGCGACTGGTATATCGCCGTTTTCCGCTATCGCATCTGCTGGGGCTGATTGCACTGGCGGTGCTGACGCCAATCGCTTTTCTCACCGATTTGCTGATGGTGAACGCCCTGACCACCCTGATTATGGTGGCAGTGGCCGTGTGGGAGAGCATTTCGCGCGGCAGAGCGCCGCAAGCCAGCAGTGAGGCAATCTAATAAGGAAGAAAGACCGGGGGCCACGCCCCCGGCCGTGATGCTTACTTCAGCGGTTGTGGCAGCGTCAGTACCCACAGCTCGCTGAGCGATTCCGGTTTATCCAGCGGGCGCAGTTCGATACGGGTCGATACGGCTTTGCCCTCCAGGCTCAGGTTACCCTGTTGATCCAACTGGTAATCGCCGACTTTCTTCGCTTTCGGCTGTGCGTCCACCAGCTTGGCCTGCAGGCCAAAATCGTTATCGTTAATCACCGCCAACGTGCGATCGTCAATCAGCGACAAGCCTTCTACCTTCTCCTGCTGCCAGCCTAATTTACGCAGATCCACCACTTCCCGCTTCTGCGCCAGCTTCACGCCGCGTTTCGCGAGATCTTTTGCATCATCAAACTCCAGCGCTTTGCCCTTACCGTCAAAGGCGGTCAGATCGGTCGCCTGGCTGAGATCAACCAGGTAGATCTTGTTGATCATCTGCTTGTCTTTATCGCTGCCCTGTTCGACCAACAGGATGTGCTGATTGTCTACCGCCACGATGTCGCCTACCTTGGCGTCTTTAGCCTTTTTATAGCTGTCGATATCGATCGGATAACCGTACATTGCCGTTTTCCCGCTGGCCGGATCAAAACTGACCAGACGGGTGAACTGCGCCTTGTTCTTGCTTTTACCCTCAACGTCGAGCGTGCTCTGCACCGCTGCCAGAATGCGTCCGTCCGGCAAACGGGTGATGCCTTCAAAACCGCGGTTCGGCTGACGCCACTTGATAATATTCGGCAATCCACCGGCCACCGCCTGCTCGCCCTGCTCCGGCGTTGGGCCGTATTTGGCGAGGATCTTGCCCTGGCTGTCGATGTGGATCAGGAACGGACCGTATTCGTCACACAACCAGTAGCCGCCGTTGCCATCCGCCGTAATGCCTTCGGTATCCAACCCACGGCGATCGCCCTGTAACGTTTTCAGCGTATCGCTCAACGCCACTTCGTTGGTTGAACCAATCAGACCCGCTGGCAGCGGCAACCCGCTGATCGGCCCTTGCTGGTCATGCAGCGGCCTTGAGTTACTGGCAACCGCCTTACCGCCGCCGACGCGAATATCCATCAATAAAGGAACAAACTCAGGGTTGGCGAAGATTTTCGCTTCCTGTTCACCGACCGCAGGTGCATCGGCATTGGGGCCGCGATCGGTCAGGGTAGTCAACAGCAGATCCTGGCCTTCACGGCCATTGAATACCAGGCCAGAACCAATACCTACCGGCAATCCCTGCGGGAAATTCTTGGCAAAAGCGCCCTGATAACTTACATGTTCGCCGCCGGGAAAGCTGACCACATAGCGCGCCACCTCAACGTCAGTGGCAGCATAGGAGAACAGAGGAAACAACGAACTGATTAACAGCGAAACCGATTTTATTTTCATGTTTATGGCTCAGAGTTAAGGGTGTGAAGTTGGCAGCTTGCTAAGGTATTAGCCCGGCATGACAGTTTGATGACAAACCGGTCTAATACCCTGAATTTCCGTGATAATTAAATATGGCAAATAGAAATTAACAATTAACACGGACAAATCGAATGGGAAAATCATATGAAAAATTGAATTTAACCGTAGCTATTTACCGCCAGAAATACCTATACCGCTTAAGCTTAGGGTAAATTCTTATAACAGCGATAAAAAAACCAGCAAACGCACCGCAATGCCCCAAATATAGCCGTATTCTCATAGACAAAGTTAATTGACGGGGATTTAATATCTGCTGTTATTCAAGCTGCATTAAGAATAATCCTGATAGAAACCTGCATTAATTGAAAAAGGTGTTCTATAGTTTTTAGTGCTAACGCCCGTTAGTATTTTCCGTAGGATGGAGTCTATGTCAAAGCGACTTTTTGCCGAATTTTTTGGCACATTTTGGTTGGTGTTCGGTGGTTGTGGTAGCGCAGTATTAGCAGCAGCATTCCCACAGCTGGGTATTGGTTTTCTTGGTGTGGCACTCGCTTTTGGTCTGACCGTGGTCACCATGGCTTATGCCGTTGGCCATATTTCTGGCGGGCACTTTAACCCGGCCATTACCGTAGGATTATTTGCCGGTGGCCGTTTCGCTGCCAAAGACGTGATTCCCTATGTGATTGCTCAGGTTATTGGCGGGATCGCTGCAGCGGCGGTGTTGTATTTGATCGCCAGCGGCAAAGCAGGTTTTGACGCTACCGGCGGCGGCTTTGCCTCCAACGGTTACGGTGAGCACTCACCGGGCGGCTATTCTCTGCAGTCGGCTATCGTTATTGAACTGGTACTGACCGCATTCTTCCTGATCGTTATTCACGGTGTGACCGATAAACGTGCGCCTGCGGGCTTTGCTCCGCTGGCCATTGGTTTGACGTTAACCCTGATCCACCTGATCAGTATTCCGGTAACCAACACTTCCGTTAACCCAGCGCGCAGTACCGGCGTGGCAATATTCCAGGGTACCTGGGCATTGCAACAGCTTTGGGTATTCTGGCTGGTGCCATTGGTGGGCGGTGTTATTGGCGGCCTGATTTATCGCTGCCTGCTGGAAGACAAGAAGTAATTTCTATCCGGTAACAATCTGTCAGGGCAGCCACTATATCCCATAAATTTCGATTGCAGCCAATCCCGCTGCAATCGGAAAAATAAAGGGTCTATTGGCTGCCCTGATATTATTTATCCTCTGACTACTTCAAACATCATAATATCGCTGGTGAACGATCCGTCCGGTTCGATGGCAAAATGCTGCATCACCTCTTCGGAAACCCCCTGCTGATAAGCACGGATCGCGGTAACGAAATGCTCCGGCGTACGCATCCGCTCTACCCAACTACTGAATTCCAGCAGCAGCCGATCCGACGTCACTTCCTGTACCAGCAGCCCGGCTTCGGTCAGCAGGCCCAACCATTCACCCGGCGCATAGTCACGCACATGTGAAGTATCGCGCAGCACCTCAACGGTTTGCAGATAGATATCCAGCAGCGGATGCCCCGGTGAAACCACATCCATAAAGATCGCTCTGCCACCCGGTTTCAGCACCCGTCGAACTTCACGCAATGCCTGGCCGACGTCATGCCAATGGTGTGCCGAGTAGCGGCTGATCACCAGATCAAAGCTGGCATCGTCAAACGGCAGCGACTCCGCCACGCCCTGCTGTACCTGGATGTTGTTGAAGCCTTTGTCCGCTGCCGCCTGGCTTACCACTGCCAGCATCTGCGCCGACAAATCATAGGCCACCACCTGTGCCACTTTGGCTGCGGCGGTAAAGCTGGCATGCCCCGCGCCGCAACCCAGATCCAGTAATTTGGCGTTGGTGTGAGGTTCCAACAGTCGTGCCAGCCGCTGTAAATCCTTTCCCTGTGCATGCACTGCGCTGGTCAGATAGGCGCTGGCTTGCTCACCAAACTGACGGTCAACCGCATTTTTATGGCTATTGCTGATGCTCATAGGTGCTCCCTTATTGTATGGCTTTCGCCTGTGCCGGATGGCTTTTAATGACTATAATCGCCTTATTATACGGGTACAATATAAGCAGTTATCCTAGTATCAGGAGGTACCAGTCTATGCAATCAGAAGCCTTATCCGGCCCTAAAGCCCTGGGTGCCTTCCTGCGTGCGCACCGTGAACGCATCACACCGGAAATGCTGGGGTTACCCAGCGCCCCGCGCCGTCGCACCAGCGGCTTGCGTCGTGAAGAGCTGGCACAAATCAGCGGCATCAGCGCCACCTGGTATACCTGGATAGAACAGGGGCGCGAGGTCTCCATATCGCCCCATACGCTGGCTCGCATCGCCAAGGCACTGCGGCTGGGGCCAGCCGAACGTCACTACCTGTTTACCCTGGCGCGTGTAGCCGATCCCGAACAGGAACATCATCAGGAAACGGCCAACAGTGCCGTTTTGCAAAGTGTTCACCAGGTGACGGTGCCTTGTTACCTGTTGGATATCACCTGGAATGTTGTCGCCTGGAACCCGCAGGCGGAGAGCCTGTTCAGCGGCTGGCTGGATCAGGCCGGCAGCCCCAATCTGCTGCACTTTATGTTTTTCCATCCGTTGGCAAAAACGTTGGTCAGCGACTGGGACGATCGCGCACGGCGTGTGGTCGCCGAGTTTCGAGCCGAAACCAGCCACCACCAGAACACCGAAGAGATACGCGCTCTCGTGCGCAACATGACGCACAACAGCGAGGCTTTTCACCACTGGTGGAAACAGCAGGACGTGCTGGCGCGGGAGGGGGGCGAGCGAGCATTCACCCATTTGCAGCAGGGGGCGTTGCGCTATCGGCAACTGACGTTTAATCCGGCGGAAAATAGCGGGCTGAAGCTGGTGATGCTGATCCCTTTGCCGTAACTGGTAACAAATTCATGAACAGGTTTACCTGCCATTTATTTATTGGTTCATATAAACGCGCTAGGGTGATAGCTACCGATGATAGTCATCATCCAGTAACGTTATTAATCTCCTTGAGGTAATCCTATGCAATCCGAAGAACAACGTCTTATCGATGGTCTGTTTGGCCGCTTGAAAGAAGCCGAGACCAAGACGGGCCAGAGGGATCTCCAGGCAGAGCAGCAAATCAATCAGCACATCCGTGAACAACCTTCCGCTCCCTATTACATGGCGCAGGCGATGATCATTCAGGAAGCGGCGCTGAAACAGTTGGACCAACGGGTGAAAGATCTGGAAAGCCAGATTGCCCAACAGCAGCAAAATAGTGCCAACCCGCCAAGCAGCGGCGGTTTTCTGGCCGGGCTGTTCGGCGGCGGCAACCGCAATACCCCGAGCCCACGCGAGCAGTATCAGGCGCAACAGCAGAATAACGCGGCATGGAACAACCAGCCGCAGCCGGGCTATGCTCCGCAACAGCAGCAGCCGACCTACAGTCAACCTCAGCAGGCGGCACCTTCACGCGCCGGCGGGTTCCTCGGTGGCGCATTGCAGACCGCAGCCGGCGTGGCGGGCGGTGTGGTGTTGGCCGATATGCTGACCGGCATGTTCCGCCATTCGCAGCCGCAAGAGATTGTGAACATCATCGACGAGACCCCAGCAGCACCGGTGACACCGGTCGATGACAGCGCGATGAGTAATTTCGACGCCTCCAACAACCTCGACACCTTCAACGGTGGCGATAGTCGCTTCCTCAATCAGGACAACGGCTTCCAGAATGCGGACTATCAAAATGACGATAACACCGACTTCTCGGATGACGACTACAACGACGACGATTCGTTTATCTGATGCTGCCCCCCTCTCCGCCCGGGGAGGGGTTTAATGTTTCTTGTTCCCCGTATCCTGGTCTACAGTTAACCCTTCCCAATGACTGCAGGTGACGAGAAGCCATGCCGCAAATTCCCCCTCCCTCTCTTTTTGTTAGCACCCGTATGCTGATGCGTCCGCCGGTGGCCGACGATATTGCCCGCTTTTACGCTATTTTTGGCGATCCGGAAACTCAACGCTTTAACCCCGCCGGACCTGTCGCCAGTGAACAGTTGGCACGGCAGGCGCTAACGGAACGGATCGAAAACTGGCAGCAGCACGGCTATGGTTCCTGGGCGATTGCGCTGCATGAACGACCGGAGTGGATTATTGGATTTGGCGGGATTTCCTGGCGGCCACTGGGGGCACAGCGCACGGTAAATCTGGGCTATCGCTTTGATACGCAGGTTTGGGGCCAGGGATTGGCGACGGAACTGGCGCAAGCCTCGCTGGAATATGGTTTCGAACAGCTACGGCTGGCAGAAATTTCCGCGGTTGTACGTGAAAAAAATCTGGCCTCGTGCCGCGTGCTGGAAAAAGCGGGTTTACGTTTGGTGGATACCCTGGATGACGTGCCTGGCGATAGGCCAAGCCTGGTTTACAGCCTGCAGCGCAGCGAGTATCAGAGCTGCTGAGACGGAGGATCATCGTTGATTTTCGCCAGTTCCCGGCGATAGGACCTCACCTTTTGGCGCTTCTTCAGCCAGGTGGTGGTGGCGACGATAAAAATCAGCCCGGACATAGTCAGTACGCCAATCGGATGGCCATAAAACACCATCATGGCGAAGTAAATGGCAGACACCATCGCCACCCATTTCGCCGTATTTCCCACCGCATTCTTTTCCTGGCTTAAACGGCGAATGTGCTCTTCTTCACTGATTCCCATACCCTCTCCTGATTCGTTGAACGTTCCATTATATGGGGCCGGAGTGCTGATATTTCAATCGATTAAAGGGTAAAGAAGCGTAAAGCACAGCGGGTTTACTCACTGCGATGATGCAAATAACGGCCTGGTAAATGCTCACCGGGCAAGGCGGTGCCTTGGTTGCGGCCAAACAATCGGTAGCGGTTGCTCGCCACCGCATTGTAAAACGCGTCCGCCAGCCGCTGCGGCAGAAAGCGGGCCCATGCCAGCAGGTGAAATGGCCAGCCAAGCTGGCGCAGTGCCTGAAAAAATGCGGCGGAACGTAACCAGTGCTGGCCTTGTTGCAGGTAAACAATAGAGTCAAAACGGTCGGTGGGTAACGCCAGCCAGCGCAAGATCGCCTGCCCTTCCTCGGATTGCACCGTGGCCAGCAGGATCTTGCCCTGCCGATCGGCACGGATCAAAAATCGCACCAGCCCGTGACACAGGTTACATTCGCCATCGAATAACAACACCCGATCACCGGGCCGCAGATAAGGGGGGAGCGTTGACTTATTCATTTGGCCTCCTGAGGGGATCACCAGACTAACGCGCATTTCCCCTCAGAGCCAGCAGACCCGTTTAAGGCACCGAAGGAGCCGGTGGTTTATCCGGTAATGCCACCACCGAAACGCGGACTTCATAATGCTTGGCCGCACTGGCCGGGATCACCGAAGTCAGCTTATTGATGGTTTCGGTCGGATTATCGCTGGCGGAAGTCGCGCAGAACAGCTCCCCCCCGTGGCAGAAACCCGGTTTGGCCATATGCCCGCCAGGGAAAGGCGGCAAGTGGAAGCCTTGCTCAGTTTGCGGTGGTGCAGTTTTATCAGCAGGAGCGGAAAGAGCACTGACGCTGAACAGCGTCACGGCAGCCAGAAAAGGCAATGCCAGTACTTTGATGGTTTTTTTCATCTCATTGACCTCATGTGTCGGGATTGGGCTTAACCTACCCCGCCCCCGGCACATGAGAAAGTCGCTTTTCACGACCTTTTCACCCCGATGCTCTTTGCTTACATCCCACCGCTAACGTGATGAAAGTTTAAGGATTATGTAAAGTTTATGAGGATATTTATCTTAAAAAGCACACTGCGGTACTTTATAAAACCACTCACCCTAATCCATTATTACGATAGCGTTTTTTTCTTCTGCCTGAAGTTTTCATCATCAATGCAATAATGGTAGGAGTCGATAATCAAACCTGTCAGCCGCAAGATATTCTCTGGCCGATCAATAATAATATGTCCCCCGGCGGCAAGTTCCAGGCCTGCTCGGATAATTTCGGCATGCCTCTCTTCGTTGATTTCCAAAGGGAGTAATATGGTAGGCCGTTGCTTATTGTCGAAATAACGCAGGACCCATCGGGTTGTCTTTCCCTGAACCAAAACACTGAAATAACTTTCAGTATCTTTTGCTGTTAAATCTGCGTTTTCACCCAGAATCATTGCCACATTTTCAAATAATGCCCTTTCAGCATAAGTGGTCACTATCTTGCTATTTTCTGGGTCAACAATCGGCGCTAGCGGATCGGTTTTGTTACCTTCCTTAGCGTCAGAAAGCTCTTCAGTCGGCGCTTTATTTTCAGAAGTCACGGACAACCCGGAAACCACCATAGCGCTTACCGCTTTCTCAACGGCCAGGCGCACCAAAGGGGTGATAGTCTCAAGAAAACGTTGATTAAGTTGACGTTGGACGTTAGAGCGATTCGCCACATACCTGACAAAATCCGCGTCCACATCTCTTAGACTGGCACTGATTGTTTTGGTGAATGATGTCAAATAAATACTCTCCTCAGCCAGGGTTCTCAACGCCTCAGGCTGAAATTGATCATGCCTAAACCTATAAAGCTGTTCAATATCAGAGTCATTTAAATCATTAAAATCTATCTTAAGGAATGGCGTATCATCCATGATGTTTTTATCTTTCAGATCGGTAAAGAACCGCCATTCTTTGCCGTTGGTGATCGCTGATACCGTGACTTCTGGGGTGGCATTAAAGTAACGTGACAGCTGTGGGCTGTGATTGGATAAGTTTTGATTGAAGGATTTCGCCTCAATGAACATGACAGGCACGGCATGACAAAAAAGAGAGTAATCCACCCGCTCACCCACTTTAACCCCAGGAAAATCAGCGCCGTATTCTGCTTTTACTTTGGTGGGATCATACGGATGAAAACCAAGAATTTCCAATAAAGGTAAAATTAATGCCTGCTTTGTTGTTTCTTCCGTGTTGCAATGCTGGCCTACCGCAGCCACATGATGTACATGCGCTTTAAGCTTATCTCTGAATGCATTCATCAACCATCCCTCTTGCTGTGTTAGAAATTTGTCATTTCTTAAAATCATACCTACAGAAAGGTTTACTAATTTCACCAGCACTGCCTTATTGGTTGCTGGCTAATTTTATTTATTGAAGAAAAACACATTAACCTTAAACATTAAATATATAGCAGAACAAGCAAGCTTTGATCAAAGGCATTAATTCAATATTAATACGCAGTTCAAAAATAATCGACCAACATTCATAACCAAAAAAAACTTATAGAAACTTAATCATTTCAATCACAATTGAATTTCAGTATTTCACGGTTACATTTCTGGTATTTTCTTGGTGAAACAGAATGGGATAAACGGTAAGGAGGTGGGTATAACAGATGGATTTATCTACTAATATTTTTCAGTCAGCTAATATCTCTCAGTCTGGATAAAATCAAGTGGAGCACAGCCAGCAGCTGCGCTCCAGAGACATTACTTGCCGCTGGTCAGCGTGCTGTAACTGGTCATCAAGTTACGGTAATCAGGGATATGGTTGGCAAACAGTGCACCCAGCCCTTCGACGTCATTGCGCCAGTCGCGATGCAGTTCGCAGGCGACGCCGAACCAGGTCATCAGCTGTGCGCCTTCGGCTTCCATGCGGCTCCAGGCGGATTGGCGCGTCAGTTCATTAAAGGTGCCGGAGGCGTCGGTGACTACAAACACCTCAAAACCTTCGCTGAGGGCAGACAGCGCCGGGAAGGCTACGCACACCTCGGTGACCACCCCGGCGATAATCAGCTGTTTACGCCCGGTCGCTTTCACTGCCTTGACGAAGTCATCGTTGTCCCAGGCATTAATCTGTCCAGGACGAGGAATAAAAGGCGCATCGGGAAATTGAGCTTTTAGCTCCGGTACCAGCGGGCCGTTAGGGCCGTCTTCAAAACTGGTGGTCAGAATGGTCGGCAGGTTGAAATACTTCGCTAAATCACCCAGTGCCAGTACGTTATTTTTAAAACGATCGGGATCGATATCTCGTACCAGTGAAAGCAGCCCTGCCTGATGATCCACCAGCAATACGGCGGCCTGATCCTTGTCGAGGCGTTTGTAATTTGCAGTCATGGTTTACTCCTGTGGGGTTTTGATTGTTGCGGTTAAAAGTGCCCTTGGCCGTTAGGCCAGAGCGCTGAGGTTGTCTTAAAGTGTAGAACCGGATCCGGCATTGTTTTACCGGATCGGTTCTCGGGTGTGGATTGGCTTAGCCGACGTCGTGCTCTGCCGCCATGCTGCCGAACTTGCCACCGTTGAAGTCATGGAAAGCCTGCTGAATTTCCGCGTTGCTGTTCATAACGAACGGACCATGACCAACGATCGGCTCGTCGATCGGCTCGCCGCTCAGTACCAGCAAGCTGACGTCGTTGTTGGCTTCGATGGTGATAGAATCCCCCGCGCGGTCAAACCTGACCATTTGGGTTTCACGCACCACTTCCTCACCGTTAACATGAATAGCCCCGTGCAGCATCACCAGCGCCAGCGTATGGCCTTCTTCCACCGTCAACGTGGTGGTGTGACCGGCGTTCAGCTTCATGTCCCAGACATTGAGCGGGCTGAAGGTACGTGCCGGGCCGGCTGCATCGCCGAAACTACCGGCAATCACCCGAACCTGTCCTGCGCCGTCTGCCAGTGGAACCACCGGGATATCCGCATTCAACAGCGTCTGGTAACCCGGCTCAGCCATTTTGTCCTTGGCCGGCAGATTCACCCACAGCTGGACCATTTCCATGGTGCCGCCATTGCGCGAGAAATCCCGGGAATGGAACTCTTCGTGCAAAATACCTGAGGCGGCGGTCATCCACTGCACATCACCAGGGCCAATCACCCCGCCGCTGCCGGTGGAGTCGCGGTGCTCGACTTCCCCTTGGTAGACGATGGTCACCGTTTCAAACCCGCGATGCGGGTGCTGGCCAACGCCACGGGTGCCAGAAGCAGAGCGGAACTTGGTTGGCGCCGCATGATCCAACAGCAGGAACGGGCTCATTTCCGCCCCCAGATCGTTATAGGAGAACAGCGAATTCACCAGGAAGCCGTTGCCGACCCAGTGGGCTTCAGGGCTGTTGTAAATACCGAGGATCTTTTTCATCTTGAACTCCTGTTTCAGGTCTCACGACCTTAGGTTGATGCCAGAAGTTTAATCCAACGCCATTTGCTGCAGTAGTAGGCAAGATGTACACTCAGCGTTCTATTTATGGAACGATAAGGACAGGCGATGTTCACCGATTTGAACGATCTGTTTTATTTCGCCAGCGTGGTCGATCACCAGGGATTCGCCCCCGCCAGTCGTGCGCTGGGCATCCCGAAGTCCAAACTGAGCCGCCGCGTGGCGCTGTTGGAAGAACGCCTGGGTGTGCGCCTGATCCAGCGCTCTACGCGGCGTTTCTCCGTCACTGACGTCGGTCAGAACTACTATGCACACTGTAAGGCGATGCTGGTGGAAGCCGATGCGGCACAGCAGGCGATCGAACAAACCCGCGCCGAACCTTGCGGCACGGTACGCATGTCCTGTCCGGTGGCGATCTTGCATACCCGGGTCGGCAGTATGGTGGCGACCTTTATGGCCGATTACCCGAAAGTCACGGTGCATCTGGATGCCACCAACCGCCGGGTAGATGTGGTGGGTGAAGGGTTGGATCTGGCGATCCGCGTGCGGCCGCCGCCGCTGGAAGACAGCGATCTGGTGCTGAAGATCCTGGCGCAACGTACCTGGTGCGTCGCGGCCAGCCCGGCACTGGTGCGCACCCTCGGCCCAGTGCAACGGCCAGAGGATCTGCATAAATACCCCACGCTCGATCTTGGGCCGGCACGTGCGCAGCACCTGTGGCAATTGACCGGGCCGGACGGTGAAAAAGTGGAGTGGGAACATACGCCACGGCTGGTGACTGACGATATGCTGATGCTGCGTACTGCCGCGATTGCCGGTGCCGGTATTGTGCAACTGCCCTCGATGATGATGCGCGATGACATGCTGCGTGGGGAACTGGTGCAACTGTTACCCGACTGGCAGCCACAGGGCGGCGTGGTGCACGCGGTTTACCCGTCACGCCGTGGGTTACTGCCGGCGGTGCGGCTGCTGCTCGACTATCTGGCGCAGCAGTTCGCCATCATTGAAGAAGAGTGATCAGCCGGTGATTTCGATGGCATTGCCGTCAGGATCACGGATTATCGCTTCGTAAAAACCATCGCCGGTCCAGCGCGGCGACGCCTGCAGGATCCCCTCCTGCTGCGCGCGCTGCGCTAATTGATCGACAAGGCCCTCGTCGCCTAATGACAGCGCAATGTGCGCCCAACCCACACGTTCTTCGGCCTGATCCGCCGGCAACAACGCCGGCAAGCCCATGATCTCCAGCGTCGGGCCGCTAGCCAGGCTGACAAAACGGGAAACAAAACCCGGACGGTTCTTGCTGACGTACAATTCTCCGGCCACGCCGTTGAAGTAACGCTGCCAGAACGCCACCTGGGCATCAATATCGCGGGTCCACAGGGCAACATGGGCTATTTTCATTTCACTCTCCAATTGATGAATCGCTGTACAGCACCTTGCCACCGCTGTGGGTCACCTGCTGTTCGAGCTGTGGATGTCGGCCAGGCGGCGTCACCAAATAATCAACGCGGTTGGCAGGCAGAAAGCTGTAAGGGGCGTAGGTATTCAATTTGTCGCCGGTACAGAGCACCGCTACGTTACCGGAACGCGTCAGCAGGCGTTTCTTGAACTGGGCATCCTGGTAATGCAGCGCCGAGAAACCGCTGGCCGGGTCGTAAGCGCAGATGCCGGTGAAAGCAATGTCGAAATGGAAACCGTCAATTTCCTGCACCGCTTTGGCATCGACACAGCCGCCGATGTCGGCATCCAACTCACCGCCAATTAAAATAGTGCGGATCCCCGGCCGTTCCAGCATTTTAGCGGCGATGCTCAGCGCATTAGTCACCACCGTCAGCCGCTGGTCGGCGGGCAACAGATCGGCCAGATAAAGATGGGTGCTGCCGGCGTCGAGGAAAATCACCTGCCCCTCCTCGATTAGCGCCAGTGCGGCCAGCGCCAACGCCTGTTTCTCATCACCGCTCAAATGCAGTCGCTCCCCGATCGGCCCGGTTGCTGGCGTGGGGGCCAGCGCTCCGCCATAGATGCGTTTACACAGGTTTTGTGCCGCCAGCTGGCGCAGATCGCGTCGAATGGTCGCTTCGGTGGTATTCAGACGCTCCGCCATTTCAACCGCCAGCACTCGCCCCTGCTGCTGCAGCGTGGTAAGGATCGCCTCATGGCGTTGGTTGGGTAACAGTTTGGACATTCTACCTCTCGGTGGCGAACAAGTGATCACAAATGTACACAAACGTGCAAAAACGTACAACCCATTTATCCCTTACCGCAAATGGGCAGCACTGGACTAAACTTTGACTGGAGTGTTACATCTCAGATAAAGGAATATTGATGACTTCCGCCGTGCTTTATACGCTGTTCCCCGCCGCAGCCACCGTGGTCGGTGCCGCCGTCGCGCTTTATCGCCGTCCTGGTGATGCCACCATGCGCATCATTCACCACTTTACCGCCGGTATTGTCTTTGCCGCCGCCGCCACCGAAATTCTGCCCGACCTCAAGCAACAGTCTCCCTGGGCAGTACTGTTCGGCGGGGTCGCAGGCGTGCTGTTGATGCTTTTGGTCAGACGACTGGGGGAACGCGCCCAGGGCCCGGTAGGTTTTGTCGCCGCTGTCGGCGTGGACATTTTTATCGATGGGTTGGTGCTGGGCATCGCCTTTGCCGCCGGTGCCAAAGCCGGCCTGTTATTGACCCTGGCGCTGACGCTGGAAGTGCTGTTTCTCGGGTTGTCGATCGTCGGCGATTTACGTGATTTTCTCGGCCGACGAATAAAGGCCATGCTGGCGGTGATCGGTCTGGCACTGTTGTTGCCGCTCGGCGGCATGCTGGGTGCACCGATTGCCACGCTGGGCGCCTTCTGGCTGACGGCTTTTCTGGCTTTTGGCCTGATTGCCCTACTGTATCTGGTCACGGAGGAACTGCTGGTTGAAGCCCATGAAGGGGGGAAAGATACGCCGCTGGCCACCGCGATGTTTTTTGCCGGTTTCTTACTGCTGCTGCTGTTGGAAGAAGGGATCGGGTAAGCACGGGAATTTCATGGGACGCTCACCTCACGGCGAACGATTTGGCTATACTGAGGCAAGTCACGTTACCGCAGAACGTAACGGCTTGGGCGCTAAGGGAAAAAGATGCTGTCAAAATTAGTGAAGTGGCTGTTTCAATTGCCGGGCAGGCTGTTTGGTGGGATTTTCAGGAGTCGTCTGACGATTTTTATCTTCTTTATGCTGATTGCCGTTGGGGTGTTCAGCACCAAGCGCTATCTGCGCGCTCATCAAAATGACGATGAGTTTGTCTCGGTCACCCCCACTGATTACAACCGGGCTATCCAGCGTGAAATGCCGCTGCGCGAGGCTCGCGAACAGTGCGGAGGCCCGCTGCATGACAATGCCGGGCAACCCTGGCCCGAGTCGGCCGGTTACCTGCATCAACCAGAGCACAAAAACAGCGGTCGCTTGCAGCAACTGACACTGGACAATCAAAACAACGATTTTCCGGTGCTGGTCAAACTGGAAACGCCCGGCCAGCCGCAACAACTGGCTGAAGTGTTTATTCCCGCTGCCGGCAGTTTCAATATCAAAACCAATCCGGCCGGCGAATACGTCATGAAGATCAGAAACATCAAAAGCGGTTGTAACTTCCGCTCCAGGCCCTTCACCCTCAGCAGCCATCTGGACTGGCGACTGCCGCTCAATACGCAAACGGACGGCAGCGTGCGGCTCCAGCCAATCAGCGATCGTGAGTTTTAACCCGAGCGCTTATTTCTTCACCGGGTGGTCACGACGGAACAGTTCCCAGCTTTCAATTTCCTGGCCATTTGGCAAGGTGCAGGTGGAATACTGGCCATTGGCATTTTGTTTGGCATTCAATTTGCCGCCGATCTCGGTGCAATAAACGTCTGCCGGGTTGGCCATGCCGATCGGTTTCATCTGCGGTGGAGGTGGTGCATCGTTGGATTTCATGGTGCAGCCCTGTAGCATCGCCATCCCTGCAAGCAGGGAGACCATCAGAATTTTTTTCATTTTTTCAGCTTATACAAATTAAAAACGGCGGTGCATAAGCAACCGCCGTTTACGTTATCAGGAAATGAAAGACGCGCCCTGCTTCAGGACCAGATCACAGGCTTTTTGCTTCACTTTCTCGGTGATTTGCGAAGTGCCCAGGCTGTTCAGATCCAGGCTCTTGCCTTCGCCGGTTTTCAGCAAACCGCCCAGCCCTTGCTGGTAGTCCTGGCTTTTGGCGTTCTCAGTGCTGCTGATGCCCAATTTGCCCAACAGTTTGTCTTGCACGCCTTGAACGCCATTGGCTGACAGTACGTTGTTTTTCACACAGTACTGCAGGATACCGGCGGCATTGGTCATGCTGCTGGAGCTTAGCGCTTTATCGCCACCGTTCAGCAAGCCGGTCAGTGTGGACAGAGAGGTGCCGCCCGTGCTGTCGCCGGACTTGCTCAGCTCACCGGCTGCGCTACTCAGGGAATCCATCAATCCGGCAGCCTGAGCCGCCCCACAGGTCATAGCGGTAGTCAATGTCAGCGCCAACAGTAAACGATGCTTGGTGTTCATGGGGTAAAACTCCTGTTTATCTTGCCATCCCTGCCTGTTTCCTCTTGCTCTGCGGCGGGAGAAATCAGGTGGGCATATCGTGTGCAATAAGCGCAATGCGCTGGGTCACCTCTTCGGACGCCACCACCCGCGACAAGTTCCTTTTATCTGACAATGCAGTGATTTTTTCAGAATTCAGGTAGTTTTCTGGCTGGAAAATGCGCGACAGAAAGAGTTGGGGATGGCAGATCGAACGACCCGCCAGCGATCAGAACTGCCAGCGGAACCAGCCAAAGAACACGTTACCGTTATTGTAGGTACCGGGAATATAGGTGGCCTGGAAGGTCAGTTGCTTATAGCCGATAGAGGCCAACGGCAACGGCGCCGGGATAGGAATGTAGCTCCAGTTATCACGCGCGGTGATACTGGCGGTAAAGCCCAGGCCGAGACGGAAATCTTTGTCCTCCAGCGGCCGCCAGATCTTCTCATAAGCGTAACCGCCGATCGGCTCCCACTTATTGAATGAATCCTTGAATACCATCAGATAGAGGCCATGCCAGTCACCGTCGCTGTCGTAGCGCGAGATACCATAACCGCCGCCCCAGGGGCGCTCGTTGTACGAGTCGATTTTTTCCTGGCTGTAGGTAAGACGGTTGTGCCAGGTAATCGCCGGCACATAGAGATCTTTATTCGGTGAGTTGTTCCAGGTTTCCGCCACGTTACGGGTGAAACGCTGCCACAGGCCCGGTTTTTCAGCCTGTGTGGAGTTGCTATTTTCTGCACCAACCTCAGCGTAAGAAGGTAGTGCAGGAAATAGCAGCGCCACTGTGCAAGCCAAAATTGTCCGTTTAAAAAACATCATAAACTCCTGTAAAAAATAAGGCCGAGGATTCTTACCTATCGCCCAATCAAGATCAAGCTGTATCTTATTTATCCAGCCAATTTCCCTCCTTCGTTGTCACTTGGTTAAGTTTAGCTGCCATCAGGAGGAAAGCCGGTTTTGGGCGCACAGGCTACCCTTCCCTCAGTACAGCGTCTGTCAGAATACTCCGCAATCTGGCCGTCGGTGCAGAGGGCGCTGGCGGTTAAGTAGCATGCGGTAAAACTTCTTTCCTGCACTGGGCGTAGCGAAATCTTTACTGCCGCCCGGCAAGCTAATGTAACGGCGATCACGTTTTTGATCGGGACTGAAAAGCCGTTTTACCGGCGATCCTGCCAAGCTGAGGGTTCTGTCGCCTGGCACTGCTGTAAATATGCAGTTACAACGCTGCTGTAGGCGTCGATGCAATCAACAATGGGCAGATGGCTGGCTGCAAATGCATCCGCAGGCAAAAGTACCGGGCACTCACTCAGCGCGCCATGATCTGGCTACACAAGCCGGATTTTACATCTCTATTACATTCAACGAAAAATACCACCGCCGATAACCCCACCTTTAATGCCGATTAGTCACAACGTAAACCCGGGAATACAAACTACCCGCCCCCGATACAGCCACCTCAACTTGAACAAGCCGATAGTTTAAATAATTGTTAAAGCTAACCAGCGAATCCCTGCCTGTAAGGGGCCAGCGTTATTTCATGGTTCGCTACACAGCATCGTCGGCAATTAACTTGCTGTTCTCTGCCTGATAAAAGAAAGATAAAAAATCCGGAGAATTACATGAAAATCACCATTGGGGCTTTCATCCTGCAGCAGCTCCGCACCCTGAACATCGATCGTATTTATGGCGTACCTGGCGACTATAATTTGGCGCTACTGGAATTGATTGAACAGGATGACGGCCTTGAGTTCATCGGCAACTGCAATGAACTGAACGCATCCTATGCGGCCGACGGCTATGCACGGCTAAAAGGTGCCGGAGCGCTGATCACCACCTACGGCGTCGGCGATCTGGCCGCGCTGTCCGGTATTGCCGGTGCCTACGCCGAATCTGCCCCGGTGGTCTGCCTGTCCGGTACCCCGCCACTGCACGCGATGAAAAACCATCTGCTGCTGCACCACACGCTGGCGGACGGCAACTTTGATAACGTGATGAACTGCTTTAAACAATTCACCGTCGCCCAGGCATTAATTACACCGGAAAATGCGGCGGTGGAAATCCCCCGGGTTATTTCCCGCGCCTGGACGGAAAAGAAACCGGTTTATTTACAATTGCCTTCCGATATTTGTGATGTGGAAATTGAAGTTACTCAGGCGGTAACCCCGCCGCAATTGCCGGCCAGCGACAAATATAATGTTCAACTGGCGGCGATGGCGTTGCTGGCACGGCTCAAACAGGCGAAAAAACCGATTATTCTGGTCGATCAAATGGTGGATCGCTTTCAGCTACAGCAATTAGTGATCGACGTGGCGCATAAATTCGCCATCCCACTCACCAACATGCCGACGGCCAAATGCATTATTCCGGAAACTACGCCGGGTTGGATGGGCGGTTACAGCGGTAATCTGTCGCGCCCCGACCTGTATGAACATATGGCGCACGCCGACTGCGTGCTGAGCTTTGGGGTACGGCTGGTGGACTCCACCACCGGTTATTTCTCGCATCGCATCCCGTCCGACGCGCAAATTGATATTCAGCCGTTTTCAGTGAAGCTGGGTGACACTTCTTACCCGGCAGTAGCAACGGCAGACCTGTTGCAGGCACTGCTGGCACTGGGCGAAGGCGTGGCAAATTATCACCCGGCTCCACTGCCTGAAGCGCGCCATCGGCTGGCGACGCCGAGCGAAACCCCGATCGACCAGGCCTATTTATGGCAGCGCCTGCAACGCTTTATTCGGGCCGATGATGTCCTGGTGGTAGAGAATGGCACTTCGGGTGCAGCGATTGGCGGCATGCGGATGCCGGACGGCGTCCAGGTGGTCAATCAGCCGATCTGGGGCTCGATCGGTTATACCTTACCGGCGCTGTTGGGCACCATGATGGCCGCACCGGATCGCCGACATCTGCTGTTTATCGGCGATGGCTCCTTCCAACTGACCGCGCAGGAAGTTTCCACCCTGCTGCGATACGATCAGAAGCCGATTATCTTCCTGATTAATAACGACGGTTACACCATCGAGCGCTACATTCTCGGCGAAAACTCGTCATACAACGACATTGGGCCGTGGGACTACGCCAAACTGCCAGCGGTGCTCAACACCCAGGCGACGCCGTTCAGCGTGGCGGTAGAAACCACTCAACAGTTGGAAATTGCGCTGGAGCACGCCTCGCGGCAGGATCGGCTGGCCTTTATCGAAGTGAAGGTACCCATGATGGACACCCCGCCGGTGATGAAGGAGTTCTGCAATCGCTGTAATCACTTTAACTTCGGCCTGACCAACCCGCGTCGCGTTTAACCCCGTGGGAGCCGCCGTTGCTCAGGGAACGGCGGATGGCCCCAGTGCCTGCACCACCTGCTGTTGCAAGGTTTGCAGTAGTGGATGGTGCCGCTTGGCGCCCAGACGTAACGCATGCGCCACGCTCGGCAAGGGCAGCATGCGCTCGAAGCTGGTCTCGATCTGCACCCGTCGATCGATAGACTGCTGATTGAGCAGGCCAATGCCCATCCCGGCAGCAATAGCCGCCAACATCCCCGCCACCGACGGACACTCCACCGACACCTGGCAGGCAATACCTGCGGAGCTCAGTCGTTCTTCCGCCAGACGGCGGTAAAAACAGTCCGGCCCATAGCTGACCAGTTTCACCCTGTCTCCTGACTGATAGCGCCACCCCGGTGGCACACACCAGTGAATGCGCTCCGTTGCCAGCACAACATCTTCTGCGCTCAGCGCATCGCAAAACTGTTGATGCAGCACCAGATCCAGCGTCCCTTGATCCAGTGCGTTACGCAGCACCTGGCTTTGCTCGATGACCAATTGCACATCCACCTGCGGGTGTTGGTGGGTAAATGCCGCCAGCAAGGCCGCCAACTGCGGTAACGACATCTGCTCCGTGGCACCAAACCGCACCCTGCCCTGCAATAACGAGGGGGAGAAATGCGCCAGTGCCCGATCGTGAGCCTGCAAAATCTGCCGTCCATGCGACAACAGAGCCTCGCCATCCGGGGTGGCGGTCAATGTCATGCCCTGACGATCGACCAGTCTGCGCCCCAACTGCTCCTCCAGACGTTTGATTTTCCAACTCACCGCCGACTGGCTGAGATTGAGCTGTTGTGCCGCTCGCGTCATGCTACCGGTATCGATCACGCTCAATAGCGCTCGCAATGCATCAATGGATAAACGCTGATTCATAAACAGACCATGACAAAAATTGGATTTAAGCACCATAACTTGTCATTGGCGTCATGGAAAGGCGGTGAGTATGGTTTGTCGACAACGCGACAACCGGTGGATCATCATGAACAGCTTGGCCTCTCTGCTTAATCAGCAAGTTATTATCCAGGGTCACCGTATTGCCACTGGCATCCAGGGCGCAGGTGAACCGCTGGTATTGGTACACGGCACCCCTGCCCACTCGATCATCTGGCGAGACTTGTTACCCAGCCTGACGGCAGCAGGCTTCAGGGTTTATATCTACGATTTACTGGGCTACGGTGCATCAGAACGCCCGTTGTCGGCAGACACCTCAATTGCAGCACAGGCGGAATTACTGATCGGCCTGCTGGACCACTGGCAACTGGATTCCGCCCACGTGTTTGGTCACGATATTGGTGGCGCATTGTCACTGCGTGCAGCATTCGAGCACTCCCGACGCTTTCGCTCGCTGACCATCGCGGATATTTGCAGTTACGACTCCTGGCCTTCTCCGACCTGGCGCGGCATCCGTGATAGCTATCGCCAGTACGCGGTCATGGACGCGTCACAGCACCAGCAAACCCTGGCTCGCCAACTGAAAATGGCGGTGTTCAACAAGTCGCGGATGTCCGGAGAGCTATTGCAGCACTATCTGGCGCCGATCGTCGGTGTAGTCGGCCAGCCGGCGTTTTATCAACATCAAATCGCCCATTACGACGCCCGCTATACTGAAGACTTCGCCCAGCGCTTGCCAGAGCTCCGCCTGCCGGTGCAAATCCTCTGGGGTGAGAACGATGAGTGGCAGCCGGTAAGTTACGCCTACCGTTTGCAGGGCGACATTCCCGGTGCCAGGCTGCAGGTGATCCCACAAGCAGGACATTTTTTAATGGAAGACGCGCCGGAAACGGTAGCCAAGTGGTTGGTGACGTTTATTCATTCACTTAAATCGGGCGAATAGGCCCAGGAGAACATGATGCAATTGATTGGCATGCTGGATTCACCCTATGTGCGCCGGGTGGCAATTTGTTTGAAATTATTGGAGATCGAGTTTGAGCACCACGCCATTTCGGTGTTCCGCGGTTTTGAACAATTCAAAGCCATTAATCCGGTGGTGAAAGCCCCAACGCTGGTGCTGACCGACGATCAAATCCTGATGGACTCTTCGCTGATCCTGGAGTATGCCGCCGGCATCGCCCCTAGCGGTAAGGCTCTGCTGCCGACTCAGGGCGCTGCACGACTCTATGCTCTGCAACTGACTGGGCTGGCGCTGGCCGCCTGCGAAAAAACGGTGCAGATCGTTTATGAGCAGCAGCTACGGCCACAGGAGAAACAGCATCAGCCCTGGTTGGATCGCGTTCAGGGCCAACTGCTGGCAGCCTACGCCGAACTGGAGAAACAGTTGCTGCAAGCCCCCGCTACACCTCAGGTTACGGGCAGCTCTGAGGTCAGTGTGGCGGTGGCCTGGAGCTTCACTCAACTCATGCTACCCGGGCTGATTAGCGCCGATAACCACCCGACGCTGGCGGCATTTGCCGCTCAGGCCGAGCGGCATCCTGCGTTTATCAGTACCCCACAGGTTTAACCCGCCGAGGCGCGCGTCATACAACGTTGGCGACGCTCATCCACCCGCTTGGCAAACCAGGCGGTGGTCAGCTTACGGGTAATTTTCGGGCTTTCCAGCTGAATGCCCGGCAGCATTTCCCGTGGCAGTTTCTTGCCGGTGGATTTCTCCGCCAGGGCATAGACTCGCTCATACAGGTCGGTGTCGGCAAACTCCAGCAAATCGCCCTTCTCCAGCGCCCGGCGAATCGACGAGTTACTCATATCCAGGCGCTTGCCGAGGGTGCGCACGGCCAGTTCGGTGGTGCCCGGCTTGTCGGTGCCGTAGTTAATCACATCGCCGTCCAGCGCCAGCGGGATCCCCGTCGCCCGGCTGACTGCGCTTTGGAAAGCTGCATTACGGCTGGCGTACCACCCGGCATTAAAGTCGGCAAAGCGGTAAATCGGCTGGCTGTAGTTGGCCGGATACCCCAACAGGTGAGCGATACCGAAATACATGCCGCCACGGCGGCTGAACACTTCGCGGCGAATAGTACCGTCAATCGGGTAAGGGTAGCCTTTGGCATGAGCCTCGGCGAAGGCGATACTCACCTGCATCGGCCCGGCGGTATGTACCGGATTCAGGCTGCCAAACAGCTTCTGCCCCATCGGCACTGAATCAATCATGTCATCAAAAATATCGCTCAGGTCTTTCTCGGTGCGCACCTTATCCAGCCGCTCGCTATAGCTCTTGCCATTCGACGATTTAATCAGCAGGGCGGTGTGCACCAGGAAGTTGGGAATATGCAGTTGGTCGGCGCGGCGGTCGATCTCTTTCCAGGCGATTTTTGGCAGCCCCGGCACCGGCGGGTTGGCCTGGAAGGTCGACTCCTGCTCGGTGACGGCCAGTACCGAACACAGGTTTTGATCGCTGGGTTCAATGCCCTGCGCAGCAAAAGCAGCGGTGATATCGGTGGCCCAGCCCTGGCGATCGGCGGTGTTGGCCGGCATTAACCGCACTAACTGGGCTTTGACGTCTGCCGGACGTTGCACCGGCGCGGTAGGCGTTTTAGTGGTACAACCGGCCAACACCAGCAGCGCGGCCAGGCTCAACGGACGCAAGGTCATCGGGTTGATAAAACGGCGAATTAGCATCTTTTCCCTGATCGTTTTGGCATAAACTGCACTGACGTTAGCCCAGCCGCAGGCCGTGATCCAGTTTAAATATGCCGATCCGGTCGTTAATATCGGGCCATGAAAGGAAAATAACCGTCAAGGAACAACCCAATGATTGAACTCAGAGACATGAGCCAGCAGGAATTCGAGCGTTACTGCACTCACGCAATCGAAGAATATGCCAGGGATCTGCAGCGTTCTCTGCTGCTGAGCCAGGAACAGGCGCTGGTGGAAGCCGCAGCCACCTATAACGACTCGTTGCCCCAGGGGTTGGCGACGCCCAACCACAGGTTGGTTTGTGCCCGGCGGGTGGGAGCAGAAGAGAATATCGCCATCGTCTGGTACAACATCAAACAACGCACCTATGGTAAGCAGCTATTCGTTTATGATTTTGAAGTCGATGCCGCCTGGCGGGGCAAGGGCTACGGTGAGAAAATCCTGAGCGCGGTGTTGGACGCAGGACGGGCTGCCGGTGCGGAATATGCCGAGTTGGCGGTCTTCAACGACAACCCAACGGCAGCCAGGCTGTATACCCGGCTTGGCTTTAAAGCCGTCAACACTCGAATGCACCGTAAGCTCTAAATCACGCCTTTCATGATCGCGGGCATTTTCAATGGCCCCATAAACATGTATTTTATATGCAACATATGAAATTATTCTGTTCGCCCGCTACATGCGGCAACGCAGAACTCAAGGAGTGATTTATGAATGAGCTACTTTGTTATAAAACCCTGCCAGAATGGAACAGCACCACGCTGCCGGAGAGTTTCCAGAAAAAGCACAACACCCAGAGCGGCACCTGGGCCAAACTCAGGCTGCTGAGCGGGACATTAACTTTCGCATTGATGACCGAACAGGGCGAAACTACCGAAACCTGGCAGTTCAGCCCCGAGAGCCAACCGCCGTTTATCGAGCCGCAGCAATGGCACCGCATCGTTTCATTCTCCGATGACATGACCTGCCAACTGGCTTTCTATTGTTCACCAGAAGATTATTACCACAAGAAATACCAACTGACCCGTACCCACTCCGAAGTGATCGAGGCCGTACAACGCATCGCGCCCGGCAAAACACTGGATCTGGGCTGTGGCGGCGGACGCAACTCGCTTTATCTCAACCTGAAAGGCTTCGACGTCACCGCCTGGGACAAACACAGCCCATCGATTGATAATCTCAACGGCATCATCGATAGCGAAGGCTTGTCGCACATTCGCGCCAGTGTGCAAGACCTCAACACCCACAGCTTCAGCGGCGAATACGACTTTATCCTTTCTACCGTGGTGTTGATGTTCCTCGACCCGGCGCAAATCCCCTCGCTGGTGAAAAACATGCAAGACAGTACCGTCAACGGCGGTTACAACCTGATCGTCGCGGCGATGGATACACCGGATTACCCTTGTAGCCTGCCTTTCCCGTTCACCTTTAAACCAGGTGAGCTGAAAGAGTATTACGCCGGTTGGGAAGTGCTTAAGTACAACGAAGAGGTTGGCCAACTGCACAAAACTGACGCCGAGGGTAATCGCATTTCGCTGCGTTTCGCCACGCTGCTGGCACGCAAGCCATAGCCCCTTTTTGACCCCTGTGTAACGGGCGGCGAAATACGGCAAACAACATGAAGTTTATTACGTTGCCAACCCGCCGCTGCGGCGTTAGGATCGCGCCCGGCTACGGGTGTAGCCAGTGTTATTGGCTGTCAGTTCCGCGCATGGAGAGGTTATTGTGTTAGAGAGTTTTGGCGTCCTGAATCTTTGGACCTATCTGGCCGGGGTGATTTTTATCATCATCCTGCCGGGCCCGAATACGTTGTACGTGCTGAAAACCGGCGTGACACGCGGTGTGCGAGCTGGCTATACCGCCGCGCTGGGCGTGTTTATCGGTGATGCAATTCTGATTTTCTGCGCCTATATCGGCGTGGCTTCGCTGATCCGCACCACGCCGTTCCTGTTTACCCTGGTGCGTTTTCTCGGCGCGATCTACCTGCTGTTTCTGGGTGCAAAAATTCTCTATGCCACCTTTATCCAGAAAAATGCGGCACAGCATCAGCAGATTGAAGGCAGCCACAGTATTCTGCGCAAATCGCTGACGCTCAGCCTGACCAACCCGAAAGCGATCCTGTTCTATGTGTCGTTCTTCGTACAGTTTATCGACTTCGACTATGCCCACACCGGCCTGTCGTTCACCATTCTGGCGTTGATCCTCGAGTCGGTCAGTTTTCTCTATATGACCACGCTGATCTTCTCCGGCGCGATGCTGGCGCACTTCTTCAACCACAAGAAGGGCTTGGCAAAACTGGGCAATGGCCTGATTGGCTTGCTGTTCCTCGGCTTCGCCACCCGCCTGGCGACCCTTAGTTCCTGATCCGGTTCCTGATCCGGTTCCCTAACGGCTGACCCGTTCAGCCGTTGGCTTCTCCCCCATGATGTCACGCAGGGCAAACCGATTGTCAGGCAGACAAAAGTCGATCCTCTCCACCTGCTGTAAGCTTTTAAGGTTAACGATTTACCCAAAATAATTGGAGCTGCATCAAGGCGGCTAGCGAGTGAATCCCGATGAGCTTACACAAGTAAGTGATTCGGGTGAGTGAGTGAAGCCAACACAGATGTAGCTTCAATAATTAAGGGTACGACCTTTTTTGTCTGACAGGAGGGCGTATGCCTGACAATACCCTAGCAGTGATGGACAGCGTTTCGCGTTTTCTCGATCGTCATCATGGGCTGTATATCGACGGCCATTGGTGCGAAGCCAGCGCCGAAGGCCGGTTGGCGGTGTATAACCCCGCCGACGGACAGCAAATCTCTTCTACCGCCGATGCCAACGCACAGGACGTCGCGCGTGCCGTGCAGTCAGCCCATCAGGCTTTTACCGCCGGGATCTGGGCACAGCGTTTACCCACCGAGCGCGAACGCATTTTATTGCGCTATGCCGATCTCCTTGAGCAACACAGCGAAGAGCTGGCCCAGTTGGAAACGCTGGAACAGGGCAAGTCGATCAATATCGCCCGCATGTTTGAAGTCGGCAGCACGGTGAACTGGATGCGCTACACCGCCGGGCTGACCACCAAGATCACCGGCCAAACGCTGGACGTGTCGATCCCGATACCACCGGGTGCCAAATATCAGGTATATACCCGCAAAGAACCGATTGGCGTAGTGGCCGGTATTGTGCCATGGAACTTCCCGCTGATGATCGCCATGTGGAAAGTGATGCCGGCGCTGGCGGCAGGTTGCTCTATTGTCATCAAACCCTCGGAAACCACCCCGCTCACCGTGCTGCGCATGGCCGAACTGGCCACCGAGGCCGGTATTCCGCCGGGCGTATTCAACGTGGTAACCGGCAAAGGCACCGGCTGCGGCAAGGCACTGACCGAACACCCGCTGGTCGCCAAAGTGAGCTTTACCGGCTCCACGCCGGTCGGCAAAGGTATCGCACGCGCAGCGGCAGATCGCCTGACCCGCGTCACGCTGGAACTGGGCGGAAAAAACCCGGCTATCGTGTTAAAAGACGCCGATCCCCAACAGGTCATCGAAGGCCTGATGGCGGGCAGCTTCCTCAATCAGGGCCAGGTGTGCGCCGCCAGTTCGCGGATTTATATTGAAGCACCGATCTACGACACCCTGGTGGCCGGGTTCGAGCAGGCGGTGAAATCCCTGACCGTCGGGCCGGGCATGGATGCCAACGCGCAGATCAACCCGCTGGTATCCAGCGATCACCGTAATAAAGTGGCGGCCTATCTGGACGATGCCAGATCCAAGCATGCGGAGCTGATCAGCGGCGCAACCGGGCCAGACTCACAGGGGTTTTATATTCCGCCGACATTGGTAATTAACCCGGACGATAAGCTGAACCTGACGCGCGAAGAAGTGTTTGGTCCGGTGGTGAATTTGATCCGCGTGGCGGACGCCGAAGAGGCGCTGCGCAAAGCCAATGACACCGACTACGGCCTGACCGCCAGTCTGTGGACCACCAGTCTGCAGGCAGCAATGGCGTATACGCCACGCATTCAGGCCGGTACGGTCTGGGTCAACACCCATACGTTGATCGACCCCAATATGCCTTTCGGCGGCTTTAAACAATCGGGCAGTGGCCGCGACTTCGGCCCGGACTGGCTGGATGCCTATACCGAATCCAAATCGGTGTGTATCCGTTACTAAACAACGCCTTAATCATCAGTAGCGCCACCTGTGGCGCTACTGATGCTGTTTGCGGTATTCGCTCGGCGAAACGCCAAAACGGCTTTTGAAGGCGGTGGAAAAGTGGCTGTGATCGCTAAAGCCCCAGTCATAGCCGATAGTGGCCAGTTTCTGTCGCTCCGGTGCGCTGCGTAATGCCTGCGCGCACAAATCCAGACGGCGGTGCTTGATATATTGCGCCACCACCAGTCCCTGACGAGCAAACATCCGATACAAACTGCGCACCGAAACGCCAAGCTCGCCGGCAATCCACTCCGGCCGCAACTGCGGTGACTGAATATGCGTATCGATAAACGCCAGCGTTCGGCTAAAGCTGCGCGGATAACGGTCTTCCTCAACCACGCGCTCGACCAGCGCCGGACGCAACAGCGTCGCCACCGCGTTCAGTATCGCTTCGCTTTCCGGAGCGCTCATCTGCGAGTCCTGCATGCAACCCAACACCAGTTGCCGACTAAGGCGCACCACGCTGCTTTGCGCATCGAGCCGCCGGGCGTACTGCACTTCGGACGCAGACTGCTCGAGATAGCTGCGCGGCATCAGTAATGAGATTTGGCGGGAATTCTGTTGGAAGGTAAAGCTGCTGGTGCGTGAGGCGTCAATCAGCGTGACGTCACCGGCGGACAATACCGCCTGCCGATCGCCCTGCTCCATCAATGAGCTGCCACGCAGTTGAAACACCGTGAAAAAGTGCGAGCCGTCGCTACGGGCAATCTCCTGTTGGGTACGGTACAGCCGGGTCTGGGCGGCATCAACCACGCTCAGACGCAACGCGTGGGCGCGGAACTCCTGCATCGCACCGCTAAAGCCAGGCCCCAGCGTCTTGGCGCAAAACCGGCCACAGGCGGAATTGATTTTCGCCAGCCATTCCTCGAAACCGACCTCCCTGACCTGTGCGGAAATTGCCATGGCTTACCCCTCAAACATCAGCGATGAAACGCGAACGGCGTCGAACAGAAAATCAACATAACAACCCGGTAACATACAAGCAATGTCGGGGACGGGATTTGGCGCTGGGATCACAGATTGCGCCGGCAACAGAACCCACGTCATCAAATAGACACGCATCTGTCATGTAACCATCACATTACGCACCAAATATAGAGCCCAGTTTGATGACAACCAACTTCACACCATGGGTATTCCTAATGAAAATATTACAAAAATCTGCGCTGGCACTGTGCTTGTTCACGGCTGCCGCCCTGCCTGCGTTCAGCGCTTACGCTGCCGAAGAAGCACAGCCCTTCACAACCGCACAACAGGTTGATCTGACCAAGATCCTGCCACCGCCACCGGCCAATGACTCGGTACAAACCAAACGGGAATTGCAACAGGTGGTGGATATGCAGCAGAAACGGACGCCTGAAATGGCCGTTCAGGCCAAGGCGGATGCAGAAGAGAATGTCTGGGTGTACAGCAACGTGATGGGGCCGAAATTTAATGCCCAAAACCTGCCGACGCTGAGCGCTTTCTTTGAGCGTATTGTCGCTACCGAGGCCGCCGTGGTTGACCCCGCGAAAGACTTTTGGAAACGCCCGCGCCCGCACATGTTGGACAGCCGCATAGAGCCGATCGTAAAACGCTCCACCTCCGGCTCCTGGCCTTCCGGCCATACCACGCTGGGCACGCTAATGGGCATTACGCTGGCTAATATGGTGCCGGAAAAGCGCGCCGAGATCATGACGCGCGCCTGGCAATATGGCGATAACCGCGTGGTCGCCGGCATCCATTACCCATCAGATATTGAGATGGGCCGCATCTCCGGCAGCGTGATCAGCCAACAGCTCTCGCAGCAGCAAGATTTCCAGCAGCAATACCAGCAGGCGCGCGATGAACTGCGTCACGCACTGGATCTGCCAGCCGGAAAATAACGCTTAGGGCTGAGTATCCAATAAATAGCGGACCACGGCGGCGTACTCTTTGGCGTAACCGTCAACGCTTTGGCTCGCCATACCGGCATTGTCGATTTTGTACTTGCCGGAGACATAGAATGAAGGCGTTGCACGCACGTCCAGCGCCTTCACCGCTTCATTCTGTTTGGCAATCATGCCCTTCACCAGCAGGCTGTGGCGCGCATTTTCATAGGTAGCAGCATCCACACCGGCAGCAGCAAACACCCGCTGGATATCCTGTTCACTGTTAATGGCGCGCTTCTTTTGCAACTCGTCGAACAGCATGCCTTCGATTTTGTCCTCAATGCCCATCACCATCGCCACCGACCAGGCTTCGGTCAGCTCATTACCCAGTTTGCCCATCAAGCCAACGTGATATTTGGTCAGTTTAGTGCCCGCAGGCAAGGCCTGGCTGACGGTGCTGCCCACATGGTAGGTATCGGCAAACTGATAGCAGGGACCGCAATAGAAGGAGAAAAACTCCACCACCGCAGGGGCAGAGGCCACCGGCTTATCCAGGCGGGAATACTGTTCACCCGCGCGGTAATCCGCCGCCGCAGCGACAGCAGGAAGCAATAACGCCAGTAACGCACCGGCAAGCAGTCGATTCACTTTAGCCAACATAAATACTCCAATTCAGATGAGAACATTGTCCCTAACGCCGGTGTTTATAATCAAATTATCGGTTCAAGGCCAGGCTTTATTACCTTATGTTTATGTGGAATTGACTCACGTCAAAAGTATCGGGCAGAGAGCCGGTGGTGCTCTGCAACTCAGGGACTATGCTTAAAAGAAGGCGTTGACCGGTGCGTAGCGGCACCAGAAAATCCGATACCGAGGTTAAAATGACATCGATTAATAAGAACATTGGCGAATACGACTTCACCGCGCAAAAGAGAGCGGACATGATCACCGGCACCATCAGCGGCGAATTCCCGGACAGCGATGCCAGCCTTCCCCTGCTGCCATTCTCCGGTACCTTTGCCGCCCCTTCCGTCGAGGACGCCATCAAGGATATTACCCGGCAGTTCCCAGATATAGAGCCGGCGATAATCGATTTATTGCGGGATGAAATGCTCAGGGCGGGATATTAACCCGCCCCATCTCAAAGGATTGCCCCCGGTTAGAATATTCTTACTTACAGAACCTTTTCGGTTTGCCTACTCTTTCCATATTGCTAATACCTACATCGGAAGATGATACTGGCCCTCTTAATTTAGAGATTAAAGGTTATATTATGCGTCCTATTATGATGTTCATCAGCGCGCTGGCTATTAGCGCCATGCTTTCCGGCTGTATATTCCCACCTCCGGGTGGCGGTGGTGGCGGTGGACGCGGCGGCCATGGCTATCATTTTAACGGCCCACGTTAAACGATCAGCCCCTAATCGGGGCTGTTCAAAAATATGATTTAAATAAATCAGGACATCGTAATGAAAAAACTGATATTTATTATTACCGCCGTAGTCGCGCTAAATTGCACATCGGTATTCGCTGCGCCACCGGCCAATGATCATAATGACAGACCGATCGTTCATCAAAATAATAAAAAACCGCACAATAATAAAGTGCAGCCCAAACCCCATCACAATAAAAAACCGGTCAAGAAACACTACAAAAAAATGCCAGAAAGACCTGCGCCAGAGAACCGCCCCCATTAATCGCGATTAATGTCAGTGATTGACCCGCGATAACTCTACGGTGGAAAACTCACCCCACCGCCATGCCGTGGGTGTGAGTCTCGGAGCATGATTTACAGATCCTTGGCCCGCAGGGTATCGCCACTGCGAATAAAATTGCCGGCCCCCAGATGATGGATAGTATGTAATTGCGGATCGGCGTCGGCAAAGTTCCAGCGGCCACCGTGAAACACCCGTTCGTCTGCCGCGGCGGCCACCACTTCACCAAAGCAAGTGTCATATTTCTGCTGCGCGCCACTCTCCGGCAACAGGCGGCACTCCAGCCAGGCCACGCAACCCTGTTCTATCAAGGGAACATTCAACTGGGTGCCGGAGATCGTGGCAATGTTGAAGCGGGAAAACTTGTCCTCCACTTCCTGCCCCGAGATACTGCCCACCGCATAGGTGGTATCGATAAACATCGCCGCCGGAATGCAGATACCAAACACCCCGCTCTCTTCGATCATCTGCCGGGAATACGCCCCCTTGTCGACGACAATGGCAATGCGCGGCGGTGTGAATTCGACCGGCATCGACCAGGCGGCCGCCATCACATTGCGCCGGGTACCATCCAGGCTTCGGCTGGTGATCAACACCGTCGGACCATGGTTAAGCAAACGGCTGGCATGTTCCAGTGCAACGGGACGAAAATGATTCATGGGAAGCCCTTAATGGGTATTGCTGGCTGATCAAACATCGGATTGAGAGGCGACGCCCTCCGTTCAGCAGTGTAGATCTGCGTTGCTGCGCAGATCAATCTCGTTGGCGGCGAGGAAGCACGGAATGTGTATGTCCGGACGGCCCGAAGCCGCCGAGGTATTGAGGTCGGGCAAAGAAACGCTGCGTCAGCCTTTACTGACGCAGCAGGGTAAAACTAGTTTTTTGGCAGTTGAATACGCACGACGCTTTCCGGTTTACCGGCCTTGGTGCTGGCGCCGTCATTTTTCACCGTCACGAACAGCACGTTGTTGCTGGTATCCAGCGCCAGGCTGTTAGGGTGCGGTGGCAGTTCTACCGTTTGCTGGCGTTTGAGGGTTTTCGCATCAAACACCGTCAAGGTCCCTGCGCCGTGATCGACACGGATCCCTTTACGGTTAGCGACGTAGATCCGCTGGTTACGATCGTCCAGCAGCAGGCCGATCGGCACTTCGTCGGTCAATTCGCTGGCCAACACCTTGCCGCTGTCCGCATCCAGTGCAAACACCCGATGGCCACTGCTGCGCTTCGCGTAGTCGTGCCCCAGGTGAGTATTACGGTAGTTATCGCGATCGATCCCCTGATCCACACCTAACAAACGGTTGTTCTTGCCGTCATACACCAGGTTCAGCAACTGATCCGCCTGGATCTCCTGGGTGGAGGTGATCGCCAGCGTATCGGCATTCAGGGTGATCAACTGCCCCTGCATGTTAGAGACAAATACCCGCCGTCCTTTTTCATCAATAGTGATACCCACCGCGTTGTAACCAAAACCGGGGATCATTTTCTCCAGTTTTTTGGTTTTGGTGTCTACCACAAACAGCACGCTGTCGACCCCAAAGCCCAGTCCCGGCAGGAACAGGCGGCCGGTCTGCGCGTCATACTTCACCTCGCGGATACGGTACTGGTAATCCTCGGTGATCTTGAAGCGCTTAAGCTCCTCGAGCAGAAATTCCAGCCGCTTTCCACTGATGCCGGCATCTTTGTAGGTCTTTTCCAGCATCGTCTTTTCAGTCACAAGAATGCTGTCCAGGGCACGGTTGGTGGCGGTATCCACCACGCCGACCGAACCGTTGAAGCCCTGCGTCAGATACAAGCGATGACCGGCGTCATCCAGCGCCACGCCAAAGCCTTTCACCTGCAGAGGGATTTCCGCCTGCACCGCCAGCGTGGCCGGATCCAGACGCAGCACGCGAGATTTCGCCTCTTCCTTCCAGTCCGGTGCGCTGACAAACAGCGACTGCTGGCTTGGGCTATAGGCCATCTCCACCACCGCCGACGACAGCGGTTGACGCTTGATATCCTCTGGCTTGATCCCGCTATCACGGGCCTGTGCCGCCCCCGCTACCACCAACGACGTGGCGATCAACAGCGACAATAAAGCGCGAGGTGTTCCTGGTGTTCCAGACATCCGTTTATCTCCATGAAAGTAATAAAGTCAGTTAGGGTGAACAACGTCATTGCTGCGGTGCCGGCGGCAGAGCTGCAAGCCGCATCTCCCCACCTGCCTGCTGAGAAAAATGCGAAAACACGTGCTCAATGCTGCTGGCGATCAGCGCCGCCTGTTGCGCGGTGTAGTGATCGGTGCGGTAGGTCATCATCACGCGCAGGGATTTCACGCCATCGAGGTTTTCTTCCATCACTTCAAACTCACAGCACAAAGCCGACTGTCAGATACTCCCCAAATAAAAAGGGCGCAGTCCAATTGGACTGCGCCCCTGCATTTTTTAAACACCGAACTAAAACTTAACTCCGAACCAAATCATCACCATAACCGATCCACTTATAGGTGGTCAGTGCGTCCAGGCCCATTGGGCCGCGAGCGTGCAGTTTCTGGGTGCTGACAGCTACTTCTGCGCCCAGACCGAACTGGCCGCCGTCGGTGAAGCGGGTGCTGGCATTGACGTACACCGCGCTAGAGTCCACCGCACGTACGAAGTGCTCGGCGTTGCTCAGTGAACGGGTGAGGATCGCGTCGGAATGGCTGGTGCCGTGGGTGCGAATATGGTCGATGGCCTGATCGATGTCATCTACCAGCGCCACGTTCAAGTCCAACGACAGCCATTCGTCGTCGTAATCTTCCGCTGCTACCACCACCACTGTTGCCGGGCCGTCTTGCAGCAGTGGCATGGCGTTCTCCGCTGCGTGCAGGGTGACGCCGACTGCCGCCATTCTGCTGCTCAAGGCTGGTAAGAACTCTGCGGCGATATTGCGGTTAACCAGCAATGTCTCCAGCGAGTTACAGGCGCTTGGGCGTTGGATCTTGGCGTTTTCGATTACCGTCAGCGCTTTGTCGAAGTCAACGCTGTCATCCACGTAGGTGTGGCAAACGCCGATACCGCCGGTGATCACCGGGATGGTCGACTGTTCGCGGCACAGCTTGTGCAGGCCCGCGCCACCACGAGGGATCAGCATGTCGACGTAGCGATCCAGGCGCAGCAGTTCATTCACCAGGGCGCGATCCGGGCTTTCAATCGCCTGTACCGCCGCTGCCGGTAGGCCACACTGTTCCAGCGCCTGCTGGATCACCTTCACCGTCGCCTGGTTGGTGTGATGGGTTTCTTTACCACCACGCAGGATCACCGCGTTGCCGGTTTTCAGGCACAGGCTGGCGACGTCGATGGTGACGTTTGGCCGTGCTTCGTAAATCACGCCAATCACCCCGAGCGGTACCCGGCGGCGTTCCAGCTTCAAGCCACTGTCCAGCAGGCTGCCGTCCAATACGTGGCCGACCGGGTCGTTCAGGCGGCATACCTGACGCACGTCATTGGCGATCGCCGCCAGGCGTGCCGGGGTCAGTAACAGACGATCGAGCAGCGCCTCGGTCATCCCGCTGGCGCGTGCCTGTTCCATGTCCTGTTCGTTAGCCTGTAAAATCACTTCGCTTTCGGCTTCCAGTTTGTCGGCAATCACCGACAACACCTGGTTTTTCTTCGCCGTGCTCAGCACCGCCAGTTGCCAGGAGGCCTGCTTGGCGGCCTTCCCCATCTGCTCTAGCATGCTCACTCCTTAGCTGACAATCATATCGTCGCGGTGTACTGCCACCGGGCCGTATTCATAACCGAGAATTTCGCTGATTTCCTGCGAGTGGTGACCGGCAATCATGCGCATCGCGTCGCTGTTATAACGGCTGACGCCGTGCGCCAGATCGCGCCCCGTCAGGTTGCGGATGCGGATCACTTCCCCACGGGAGAAATCGCCTTTGACTTCGCGAATGCCCTTCGGCAGCAGTGAACTGCCGCGCGCCAGAATGGCATCGACCGCACCGTCGTCGACGGTGATCTCACCGGCCGGAGGTGCGCCGAAGATCCAGCGTTTGCGGTTTTCCAATGGGGTTTCCAACGCGTGGAAACGGGTGCCCACCGGTTTGCCTTCAATCACGTCACTCACTACGCCCGGCTTGCTGCCAGCCGCGATGATCACGTCGATACCGGCGCGGCAGGCCACGTCGGCGGCTTGCAGCTTGGTGCCCATGCCGCCGGTACCCAGGCCGGAAACGCTGTCGCCGGCAATGGCACGCAGTGCATCGTCGATACCGTGCACTTCACGGATCAGCTCTGCCTGCGGGTTGTTACGCGGGTCGGCGGTGTACAGCCCCTGCTGATCGGTCAGCAACAACAGTTTATCGGCCCCGGCCAGGATCGCCGCCAATGCCGACAGGTTGTCGTTGTCGCCCACCTTGATTTCTGCGGTCGCTACCGCGTCGTTCTCATTGATTACCGGCACGATACGGTTGTCCAGCAACGCCGTCATGGTGTCACGCGCGTTGAGGAAGCGTTCGCGGTCTTCCAGATCGGCGCGCGTCAGCAACATCTGCCCGACGTGGATGCCATAAATGGAGAACAGTTGCTCCCACAGTTGGATCAACCGACTCTGCCCGACCGCCGCCAGCAACTGCTTGGAGGCGATGGTGGCGGGGAGTTCGGGGTAGCCCAAATGCTCGCGCCCGGCGGCAATCGCGCCAGAGGTGACGATAACGATGCGGTGACCCGCTGCATGCTGTTGTGCGCACTGGCGAACCAGTTCGACAATATGGGCACGGTTAAGACGCAGCGATCCGCCGGTCAACACGCTGGTGCCCAATTTCACAACCAGTGTCTGGCTGCCGTTCATAGTGTTTCTGCCGTATAAGATGAGAGGAATAATGCTTAAGGACTTTGTAACAGGAGAGACGCGTTATGCCAACAGGCACAACGCGAAATCAGCAGAATACTTGCGGTCAAACGGGGTCAGGCGGAAAGTTTAATCAATTTTTCTTTGAAATCAGGGGCCGGTTCAAGCGTCAGCTCCATGGTGGTCAGCAGATCGCCCAGACGACGATGGAAATCACGCAGGGTGGTTTCCAGCTTGGTTTTTACTTCAGTATCCTTAATCTTTTCCGGCGTCCACTGCCCTTTCTTATCAAACAGGCCAAACTGATAGGCGTAGGTGAAGCGCGTATCTTCAGCATGCAGTTCGATCCACCAACCCCAAAACTCTCGCAGCTCTGGAGCAGGCTTAACATTGACGCAGACGGCTAAACAATCAAAGAAAAAACGGTCGTTCTCACATTGCCCTTCACGCAGATACGGCCCCAAGCTGGCGAAACGTTTCATTAGTCGGCTTTTAGGGTGACCACTCGGTAACGTCATTCTTAAGCTCCTCAATGTAGACCATTCTTTTTAACAAATTGTTAAAATTTAGCAACTATTTAACGCATTTTATCTTTCATCCAATGAGACATTTGCTGCAGCGCCTTGTGAAAACTGCTGTACACCGGCTTGCGCGGTATGGCGATCAATTTGCCGTCCATCGAGGATGAAGCGATCAGCTGCGCCTCTTCTTTCGGGCTGAGCGGATCCTGATCCCAGTAACCGGCCAGCATCGGCGTCGGGCAGCGGCGGCCCAACAGCCCCTGATTTTTCAACGAATAGCTGTTCAGCTCGACCTTCAGCACATGGTCCGAAGCGTTGGCCATGCCCATCCGGCTGGCCAGCACGTCCATATACATGTCCGGCACGTTCTTCTGGGTGTTGATGTCGCACAGCAGGCGATGCACCACCGGCCCCAGGCAGGCCACGCCCCGTAGCCGCTGTGGCTCCAGATAGGCTAACCGGACGGCCACATTGGCACCAAAGCGGAAGCCAAACGCGGTGACGCGCTGATGGTCAATCCAGGGCACTGAGGCTAATTGGGTCAGCACCTGCTGGTGCAGGAAGCTGGAATCCTGGGTTAGCTTCCACTTATAAGAAGAACCAATGGAAGGCATATCAATGGTCAGCATGGCAATGCCCTGCGGTGCCAGATAATCGCGGAACAGGCGGTGATAGTCGGTCTGCAGGGTATCCAGGCTGCCGCACATCAGTACCGTCGGGAACGGCGCTTCGCCCTTCTCCGGCATATGCAGGAAGCCGGTAATGCTGCTGCCACCTTCAATGCGGAATTCCAGCTCTTTCAACTGGTACGGCAGTAACAGCGCGGCCTCTTCGTAAGCCCGGTTGGACAACGACTCCGCCTGCTCGGCCAACTCGTCGCCTTTCAGGTGCGGGTAGCCGGCAATGCTGTAAAAGTTGGCAGCGTTGAGCCAGTACTGGCCGCCAATCAGCGGATCCTGTTGTTCCAGCGCACGCTGTTGCCAGAGCATGCCCTGATGCACCCACTCGTAGATCCAGTTGCCGTTACGGTAACCGATCACGGTATCCAGCCATTTGTCGTTGGTGTGTTCCACATCCGCGACCGCGATGCGTGCCAGTACTTCGTTGATTTCGATCGGATCGACGCCGCGCCAGGCCCACAACAGCGGGTTGAGCATGCGGTACCAATTGCTGACGGTATTGCCTTCCAGCGTGGAATGCAGATCGGCGCTGACTTTGTTGCGCGCGCGCAGTACCAGAGTTGAGGTCTCAGGGTGTTTAAATGAGGGTTTGAACAGGATTTCAGAAAGGTTGGCTTGTGCCATGGTAACAACAGCCTCCGTAAATCTGGTAATAGGCCGCAAACAGCCTAATCAACTGGAGGTAGTGTACCTAACTCTGGAGCGATAAAGCAAAATAACGCAAACGCCCGGCAGAACCGGGCGTTTTGGTGAATCAGCGTGGCTAGCTTAACGGCCGCCGATCGGTGGCACGAAGGTCACCGCCATGTCCCATGGCTGCTCGATCCAGGTATCCTGTGGGATATCAACCACATAGTCATCAACCAGCGGGCGACCTGCCGGCTTGGCGAAGATGGTGACGAAATGCGCTTTCGGGTACATATCACGGATCGCTTTCGCGGTGCCGCCGGTATCCACCAGATCGTCGATCACGATAAAGCCTTCACCGTCGCCTTCGGCGCGCTTGAGCACTTTCATTTCGCGTTGGTTGTCATGGTCATAGCTGGAGATGCAGACGGTATCTACATAACGGATGCTCAACTCACGCGCTAACAGAGAGGCCGGTACCAGACCGCCACGGCTGACGGCAATAATGCCCTTCCATTGGTCAGCAGGCAGCAGGCGGTGAGCCAGTTTGCGCGCTTGCATTTGCAGCATGTCCCAGGTAACAACGTATTTTTCGCTCATAGAATGGTGTCCCAGCCAGCAGTGGTGCGGCTTACTCAGTAATCAGGGGAAAAAAGGTTGCGCGAGATTATAAAGACTGGACGCACCAAATACCAGTTGTACCTTGGAATTCATAAGTATTTCGTCTGGTGATTGATGCTGCATAAATGAGCAATGACGCATCAAACTAGTGTGATCAAGCGCTTAAACAGCGCAATACGGCACGGGCACCGCCCGGAATAAAGTGATATTCTCTGGAGATCGTGCCACGAAGCACAGATGCCCCTAACCCTAACCGAGCGGCATTCCCGCACTGCCGAGAATGCTGTTACAGGAGACTTATAGTGTCTGAATTGTCTCAACTTTCGCCACAGCCGCTGTGGGATATTTTTGCCAAAATCTGCTCTATTCCGCATCCTTCTTATCATGAAGAAGCGCTGGCACAGCACATCCTCGAGTGGGCCAAAGAGAAACACCTGCACGCCGAGCGTGACCATGTAGGCAACATCCTGCTGCGTAAGCCTGCCACCAAAGGCATGGAAAACCGCAAGCCGGTCGCCCTGCAGGCGCACCTGGATATGGTGCCGCAGAAAAATAACGACACCGTGCACGACTTCACCAAGGATCCGATCCTGCCGTACATTGACGGCGAGTGGATCAAAGCCCGCGGTACCACGCTGGGTGCCGACAACGGTATCGGTATGGCTTCCGCGCTGGCAGTGCTGGCTGACGACAGCGTCGAGCACGGTCCACTGGAAGTGCTGCTGACCATGACCGAAGAAGCGGGCATGGACGGCGCATTCGGCCTGCAGGCGAACTGGCTGCAGGCGGATATCCTGATCAACACCGACTCCGAAGAGGAAGGCGAGATCTACATGGGTTGCGCCGGGGGTATTGATTTCATCACCACCCTGCCGCTGCAGCGCGAAGCCGTGCCTGCCGGTTATCAAACCCTGAAACTGACGCTCAAAGGCCTGAAAGGCGGCCACTCTGGCGCTGATATCCACGTCGGGCTGGGCAACGCCAACAAACTGCTGGCACGCTTCCTGTTTGATCATAGCGCTGAGCTGAACCTGCGCCTGCTGGACCTGAACGGCGGCACGCTGCGTAATGCTATCCCGCGTGAGGCCTCTGCGGTGGTTGCCGTACCGGCCGAGAAAGCCGATGCGCTGAAAGCGCTGAGCCAGGCGTTCCTGGCGACCCTGCAAAACGAACTGGCGGCCAAAGAGAAGAACATCACCGTGCTGCTGGAGCCTGTCACCAGCACCTCTCAGGCGATGACTGCCGACAGCCAACAGCGTTTTGTGGCACTGCTGAATGGTACGCCGAACGGTGTGATCCGCATGAGCGACGCAGTGAAAGGCGTGGTGGAAACCTCACTGAACGTGGGCGTGGTTACCACCAGCGACAGCGAAGCAGAAATCATCTGCCTGATCCGCTCGCTGATCGACAGCGGTAAAGACTACGTGGTCGGCATGCTGACCGCACTGGGCCAGTTGGCCAACGCCAAGGTCGCGCCAAAAGGCGGCTACCCAGGCTGGCAGCCGGACGCAGACTCACCGGTCATGCATCTGGTGCGCGAGATCTATCAGGACCTGTTCAACAAGACGCCGAACATCATGGTGATCCACGCCGGTCTGGAATGCGGCCTGTTCAAAAAGCCGTACCCGAATATGGATATGGTATCGATTGGGCCAACCATCACCGGGCCACACTCGCCGGATGAGCAGGTGCATATCGAAAGCGTGGGTCTGTACTGGAAGTTGCTGACCGCACTGCTGAAGGCCATCCCAGAGCGCGCGTAATATTACAGATGATTTAGTGATTAAACCAAAGGCGCAAATATTTGCGCCTTTGTTATTCCCACGGCAGTAACAGTTGCCGTTCCAGCTGCGGATCCAGTAACGTCACGTGCAACCCGACCAGTCGCACCCCGCGCCCTTCACGCCGCTCACGCCAGACCTGCCGCGCCACGTTGATCAAATCGTCTTTATTCAGTACTGGCCAGACGTGTTCCTGGGTGGTTTGCTGGAAATCCTGAAACTTGAGTTTTACCCCTTGCCGGGCGATGTGCAGATCCGGTTTCACCTTACGCAACCGCAGTTCCAACTCGGGATAAAGCTTGTCGACGATCAGTGTTTCACAATCTTCCCAGTCATGAATGTCTTCCGCCAGCGTACGCTCCACCCCCACCGACTTACGCAGCCGCTCTGGCGAAACCTCACGCAGATCGATCCCCTGACAACGCTCCCACAGCACCCGGCCAAATTTGCCGAAGCGCTTTAACAGCAACACCAGGTCATACTGCTGCACGTCGGCACAGGTGATTAGCCCCACTTCTTCCAGCCGTTTGGCCGTGACTTTGCCCACGCCGGGAATTTTACTCAGCGGCAACTGCTGTAAAAACGCCGGCACCTGCGCCGGCGTGATGACGTATTGTCCGTTCGGTTTATTCAGCTCTGAGGCAATCTTGGCCAGGAACTTGATCGGCGCGATACCGGCAGAAGCGGTGAGGTTGAGTTCATCGGAGATAGTCTGGCGGATTTGTTCGGCGATCAGCGTTGCTGACCCATTGCACTGGCTGCAGTCGGTCACGTCCAGATAGGCTTCATCCAGTGACAGCGGCTCAATCAACGGAGTGTAACGGGCAAAGATTTCGCGGATATGCTGCGAGGCTTCTTTATACGCCGCCATGCGGCCGGGCAGTAGTTTCAGGTGCGGGCAAAGCTTGAGCGCCATCGCCGTCGACATCGCACTGTGTACGCCATAGCGACGGGCAGGATAGTTGGCGGTGCTGATCACCCCACGCCGGTCGGCACTGCCGCCGATCGCCAACGGAATATCGCGCAGGCTGGGATCGTCGCGCATTTCTACCGCCGCGAAGAAGCAGTCCATATCGACATGAATGATTTTACGCATCTCGCCTCCAATAACACTGTATAAGTATACAGGCAACAATGGAAAGCTCAAGCCTCGGTTCTACTCGGAGAAAACAGGCTTTCACCCAATTATCTTCGACTTGTTAAAAAAGCGTAATTTTTCAATAGTACGCTGTGGCAAATTAACCGCCGCGCTTACTGATAACAATAACGCTACGCACAGGATGGTGCCCTACATGAAAACATTATCGGTCTATTTATTAGCTTCAGCCTTATCCCTGATATCCCTTGCCGCTACCGCCGCCCCCGCCATTATCGCTCACCGTGGTGGTACTGCCGACGCCCCTGAAAATACCCGCATCGCCATTGAAACCGCACTGAAAAACGGTGCCGATGCCATTTGGATCACCCTGCAGGAATCCAAAGACGGGGTGATTGTGCTGTACCGCCCTTCGGATCTAAAGGCGCTGACCAATCAGCAAGGGCTGGTCTCTGCCTTTACCGCCGCGCAACTGGCAAAAGTTGACGCCGGTTGGTCATTTGCCAAAGGGGAAACCCATCCGTTCCGTGGCAAAGGCATTGGTATTCCCCGGCTGGATGAGATCCTCAACGCCTTCCCCAAGGTCAATTTCTATCTGGATATCAAATCACCGGACGCTGACCCGGCCCAGTTCGGCAAAGCCCTGTTGGCAACGCTGGAAAAGACCCACAGCCTGAACCGCACCCGCGTGTATTCTACCGACGCCAAGTATCTGCAGGCGCTGCCACCGGCGATTAAACGTTTTGAGACCCGCGATGAAACCCGCGACCTGCTGGCGAATATCAGCCTGTCACACCTGTGTGAGCTGAAGCCAGACAATCAGCAACCACGCTGGTACGGGCTGGAACTGAAACGTGAAGTGGAAGTGGTGGAGAAATTTACCCTGGGTGAAGGGCGCTCCAAGGCATTTCTGACCTGGGATAAAGAATCGATCGACTGCTTCCGTTCGCAAGGACCGGCACACATCATCCTGTTCGGCATCAATTCACCGGCAGAATACCAGCAGGCGCTGGCGTTAGGCGTAGACGGGGTTATGGTCAATTCTCCGGCCGAAGCGAAGGGCTTCGTTAAGGCCAAATAACCGATAAAAAAAGGGGCGCTGCATGCGCCCCTGTTATTCAGATGATCCGGTGTTTTTCCAACTGCTGCTGGCGCAGCGCCTCTTTTTCCAGACGCTTTTTACGGGCATCGCAGGGTTCAGGACAGTCGCAGACTTTATCCATCCCCAGCGCCGTAATACCGCCGCAACTGCCTTGCAGGCTTTTACGCTTGAACACGTAACCCAACGACATCCCGCCGACAATCAGCAGAAACAACACGAAGCTGGCGACAAATACAGTCAACATAGCGACCTCATGAGTTGTTGTTCAAATAGGGTTTGAACGCCTCGGAGTAGCGCTCTTCAAAACCTTTAGCCGTTTTCACAATCATGAATACCGGGATCCCCATCAGGTTCGCCAGCGCCATGCCGCGTTCCGGCCCCAGGACGTTCAGCCCGGTCGACAGACCGTCGGCAGCCATACAGGTTGGACTCAGCACCGTGACCGAGACCAGATGGTGGTGGATCGGCTTACCGGTGACCGGATCTATGGTATGCGAATAGCGCACGCCACCCTGTTCGAAGTAGTTGCGATAATCCCCCGAAGTGGCGATCGACATCTCGCCCGGTTGGATCACCAACTGCGCCTTCTGCTCCATGCCGGCGGTTGGCCGTTCAATGGCGATACGCCACGGTTTTTTCTCACCGTTATGGCCGCGAGTACGTACCTCACCGCCAATATCCACCATGTAGTTCTTAACCTGCTGCGATTGCAAGTACTGGGCAATCACATCCACCCCATAGCCCTTGGCGATCGAGGAAAGATCGACATACAGCTCAGGAATGCTCTTTACCAATGCGTTGCCCTGCACCGACAGCTTGTCGATCCCGGTCCAGGCGCGGCGTTGCTCCAGCTCGGCGGCGCTCGGTACTTTATCCGGGCGCCCTTCCGGGCCAAAGCCCCACAGATTAACCAACGGCCCGACGGTCACATCCAGCGCACCGTCGGTGACGCGGTTGATACGCAATGCCTCCAACACCACCTCGGTGGTCGCTGCCGATACCGGGAAGGGTTTATCCACCGCGCGGCTGGCGTTGAAGCGGCTCAGTTCAGAGCCCGGCCGGTAGGTGGACATTTGGTCGTTCACCAATTCCAGACGCTTGTCGATCTCCGCCTGCATTTTGGTGGCAGACGGCGTGTCGTCCCCGGTGACATAGCGGATCGAATAAGAGGTCCCCATGGTTTTTCCATCGAGATTCACCTGCTCCGGTCCGCAGCCGGTCAATAACAGGGCAGCGCTGAGCGCCACCGTGGTCATTAACCCCTTCATTGCCCCTGCACGCATTTAGCCACCAAAGTCATCAAGCATGATATTTTCGTCTTCGACGCCCAGATCTTTCAGCATCTTGATCACCGCGGCGTTCATCATTGGCGGACCGCACATGTAAAACTCGCAGTCTTCCGGCGCCGGGTGGTTACGTAGATAGTTCTCCAGCAGAACATTATGAATAAAGCCGGTGTAACCCGTCCAGTTATCCTCAGGCTGCGGATCGGAAAGCGCCACATGCCAGGTAAAGTTCTCGTTCTCTGCCTGCAGTTGGTTGAAATCTTCCTCGTAGAACATTTCACGCAGTGAACGCGCACCGTACCAGAAGGTGATTTTACGCTTCGACTTCAGGCGATTGAGCTGGTCAAAGATGTGTGAACGCATAGGAGCCATACCGGCACCACCGCCGATGAAGATCATTTCCGCGTCGGTATCCTTAGCGAAGAACTCGCCGAACGGCCCGGAGATGGTCACCTTGTCACCGGCTTTCAACGACCAGATATAAGAGGACATAATGCCCGGTGGCACGTCCGGATCACGCGGTGGCGGCGTAGCGATACGCACGTTGAGCATGATAATGCCCTTCTCGTCCGGGTAGTTGGCCATCGAGTAGGCGCGCACCGTGGTTTCATTCACCACTGAGCGGTAGCGGAACAGGTTGAACTTGTCCCAGTCACCGCGGTACTCGTCCGGCACGTCAAAATCGGCATAGCTGATGTCATGTGCAGGTGCTTCGATCTGGATAAACCCACCGGCGCGGAACGGCACGTCTTCCCCATCAGGGATTTTCAGCTTCAGCTCTTTGATAAAAGTGGCTTTGTTATCATTGGAGATAACCTCGCATTCCCACTTCTTCACGCCAAAAATTTCTTCCGGCAGCTCGATTTTCAGGTTCTGCTTCACGTTCACCTGGCAAGCCAGGCGACAGCCCTCTTTCGCTTCACGCTTGTTGATGTGCGACAGCTCGGTCGGCAGGATATCGCCGCCGCCCTCTTTGATCACTACCCGACACTGGCCGCAGGAACCGCCGCCGCCGCAGGCGGACGAAACGAAGATCCCCTGGCTGGAGAGCATATTCAGCAGCTTGTCACCCGCCGGAGCGGTAAAGCTTTTGTCGAGATCGCCGTTCACTTCCACCGCAATGTCACCGGTGTTCACCAGCTTGGATTTGGCGAACAGGATGAGCAGCACCAGCACCATAACGATGCCGGTAAACATCGCGACGCCTAAAATAATTTCCATAAATTCTTCCCGCCTTTACAACTGAACACCGGAGAAGGACATAAAGCCCAACGCCATCAGCCCGGTGGTGATAAAGGTAATGCCCAGGCCGCGCAACCCTGCGGGGACATTGGCATACTTGAGTTTTTCGCGGATCCCCGCCATCGCGACAATCGCTAACATCCAGCCGGTGCCGGAGCCGAAGCCATACACCACCGATTCGACGAAGTTGTAGTCACGTTGCACCATGAAGGACACGCCGCCAAAGATGGCGCAGTTCACGGTGATCAATGGCAGGAAAATGCCGAGTGCGTTGTACAGCGACGGGAAGAAGCGATCGAGGATCATCTCCAGAATCTGCACCAGCGCCGCAATCACGCCGATAAAGGTAATGAAGTTAAGGAAGCTCAGATCAACACCTTCCACCAGCGCACCGTCGCGCAGGATCAGGTTGTAGACCAGGTTGTTCACCGGTACGGAGATCCCGAGTACCAGCGTTACCGCGATACCCAGACCAAAGGCGGTCGACACCTTTTTCGACACCGCCAGGAAGGTACACATCCCCAGGAAGAACGCCAACGCCATGTTCTCAACGAACACCGCGCGTACAAACAGGCTGATATAATGTTCCATCGGCCATTACTCCTTTTCGATCTGCGCTGGTTTCAGGCTGCGAAGCGCCCAAATCAGCAGGCCGATGATAAAGAACGCGCTCGGTGCCAGCAGGAACAGGCCGTTCGGCTGATACCAGCCGCCGTTCTGTACCGTCTCCAGCACTGGAATGCCGAACAGCTTGCCGGAACCAAACAGCTCACGCAGGAAGCCGACCAACACCAGGATCACCCCGTAGCCCAGCCCGTTACCGATGCCGTCCATAAAGCTCTCGATCGGCGGTGACTTCATGGCGTACGCCTCGGCACGCCCCATCACGATACAGTTTGTGATGATCAAGCCGACAAACACCGACAGCTGCTTGGAGATTTCAAACGCATAGGCGCGCAGCAACTGATCGACCACAATCACCAGTGAGGCAATAATCGCCATCTGTACGATGATGCGCACGCTGTTCGGAATATGGTGACGAATCAGGGAAATAAAGAAGCTGGAGAACGCGGTAACCAGCGTCACCGCAATGGTCATCACCACCGCCGTCTCCAGCTTGGTGGTTACCGCCAGCGCGGAACAGACGCCCAACACCTGCAAGGCAATCGGGTTGTTGTCGAACAGCGGCCCTAAAAGGACCCGTTTAATCTCTTTGGAATCAGCCATTTTTCAGCGCTCCTTCACGAACTTTTTGCAGGAACGGGCCAAAGCCGTGCTCGCCCAACCAGAAGTCAAAAGTATGCTGCACGCCGTTGGAGGTCAGCGTGGCGCCGGACAAACCGTCTACCCCGTGTTCATCTCCCTGACGCGCCCCGCCTTTCACCACGCGGATCGCCGGTTGACCGTTGTCGTCAAACAACTTTTTACCGATCCACTGCTGGCGCCAGCTGGCATTCTCAACTTCACCGCCCAGTCCCGGAGTTTCCCCCTGCTGGTAGTAAGTGATGCCTTTCACCGTATTGCCGTCGTTATCCAACGCCACAAAGGCGTACATCATCGACCACAGGCCGGTGCCGTAGACGGGCAGCACGATTTTGTTGACCGCACCGCTGTCGTCGCGCACCAGGTAGATTTCCGCCTGATTGCTGCGACGCTTGATACCGGCCGGATCGTCAGCCGCCGGCAGCGCTACGCTTTTGGCGTCATCACGCAGGGCCGCAGCCAGATCGAACGCCGTCGCCTTACCGGTGACAAACTCACCGCTGTTCAAGTCCAGCAGGTGCGGTTCAATACGTTGAGTGAACAGCGCCTTGACCTGCTCGCCTTCCATTTTTGGCTGCAGCAAACCGGCCACATCGAGAATATTGCGCTGCTTGTCGAGCAACTTCTGTTCCTGCTGTTTGGACTTCAGGCCGACGGCGGAACCCGCCACCACCACAGAACACACCAGGCACAGCAGCAGTACCACCAGCAGCGTTTTACCGATGCTGTCGTTTTTAGATTCATTCGCCACGGGCTTTTCTCCGCTTGATGTTGGCCTGCACCACCAGGTAATCGAACAGCGGTGCGAACAGGTTGGCGAACAGGATCGCCAGCATCATGCCTTCCGGATAGGCCGGGTTGACCACCCGGATCAGCACGCACATCACGCCAATCAGAATGCCGTACCACCATTTCCCCTTGTTGGTAAACGAGGCAGAAACCGGGTCGGTAGCCATAAAGATCATACCGAAGGCGAAGCCACCCAACACCAGGTGCCAGTACCACGGCATGGCGAACAGCGGGTTGGTGGTAGAACCGATCGAATTGAACAGGAAGGCGGTAGCCATCATGCCGAGCATCACACCGGCGACAATTCGCCAGGAAGCCACGCGGCCAAACAGGATTATCGCCCCGCCGAGCAGGATCATCAGCGTGGAGACTTCACCGACCGAGCCGGGGATGTTGCCGAGAAACGCGTCCATCCAGCTAATGGAATGGCCGGTAGCCACGTTGCTCAGGCTGTGTGCCCCGCCCGCGCTCCACTGTGCCAGCGGAGTCGCGCCGGAGAAACCGTCGGCGGAGGTCCACACCAGGTCACCGGAAATCTGCGCCGGGTAAGCGAAGAACAGGAACGCACGCCCAGCCAAAGCCGGGTTGAGGAAGTTGCGTCCGGTGCCACCGAATATCTCTTTCGCCACCACTACGCCGAAGGTAATACCCAGCGCGGCCTGCCACAGCGGCAGCGTGGGCGGCACAATCAGCGCAAACAGAATCGAGGTGACGAAGAAGCCTTCGTTAATCTCATGCTTGCGAATGACCGCGAACAGTACCTCCCAAAAGCCCCCCACCAGGAACACCACGGCATAAATTGGCAGGAAATAGCAGGCACCCAGCACCATTTTGCTGATCCAGCCCGCATCCGCCGCCAGTGAGGCCCCGAGCCATTGCGCCAACCGGTAGTGCCAATCGCCCGCCAGCACCTGCTGCAGTTGATCGCCACTGTAAAGATGGTGCAGCGCCGGAATGGCCTGCTGGCCGACGTTGTACATCCCCCAGAACATCGCCGGGAAGACCGCCAACCACACCAGGATCATCATGCGTTTCAGATCGATAGCATCGCGCACGTGCGAAGCACCACGCGTCACCTGCCCCGGGGTATAGAACACCGTGGTGGTCGCTTCATACAGCGGGTACCACTTTTCCAGCTTGCCGCCCGGAGTGAAGTGATGCTCGATCTTTTCAAAAAAATTCTTCAGGCCCATCGGTTATCCTTCCTGCTCAATCTTGGTCAGCACATCGCGCAGCACCGGAGCGTATTCATACTTGCCGGGGCAAACAAAGGTGCACAGCGCCAGATCTTCTTCATCCAGCTCCAGACAGCCCAGCGCCTGCGCGCTGTCGCTGTCACCCGCCAGCAGGTCACGCAGCAGCAGGGTCGGCAGGATATCCAGCGGCATTACCCGCTCGTAGTTGCCGATCGGCACCATCGCACGCTCACCGCCGTGGGTGGTGGTCGAGAAGGCAAACAGCTTGTTCTTCAGGAAGTGGCCCAGCGTGGTGCGGGTGATGGAGAATTTATCCGGTGATGGGGCAATCCAACCGAACAGCTCTTTATCACGCCCTTCCTGCAGCACGGAAACCAGCGAGTGGAAACGGCCAAGGTAAGCGTTCGGCCCGGCGACGTGGGTGCCGCTCAGCACCGAGCCGGAAATGACCCGGTTCTCGCCGGCTTTCAAACGACCGGCGGTCAGTTCGTCGATGCTGGCGCCCAACCGGGTGCGCAGCAGTACCGGCTGTTCCACCTGCGGCCCGGCCAGTGCCACTACCCGGCGGGTATCGAGCTTGCCGGTGGTGAACAAGGTACCGATGGCGATCGCGTCCTGATAACCGAGATGCCAGACGGTTTTTTTCAAACTGGCCGGCTCGAGGAAATGAATATGGGTGCCTACCAGCCCGGCAGGATGCGGACCAGCGAATTCGTTATAGGTCACCTGCGCATCGGGCTGCTTGCCCAGGTTCACCCCTGCGGCATGACAAACGTGTACCTTGCCGTCGGTCAGGCGAGCCAATACCGCCAGCCCGGCGTTAAACGCCGCCAACTGCTCGGCAATGATCACCTGCGGATCGGCGGCCAGCGGCTGGCTGTCGATGGCGGTAACGAAGATGGCGCGTGGGCTGGTGCCCGGTGCCGGTGTTTTGCTGAAGGGGCGGGTGCGCAGTGCGGTCCACAGGCCACTGGCGATCAGTTCGCCTTCAACCTGTTCACGCGGCAGCATCGCCAGTTCGGCGACCGGAAAATGAGCGAACTCCAGTTGATCATCGCCGCCGTTTTCAACGGCAATGACGACCGACTGCAATACGCGTCGTTCACCGCGATTGATTGCCACAATACGACCACTGGCAGGCGCGGTGAAGAAAACCCCGGGGGTCTTTTTATCTTCAAACAGTGCCTGGCCTTTCTTAACGCTATCGCCTTCCTGCACCAGCATAGACGGGCGCATTCCGACGTAATCTTCCCCAAGCAGGGCGACATGCTGAATGACTGGGCCGTCCTGAATCGCCTGAACCGGGGCTCCGGCAATTGGCAGGTCTAACCCTTTTCTGATTTTAATCATAGGTTTTATACGATGTTGGTTAGTTTCACACGTCTTACCGGCCCCAGAGGCTGGTACTGACGATGCCTGGATGATGAGGCCGCATCAGCAGCCTCTGGGTTGAGCGCAACGGCATCACGCTCAACATGAAATCTTTCGCACTGATAAAATGGGCTAACGTACATTCCGTTGATTAACTCCTGCGTCCATTTTTTGCGCATTTATTCGAGCCGGAATATTAACATTTTCCACAACATTTTTCTGCGTCAGGCAGTGACCTGAGTCAAGCAAACACAATTAAATTTCGGCTGTTTTACGCGACTAATCGTTAAAATCTGCCTATAGATTCACTTTTATCGAAGTTTGTGGTTTTTTTATACACATCGCATATTGCTAAAAAAGAACACACTGGTAATCTGGCGGTGTTTTAAGACCGTAAAACAATAATCAGTGGCATGTTGGCCAATTGCATTGAGCCGACAGATAAATATAAGCAGGAATAATAATGAGCAAAATCGCGTTGTTGTTTGCGATGCTTTTTTCTATGCCGATGATCACGGCCTGCAGCGCCAGCGAGCAGGTTCCCGAGGTTCCGGTAGTTAAGCAGCAATTAGTGGGTTCACCGGTCTATATTCAGATTTTCAAAGAAGAACGCACGTTGGAATTGTATGCCAAAATGGGCAACGAATTCCGTCTGGTGAACTCTTTCCAAATCTGTAATTTCTCCGGCGGCCTCGGCCCAAAACGCCGTGAAGGTGACTTTAAGAGTCCGGAAGGCTTTTATAGCGTCGACGCGCGCCATCTGAAACCCGACAGCAAGTATTATCGGGCAATCAATATCGGCTTCCCAAATGATTACGATAAATCACAGGGCTATTCCGGTGCTTATCTGATGATCCACGGTGAATGTAAATCGATTGGTTGTTATGCGATGACCAACACCTATATGGATGAGATTTACCGCTATGTCGAAGCTGCGTTCGCTTACGGACAGAACCGGATTGATATCAGTATCTACCCGTTCCGCATGACCGATAAGAACCTGAAACGCCACAGCTCTTCCAGCTACATCGCCTTCTGGCGTCAGCTGAAACCAGGCTATGACTACTTTGTCAAAAACCATCAGCCGCCGATGGTCAGCGTAGCCAATGGGCAGTACGTATTGGGTCAACCCGTGCTGAGCAGCGGCCAGATGACGCAGTATGCGTCAAACACGGCTCCCGCTGTCAGTACCAATCCCTTCGCTCAGACCAAGCCGCTCACCGAAGTGAAATAATGCGAATTCGCCTGGCGCAATCTTGTGCCAGGTTTCATTCGCCGTCAGCGGCTGGGTAGCAATCACCGTGACCACATCGTTGGGTGTGGTCTGCTGCTGAAAATCAATCTCCACATCCTGATCGAGTAACGTGGCTTTGCCAAACGGCGCGCGCCGCGTGATCCAATACAGGTTGGTGGAGCAATAAGCCATCACAAAGCGCCCATCCGACAGCAACATATTAAATACCCCCTTCTGACGCAGTTGATCCGCCAGCAGAGCGATATAACGGAACACCGGCGGCCAACGGCTCGGGGTACGCGGGTATTTCAGGGAAAGCTGATGCAGCAGCCAGCAGAAAGCGTACTCGCTGTCAGTCTGGCCGACCGGGCGGAAAGTGCCGGTTTCCAACTGACGGTAGCCTTTCAATTGGCCATTGTGCGCGTAGGTCCAGTTACGGCCCCACAGTTCGCGGGTAAACGGGTGGGTATTCTCCAGCGCCACTTCACCGCGATTGGCCTGACGGATATGTGATACCACCGCGCAGGATTTGATCGGGTATTCCTGCACCAGACGGGCGATCGGCGAGTCGAAACTCGGCTGGGGATCCTTAAACGTGCGGCAACCGTTCCCTTCATAGAAGGTAATGCCCCAACCATCTTTATGTGGCCCGGTACGGCCACCGCGCTGAACCAGCCCGGTAAAGCTAAAGCAAATATCGGTCGGTACGTTTGCGCTCATCCCGAGCAATTCACACATCGCCAGCCACTCCTTAACTCCCACTGACACCGTCTATTCGGGCGCGATCAACTGCGCCCCTGTGCATTATTAACGGGGCGCTATGCCCCCAAAAGCCGTTAAGCCTTAACCATCTCTTTTTCAATCAGCTGAATCAAGATGTGGATCGCTTTGATATGAATTTCCTGAATGCGGTCTGCGTAACCAAAGTGCGGTACGCGGATTTCCACATCGGCAGAACCGGCCATTTTGCCGCCGTCTTTGCCGGTCAGGGTGATCACTTTCATCCCTTTGGCGCGCGCCGCTTCGATGGCTTTAATGATGTTGCCGGAATTGCCTGAGGTGGAAATGCCCAGCAATACGTCGCCTTCACGGCCTACCGCTTCCACATAGCGAGAAAATACATACTCGTAACCAAAGTCGTTGCTGACGCAAGACAGATGGCTAACGTCGGAAATGGCAATCGCCGGATAACCCGGACGGTTTTCACGGTAGCGGCCAGTCAGCTCTTCGGCAAAGTGCATCGCGTCACAGTGGGAGCCACCGTTACCGCAAGAAATGACTTTCCCACCGGCTTTAAAGGAATCGGCCAGCAGCACGGCTGCGCGTTGGATCGCGTCGATATTGGCGTCGTCATTGATAAATTTCGCCAGGGTATCGGCCGCTTCGTTCAGTTCACTACGAATAAGGTCGTGGTACATGAGGAACCTCTTGTTATCGTCAATCTTCCGCCCCGCAGTGTAACGGATCGGGGAAAAACCGAGAAGCATTGTCAGTCAAACAGCCGCCCGGTTGAGGCGCCGATGAGGTTTTTGATGATTGATGCGGTCAGTTTGTGACTTAAGTTGTAATTAAACTGTAAATGCATTGATAAAAATATGGGGTTGTACTAAAACCTATTACATACACACAACAGGTCAGACCTCTTGCCACTTCGGAGCTTCTTATGATGGTTCTTAGTATTGTTGTTTTACTGGCACTCATTGGTGTGGTGTTTTATCACCGAGTGAACCTCACCCTCAGTAGCCTTATTCTTCTGGCATACACCGCCGCCATGGGCGCCATCGGTCTGTGGACCTTTTGGATGCTGTTGCCGCTGGCGATTATTCTGCTGCCGCTGAACGTCACATCTCTGCGCCGTTCGATGCTGTCTGCACCGGCGCTGCGCGCGTTCCGCAAGGTGATGCCGCCAATGTCCACTACCGAAAAGGAAGCGATCGAAGCCGGGACCACCTGGTGGGAAGGCGATCTGTTCCGCGGTGCACCAGACTGGAACAAGCTGCATAACTACCCGAAACCGCAGTTGACCGCCGAAGAACAGGCGTTTATCGACGGTCCGGTGGAAGAAGCCTGCCGCATGGCCAACGACTTCCAGATCACCCATGAACTGGCCGATTTGCCGCCGGAACTCTGGGCATACCTGAAAGAACACCGCTTCTTTGCGATGATCATCAAGAAAGAATACGGCGGCCTGGACTTCTCTCCTTATGCTCAGGCTCGCGTACTGCAAAAACTGTCCGGCGTTTCCGGCATTTTGGCCATCACCGTTGGCGTACCAAACTCCCTCGGCCCAGGCGAACTGCTGCAGCATTACGGTACTGACGAACAGAAAAATCATTACCTGCCAGGCCTGGCACGCGGCGACGAGATCCCTTGTTTCGCCTTGACCAGCCCGGAAGCGGGTTCCGATGCCGGTGCCATTCCTGACGTCGGCACCGTCTGCATGGGCGAGTGGCAAGGCGAACAGGTTCTGGGCATGCGCCTGACCTGGAACAAACGCTATATCACGTTGGCACCGGTGGCGACAGTGTTGGGCCTGGCGTTCAAACTGCATGACCCGAACCACCTGCTGAGCACCAATGAATCACCGGGCATCACCTGTGCACTGATCCCGACCAGTACGCCGGGTGTTGAAATCGGTAACCGTCACTTCCCGCTCAACGTGCCGTTCCAAAACGGCCCGACTCGCGGCAATGACGTGTTCGTCCCGATTGATTACATCATCGGCGGGCCAAAAATGGCCGGTCAGGGCTGGCGTATGCTGGTTGAGTGCCTGTCGGTAGGCCGCGGCATCACCCTGCCTTCCAACTCTACCGGTAGCGTGAAGTCCATGGCGCTGGGAATAGGCGCATACGCCCATATCCGTCGTCAGTTCAAGCTGTCGATCGGCAAGATGGAAGGTATTGAAGAACCACTGGCGCGTATCGCCGGTAACACCTATGTGATGGATGCAGCGGCTACGCTTATCACCAGCGGCCTGATGCTGGGCGAGAAACCGGCCGTGCTGTCGGCCATCGTGAAATACCACTGTACCCACCGCGGCCAGCAGGCAATCATTGATGCAATGGATATCGCCGGCGGTAAAGGCATCATGTTGGGGAAATCCAACTTCCTGGCCCGTGCCTATCAGGGCGCGCCTATCGCTATCACGGTAGAAGGCGCCAATATCCTGACCCGTACCATGATGATCTTCGGTCAGGGTGCGATCCGTTGCCATCCTTATGTGCTGGACGAAATGGCGGCAGCGCAGAATAACGACCTGAACGCCTATGACAAATTGCTGTTCGGCCATCTGGGCCACGTAGGCAGCAACAAGGTACGCAGCTTCTGGCTGGGTCTGACCAACGGCCGCACCAGCAGTACACCGACCAAGGACGCTACCCGTCGTTACTACCAGCAGTTGAACCGCCTGAGCGCTAACCTGGCACTGCTGTCGGACGTTTCAATGGGAGTACTGGGCGGCAGCCTGAAGCGCCGTGAGCGTATCTCTGCCCGTCTGGGAGATATCCTCAGCCAAATGTACCTGGCTTCCGCTTCGCTGAAACGCTTTGAAGATGAAGGCCGTCAGAAAGAAGATTTGCCGCTGGTACATTGGGCCGTACAGGACAGTCTGCATCAGGCAGAACAGGCGCTGGACGATCTGCTGCGCAACTTCCCGAACCGCTTTATCGCTGGCGTGATGCGTCTGGTTATCTTCCCGTTAGGCCGCGTGCATACTGCACCGTCTGACCGTCTGGATCACCAGTTGGCCAAGATTATCCAACAGCCGTCCGCCACCCGTAGCCGTCTGGGTCGTGGTCAGTATCTGACGCCAAGCGAGCATAACCCGGTCGGTCTGCTGGAAGCCGCACTGGTTGACGTGATCGCCGCCGAGCCGATTCACGATCGTCTGTGCAAGGCGGCTGGCAAGAACCTGCCGTTCACCCGACTGGATCGTCTGGCGCAGCGTGCGCTGGAAGAAGGCAAGATTAGCGCCGACGAAGCGAAGATCCTGGTGAAAGCCGAAGAGAGCCGTTTGCGTTCCATCAACGTGGATGACTTTGAGCCGGATGCGCTGGCGGCCAGTAAGCCGGAAAAGTTGCTCAAGCAGGATAAGCGCCAGAAACACACCGAAGCCGCGTAACTGCAATAAACTGACTTACCCAGGGGCGATAATCATCGCCCCTTTTCTATTTATCCCCATAAATGCGCAGAGCTTCGCAACGTTATCAGAACGGCTAATTTAACCCTGGGGATTATCGGATAGACTGCGGATGGGTGCTCTGGATCTTTCTGTCCGGAGCCTTGGTAACGGATAGAAAGAGAAAGGCCCCGAGTCGATATTATCAACCCGAGGCCACTCTGAATGTCTAAGCAACATCAGGTTAGCCTCTTCCCCGCCGCAAGGCAAGGATAAGGAGGTCAAAAATGCAGCAGGAACGGGTCGTTCTGAGGCTGATGATTATCTGCATCACGCTGATAGCGTTGATGTGGATCACTCGCGGTTCGCTATGTGAACTGCGCATCACACTGGGAGACACGGAGGTTGCCGCCATTTTGGCTTACGAACCCGAAGGGTAAGGCAACCCAACGGCGGGGCTTGCCCCCGCCTGTTGGTTGTTAGCGACGGATCCATGAGCACCCTTCTCCCTGCCAGACTAACGGATCCGTATCATCGCCCCCTTTCGCCGGTATTCCATTCAAATCTGCGCAGCGCTCCGCACCTTACCAGAACGGCTAATTTAACCCCGGGAATAATCGGATAGACTGCGGATGGGTGCTCTGGATCTTTCTGTCCGGAACCTGAGCAACGGATAGAAAGAGAAAGGCCCCGAGTCGATGTAATCAACCCGAGGCCACTCTGAACGTCTAGCAACGTCAGGTTAGCCTCTTCCCCGCCGCAAGGCAAGGATAAGGAGGTCAAAAATGCAGCAAGAACGGGTCGTTCTGAGGCTGATGATTATCTGCATCACGCTGATCGCGCTGATGTGGATCACTCGCGGTTCGCTATGTGAACTGCGCATCACACTGGGAGACACGGAGGTTGCCGCCATTTTGGCTTACGAACCCGAAGGGTAAGGCAACCCAACGGCGGGGCTTGCCCCCGCCTGTTGGTTGTTAGCGACGGATCCATGAGCACCCTTTTCACCGCATCCAGGAGGCTTAGCCGTTCTGGCGGATGCGCGCCAACAACGCGTCGATATGTTCGATTTGCGACGCGTTGACGATCAGCGCGCGGCCCAGACTCAACGCACTGCGCTGGCATTCGGCACGCATATCGTCATCGCTGATGCTGTCCAGATCGGCAACGTGCGCCAGACCTATGGTGCGACGGATTAACTCACTGCCACAGTAGCCGACCGCATCGGTCCACACCTGCTGCAGGAACTGTTCGGCGTAACCCGGTACCGCCAGCGCCAGTTCCCGTGTTTGTTGGTGGCACAATGCCAGGAAACGATCGGCAAAAATCAGCCAGAGTTCACGGACATCCTGCAGGCGCTGCTCGCGCCCGGCAGCGGCGTCACGCGGCCCCAAAAGCCCTGGCAGACCGCAGTAGTTCAGCAACAGATTGCCCAATACGCTGCCGACGTCGAAACCGATCGGGCCATAGAAACCAAACTCGGCGTCTATCGCCTTCAGCTTGCCTTCCGCGACAAAAACCGAGCCGCTGTGGATATCACCGTGCAGCAGCGCTTCCGCCTTGCTCAGGAAACGATGCTTCAATCCGGCGACCGCCAGCCTCAGTGCCATATCATCACGCAGCTCAAGGACCTGCGGCAACAGCACCGGATCAAACTGATTACGCTCATGATCAACATAGGGATCGGTAAAGAACAGATCTTCGGTGATCTGGCACAGTTCGGGGTTACTAAAGCGACTAACCTCCGCTTTTTTCTCCTGCGCGGTCTGATAAAAGTCGGAAGTATGAAACAGGGTTTGCGCCAAATACTCCGCCAGTTGCCCGGCAGCCAGCGGGTAATAGTGCCCCTTGAGTAACTCACTGCGCCAGATGTGGTGATCAGAAAGATCTTCCTGCACCATCACCGCCAGTTCAGGATCGTGATGCAACACCTTAACCGTATGCCTTGGACAAAAACCGCCGTGGATCAACAGGGTTTCCGCCTCAATACGCGCTCGATCCAGGGTTAGCGGCCAGGATTCGCCCACGCAACGTACATACGGCAGCGCCTGTTTAACAATTACCCGGCTCACGCCATCACGATCACGGATCTTGAACACCAGGTTCAGATTACCGTCACCAATCTCGTCAGCGCTCACCAACGCCTGGGGATCGGCTAACTGCCCGTATTGGCGGGCATACTCAACGGCATCAGCAGCAGTAAACGTACGATAATGCGACATTCCCAACCCCTCTGAACTTTCTCACTGACCCAGCGATTATCTTTTTTTAGACGTAAAAGCATTTGGACGTCTATACATCCGGAAGTCATGTTGGCAGAATAGCTTTCCAGATGCAATAACTACGCAACAAGGAATTAACCGCCGATGCAAGCGCTTAACACCACCAGTTTGACCCTGAGTGACAACCGACTTTGGATCCTCGACCAGCAGGCTTTGCCGCAGGAAAAACAGTGGCGGACCTGCGACAGTGTGGAACAGCTGGTTGATCATATTCTCACCTTGCGGGTGCGGGGGGCGCCGCTGATCGGCCTGTCTGCCAGCCTGTTACTGGCCCTGCTGGCGGAACGAGGCTTGCCGCGTGAGGAACTGGAGCAGGCACTGATCACCCTGCGCGCCTCACGACCGACGGCGGTCAACCTGATGAACAACCTGGACCGCATGAAGCTGGCGCTGGCACAACCGCACTGGGTGCCGGCGATGGTAGAAGAAGCCCTGCGATTGGTGGAAGAAGACCGTCAATTGTGCGATCGCATTGCCGATCACGGCGCCGATCTGGTGAAACCCGGCAGCCGCCTGCTGACCCACTGCAATACCGGGGGCTTGGCAACCGCCGGCATTGGTACCGCTATCGGCGTGCTGTTACGCGCTCATCAGCAAGGCAAGGTGCAGCAGGTGTGGGTCGATGAAACCCGTCCGCTATTGCAGGGCGGCCGATTGACCGCCTGGGAACTGGGTGAGCTGGGTATCCCCTACCGGCTGATTTGTGACTCCATGGCAGCCAGCCTGATGGCGCAAGGCCAGGTGGATGCGGTGTGGGTGGGTGCAGACCGCATCGCCGCCAACGGTGACGTCGCCAACAAGATTGGCACTTATAGCCTGGCGGTCCTGGCGCACTATCACCGCATTCCGTTCTACGTCGCGGCCCCGCACACTACGCACGATCCGCACTGTCCGAATGGCGCCGCAATCCCTATCGAGCAGCGTGCCGCAACAGAAGTGACCGGCGTGTCCGGCAGTTTTGGCTCATGCCAGTGGGCACCTGTCGATGCCCAGGTTTATAACCCGGCATTTGACGTAACGCCGGCGGCGTTGATTAGCGGTTGGGTGTTCGACAGCGGCGTGATCACGCCACAGCAGGTCAATGAAGGGATTTTTCAGCGGGCGTTAGGTTAACACCCGCATCCTAGCGGTCAGTCGAGGCGCGGATAGGCATCGGCGATGTTATCGCCGGTGAAATGCGCCACCCAGCCTTCCGGGTTATCAAACACGCGGATCGCAGTGAAATTCGGTGCCGAACCCATATCGAACCAATGGCGAGTATCGGCCGGCACCGAGATCAGATCGTTCTTCTCACACAGGATCTGGAAGATCTTGCCCTCCAGATGCAGGCAGAACAGCCCAGCCCCTTCAACAAAGAAACGCACTTCATCTTCGCCGTGCGTGTGTTCGGATAAAAACTTGCTGCGCAACACTTCACGCTGGGCATTATCCGGACGCATGCTGATCACATCCCAACTCTGGTAGCCCTTCTCCGCCACCAGTCGATCGATCTGCTGCTGATAGGCGGCGATCACCGTCTCCGGCTCCGGGTTTTCACCCAGTTCACGATCCGCCTGCCAGCGCTCAAAACGGACGCCAATTTGCGCCAGTTGCTGCTGAATCGCCTGCGCGTCGCGGCTCTGCCACAGTGGCTGCTGCGGCTCTTTATCGCTGAAAATAGTCAATCCACTCATGAGGCAAACTCCCCTAAATCGATCTGATCAAAACGGTTAACCTGCGGATGTTGACTCTGGTTATCGGCGTCATCGCGGATCAGTTGGCAGGTATGCCAACCGGCGGCACGAGCGGCGTCCAGCTCTTGATGAATATCGGAAAGGAATAACAGCTGCTCAGGGGCGATACCGATTTCACTGGCGATATTGCGATACGAAGCGGTTTCACGCTTGGCACCGACGTGGGTATCGAAATAACCGCTGAACAGCGGCTGTAAATCCCCTGCATCGCTGTAGCCGAACAGCAGTTTCTGCGCCTCCACCGAGCCGGAAGAATAGACGTACAGCTTCAGCCCCTGCTGTTGCCAGGCGGCCAGTTGCTCAGCCACCTCCGGGTACAAATGCCCGCGAAAATCGCCGTTCTGGTAGCCGCTGCGCCAGATGATGCCTTGCAGCGCCTTCAGCGCGGTAGATTTACGGTCTTCGTCCATAAAGCGGTACAACGCGGTAATCAGTTGCTCGATATCCGCCTGCGGCTGCTCAAGTTCCTGGCGCAAAGCGGCCAGCGGGGCGGCAACTTCGGCTTCTTCGGCGTGCTGACGGAGAAAGGTCGCCAGGCGCTCGCGTGCATAGGGGAACAGCACCTGATGGACGAAACGGATATCGCTGGTCGTGCCTTCAATGTCGGTAACGATGGCGCGGATCATTTTGCCTCCAGTAAACGGCGTTGTAGTTCGCACTGGAACAGGAATTCCAGCCCTTCAAGATGACGACGAGCTTCCGCGACCTGGCGGCCCCAGCAATACAAACCGTGGCCGCGCACCAGAAAACCGTACTGCAGCGGCGTGACTTCGGCATGGGCCGCCACGCGCGCCGCTAATCGCGGGATGTCCTGATCGTTATCGAAAATCGGGATCACCACGCTGTCCAGATGCGTGCTCTGGCCACCGAGTGATTTTTGCATCTCATAACCCTGCAACACCAGTCCATCGCTGCGTTCAACCCGCGACAATACGGTCGCGTTCACTGAATGCGTATGCAGCACCGCACCAATTTGTGGGTACAAGCGGTAAATCAGAGTATGCAGGCCGGTTTCCGCCGATGGGGTGCGACCGCTCGGCACATGGTTGCTGGCGGTTTCCACCAGCAGGAAGTCAGTTTCGGTCAGGCTGCCTTTATCCTTACCGGATTCGGTCACCAGACAATGCTGGTCATCGAGACGCAGCGACATATTGCCACCGGTCGCCGGGCACCAGCCCTTTTCACCAATCCAGTGACAGGCAGACAATAGCGCTGTAAGTTGCGGATTTTCGGTCATTATCGTTTCCCGGTCTGTAAGGTCATCTGCAGGTGAAGCTTAGAATGATTTGATTAATGGTTAGATTTTTTCTTCATTTAGCCATCTAAGCGTCTTGATTGCCAAATACTAACATCGTGTTATATTGACGGCAACATAAGCGCCAGGAGTATTAGCCTGCTATGAGCACTTCAGCATTGATTCCCGAAAGTAAACTGCCCGCGCTGGGCACCACCATTTTCACCCAGATGAGTGCGCTGGCGGCGCAGCATCAGGCGATCAACCTGTCGCAGGGCTTCCCCGATTTCGATGGCCCGGACTACCTGAAAGAACGTCTGGCCTGGCATGTCAGCCAGGGCGCGAACCAATATGCTCCGATGACCGGTGTCGCCCCACTGCGTGAGGCCATCGCCGAGAAAACCGCCGCCCTGTACGGCTGGCTGCCGGACGCCACTAACGAAGTCACCGTCACCGCGGGTGCCACCGAGGCGCTGTTCGCCGCCATCAGCGCGCTGGTGCGTCCTGGCGATGAAGTGATCTGCTTTGATCCCAGCTACGACAGCTATGCACCGGCGGTGACCTTATCCGGCGGCACGCTAAAACGCATTGCACTGCAGCCACCGGCGTTCAAAGTCGACTGGCAACAGTTTGCTGAGTTGCTGTCGCCACGCACCCGGCTGGTGATCCTCAATACGCCGCACAACCCTTCCGCCACGGCCTGGCAGGCAGAAGATATGCAGCAACTGTGGCATGCCATTGGGGATCATGAGATCTACGTGCTGAGCGATGAAGTCTACGAACACATTTGTTTCGCCAAAGGCGGCCACACCAGCGTATTGGCGCACCCGCAGTTGCGTCAGCGCGCCATCGCCGTGTCTTCCTTCGGCAAAACCTTCCACATGACCGGCTGGAAAGTGGGTTACTGCGTGGCCCCGGCCGCGCTGAGTGCGGAGGTGCGCAAGGTGCACCAGTACCTGACCTTCTCGGTCAACACCCCGGCCCAGTTGGCGCTGGCGGATATGCTACGCAGCGAGCCGGAACACTGGCAGCAGTTGTCGGCATTTTATCGCGCCAAGCGCGATCGTTTTGTGCAGGCGCTGTCCAACAGCCGACTGGAAATTTTGCCCTGCGAGGGTACATACTTCTTACTGGCAGATTACAGCGCCGTCTCCGATTTGGACGACGTGGCATTCTGCCATTGGTTAACCGAGCACGTTGGCGTGGCGGCGATCCCGCTGTCGGTCTTCTGTGCCGATCCTTTCCCTCATAAATTGATCCGGCTGTGCTTCGCTAAACAGGATGCCACGCTGGATGTTGCTGCGGAGCGGTTATGTCGACTTTAAAAATTACCCTGTTGCAGCAACCTTTGGTTTGGCGCGATGGCGAGGCCAATCTGCGTCATTTTGATGCGCTGCTGGCGCCGTTAAGTGGCCGCGACCTGATCGTGCTGCCGGAGATGTTTACCACCGGCTTTGCTATGGATGCCGGGGAAAGCGCACTGCCGGAACAGCAGGTCGTCGACTGGCTGCACGGCTGGGCGAGTAAAAGTAACGCCCTGGTCGGCGGCAGCGTGGCGCTGAAAACTGCCGAGGGCGCGGTTAACCGTTTCCTGCTGGTCGAGCCGAACGGCCGGGTGCATGCCTACGATAAACGCCACCTGTTCCGCATGGCCGGCGAGCACCTGCACTATCAGGCCGGCAAACGACGTGAAATTTTCGAGTGGCGTGGCTGGCGTATCCTGCCGCAGATCTGTTACGACCTGCGTTTCCCGGTGTGGTCCCGCTATCAACAGGATTACGACTTGGCGCTGTACGTCGCCAACTGGCCGGCACCACGCAGCAAACACTGGCAAACGCTGCTGGCAGCACGCGCCATTGAGAACCAGGTGTATGTGGCCGGCTGCAACCGCGTCGGCGAAGACGGCAACGGCCTGACCTACAGCGGTGACAGCCTGATCCTCAGTCCGCAGGGGGAAACATTGGCCCAGGCGGAACCCGGAGCCGCCGCACGGCTGGACGCCGAACTGTCGCTGGAAAACCTGCAAAGTTACCGCAGCGCCTTCCCGGCCTGGCGTGATGCCGACAGCTTCCTGCGCCACGATTAATCCTTCCGGGCGCGGTCCGCTGTGCCCGTTGTTTCAGGAAAGCTCCTCCTCCACCGCGTTTTCTTCTTTGGCACCAATAGGGTTAAACAGCAGGTTCAGCAGCAACGCCACCAGGCAAGAAGCGCTGATACCGGAATGCAATAAGGTGCGCACCCAGTTCGGAAACTGATCGTAGAAGGTCGGCATCACGATCGGGATCATGCCGAAGGCAATCGCCGTCGCCACCACCACCAGATTCATATTGTCCTTGTAATCCACCTTTGCCAGGGTACGGATCCCGCTGGCAGCCACCGAACCGAACAGCACCACGCCTGCGCCGCCCAAGACCGGCAATGGAATACAGGCCACCAGTCGCCCCAGTACCGGCAGTAACCCCAGCAGCACCAAAATGGCCCCTCCTGCACTGACCACAAAGCGGCTCTTCACGCCGGTGATCGCCACCAATCCGATGTTCTGGGCAAACGAGCTTTGTGGGAATGAGTTGAACACTGGCGACAGTGCGCTGGACAGCATATCGGCACGCAGGCCATTGGCGATACGGCGCGCATTCACCGGCGAACCGACGATCTCGCCAACAGCCATCAAGCCGGCGGTGGTTTCCGTCAGCAACACCAGTACGATCAACAGCATGGAGAGGATCGCACTCAGTTCGAAGGTCGGCCAGCCATAGGCGAAAGGCTCGGGGAATGCCAGCCATGGCCCGCTGCCTACGGCGGCAAAGCTCACTTTACCCGCCAGCACGGCGACCACACAGCCGACCGCCATCGCCAGTAACACCGACAGCCGTTTTAGCGCCGGGGAGCCGACCTTGTTCAGCAACAGGATCACCGCCAGCGTGAAGGCCGCCAGACCAATATTCCCGGTGGATCCCCAGTCTGCCGCCCTGGCGTTGCCGCCCATGGCCCAGCGCACCGCCACCGGCATCAGCGACAGCCCGATTACCGTCACCACGGTGCCGGTGACCACCGGTGGAAAGAAGCGAATAATTTGCGAGAAGAACGGCGCGATCAACAACCCAATCAGCGAGGCGGCAATCACTGCACCGAACACCGCCGGCAACCCGCCATCGCCGGTCACAATCGTCACCATGGTCGCCACCCCGGCAAAAGAAACGCCCTGTACCAGCGGCAGACGCGAGCCGAAACCGGGTGCCCCAAGAGTTTGCAGCAACGTCGCCAACCCACTGACAAACAGGGCTGCCGTCACCAGCATACCAATCTGCGGCGCGCTTAACCCTGCGGCCGACCCGATGATCAGCGGCGGTGCGATAATCCCGCCGTACATGGTCAGAATATGCTGCAAGCCGTAGGCGAAGGTCTTTGCCAGCGGCAGTTTTTCATCTTCCGGGCAGCACGAAGCCGCGCCCTTATCCTGAGACAGAGCCATAGGTACCTCGTCAATGCGGGTTAACCGCTAAGGGCGTTTAACTGCCCCGGTAGGTTGAGTAGGAATACGGGCTAATGAGCAGCGGTAAATGGTAATGCTGCGCCGCATCATTGATGACAAAATCGATAATTGCCGTGGCATACAAGGTTGCACGCCGGTCAGCGGCAAAGTAAGCGCCGAGATCGGCAGACAGACGGTAATGCCCGGCGGCCAGGCTATCAGGGGTTAGGTCACGCGCACGGCCGTCGGCATCGGTATGGCTTTCTGCCAGGGTCCGCCACTGTCCGTCCTGTTGCTGCTCCAGCCACACCCGCACGCCTCCAGCGGGTTTACCGAGTGAGGTGTCCAGAATATGGGTGCTGATATTACTCATGGCTCAGTAACTCCTTAAAACGCAGCATCACGATTTCACGCAGTTGTTCGGCGGTTTCCTGCCGTTCCTGCTCCGCACTGTTATTCAAGCGCCGTTGTAACTCACGTAAAATACTCTGACCATCGCGACCGGCGGCACGGATCAAAAAAATCTGACCAAATTGCTGTTCATAGCGTCGATTCCCGTCCCACAGCACTTCGGTCAGCTCAACATCCTGCGCGTTGACCGCCGCTTGCTCACGCTGCGAAAACTGCGCCTCTTGCCCCTGGCCCTTGGCACGTTCGCCGATACGCGGGTGCTGCGCCAATGCCTGGCTGATCTCTTCCGGCTGCCAGCGCTGCGCCGCTTGCCAGGCCACCGCCAGCGCGGCGTCGATGCTGCTGAAGGGCCGCGCTACTATCACCGCCGCGATCCATGCCGCAATATCCACGCAGGGCTGCAGTAAACGCTCCGCTTCCGCCTGCGGTAATTGATTAAATCGTTGCAGACTCATCGGGCCTCCTCCCAACCGCTGACCGTCTGGCAGTAAGCCTGGATCGCCAGCGCCACATCGGACTGGCTGACGGCTTCGGCCGGATGATGGCTGATACCGCGATCGCAGCGGACAAACAGCATCCCCACTGGCCAACAGGCCGCTACGGCAATGGCATCGTGCCCGGCGCCGCTCGGCAACGCCATGCTGCGCCCCTGTACCGCCATCACGCTCTGCTGCCAGCGCTGTTGCAAATTTGCATCACAGGCCGTTGCATTTATGCGGTAAAACTCTTCACTGTCAAAACGCAGTCCCCGACGGGTACAGATCGCCTGCGCCTGTTCCAGCAACTGCGTCAACAGCGCTGCCAGCGGGCCATCCTCCGGGCCGCGTACATCGAGGGTCAGTTTGACCTCACCGGGGATCACATTGACCGCTCCCGGCAGGCTTTCAATCCGGCCAACGGTAGCCACCAGGTGCCGATCGCTGGCCGAAGTCATCGCCTCTACCGCCACCATCCATTCCGCCGCCGCCGCCAGCGCGTCTTTACGTTGCCCCATCGGCACGGTACCGGCATGGCCTGCCTGACCGGTAAAGGTACAGTTAAGCCGACGGGCGCCGTTAATTGCCGTCACCACGCCCAAAGCCAGATCGGCCGCCTCCAGGCAGGGCCCTTGCTCAATATGCAGTTCCAGATAGCTGCAGATATCACTTTGCGCGCGTCGCGCTTCGCCAACCGCCGCCGGATCCAGCCCAAACTCACGTAATGCCTGTGCCACGCTAATGCCATCAGCATCGGTGCGTTCCAGCCAATCCGCCGGCCACTGTCCGGTAATGCCCCGGCTGCCCAGCAGCGCGATACCAAAGCGCGTGCCTTCTTCATCAGCAAAGCCAATCACCTCAACCGCCACCGGCAAACGCCGCTGCTGCCGATGCAAATGCGCCACCACTTCCAGCGCGGTCAACACGCCGAGCATGCCGTCATAGCGCCCGGCGTTGCGCACCGTGTCCAGATGCGAACCCAGCAGCAACGCAGGCGCATCTGGCGTTTGGCCTTCGTAGCGGCCACAGAGGTTACCGACGCTGTCCTGCCAGACCTTCATGCCGATAGTACGCATCCAGTCGCCGACCAACAGGTTGGCGCGTTGATGTTCCGGCGACAGGTAAACCCGCGTCAACTGGCCCGGCGTGGCGCTGATCGCCGCCAGCGCATCGCAACGAGTCATCACCCGAGCCGCAGCCTGCTCCGCCTCCTGGGCGGTTAACAGCGCCGCCATCAACGACTCCCGTCGTCGTAGGTATTCCAGGCCGCCTGCAGCGCTTCACCCTGTTTGCTGGCGAAACCCAGCCGGTTCAGCACCGCTTCCAGCGCGGTGAGGGTCTGCAGCACGCAGTCTTTACGCGCGTTGTAGCCCATGGTGCCGATGCGCCAGATTTTGCCCTGCAGCGGGCCGAACGAGGTACCAATCTCAATGGCGAAATCGTTCAGCATCATTTGGCGGACCTGCTCGCCGTGTACCTGTTGCGGGATCACCACGCCGAGCACGTTATTCATGCGGTTATCAAGATCGCCGAACACTTCCAGCCCCATGCCCTGAATGCCGGCCAGCATCGCCGCGCCGTGCAGCTTATGCCGGGCGATGGTGTTATCCAGCCCTTCCTCCAGGATCACCCGGGCGCACTCGCGCGCGGCAAACAGCATGCTGGTGGCTTCGGTATGGTGATTCAGACGCTCCGGGCCCCAGTAATCCATGATCATGCCGAGATCGAAGTAGTTGGAGTAGATCATTTCATCGTCACCATCCGCGTGATCAAGGGTGCGAATGCCCTGCTCTACGCATTTGCGGCGGCGAACGATCTCTTCAAACTGCGGGCTGAGAGTGACCGGCGAACTGCCCGATGGGCCACCCAGACATTTTTGCAGGCCGGCAGAAACCGCATCCAGCCCCCAGGCATCGGTTTCCAACGGGTTGCCGGCAAACGAAGCGGTGGCATCGGTGTAAAACAGCACGCCATGGCGACGGCAGATATCCCCCAATTCCGCCAGCGGCTGCAACATGGTGGTAGAGGTGTCGCCTTGCACCGTCAACAGCAGGCGCGGGCGTACCTTCTTGATCGCGTCTTCAATCTGGTCGGCAGTGAATACCTCGCCCCAGGGCACCTCTATGGTGTGCACTTCGGCGCGGCAGCGGCGGGCTATCTCACACAGCAGATGACCGAAACGCCCAAACACCGGCACCAGCACCTTGTCGCCAGGGCGGATTGAAGAGACCAGCATCGCTTCGATACCGGAGCGGGAAGTGCCGTCTACCAGCAGCGTCCAGCGGTTTTCGGTGCGGAACAGCGCGCGATACAGCTCCATCACCTGATTCATGTAACCGGTCATCGCCGGATCGTACTGACCAACCAACTGGCTCGACATGGCGCGCAGCACGCGCGGATCCGCGTTGATCGGCCCCGGCCCCATTAGCAGGCGGGCGGGTGGATTAATCTGATCGAATTGGGTGATATCTAACATGTTGATTCCTTACCAGCTTAATATACCCTTCATCTTTCAAGTTGCAGATGCGTTGGCTTTCCTCGCTCGCCCTGGTCACGTACTACCTGTACGCTCCCAGGGACTTGCTGCGTTGCCGCCTTCCTGCATCTTGAAATCTATTGGGTAGAGATTTACGCGCATCAGTGCTCAGACAGGCCGCGAACCGATGCAATAAACTGTTTTAATTCCTGCGTTTGCGGATTGGCGAACAGCGTGCGACTGTCGCCCTGCTCCCATACCTTGCCCTGGTGCATAAACACCACCCGGTCGCCGACCTCGCGGGCAAAGTTCATTTCATGGGTCACCAGGATCAGCGTCATGCCCTCTTTGGCCAGTTGCTCCAGCACCTTTAGCACTTCGCCCACCAGCTCAGGATCCAACGCCGAGGTAATTTCGTCACACAGCAAGACTTTCGGGTTCATCGCCAGCGCCCGGGCAATCGCCACCCGCTGCTGCTGTCCGCCGGAAAGGTTAGCCGGTGAATAATGCATGCGCTCGCCCAGCCCGACCTTGTTCAGCATCTCTTCCGCCAGTTCACGGCATTCGGCCGGGCTTTTCTTCAGCACCCGACGCGGCGCCAGCATCACGTTCTCCAGCGCGGTCATGTGCGGGAATAAATTGAAGTTCTGGAATACCATGCCAATGGAGCGGCTGATTTCACGGGCCTGTGAATCGCGATCGGTGACGGTCATGCCACCCAGCTTGATACTGCCTTCCTGATAGCCTTCCAGCCCGTTGATACAGCGTAACAAGGTGCTCTTGCCGGAGCCGCTGCGGCCGATGATCGAAATCACCTGGCCCATATCGATATCCAAATCCACGCCCTTTAGCACATGATTCTGACCGTAATATTTCTGCACCTGATTAATTGTGATGAGCGGCATGGAATTTCTTCTCCAGATAATGACTGTAGCGCGACAGCGGATAACACATCAGGAAATAGCCCAACGCGACCAGGCCGAAAACTTTAAACGGTTGATAAGTCACATTGTTCAGCATGGTTCCGGCCTTGGTCAGTTCGATAAAACCAATGATCGACGCCAGTGCGGTGCCCTTGATCACCTGCACCGAAAAACCGACGGTGGGGGCGATAGCGATACGCACCGCCTGCGGCACAATCACCCGCACCAGGGTCTGACCAAAACTCAGCCCCAGACAGCGCGACGCTTCCCACTGTCCCTTTGGCAACGCAGCAATGCTGCCGGACCAGATATCCACCAGAAAAGCGCTGGTAAACAAAGTCAGTGCCAAAGCGGCAGCGGTCCAGGGGCTCACATCAATGCCGAACAGCGCCAGACCAAAGAAGGCCAGGAACAGCTGCATCAGCAGCGGCGTGCCCTGAAACAGTTCGGAATAACAGCGGACAAACCGCAACGCCCACTTACGCTTGCTCAGGCGCAGCAATAACAACGGCAACGTCACCAGAGTGCCGCCAAAAAACGCCGTCAGCGACAGCAGCAAGGTCCAGCGTGCCGCCAGCAGCAGGTTGCGCACAATGTCCCAGTCGGTAAAAGTCAGCATCAGCCCTTGCTCCCTAGAAAACGGCGTCCGGCGGCCAGCAACAGCTGGCGCATCAGTATGGATAACAGCAGGTAAAGCAGCGCCGTCACCAGATAGACCTCAAAACTGAGGAAGGTCCGCGACTGGATCAGGTTGGCGGCGAAGGTCAACTCTTCGAACGACACCTGTGACACCACCGATGATCCCAACATGACGATAATGCACTGGCTGACCAACGCCGGATAAATCCGTTGCAGCGACGGCGGCAACACGATGCGCAAAAATGTCTGGCTGCGGCTGAGACCCAGCACCCTACCGGCTTCCCACTGGCCTTTCGGCGTCACCTGAATGCCGGCACGGATGATCTCGGTGCTGTAGGCTCCCAGGTTAATCACCATCGCCAGCAGCGCCGCCTGCCCGGCGGTCAGTTTCCAGCCCAAACTCGGCAGGCCGAAGACGATGAAGAACAGTTGCACCACGAACGGTGTATTGCGCACCACTTCAACGTAAATACCCCAAACGCGGCTGAGCAAGTTGACCTTACCGCTGCGGATCGCCGCTCCGCAGATACCCAGCGCCACCCCCATTAAGGTAGCCAGCGCCGTCAGTTCAATGGTGGTCAGCAGACCGGCCAGCAATTCGGGCAGGTAAGGCCACAGGGCAGGAAAGTTCAGCTGATAGGTCATCAGGCGCTCCCGTTATGCGCCGAAGTCGGCAGGCAGCGGCGCTTTCAGCCATTTCTCGGACAGGCCATTGAGGGTGTTATCCTTTAACGCCTGCTCAATCAGTTCGTCCACTTTCGCTTTCAGCGCCGGCTCACCCAGACGCAGGCCTACGTAGCAGGGCGAATCTTTCAGCATAAATTTGGCCACCGGCGCTTTGGTCGGGTTCTGCCGCGCAATGGCGCTCACCACCAGATTGCCGGTGGCGATGTATTGCACCTGACCGGACAGATAGGCCGACAACGTAGTGTTGTTGTCTTCATAGCGCTTGATTTGTGTGCCCTTCGGCGCGGTATCACTCAGCACCATGTCTTCCACCGCACCGCGCGTCACGCCGATGGTTTTACCGTCCAACTGCGCGGCATCAGCCAGTACCGACTCTTTCGGACCAAACACACCCAGGAAGAACGGTGCATAAATACGGCTGAAGGCGATCGCCTTCTCGCGTTCCGCGTTTTTGCCCAGGCTGGAAATCACCAGATCGACCTTGTTGGTTTGCAGATAAGGTACGCGGTTGGCACTGGTGACCGGTACCAACTGCAACTTAAGTTTCATCTTGTCGGCCAGATACTGCGCCATATCGATGTCATAACCCTGCGGCTGCAGATCGGTGCCCACGGAGCCGAACGGCGGGAAGTCCTGGGGTACTGCCACCCGCAGCACACCACGCTGCTGGATTTCCTGCAGTTGATCCGCCATCGCCGAAGCGGCCTGTGCCAGCAACAGCACCGCACCTAACGCCACTACCCCGATTTTCTTGAAGTTCATAGATTATCCCCGATGGTGAAATGATGAAACAAAAGATTCTTTGATTATCACTCTGCAACTAATGTGCCAATCCGGGATGTCAGGAACGATCGGCTTTAGTGACCGTAAGTTAGGGCATTAAGACGGAAACCGCCCTGCCAGAGTAGCGTTAGGGGGAGTCAATAAAAGGGGACAGTAACGCACCATCAAAGTGCGAAAGCACCAAAATGGCGCTGAGTTTAGCGCTGTTCCAACTCATCCAGATCGCTATACAGATCGGCAATCTGGTGAATGCGTTGCCGTCCTTGCGCCAGCGTCTCATGCAGCAGAGCATTACTGAGCAAGTTGGCCAGACTCATGGCGGCAGAGTAGCTGTCGAAAGCAGAAACGCTGTCGAGTGGCGCCGCCAGATGCCAGTTGGCCAGCGGGATCAACGCCTGCGCCTGTGGCTCACACACCAGCAGAATCGGTACCTGTTGTACCTGTAACTGCGTCAATAACGCCCGCAACTGGCGTGGCCGACGACGAAATGCCACCACCACCGCCACATCCCGCCGATCAATATCGACCAGTTCCTCCGCCAACGTCTGGCCGGGCTGCGGCACCAGTAACACCTGCTCACGCACCTGCATCAGTTGTTGACGCAGATGCATCGCCACCGGATAGCTGTTACGAAACCCCATCAGCACCACGCGCCGCGCCTGCACCAAAGCAGCGATCACCGCGTTGAACTGCTCGGCATCAATATGGTTAACCCACTGGGTGATATTAGCCATTTCCTGCTTGTAGTGGCGCGCCAACAGGGTATTGCCCTGCACCGCATCACGGTTATCGGTCAGCGGCATACCGCTCTGACGCAGAGTGCGCAATTCATCACGCATAGCGCGGTAGCTCGGGTAACCCAGGCGTTTGAACAAGCGGCTGACGGTGGCTTTGGAGACGCCACTCAAGCGCGCCAGTTCGGCACTGTTGTAGCTGATCAGGTCATCAAAGTGATCGAAAATAAAATCGGCCACCCGCTGTTCCTGCGGCGTGAGCTGCGGATAGTCCCCGCGCAGGCGTTCATCAATCTGCTTCATTGCTACTCCAGCTGTAACCTTTGTTTCAGCGGAACATACCACGGCCAATCCACCCGCTGGCAAGCGATTATTGCCTTGGCAGAAAACATGGAACGTCTCTTGCTTGTGTTTAAGGCAGACGCTGACCTCAAACAAGGGCCAAGAAATGATTAACAGCAACACCGCGCCATTGGGCATGGCCGTCACGCCGCATCACCTCGCCAGTGAAAGTGCACTGGCGGTACTGCGCGCAGGAGGCAACGCGATTGAAGCCATGGTCGCCGCCGCCGCGACCATCGCCGTGGTCTACCCGCACATGAATGGTTTGGGTGGCGATGGATTCTGGCTGATCGTTCCGCCGCAGGGGGATCCGGTAGCCATCGACGCCAGCGGTGCAGCCGGCTCGCTGGCCACACTGGATTTTTACGCCGGTGAAAGTCACATTCCACATCGGGGACCAAAAGCCGCGCTGACCGTCGCCGGTACCGTCGGTGGCTGGCAGGAAGCACTGGACTACTCCGTTGAATTGGGCGGCGAACAGTTGCCGTTGTCGCGCCTGCTGGCAGATGCGATTCGCTATGCCGCAGACGGCATTCCGGTCACTGCCTCGCAGGAGGCGGCTACCCGCAGTAAATATCATGAGTTGGCAGATCGGGAGCATTTTGCCCGCACCTACCTGCCGCACGGGGAAATCCCTCACGCCGGGCAGCGTTTCTGTCAACCGCAGTTAGCGGATACCCTGATCGCCCTGACCGAACAGGGCCTGGACAGCTTCTATCGCGGCCCGCTGGCGCAGGGCATGGCGGCGGATATGGCCAAGCTCGGTATGCCGCTCACCGCGCAGGATCTGGCAGATTATCGGCCACGCCGCTGCACCCCGCTGCGGCTGGAGCATCAGAAAGGGGAAATATTTAACCTGACACCGCCGACTCAGGGTCTGGTCTCGCTGGCGATCCTCGGGCTAACCGACCGCCTGCCGCTGGCCAGCCGCAGCGAAGGTGCGGTGGTGCATAGCATCGTCGAGGCCACCAAACTGGCTTTCGGCCTGCGCGATCAATTCATCACCGACCCGCGTCAAATGACTCAGGATCCTCAGGCGTTGCTGACGGCCGAACATCTGGATCGCCTGGCCAGGCGCATCGATCCTGAGCAAGCCGCCGCCTGGGGTAAAGGCAAAGGGCCAGGCGATACCGTCTGGATGGGGGTGATGGACAGCAGCGGCCTGGCGGTATCCTTTATCCAGAGTATCTATCACGAATTCGGCAGCGGCGTGGTACTGCCGCAAAGTGGCGTACTGTGGCAAAACCGGGGCGCGTCCTTCAGTCTGGATGCTGCGCACCTGCTGGCACTGGCGCCGGGTAAACAACCTTTCCACACCTTGAATCCGGCAGCGGCACGTCTGTATGACGGGCGTACCCTGGTGTACGGCTCCATGGGGGGTGATGGCCAGCCGCAAACCCAGGCGGCAGTGTTTGTCCGCCATGTGGTGCAGGGACTGCCGCTGCAACAGGCGATCAGCGCGCCGCGCTGGCTGCTCGGCCGCACCTGGGGTGAAAGCTCCGACTCATTAAAACTGGAGGGGCGTTTCAGCGAAGAAACCCTTGCCTACCTGCGTCAACGCGGCCACGACGTGGAACTGCTACCGGACTTCAGCGAAGCGGTCGGCCACGCCGGCGCCATTGTTCGCCATACTAGCGGCATGCTCGAAGGCGCTTTTGATCCACGCAGCAACGGCAGCGCCGCCGGCTTCTAACCGATCTCTCAAAAAGGGGACACCGATGAACCACCCACCTGCCACCGACTGGGCGACCTATATCAGCCAGATGGAAGCCTTGCTGGCCCTGGAGCTGAATGACATGCGCCGTCAGGAACTGCTGATCCAATTCAACCGCATCGCTGCGATGGCGGAACCGCTGATGGCCCTGCCGCTCGATCAGCGTCTGGAGATTGCCGGGGTATATCGAGCATGAATCCACTAAGCGCACTGTCGATCGCCGAGATCCGCGCCGCCCTGAAACAAGGCGCGATTTCCGCCCGCGAGATCGCCCAGCAAACGCTGGACAATATCGACAGCCAAAACCCTTCGCTGAATGCCTACACCCACGTCACCCGCGAACGTATGCTGAGTGAAGCCGATCATCTCGATCGCAGCCGCGCCCAGGGGCAAACGCTACCCAGCCTGGCAGCCATTCCTTATGCGGTAAAAAACCTGTTCGACGTCACCGGGGAAACTACCCTGGCCGGTGCCAGCCTGTTCAGCGATAACCCACCTGCCAAACAAGATGCCTGGGTGGTGAACAAGCTGGCGGCGCAAGGCGCGCTGCTCTCCGGCTTGCTGAATATGGACGCCTATGCCTACGGTTTCACCACCGAAAACAGCCACTACGGCGCAACGCGCAACCCACACGACACCACACGTATTGCCGGTGGATCCTCCGGCGGATCAGCGGCTGCGGTCGCCGCCGGACTGGTGACATTTTCGCTCGGCAGCGATACCAACGGCTCAATACGCGTGCCCGCCTCGCTGTGCGGCATCTTTGGCCTGAAACCGACCTTTGGCCGCCTTTCGCGCAGCGGCAGCCAGCCGTTTGTCGCCAGTCTGGATCATGTCGGCCCCTTTGCCCGTCGGGTACGCGACCTGGCAGCGGTGTATGACGTGATGCAGGGTACCGACGTCGAAGACCGCTTCCAGGCGGAAAAACCGATCACCCAAACCGAATCGCTGCTGCCGCGTGGCCAGCAGGGACTGCGTTGTGCGGTGCTGGCCGGTTATTTCCAGCAGTGGTGCAATGGCGACGCCAAAGCGGCGGTGCAACAGGTCGCTCAGGCGCTGGAGGCCATCGCCGAAGTCGAACTGCCGCAGGCCGAACTGGCACGCTCGGCGGCGTTTATTCTCACCGCCGCCGAGGGGGGGAACCAGTATCTGCCGCAGTTGCGCAGCCAGCCTGAGCGCTTTGAACCGCTGTCGCGCGAGCGGCTGCTGACCGGTGCCATGCTGCCCGCCGCCTGGTACCTGCAGGCACAACGTTTCCGCTCTCATTTTCAGCAGCAGGTACTGCCGCTGTTTGAACACTGGGACATTCTGATCGCCCCGGCCACGCCGTGCGGCGCAACGGTCATTGGTCAGGAAACCATGCGTATCAACGGCACCGACCTGCCGATCCGCGCCAGCATGGGCATGTTGACACAGCCAATCTCCTTCCTTGGTTTGCCGGTGGTGACGGTGCCGCTGAAAACTGCGGCCGGGCTGCCGATCGGCCTGCAGCTTATCGCGCCGCCATGGCGTGAAGATCTGGCACTGCGAGCCGCCTATGCGCTGGAGCAACGCGGTGTGGCCTTCTGTGGTTTAGCGGGAAAACAGGATTAACCATGAAAAGTGAATATATCGATCGACCGGCGGTATTGGCAGAGGTGAACAGCGCATTTTACCGCTATGAACAGGCGCTGATTGGCAATGATATTGAAGTTTTGGATGAGCTGTTTTGGCACGATGGGCGCACTGTCCGTTACGGCGCGACGGAAAATTTGTACGGTATCGATCAGATCCGTGACTTCCGCCAGCAACGCCCCTCGAAAGGGCTGGATCGTCTGCTGGAGAACACCGTCATCACCACCTACGGCGATGATATGGCGGTGGCCAGTACCGAATTCCGCCGCCCGGGCAGCGATAGGCTCGGCCGCCAGATGCAAACCTGGGTCAAACTGCCCTGCGGCTGGCGTATTGTGGCTGCGCATGTGAGTTTGATGGCGGAATAATCGTGGCTGAACGAAATTCGGACAACTCGACTCAACCCGCCGTATAGTAGCCACAGGTACTATCTGAATTTGATGAAAAAGTTGTCTTTGAACCCGAGATACCCGGGCCTAGCGCACCGAGGGGCGCTCCGGCAGCCAAGGCTGCTACGACCCCTTCGGCACGCTCTCCCTAATAACGGGCTTTGTCAGCCGTCTGAGATATTATTTTTAGCTAACAGGGAAGACCAATGACGAGTGCAACATTGATTAAAATTGATGAACAACTGAAGCAGCGGGTGCAGCAAATTGCGGCTACACGTCAGCGCAGCGCGCACTGGATAATGCGTGAAGCGATCCGTGAATATGTCGAACGAGAAGAAAAACGCGAAGCGCTGCGCAAAGATGCGTTACAGGCATGGGAAGCCTATCAGGCAAATGGTAGACATCTGTCTCAGGAAGAGACCAATAATTGGCTCGTCGACCTGGAAAGAGGTGACGACGCGGAGATCCCGGTGCGCCACCAAAGTGAAGCCGGCTATTGAAGGATTAGCTCAGCACCAATAGGCCATAAAGTTCACGGTGGAACGGTCCAAATCGCGTTCGCCAATCAGGTAACGGCGTAATGCCTTCACCGCTGAAGACTCCGCCGCAACCCAGGCGTAGAAACTTTTCGCCCCTTCCGCCCGTTCCCACAGCAGGTCGCCGCCCAGGCTGTTTTCCGTCAGCGACTGTGCTTGCGTACGCGCCGACTCTGGAATATTTACCCGCTGGCGTACCGACTCCACCAGCAATGTACCGTGTATTTGCTGGTGTCCGACGTCACGCGGCAACCAATACACCTCGGCAAACGGGAAACGGTCCATATTCAGGCAGTCACCCGCCACCGGCACTTCAAAGAATGCCTGCACCCGTGGCGGATTGGCCCGCTGCGCCAGCTGTTCCAAAATACCCACTGCCGCCGGTACCGCGGTTTCATCGGCAATCAGCAGGGCCTGTTGCAGCGCGCTCGGCGGTGCCCATTCATAACCGCCGCTGTCACCGTCAAAATCGGCATTGGGTGCCACCGCCTGAAGGGTATCCCCCGGTTTGGCCTGTGTCGCCCAGGCGGAAGCCGGGCCGTTGACGCCATGCAGCACAAACTCGACGTCCATCTGATTGTGTTCCGTGCGCAACGCACGCAGCGTATAAGTCCGCATCACCGGGCGTTGCTCTTTCGGTATCGCCATGTACTGACGATACCAGTCATCGCTATTTTCCAACTGTGGCTGCTGGCCATCCTCGGCCGGGAACAACAGTTTGATGCGCTGATCCGGCGCCTCTAACTTCATGCGATGGACGTCCGGTCCTTCGAATACGCAGCGCAGCAAGGAAGGCGATACGTTTTCTTTTACTTTCAGTGTGATATCAAAAATTCTGTAGCTTGATGCGCCGGACATAACAGTTACTCTCCCGCAGAATTTACCCGGATACGGTGCTGGCACCACAGCCAGCCGCTGATACCGCCCAGCAGAACCGCCATCATCAGAGCCGCCGCGATCAGCTGCGACTCACCATAAAACCTGGCCACCACCGGCACCATCAACGCACTCAGGCCGTAACCCAGCGTGTGGCTGGTGGCGATCGCTCCCGACCCTTTGCCGGTGGATAATTTATCGTTCAACATCAGTTGATAGCCCGGTGTCGCCATGGCCGCGCCAAAGGAGGCCAGCGCACAACCGGCATAGAACAAGGCTAGCGGCTGAGCACACATCAGGCCCAGGCCGACGACCATCAACACCGCCGCAATCAGCAGCAGTTGTGGCGCGCTAAAGCGCTGTGGCCGCACTACCAGAAACTGTGCCAACAAGGTACAGGCCGCCGCCACACTCAACAACACCGCCACATGATGGCTGACGCCAGTGGCGGAGTGGTTGAACAAACGGGTCAAATGCGGCGCCAATCCCAGTTGCATCAGGCTGACCGAGGCCGCCAACAGCACCGCGCACAGCAGGTAAGGCACCATATTCAGACGCAGTCGGTTTTGCTGATGGGCCACCGGCGGCAAAGGCGGATCGTTTTGTTGGCGACATATCACCAACAAGGCGATTAAAGGCGCAATCGCCATCAGCCACAGCGGTGCCATCGGATGAATCGACAATGCCAATGCCGCACACAGTGGGCCAAGCAGCCGCCCGCAGCTCAACCCGGAGCTGATGGTTGCCAGCGCCGACATTCGCTGTTCGTAACCGGCACGCTGCAAAGCCCAGGTCTGACTGGCCGGCACCATGCCGGAGACCGTCAAACCATAGATAATCCGCGCTACGATCAGGCCGCCCAGTCCCAGCATCGGCGAAAGCCAGCCGGACGCCAGCCCCCAAACGGCCAAGGCCAGTAAAGCAAAACTGAACAAATACCCTGTTAAGGCCAGGGTTACTACAAACTTGCAGCCGCGAATTTCAGACTGTCTGCCCCACCAGGGTGAGCCAACCAGAAATAGCATTGAGCCGAGCGTTAATAGCCCGGCCCAGACGGAAAGCGACAGATGAGTCATGCTGACCAACACCGGCAACGCCACCAGCAGGCCGTTTTGCCCGATGCCCAACAACCCGGCGCAGAGTGCCAGCGGCCAGTTGGAAGGAGACGTATTCCCAATTGTCGGTGATTTTGGGGGAGAAGAAATATGCATCAAACGTAAATTTACCGTTAATAATATTATAAGGTTATGTTCAATTCATTGAAAAATTGTATCATAGGACGATTGATAACAATAAATATTATTGATATAAGAATCATTCTCAATTGATTCAACAGTGAATGGGATCATGACAATCCAGTTTGAAACCGCGACGACCGACGTGGCTGCACAATGTTTTCTCAACGCATTGATGCGTGAAACCCGGGACTGGCAAATCGTTCCGCCAGCCAACGACCAACAGCATCCGCAGCTCCACATTCCACTTTCGCCTTCTCAGGCTATTCGCATCGCTTTACGCCATACCTCCCCCACTCAACATCACCAGTATCTGTTCCCTGCTTATCTTTATCAGCAGGATGACGGTGCCGGGGTTGCGCTGAGCGTAGAACAGCTTATCTCCTTGATGTTGGAAAAACCGGCGGTGAAAGGCGAACTGTCGGATGAAGTCGTAGCCCGTTTCCGCCAGCGAGTTCTGGAGAGTCATGACAACACCCAACAGGCGATCGATATCCGTCTGGACTGGCCAGCACTGCGCGACAAGCCGCTGAACTTCGCCCAGGCAGAACAGGGCCTGCTGGTCGGCCACGCCTTCCACCCAGCACCGAAGTCTCATGAGCCGTTCAACCAACAGCAGGCGCGCCGCTATCTGCCGGACTTTGGCGCCAGCTTCCCGCTGCGTTGGTTCGCCGTGGATAAACGCCAACTGTGCGGCGACAGCCTGAACCTGACGCTACAGCAACGCCTGCAATGTTTTACCGCCGAAAGCGCCCCGCAACTGCTGGCCCATTTTAGCGATGACGTCTGGCTGCTGCCGATGCATCCCTGGCAGGCCGACCATTTGCTGACCCAGAGCTGGTGTCAGGATCTGGTGGCCCAGGGGCTGCTGCACGATCTGGGCGAAGCCGGCGAACGCTGGCTGCCAACCAGCTCTTCGCGCTCGCTGTACAGCGCCAGCAACCGCGACATGATCAAGTTTTCCCTCAGCGTGCGTCTGACCAACTCGGTACGCACCCTGTCAGTAAAAGAAGTGAAGCGCGGCATCCGCCTCGCGCGTCTGGCACAAACGCCGCGCTGGCAACAGCTGCAAGCACGCTATCCAACCTTCCGCGTAATGCAGGAAGACGGCTGGGCCGGTCTGCGTTCGGCGGACGGCACCATCCAGGAAGAAAGCCTGATGGCGCTGCGCGATAACCTGCTGTTCGACCAACCACAAAGCCAGACCAACGTGTTGGTGACGCTGACCCAAGCCGCGCCGGATGGCGGTGACAGCCTGCTGGCTGCCGCGGTACGCCGTTTGGCCAGCCGTCTGAATCTGCCATTGCAACAGGCCGCCCATACCTGGCTGGACGCTTACTGCCAACAGGTCCTGCTGCCGCTGTTCAGCACCGAAGCCGATTACGGCCTGGTGCTGCTGGCCCACCAGCAAAACATTCTGGTCGAGATGCAGCAGGATTTGCCGATCGGCATGCTGTACCGCGACTGTCAGGGCAGCGGCTTTACCCGTGATGCCGGCCCCTGGCTGGAAGAAATTGGCGAAGCCGATGCGGAAAACCGCTTCAGCGAACAGCAACTGCTGCGCTACTTCCCTTACTACCTGCTGGTGAACTCCAGCCTGGCGGTAACCGCCGCACTGGCCGCGGCCGGTTTCGACAGTGAAGAACAGCTGATGGCCCGGGTTCGCGACGCACTGAGCGGCCTGCGCGCCAGCGCCAAAAACACCCTGTGCCTGGACTACGTGCTCGACAGCAGCCACTGGAATTGCAAAGGCAACTTCTTCTGTTATCTGCACGACCATAACGAAAACACCATCGTCGATCCGGCGGTGATTTACTTCGACTTCGTTAACCCGCTGCGCCAGGGGGCCACCCAATGATGCCGCACGCCAAACTGATGCATGCCGGCGACGGTTTCCGTTGCGAGCGGCTGGAACAGCAGTTGCAGCTGGGTCTCGGTCTCGACGGCAGCGCCGTGCTGCACTATCCGGGCCCGTTGCCGCAGGGCTGGCTGGTACCGGCGCTGGACCAGTTATTGGTAGCTGCGCCGCAGCTCAGCGGCGTCACCTTGCCCTATGCGCAATGGCGTGAAGAACCACAGGCGCAGGCGCTGTTCGCCTTGGCCAGCGGTGACTATCTGGCGCGTGAAACCTTTTATCAATTACCGTTGTGGCTCAGCGGTGAACGCAACCGTGCCTCTGGCCAGATGCAGTATGATGCCGAACGCAGCCTGTGGTTTCCACTACGCCCAGCGCGCCCCAACGGCGAAGTCTATCGCCGTTACGACCCACAATTGAAGAAAACCCTGAGCTTCCGCCTGCCGGAAGTGGAACGTGATGCCGAACAATTCACCCGCTGGATGAACTCGCCGCGTGTCGATGCCTTCTGGGAAATGAGCGGCCCACTCGAAACTCAGGCCGCCTACCTGCAGCGTCAACTGGACTCCAGCTACTGCTACCCGCTGCTGGGTTGCTTTGACGATCGCCCATTTGGTTATTTCGAAGTTTATTGGGCACCGGAGGATCGCATTGGCCGTCACTACCGTTGGCAACCCTTCGATCGCGGACTGCATATGCTGGTCGGTGAGGAAGACTGCCGCGGCGCGCAGTACATCCGCAGTTGGCTACGCGGCCTGACGCATTATTTGTATCTAGATGAGCCACGTACCACGCGAGTGGTCGCCGAGCCGCGTGCCGACAACCAGCGGCTGTTCCGTCACCTGCCCGCAGCCGGCTATCACACCCTTAAAGAGTTTGATTTCCCGCATAAACGTTCGCGTTTGATCGTGAATCAGCGTGATGAGTTCTTCCGGGAGACCTGCGTATGATGACCCCAGATTACGCCGACTGGCAGCGCGTTAATCGCCAGATGATCGCCAAGATCCTTGCCGAACTGGAATATGAACGCACGCTGCATGCCGAGCAACAGGATGGGCAATGGCGCATTGCGCTGGGCGACTCCCACTACAGCTTCAGCGCCGAACGCGGCATCTGGGGCTGGCTGCACATCGACCCGACGACGCTGAGCTGCGATCAATCACCGTTAGCCGCCGACCAAACGCTGCGCCAACTGGCGCAGGTGTTGAAGATGGACGATGCGCAGGTCGCCGAACATCTGGAAGATCTGTACGCCACGCTGCGCGGCGATATGCAGTTGCTGTCTGCCCGCCACGGCTTGAGTGCGCAGGATCTGATCGCGCTGGACGCCGATGCGCTGCAATGCCTGCTGGCAGGGCATCCCAAGTTTATCTTTAACAAAGGCCGTCGCGGTTGGGGCCTGACCGCGCTGCAGCAATATGCGCCGGAATACCAGGGCCAGTTCCGGCTGCACTGGGTGGCAGCCAAACGCGGCAGCTTCGTCTGGTGTGCTGATGAAGCCTACCCGCTGGAAAATCTGCTGGATAGCGCCATGGATAGCGTCGAACGTCAGCGCTTTGACCGCCGCTGGCGCGAGCTGAAACTGACCCAGGAGTGGATCCCGGTGCCACTGCACCCGTGGCAGTGGCAGCAAAAAATCGCCCTACACTTCCTGCCGCAGCTGGCCGAAGGGGAACTGGTGGAGCTGGGTGAATTCGGCGACAGCTATCTGGCACAGCAATCGTTGCGCACTTTGACCAACATCAGTCGCCGTTCCGCGTTCGACATCAAGTTGCCGCTGACCATTTACAACACTTCGTGCTATCGCGGTATCCCGGGCAAGTACATCAGCGCCGGACCGGCTGCTTCCCGCTGGCTACAACAGATTTTTGCCGAAGACAGCACGCTGCAGACCAGCGGGGCCGAGATCCTTGGCGAACCGGCGGCAGGTTATATGACTCACCCAACCTACGCTTCGCTGGCCAAGGCGCCCTACCGCTATCAGGAAATGCTCGGGGTGATCTGGCGTGAGAACCCTTCTTGTTATCTGCAGGAAGGCGAACAGGCCATTTTGATGGCGACGTTGATGGAAACCGACAACCTCAGTCAGCCGTTGATTGCCGCCTATATTGCCAACTCGGATCTCGACGCCGAAGCCTGGCTGCAACAGATGTTCCGCGTGGTGGTGGTGCCGATGTACCACCTGATGTGCCGCTACGGCGTGGCGCTGATCGCCCACGGGCAGAACATCACGTTGGTGATGAAAGACCAGGTGCCGCAACGCGTGCTGCTGAAAGACTTCCAGGGGGATATGCGCCTGGTAGATCAGGACTTCCCCGAAGCGGCTTCGCTGCCGAAAGTAGTGAAAGACGTCACCGTACGTCTGTCCGCCGACTATCTGATCCATGATTTGCAAACCGGGCATTTCGTCACCGTGCTGCGTTTTATCTCACCATTGATGCAGGCCTGCGGGGTCAGTGAACCCCGTTTCTATCAACTGCTGGCGCAGGTGCTGGAAAGCTATATGGCACAGCACCCGGAGATGGCGGAACGTTTTGCCCTGTTTGATTTGTTTAAACCACAAATCATTCGCGTGGTGCTCAACCCGGTGAAACTCACCTACTCGGAGCAGGATGGCGGCAGCCGCATGTTGCCAAACTATCTGCAGGATCTGGATAACCCTCTTTACCTGGTCACCAAGGAGTTTGCCCAATGAATCAGCCCCTGGATTTCATCGGCATTGGCGTAGGTCCGTTCAACCTCAGCATTGCCGCACTCGGCAGTGAAGTTGCCGGTTTTAACGCGAAGTTCCTCGAACGCAAACCGCACTTTTCCTGGCACCCCGGCATGATGGTGCCGGATTGCCATATGCAGACCAGCTTCCTGAAGGATCTGGTCAGCGCGGTATCGCCGACCAACCCCTACAGCTTTATTAACTATCTGGTGAAACGGAAGAAATTTTACCGCTTCCTGACCACCGAGCTGCGCACGGTATCGCGTGAAGAGTTCGCCGACTACCTCGACTGGGCCGCCAATGGCCTGAAGTCGCTCGAGTTCAGCCAGGAGATCCAAAGCGTGGATTTTGACGACCAGCAGCGCCAATTTGTCGTCACCACCCCGCGAGCCACCTACCGGGCGCGCCACGTCTGTCTGGGCATCGGCAAACGTATCAAACTGCCGGACTGCGTCACCGAACAGAACGACCGCTGCTTCCACGCCAGTGAGATGACGCTACGCAACCCGGACCTGACCGGCAAGCGCGTCACTATCGTCGGCGGCGGCCAAAGCGGTGCCGATCTGTTCCTGAACATCTTCCGCGCCGAATGGGGCCAGCCGGCGCAGCTGAACTGGATCTCACGTCGCAACAACTATAACGCGCTGGACGAAGCCGCCTTCGCCAACGAGTACTTCACGCCGGACTACGTTGACAGCTTCTATGGCCTGAACGACAGCGCCAAGCAGCGCATGCTGACCGAGCAGAAGATGACTTCCGACGGTATCACCAGCGACTCACTGCTGGCTATCTACCGCGCGATGTATCACCAGTTTGAAGTGCTGCGTGAAAAGCCCTGGGCGCACTTGCTGCCAAGCCGCTCGCTGGCGGCGATCCAGGCCGCAGGCAACGGCTGGCAGTTGGTGACTCATCACCATCTCGATCAGGGTAAGGAAACTTTTGATACCGATGTAGTGATCTTCGCTACCGGCTATCAGCAGGATCGCCCGGCTTTCCTCGAGCCGCTGGCGGATCGTCTGCTGACCACGGCCGATGACCAATACCGCGTGGCCCCCGACTTTACCCTCGAGTGGGAAGGCCCCAAGGAAAACTGCCTGTTTGCGGTTAACGCCGGCATGCACAGTCACGGCATCGCCGAACCCCAGCTCAGCCTGATGGCCTGGCGATCGGCTCGTATTCTCAACCGGGCTTTAGGACGCGACCAGTTCGATTTAACGTCCACCCCGGCGGTGATCCAATGGCGCAGTCGGCAACCGGGCACCCCAGCCCGTGCCGATCACGTCATGCTCAATTACACCGAGTTTTAACTACACACCAATGATGGGAAACACTGGAAAATAATGATGAAGCGCAAACACCTCTGGGTATTAAATCCTTGTCTGCTGGCGATGCTCGCACCCGCAGCGGCCTGGGCAGAAGAACAAAAAAGCGAAGAGCAAATGGTGGTTTCCGCCAGCCGCTCGCACCGTACCGTGGCCGAAATGGCGCAGACCACCTGGGTTATTGAAAGCCAGGAAATTGAGCAACAGGTACAGGGCGGCAAAGAGATCAAGGACATGCTGGCGCAGTTGATCCCAGGGATGGACGTCAGCGGTCAGGGCCGAACCAACTACGGCATGAACCTGCGCGGCCGTTCGATGATGGTGATGATCGACGGCGTGCGTTTGAACTCTTCACGCAGCGACAGCCGCCAGTTGGACTCAATCGACCCGTTTAATATCGACCACATTGAAGTGATCTCCGGTGCCACCTCGCTGTACGGCGGCGGCAGCACCGGCGGTTTGATCAACATCGTCACCAAAAAAGGCCAAAAAGAGCAGCAGGTTGAGCTGCAGGTCGGCGGCAAAACCGGCTTTGGTGGCCATAACGACCACGACGAGAACGTGGCGGCAGCGGTCAGCGGTGGCAACGACAACGCCTCAGGCCGCCTGTCGGTTTCCTATCAGCGTTACGGCGGCTGGTACGATGGCAAAGGCAATGAAGTCCTGATCGACAATACCCAGACCGGCCTGCAGTATTCCGATCGTCTCGACGTGATGGGTACCGGCACCATTAATATTGACGATCACCAGCAGTTGCAACTGACCACCCAGTATTACAAAAGCCAGTCCGATGGTGACCACGGCCTGTACCTGGGGGAGAATTTCGCGGCGGTGACCGGCAGCGCCAAGGCGTACAACAGCGGTAACCTGAATTCAGACCGCATTCCTGGCACCGAACGCCATCTGATTAACCTGCAATACTCCAACACCGATTTCCTCGGGCAGGATCTGGTCGCCCAGGTTTATTATCGCGATGAATCGCTGACCTTCTATCCGTTCCCGACGCTGGCAGGTAAAGCGCCGAACTACTACGTCAGCAGCATCGGCGCCTCACAGCAGAAAACCGATTTTTACGGCGGCAAGCTGACGCTGAACAGTAAACCGATCGACGCCCTGACGCTGACCTATGGCATCGACGCCGAGCACGAAAGCTTCAACTCCAATCAGCAGTTTTTCAATCTGGCGAAGGCGCAACAATCCGGCGGTATGACGCTGGAAAATGCCTATAACACCGGCCGCTATCCGGGTTATACCACCAGCAATCTGGCCACCTTTATGCAGGCCAGTTACGACATCAACCCGATCTTTACCCTGAGCGGCGGTGTGCGTTATCAGTACACCGAAAACAAGATTGATGACTTTGTCGGCTATAACCAACAGCAGGCCATCGCTACCGGCGGTGCAACCTCAGCGGATGCTATCCCTGGCGGAAAAACCGACTACAATAACGCCCTGTTCAACGCTGGCCTGCTGGCGCACCTGACCGAACGTCAACAGACCTGGGTCAACTTCTCGCAGGGCTACGAGATCCCGGATCCGGGCAAATATTACGGCAACGGCACTTATTCGCTGAACAACGGCCACTATCAGCTGAACAAAAGCGTCAACGTCGGCGACTCCAAGCTGGAAGGCATCAAGGTTAACTCCTATGAGCTCGGCTGGCGCTATACCGGCGACAACCTGCGCACGCAGATCGCCGGCTACTATTCTCTGTCCGATAAGAGTATCTCGATCAACAAAACCGACATGACCATTAACGTCAATTCGGATAAGCGTCGTATCTACGGGGTGGAAGGCGCGGTCGATTACTTCTTCGAAGACAGTGACTGGAGCGCGGGCACCAACTTCAACTTCATTCGCTCCGAGACCAAGGTCAACGGCGAGTGGAAAAAGTTGCTGGTGGACACCGCCAGCCCGTCGAAAGTCACCGCCTATGTCGGCTGGGCACCGGGCGACTGGAACCTGCGCCTGCAGTCACAGCAAAGCTTCGACGTGTCGGATGACGGCGACTACACCAAGGCCGGCTCCACTCAGGGCCGCAAAATTGATGGCTACAACACCATCGACTTCCTTGGCAGCTACGCCCTGCCAGTGGGTAAAGTCAGCTTCAGCGTGGAAAACCTGCTGGACAAGGAATACACCACCGTCTGGGGCCAGCGCGCACCGATCCTCTATAGCCCAACTTACGGCTCGCCAGAGCTTTACAGCTATAAAGGCCGCGGCCGTACCTTTGGCCTGAACTACTCCGTCCTGTTCTGATCCTTCGGGCGGAGGTCACTCCGCCCAACCTCCCTTCCCGCATTGCCGCTTTATATCAGTTGTGTAATAATCCAAAAATATGATCAAGGAGTGATCGTTCATGGACACACATCGGGTAAGACAGTTGGTATGGATCGCCAGCAGCAAAAAAGATCTACTTTCGCTGCCGGATGAAGTCATTAAATCCATCGGTTATTCCCTTCATTGCGCGCAGGCCGGATTAATCCCCCCTGGCGTGAAGGCTCTCAAGGGGTTTCAAGGCGCAGGCGTATTGGAAGTCGTAGAAGACCATGACAGTAATACCTACCGAGCGGTTTATACCCTACGATTTGAGGATGCCGTGTTTGTGCTGCACTGCTTTCAGAAAAAATCCAAGACAGGTGTAGCGACGCCAAAAGCGGATATTGAACTCATCAAGTCTCGCCTTAATAGAGCCAAACAGGTTTATGAGGACATGAAAAATGGCAAAATATGACGAAAATGATTTTGAGCTCGGCTCGGATAACATTTTTGCCGATTTAAATCTGCCTGATGCCGACAATCTGCAACTAAAAGCCGATCTCGCTATCCAGATCATCAGTACCATCAAACAATTAGGTCTCAATCAGGCTGAAGCGGGCAAACGAATGAACCTGCCACAGGCGCGTGTCTCTGCCCTGTATAACGGTAAATTTTTCAACATGTCGGAAAAAAAGTTGATGGATTGTCTCAACCGCCTCGGCTATGACATTGAAATTGTTGTCAGGCCGAGCCAGGATCCCGTTGGTCATCGAACCCTTTCGGTGGCGTAAAAATTCAGGGCCGTATCGGCCCTTTCTTTATTGCTTGAACGGGTGCTGCGCCAGCCAATGGTCGGCGATATCCTGCCGACGACATACCCAGACCCGATCGTGCTGCTCGATATAGTCCAGGAAACGCTGCAACGCACGGAACTTGCCCGGACGCCCGAGTAAACGGCAATGCATGCCGATCGACAGCATCTTCGGCGATTCCGCCCCTTCGGCATACAGCACATCAAAGCTGTCCTTCAGATAGGTAAAGAACTGCTCGCCGGTGTTAAACCCCTGCGGCGAAGCAAAGCGCATGTCGTTAGCCTCGAGCGTATAGGGCACGATCAAATGCGGCTTGGTCTCACCGTTGGCACACTGCACCTCAGTCCAGAACGGCAGGTCATCACCGTAATAATCGCTGTCGTACAGCAGACCTCCCTGCTCCACCACCAACCGGCGGGTATTCGGGCTGTCGCGGCCGGTGTACCAGCCGAGCGGTGCCTGGCCGAACAGATCGCGCAATACCGCTATCGCCTGTTGCATATGCTGCCGTTCGGTCGCTTCGTCCATGTGCTGGTAGTGGATCCAGCGCCAGCCGTGGCTGACCACGTCATAATGGGCGTTTTTAATTGCCTCGACCACCAACGGATTACGCGCCAGCGCCATCGCCACGCCAAACACCGTTAGCGGCAGGCCACGGCGCTGAAACTCATTATGGATACGCCAGAACCCGGCGCGTGACCCATATTCGTACAGAGACTCCATCGACATATGCCGTTCAGGGTAGCTGGCCGCGCCGATAATATCGGAGAGAAACTGTTCGGAACCGGCGTCGCCGTGCAGCACGCTATTTTCCGCCCCTTCCTCGTAGTTAAGGACAAACTGCACCGCGATCCGCGCCTGTCCCGGCCAACGGGCATGGGGTGGCTGGCCACCGTAGCCGATCAAATCACGGGGATAATCCTGATTGAACTGGTAGTCACTCATCGCTGTTTCCCTTTACTGATTACCGGTTAAAACCGCCAAACATACCGGACAAAGGTTTGGCCTGCGGAAAAGCCAGATCGCCGTGTTTGCTGGTGTTCAGACCCAGCGCATGCAACGACTCGATCATTTTCACCGCGGCGCTGACGCCGTCGATCACCGGGATCCCCAGTTCCTGAGTCAACTCACGCGCCAAATCGGCCATGCCGCCGCACCCGAGCACAATCGCCCCGCTGCCGTTCTGTTGTTTTGCCTGAATACAGTGTTCACGCACCTTTTGCTGCGCCAGACCGCTGCCGTCTTCCAGCGCCAATACCGGCAGATCGATCGCATGCAGTGCAGCGCAGTGGCGCTCAAAGCCGTATTGATGCAGTAAATGCCGCGCAATAACCAACGTACGCGGCAGGGTGGTGACAATGGAAAAACGCGTCGCCACCAGCGTCGCCATATGCATTGCCGCCTCGGCGATGCCAATCACCGGCCGGTTTGCCAACTCCCGCGCCGCCAGCAGGCCCGGATCGCCAAAACAGGCGATGACATGGCCGCTGACACCCGCCTCACGTCCCAACTTCACCTGTTGCAATACGCCGATGGCAGCAATGGCTTCGTCAAAATGCCCTTCTATTGATGGCACCCCTTCCTGCGGGCAGACCGCCAGGATCTCGGTATCGGGTGCGGCCACCGATCGAGCTGCCACAGCAATGGTTTCGGTCATGCTCCGGCTGGTGTTTGGATTGATGACTTGAATGATGCAGCCCGCGGTCATAGCAACTCCCGCGAGCCGGAATCGGCAAAGATTTGGGCAAAGTCCGGCGTTTCATTTACACCCTGGTCAAACCGTAGATTGGCCACAATATCGTCAAAATGATGGGCCATATGATCCGCCAGCGCCGCGCTGTCTTTGTCGCGCAGCAACATCAGCAAATCACTGTGATCGTGGCAGCGACAGCCTTGCTGCCAGGGAGAGCCGTAAACGGCTATCACCAACGATGAACGCAGGGTGAGCAGTGAAACCATCTCGGTCAGCACCTGATTACCGGCGATCGCCTGCAGTTGAACGTGAAACGCGGCGGACAGGCGGATCGCCGCCGCACCGTCCTGATCGCGGTGGGCCTGCTGCTCCTGCGCCACTATCTGTTCCATCGCCAACAAGTGCTCTTCACGGCAGTGAGCAATCACCTGCGGCAGGTTGGCGCACTCCAGCATTTTTCGCGTCTGGAAAACATTCGCCGCTTCGCCCTGCCCCGGCGTGGCGACCTGTGCACCACGTTTGGGCAGTTGGGTGACCAATTGCACTGCGGCAAGGCGCTGTAGCACCCGCCGGATACCGGTACGGCTGACGCCAAAGGTCTCCGCCAACGCTTCTTCCGGCAATTTGCTGCCGGGCAGCAACCTATGCTCAACAATCGCCTTCACCAGCGAGTTGTAAATATGATCGTCTTTATCTTCAATGAAATAACTGGCCTGCTGCCCATGCCACGCGGCGTTGATACCGATCGCTGTACCGATCATTTTGCTGCTCCCCGTCCCCTTAGATAATCAAATCGTATACAAGAACAATATCTTTTGTATACAAAAATGAGCAGTCTGGCCTGGATCCTGCAAAAGCCCTCTCAGCAATCTTTGCCAAAAAACAGATAACAACATCCGGGTGACGTTCTTGAGAGGAGCACGATTTATGCCAAACCCTAATGAAAACTACAGTCCCAAGCTGTGTAACGACGACCTGGCCCCCACGCGTGACCAGAACTGGAGCTGGTACAACATCTTTTCTTTCTGGATGTCGGATGTACACAGCATGGGCGGCTATGTGGTGGCCGCCAGCTTCTTCGCCCTTGGCCTGTCGAGCTGGCAGGTCTTGATTTGTCTGCTGGTGGGGATTTGCATCGTGCAGTTTTGCGCCAACCTGGTGGCAAAACCCAGCCAGCTCGGCGGCGTGCCCTACGCCGTTTTAAGCCGTCAGGCGTTTGGCGTGTTCGGTGCCAATATTCCGGCGGTGATCCGTGGCATGATCGCCTTCGCCTGGTACGGCATCCAAACCTATCTGGCTTCCAACGCACTGATGCTGACGCTGCTGAAATTCTTCCCGTCGCTGGAGCCGATGACCCAGCCGCATTTCCTCGGGCTGTCGCAACTGGGTTGGGTCTGTTACATCACCATGTGGCTGTTGCAGGCGATGGTGTTTTGGCACGGCATGCAGGCCATTAAACGGTTTATCGATATCGCCGGCCCAGCCGTTTACGTGGTGATGTTCGCGCTGGCAGGCTGGATTGTTTACCGCGTCGGTTTTTCCAACCTGTCTCTCACACTGTCGAGCAAAACCCTGAGTACCGGTGAACAGGGTTGGCTGATGCTGACCGCCACCGCGCTGGTAGTGTCTTACTTCTCCGGCCCGCTGCTTAACTTCGGTGACTTTACCCGTTACGGTAAAAGCTTTGCCGAAGTGCAGCGCGGTAATCGTTGGGGCCTGCCCTTCAACTATCTGCTGTTCTCGCTGGTGACCGTGGTGATCGTTTCCGGCACCCTGCCGCTGTTTGGGCAGCTCATCACCGATCCGATCGAAACCGTCACCCGTCTCGACAGCGATATCGCCGTCGCCCTGGGTTTACTGACCATGATTGTCGCCACCATCGGCATCAATATCGTGGCCAACTTTGTATCGCCGGCATTTGATTTCTCCAACTGCTCACCACAGAAGATCAGCTTCCGCACCGGCGGCATGATCGCCGCTGTCGGCTCATTCCTGCTGACGCCGTGGAACCTGTTCCAGTCACCCGAGTTGATTCATTACACGCTGGACGTACTGGCCGCCTTTATCGGCCCACTGTTTGGCATTCTGCTGGTGGACTTTTACATCATCAAGCGCGGTGAACTGCACGTCGACGATCTGTATAACGCCACGCCAAACGGCCGTTACTGGTACAAGAATGGCTTCAATCCGAATGCAATTTGGGCGCTGGTACCGGCCGTGGTGATCGGGCTGGCCATCAGCTTTACGCCGGGCCTGCATCAGGTGGCTAACTTCAGTTGGTTTATCGGTGCGGCACTGGGTGGGGGAGGTTATCGAATCATTGCCCGCCGCGAATGGGCAGCCAATCAGGCAGTGACCTTTGCCAAGGCAGAATTAAGCAAAGATTAAAAACAACGAAGCCCTGAGTTATTGCTAACTCAGGGCTTCTGAATGTTGGCGGAACGGACGGGGCTCGAACCCGCGACCCCCTGCGTGACAGGCAGGTATTCTAACCAACTGAACTACCGCTCCGCGCCGTTCTTCTCTTTCGAGAGGAACGAGGCGCATATTACGGTTGAGCCACTATGGCGTCAATGCCTTTCTCTTACTAAATGAACCGTTTGCACAGTTTTTCAGCTAACAGGGGCGAAAGATTATCTGCCCAGATTAAAACACCGTTATTCCACTTCTGTACGCCACAGGCAGCTGCCGCCCTTTTTCGCCACCAAATCCAGACGCGCCTCATGGGCCACCACTTCTTCATCGCTGGCGTAGACCACTTTCATCGTCGTCGCCGGGCGCACAATGCGCTGGATGTCCTGCGTTGAATTACTATTCTGAGTATCGCCTTCCATCTGGAAGGCCATCGACGTCTGACCGCCGGTCATCGCCAGATAAACTTCCGCCAGGATCTCGGCATCGAGCAACGCGCCGTGCAGCGTACGCTTGCTGTTGTCTATCTCGTAGCGGCCGCACAGGGCATCGAGGTTGTTGCGTTTGCCCGGGAACAGGCGGCGCGCCATTAACAGGCTGTCGGTGATGGTGCAGAAGGTATCGGTCTTCGGAATGCCCTGCTGCAGCATGCGGAATTCGTGATCCATAAAGCCGATGTCGAACGACGCGTTATGGATGACTAACTCACCGCCGCGGATAAAGTCGATAAACTCATCGGCAATCTGGGCAAAGGTCGGTTTATCTGCCAGGAACTCATCGCTGATGCCGTGAACCCCATAGGCCTCAGGATCCACCAGCCGATCCGGCTTGATGTAGACGTGGTAGTGACGGCCGGTCGGGCGGCGGTTAATCACTTCCAGCGCACCAATTTCAATAATGCGGTGGCCTTCGTAATGTACCCCGAGTTTGTTCATACCGGTGGTTTCGGTATCGAGGACAATCTGTCTGGTGGTTGTAGAGATCATATTGCAGTGCTCGCAGCGCGTGTTTATGTCAGACTTGGCTTTTATAAAACTGATAGGAAGAGTCTACCAGAGATGCTCAAACAGGTAGAAATTTTCACCGACGGCTCCTGCCTTGGCAACCCGGGCCCCGGTGGTTATGGCGCAATACTGCGTTATAAGCAGACTGAAAAAACCTTCAGCGCGGGCTTCCGCCTGACCACCAACAACCGCATGGAGATGATGGCGGCGATTGTCGCGCTGGAAGCTCTGACCACCCCTTGCGAAGTGGTGCTGAGCACCGACAGCCAGTATGTGCGCCAAGGCATTACCACTTGGATCCACAACTGGAAAAAGCGCGGCTGGAAAACGGCCGACAAAAAACCGGTCAAGAATGTCGATTTATGGCAGCGATTGGATTTGGCCATTCAGCGCCACACCGTCAAATGGGAATGGGTCAAGGGCCATGCCGGCCATCCGGAAAACGAACGCTGCGACGTGCTGGCGCGCGATGCGGCCGGTAATCCAACCCAGGATGACGTCGGTTATAAACCGGAAAGTTAAGGCAGTTTGCGATAACTCTTGGTCGCGCCGACGGCGCGGCTGAGCGCAGGCTTCCTGGCACCGAACTTCATCGGTGTTGGCGTCAGCGGCAAGGTGCGTTTACGCGCCACAATCACGCTCATGCACCCCAGCGCCGGTAAGTGAGTGCATAAAAACTTCCCGCCTTTACGCTGCCACGGCAACACGTGAAAACGCGACTGGTGCAGTACCTCATAATTCAGCAGGCTCAGCCAGTCCAACAGGCGCATCTGGGTGAACATCCGACTGATATAAGGCTGACGTTGGCGTAACCCGGGAACCAGCTTGCCCAACCCCAGTAAACTGAACGGATTGAAGGTGCTGATTACCAGCCAGCCGTCGTCGATCAGCACGCGATCAACCTCACGCAGCATGCGGTGCGGATCGTCAGCATAAGACAGCGTATGCGCCAACAGGCAGGCATCCACCGACTTGGCGGCAAAGGGAAGCTGGTAAGCATCAGCGACCACCTGCAGGTTATCGCCTTCCAGACCCACATTCACCTGATGAGAAATGGCGCATTTGTCGGTTGCCAGGCTGGCGCTGAGATTGCCGAGCTTTAGCAGGTGGAAACCAAACAGCTTCGACCACCAGGGTTGCAACTGCCGCTCGAGCGCCTCACGATAGTATTCCCCCCACGGCAACTCCGCCCAGGACTGTGGGCCGGTGAGCTTTTGTAGAGTATGGGCTGGTTTCATGATTTATTATCTTCTTTCAAGCCGTTGCCAACGAGAGGTCCAACATGAATCTTATCAGTATTCCCGCCTTCCAGGACAATTACATTTGGTTATTGGATGACCAGCAGGGGCATTGCACGATCGTCGATCCCGGCGAGGCACAGCCGGTGTTGGCAGCGCTGGACCGCCTGAATCTGACACCTGACGCGATCCTGCTGACCCACCATCATCACGATCACGTTGGCGGTGTAGCGCAAATTGCAGCGCGCTATCCCGGGCTAAAAATCTATGGCCCGCAGGAAACCGCCGACAAAGGTGCTAACCACATTGTTCATGACGGCGAAACCATCGAAATCAACGGTCGAAAATTCGCCACCATCGCGGTTCCCGGACATACATTGGGCCATGTAGCATTCTATAGCGCACCTTATCTGTTCTGCGGAGACACTATTTTCTCTGCTGGCTGCGGCAGGCTTTTCGAAGGAACCGCCGAGCAAATGTACGACGCATTTCAACAGCTCGCGCAACTTCCCGATAACACCTTAATTTGTTGCGCGCATGAATATACGCTTTCAAATCTTAAGTTTGCGCGGGCTATTTTGCCGGAAGATCGACAGATTGAAACATATCAGCAACAAGTCGAGGCGTTACGGGCAAAAGGCCAACCCAGCGTCCCTACCCTGCTACAATTAGAGCGTAAAATTAACCTATTCTTACGCTGCCATGACACTGATTTACAAAAGAAATTAGGCTTCAACACGCCACCAAAGCACCTTCATTCAGTTTTTTCCGAATTACGCCTGCGAAAAGACAACTTCTGAGCTTTTAGTTGTGTTGTTTGGCGAAGCAACGTATGATTGCTCGTCTTTTAAGCAACTATATTGACACACACATGAAGGCTAAAGCGATATTTCTCGCCTCAGTCTTGCTAGTGGGGTGCCAGTCGTCCAGGCAGGACGCACCGGCCCCAGAACAGCATGCACAGAGTTTGTCTTCGGCAGGTCAAGAAGGTGAAGCAGGAGAGTACACAGCGAATGGTCGAGCGAGCTCGGCGCGGTGGCTAGATAACAATAGTGGTGCCGCGCAACAGAACCTGTGGAACTTCATTAGCGACGAGCTGAAGATGGAGGTTCCGGAAAATTCCCGGATCCGTGATCAAAAAAGAAAGTACCTAAAAAGTAAGAGCTATCTCCACGATGTAACATTACGGGCAGAGCCGTACATGTACTGGATAGTCGGGCAGATTAAGAAACGCAATATGCCGATGGAACTGGTACTGCTACCCATAGTGGAGAGCGCTTTTGACCCCCACGCCACGTCAAGTGCCAACGCCGCAGGGCTATGGCAAATCGTGCCGCAAACGGGTCGGAATTATGGTTTGAAAAACAACCAGTGGTATGACGGGCGACGCGATGTCGTGGCCTCGACGACTGCTGCGCTTGATATGATGCAGTATTTGAACCGCATGTTTAACGGCGACTGGTTACTGACCATTGCTGCTTATAACAGTGGTGAAGGCCGTGTCATGCAGGCGGTTAAGGCGAATAAACGCCAGGGTAAGCCAACCAATTTCTGGGCATTGTCGCTTCCACGTGAAACGTCAATTTATGTCCCGAAAATGCTGGCGCTGAGCGACATCATTAAGAACAGCAAAAAGTACGGTATCAATCTGCCTAAGACTGATAACACCCGTGCACTGGCGCGTATTGATGTTGGGCAGCAAATACAGTTAACTCAGGCGGCTGAGATGGCTGGGCTTTCGCTGACCAAGATGAAAGCTTACAACCCAGGCTACAAAAAAGGCGTTACGGCACCCAACGGGCCCCATTACATTATGGTTCCCAAAGGTCATGCCGATCAGCTGAAAGACTCGTTGGCCGATGGCCAGATCGCAGTGACTCAGCCAACCACCCAGTTGGCGAAGAACAGCGGTTTGTCCGGTGGCAGCTCGTATAAAGTGCGCTCCGGCGACACGGTATCGGGCATTGCCAAGCGGTTGAATATCAAGTCCAGCGATTTGCAGAGTTGGAACAATTTACGTGCCAGGAGCACGCTAAAAGTTGGGCAAACCCTGCAAGTGGCCAGCAACACCGGCAGTAACAGCAGTATCACCTATCAGGTTCGTAAAGGTGATTCGCTTGCCAGTATTGCACGTCGTCACGGCGTCGATATTAACGACGTGATGCGTTGGAACTCAACGCTTGCCAAGGCCAGCAGCAGCCTGCAACCGGGTCTGAAATTGACCTTGTTTGTCAGCGATAAAACGTCGCCGGATACCTAAATTTTCGGCACAAAAAAAGCACCCTTCGGGGTGCTTTTTTATTGTCTGTGACCCGTCCTGAATACGGGGGGGAACCTTACCAATGCGGTTTGTCGGCCTCTGGATGAAACTCCACCAGCAGTGGATTATGATCCGACGCGCTGGTCACCAGGACCGAAGCCTCTGCCACCCCCATATTGCGATAAAACACAAAATCCAGCGGGCGACCAAAAGCCTTGCGGCGGTGATCATCGGTGAAGTTCACCTCACGCAGCGCCATATCGCTGGCGAACTGATAGAGCGCATTAATTCGTTTACGGCTCCAGGCATTAAAATCCCCGGCCATGATCACCGGCCCGTGGTGATGGGCAATCTGCTCACCAATCGGCCCCAGTTGCTTGCTGTAAACGTCCACGCCCAGGCTGAAATTCACCGCATGAATATTCACTACCATCAATAACTGACCGTTAAACAACGGGTAGACGGTGATCAACGCCGACTTGGCCAATCGCAGTAAGGGCTCACGTTCACGTAGCGGACAGCAATAGACCGGATGTGCCGCCGCCAGCGTCATTACCCCGGAAGGATGCTGCGGTAACACAAATGCCGGCACCTGATCGGCTGCCAGATAGTTGGACGTAGCAAAGCTCACCAGTTCAGGTGTGGTTTGCGCTTCCTGCAACAGCACCAGTTGCGCATCCTTGCCATAGCTTTTCAGCACCGAAAGCCAGTCGGCTCGCTGCTGTTTAAAGATATTCCACACCATGACCCGTAACGCGCCGGACGTGGGCAATGCAGCCCCGGGCGGCAGCGCTTGGTCGATGGCGCCAGGGAAAATTCGCTCAACTGGCTGACCTGCAACATACCTCATTGCATAAGTTCGTTTCGGCACGCTATTCGCCTATTTCCCATTAGGATGAAACTGGCGGTGACATTCCCGCCAACAATGAATTGATTATACGCCTGCCCTCGGCTGACGGCATGGCTTTTAGGGGTTATACCCTTTCAGTTATAGGGGCGTGATGCAGGGATTTCAATCTTCTGACAGTATATGTGTGTAAAGGTTGGCGGTGGCGTGTCATAAATGCGAAAAGGCCCGCAAAATGCGGGCCAGAGAAGAGAAAGCTATAAGATTCAGGCCAATTGCTGCCGGTACTTCTTATCCAGCCTGCCGCTGACACCCACCAGTAACAGCGCCACCAGCACAATCAACGCACCAATCCACGGCGTTTGCGCCAGACCCAAGGTCGCCACGGTTTGGCCACCAATCACGGAGCCAAGGGCAATACCCACATTAAAGGCCGCAATGTTCAGGCCGGAAGCCACATCCACTGCGTTTGGCTGGTACTGCTCGGCTTTTTGTACCACATACACCTGCAGACCCGGAACGTTACCAAAGGCAAATACCCCCATGACGATCACCGTCAGCAACGCGGCAATGCTGTGGCTGGCAGTGAACTGGAACACCAGCAACAGAACGGCCAGAGCGGCGAAAATAAAGCTCAATGCACGCACCGCTCCGTGACGATCCGCCAGCTTGCCACCCCAGATATTACCAATCGCCACCGCAATACCGTAGGCCAGCAGGATCCAGCTGACTGCCGGAGCGGAGAAGCCCGCCAGTTCCTGCATCATCGGCGCCAGGAAGGTGAAGGTAGTGAACACGCCACCGTAACCCAGTGCAGTAATAGCGTAAATCAGCAACAGGCGAGGATGCGTCAGCACTTTAAACTGGTCTTTAATGCTGGCACTGGCCTGATTTTTAATGTTGTTTGGCACCAAAATAGCGCTGGCCACGGTGGCGATCACACCAATCAGTGATACTGCCAGGAAGGTTTCACGCCAGCCAAAGTGCTGGCCGATAAAGGTCCCCAAGGGCACCCCAGTCACCAGCGCCACGGTCAGGCCGCCGAACATAATGGCAATCGCCGAGGCGGCCTTCTCTTTCGCCACCAGGCTGGTAGCAATGGTAGAACCGATTGAGAAGAACACCCCATGGGCCAGACCGGTCAGCAGACGCGCTATCACCAGCGACTCATAGCCTGGCGACTGCCAGGCCAACAGGTTACCCAGGGTGAACAGCACCATCAGGCTGATCAACAGCAGCTTGCGCGGCACACGGGCGGTTAACGCCGTCAGCACCGGCGCACCAATGGCCACGCCGATAGCATAAATGGTCACCAGCAGCCCGGCGGACGGCACAGTTACCCCTAACTGCTCTGCAATCGTCGGGATGAGTCCGACAATCACAAATTCCGTCGTACCAATAGCAAAGGCACTGATGGTCAATGCAAGTAATGCGAGAGGCATCTTTTTTACTCCAAATAGCGTTCAGGTTGATGACGGCTATTATCGGCCTATGCTTAAATGATAAAAATGCTCAAAATATCAAATTAATTTTGCCAAAGGAGCAACAGTGAAAGCGAACTCCGATGAACTCATCACCTTCGTCACCGTGGTAGAAAGCGGCAGCTTCAGCCGGGCGGCAGAACAACTTGATCAGGCGAATTCGGTGGTCAGCCGTACGGTCAAGAAGCTGGAAACCAAACTGGGCGTGACGTTGCTTAACCGCACTACGCGCCAGATCAGCCTGACGCAGGAAGGGGAGAACTATTTCCGTCAGGTGCAGAAGGTACTGAGTGATATGGCGGCGGCAGAGAATGCGTTGATGGAAAGCCGTCTGCGTCCGCAGGGGTTGCTACGCGTCGATGCCGCCACACCGGTAGTACTGCATGTATTAACGCCGCTGGTGGCAGAGTTTCGGGCGCTCTACCCGGAGATGACGTTGTCGCTGGTGTCATCGGAGAACTTTATCAATCTGATCGAGCGCAAGGTGGATATTGCCATCCGCGTCGGTGAGTTGACCGACTCCAGCCTGAAGGCACGCAAACTGATGACCAGCTATCGGCGCGTTCTCGCCTCTCCCGCCTATTTGTCGCAGTACGGCACCCCGCAGACGGTAGAAGAATTAGAGCAGCACTGCTGCATTGGTTTTAACGACCTGCCCAGTCTGAACCGCTGGCCGCTGGCCTGTGCCGACGGTCGCCAGCTAGAGATTACCCCGGGCCTGACCACCAACAGTGGTGAAACCCAGCGTCACCTGTGCCTGCACGGCAACGGTATTGCCTGCCTGTCGAATTTTATGATTGATGAAGATATCAAGCGCGGCGATCTGGTCCCCATTTTGGTTGCTGAAACCCTGCCAGTAGCAATGCCAGTCAATGCCGTGTATTACAGCGACAGTGCAGTCAGCAACCGCCTGCGCAGCTTTATCGATTTTATCAGTGAGCGTTTGGCACCATAAAAAAGGCGCCCGTTTGGGCGCCCTGATGCATAGATGCTAGAGAATCAATCCCAGTTCGGTGCCAGGCCTTCCGGGCTGACCAGACGGCCATTGTTTTCCAGACTGGCGATTGCCGCCATTTCCTCGGCGGTCAGCGTCAGTTGCTGCGCCAACAGGTTGCTCGCCAGGTTTTCACGTTTGGTCGATGATGGGATCACCGCGTAACCCAATTGCAGCGCCCAGGCCAGGATAACCTGTGCCGGAGTAGCGTTGCGGCTTGTCGCGATAGCCTTGATGGTCTCATCCTGCAGCGCCTGGCCATAGGCCAGCGTCATGTAGGAGGTGATGGCAATGCCGTGCTGCTGGGCGCACTCCACTACCTTGCGGTTCTGTAAATACGGCGACAGCTCGATCTGGTTAGTGGCGATCTGGTCCGCGCCTACCGCATCAATCGCCTGCTGCATCAGATCCAGAGTGAAGTTGGACACGCCAATCTGACGAGTCAGGCCCAGCTTTTTAGCTTCCGCCAACTCAGCCATAAACTCCGCGACAGAGATTTCGTCATTCGGCGACGGCCAGTGGATCAGGGTCAGATCAACATAGCTGGTTTGCAGTTTGCTCAGGCTCTCTTGCAGGCTTGGGATCAACTTGCCCTTCGCCAGGTTGGCGATCCAAATCTTGGTGGTGATGAACAGCTCTTCACGCGGGATACCGCTGACAGCGATCGCCTGGCCGACTGCCGCTTCGTTTTCATAGATCTGTGCGGTATCAATGACGCGATACCCCAGTGCCAGCGCGGTGCTGACCGAGTCGATGACAACCTGATCCTGAAGACGGAAGGTACCTAAACCAAATGCAGGGATGCTCATAATTTTATTCTCTCATTAGGATGTTGAAGCGATATGGGAGGATTATGGCAACTGTTTTGTTGATCAAAAACGCCCTATTGTGCATAAGACTTTTGATTAAAATACAACAATTGCCGGGGTAAGCACCCCGGCAAGGCAAGATTACGCCCAGCGGCGCAGGATCAGCGAGGTATTGATACCACCAAACGCGAAGTTGTTCGACTGCACAAACTCGGTATCAATCTGGCGATAGCCGCCCATGATGTAATCCAGATCGCCACAAGCGCTGTCCGGCTCGCTGAGGTTGATGGTCGGCGCAAAGCTGCCTTCACGCATCATCTCCAGCGCCATCCAGGCTTCCAGCGCGCCACAGGCACCCAGCGTATGACCAAAGTAGCTTTTCAACGAGGAGATCGGCGTGCTATTGCCAAAAATCGCCGCCGTTGCCTGACTTTCTGCGATATCACCACGATCGGTCGCCGTGCCGTGAGCGCTAATATAACCAATATCACCGATCGCCAGCCCGGAGGCCTTCAGTGCCTGCTGCATGCAGATCTGCATGGTTTCCTGCTGCGGTTGGGTAATATGCGCGGCATCGCAGTTGGTGGCAAAGCCGACAATCTCGCCGTAAATGGTAGCACCGCGCGCCAGCGCATGATCCAGTGACTCCAAAATCAGCGTCCCCGCCCCTTCACCAATTACCAACCCGTCACGTTGACGGTCAAACGGGCGTGGCGAAAGCGCCGGGTGATCGTTCTGCTGGCTGGTGGCGAACAGCGTGTCGAACACCGCCGCCTCCGAAGGACACAGCTCTTCGGCTCCGCCAGCCACCATCACCGTCTGATACCCATGGTGAATGCTCTCGTAGGCGTAGCCAATGGCCTGACTGCCTGAGGTGCAGGCGCTGGAGGTCGGGATCACCCGGCCGCGCAGGCCAAAGAACAGGCCGGTATTCACCGCCGCGGTGTGGGGCATCATCTGCACATAGGTGGTACCGGTAATATTGCCGGTGTGCTTCTCGGTTAGCATGGTGGCGAACTCGCTGACCGGCTTGGTGCTGCCGGTCGATGAGCCGTAAGCGATACCGGTCTCACCGTTGGTCAGTACCGCCTCACCCAGCAGCCCAGCCTGCTCAAGTGCCAGTTCGGTTGCCCGCGTGGCCAACAGTGAAACCCGGCCCATCGAACGAATACGCTTGCGGGTATAGTGCTCCGGCAATACAAAATCCTCGACCGGTGCGCCAAGGTGGGTATTCAGCCCCTGATATTCTTCCCATTGCGTCATGTAACGCACTGCATTCTGGCCCTGCTTCAACCGGCTGGAGACATCCGCCCAGTTATTGCCGAACGCCGTCACACCGGCCATGCCGGTAACTACCACTCGTTGTGTCATACCATTCCTCCATTAATGGAAATGACCTGCCGCGTCACATAGCCGGCAATATCCGACATCAGATAGCTGGCCAGCCCGGCCACCTCTTCCGCCGAGCCCATGCGTTTAAGCGGGATAACACGCATCGCTTCATCCAGCGCCGCCGGCTCCATGTCAATCATGCCGGTATCAATCAGGCCAGGCGCGATGCAGTTAACGGTGATTTTGCGTTTCGCCAGCTCGATTGCCAGCGCCTTGCAGGCACCGATCACCCCGGCCTTCGCCGCACTGTAGTTGACCTGCCCACGGTTACCCATCACGCCGGAAACCGACGACAGCGCGATAATCCGCCCGCCCTTGCGCAAGCCAATCATCGGCATCACGCAGGGGTGCAGTACGTTGTAGAAGCTGTCGAGATTGGTATGGATCACGCCATCCCAGTCGTCCTCACTCAGCGCAGGGAAAGCGCCATCGCGGGTAATGCCCGCATTGTTCACCACGCCATAATAGGCGCCGTAAGTTTCAATATCCTGCTCCAGCACCTCACGGCACTGGCTGCGGTTGCTGATATCAAACTGAATCAACCGCCCTTGCCCACCGGCGTTGGTAATTTGCTGCAGTGTCTGTTCTGCCCCGGTCTTATCGCTGTGGTAGTGAACTACCATCAAAAAGCCATCGGCAGCCAGGCGGCAAGCAATGGCCTGACCGATCCCTTTACTGGCGCCGGTGACTAAAACGGAACGCATCATGCGTCTCCCCTTAAGGTCGTCAATTGAATGATTTCTTGTTGATCAGGCTGGTAAGTATTCAGCCTGCCCTGTGCGATGCGCACATTATCGATACTGATTTCACACTCAAAACTGGCTAACTTTTCGTCTTTTAACAGTTGCTGCACGCTAACCAACAGTTTGCTGCCGGCAGGAAAAACCGGTAACTCGCAGTGAATCGCCCGCCCGCCCAGCAACATGCCCAACTGCGGCGGCTGAGCGCTCTGGCGGCCATGCCAGCCACTCCAGACGCCAATCGCCTGCGCCATCAGCTCAATGCCATACCAGCCCGGCAGCGCGCCTTGCGCGTCAAGAAACGGCGCCAGCACGCCGTCGGCGCTGACCGTAACGGCACAGCGGGCATGCTCTTCACCTACCTCAAGCACCTGTTCCAGCAGCACCATTGGTGATGCATGAGGCAAATAGTATTCGGCAGCGTGATAGTGATTCATCAGGCTTCTCCCAACAGCAGACAAGCATTGTTACCGCCGAAGGCAAACGAATTGGACAGAATCGCACGTTGACGCAGCGGTTGTTGCTGGCAAACCAGGCCTATTGGTGCCAATTCGGCATCACGCGGCACGCGACTGAAATCTTGCTGCGGCAGTGGCAACGGCTGGGTCAGCAATAGCCAGCTCAACGCCGCTTCGACCGCACCGGCAGCGCCCAACGTGTGGCCGGTAAGATGCTTGGTAGAACTGCACGGCGTCTGGCTACCAAACAGGCGATTGACCACCTGCGCTTCAACTTGGTCGTTAAGCCGTGTGGCGGTGCCGTGCAGGTTAATATAACCAATTTGCCCGGCGTTCAGACCGGCTTGCCGCAGCGCCATGCGGATGGCCCGTTCGGCTCCTTCACCGGCGGGATGCGGTGCCGACATATGCCAGGCATCGGAAGATTCACCGACGCCCAACAGTGCGACCGGTGCAGGTTCCCGCGTTAACAACATCAACGCTGCCGCCTCGCCGATATTAATGCCACTACGCCCAGTGGCGAACGGCGTACAGCGTTCCGCTGACAGTGACTCCAGGCTGTGGAAACCGTTAATCGGCATTTGGCACAGGCTGTCGGCACCGCCAACAATCGCCGCATCCACCAGCCCGGCTTCAATCAGGCGTTTGCCGCTGATAATGGCACGCGCACTGGAGGAACAGGCGGTAGACAGGGTATAAGCCGGGCCACGGGTAGCAAGAAAAGCGCTGAGAAACAGGCCAGGATCGCCCAACTCCTGCTGCTGATAATCATAACCCTGCGGCCACTGCCCCGCCTGATACTGTTGCAGCGCCAACTCACCTTCGTGGATACCGGAGGTACTGGTGCCCATAATCACTGCGACACGATCCGCGCCGTAGCGGGCAATAGCCTCGCACACTGGCGTGTCGATCTGCGCCAATGCTGCCAGCAGCAGGCGGTTGTTGCGAGAGTTATGCTTTTTGAGGGACTCGGGAATGGCAGGCAGTTCGCCCTGTACATTTCCGAACCAGGATGGCGCGCCCCCGAGCAGCCACTGCGTCTGCTGCTGCATGCCGGGCGACACGCCACGCGCCAGATTTTCCGCTATCTGCGGCAAACTGTTACCCAACGCATTCACCATCCCTACGGCGGAGAAATAGATCATTATTCGCTCCCCAGGTTCTGAATGGTGATGCGGTAATGGAAAGCGGATTGGGCGATAGACTGCGGTTCACGCCGCCCGTCCCCCTGCTGGTAACGGATTTCACTGATGATCGTCCCACGATCGTCATACAGACGCCGCACCTGTGGTTGATCTTCCAGCCGCCACCCGGCAGGCAGCAAAGGTTGCCAGTCCGCCAACGGCCAATAGCTCAGCATGATGTCAGCCAACACCTGGCTGGCGGGCGGCAATTCGCCCACTTTAATCAACTGTTCGGTGTGGATCCCCTGACGATCGTAGGTCAGGTTGAACAACCGGATCCCGAGCGGCGACATGCCGACCAATTGCAAGCGCTGGCCGTCGGCATTGAGCAATACCAGCATCGAATGCTGCTGCCCTTTCACTTCGGCTGTCAGCAGTTGTTGCTGACTGAACGGCTGAGCTAGCGTCGGTGCGGGTAATGTCACCCGAGTGCCGGGTTTCAGCCACGCCTGCGGCAGGGTTGGATCCTGCGAACCGGCACAACCGGCCAGCACCGCGACCAGCGTTAACAGCATCATTCGTAAGCCACGCATCAGGCTTTTCCTCTTTTTCTTTTTGTTGCTAACGTCAGCGGCGCTAACAGAAAGGCGACGGCGATGCCGCTGCTCAATACAATGCCAAAACTGCTGATGGCCTGAGTATGGCTCAGCACCAGCATGCCAAAGGTCAATTGGGTGGTGAATACCGCCATAAAGATGGCGAACATCGAGGTGGTCGGCGTCCCCCGGGGATTGGTAAAGAACAGCGTATAATTAATGCCGATCCCCAATACCAGCACCAACGCCAGCAGCGAGAACAGGTTCAGCGTATGGCCGCTCAACGCCAAGACCGCAATACCGCTGCCCAGTGACAACAGCGTCGGCACCATGCAGCGCAGGCCATGACGCAGACCAAAACGCCACAGGTAAATCAGCGCGATCGCCGCCACTGACAGCATCAGCAGATAGGAAAGATACAGCCGGTACTGGCCAAAGAGTTCACTGAATTCGGTTTTCCGGTCGATCCAACCGGTACCCGGCACCTGTTCAGCCAATGCCTGCATCGCCGCGCTGTTCTGTACACCGTTGACCGGTACCAGCGCCGCGCTGCGCCCATCGGGAAGCGTCAGCCACAGCAGTCGCCAACCCTCGCTGACCACGCTGCCCAACCACTGATCCGGTTTCACCCATTCAGCGGTCAAGTCAGGGGATTTCAGGGTCAGGTCCGCCTGCTGTAATTGCGTCATCACCTGTGGTGCCACCCGCTGCAACAGAGCGACGTTCTGCTGCTGGCGCTGGAGTGAAGGCAGAGGTAACAGACGATAATCCGCCAGCACGCCCTGCCGTTTTGCCTGCGCCAGTTTGGGCTGCAGCAGCTCGATGCGCTGCAACAACTGTTCGGCATTTTCGCCGTAGACCACCAGCCATTTCTGATCGTTATGCTGACCCGTCAATGCCGCGATGCGTTGTTCCTGTTGCTGTAACGCCGTGGGTAACGCCTGCAATTGGCCAATGTCGTCGTCGACCTTCAACTGGCTGAAACCGGCCACCACCAGCAACAAGACCGCTGCGGGCAACCCATAGCGCAGTAAGGGACGATGTCGCCAGGCATGCAGCCAGCCCAGGATAAGCGGCAAACCTGGAGCCGGCCGCACCGGCAGCCGACGCGACAATCGGGGATACCAGCAAATCACGGTAAGGCAGGCGGCGCTGAGCCCGGCAGCGGCAAACACCGCCAACTGCTGCAAACCCGGGAACGGCGCAATCAACAGCGCCAGGTAAGCCACCACGGTGGTCAGCAAGGCCATCGACAACGCCGGCAACAGCTTTTGTAAACTGGCCAACGGCGTCGATTGCTCGCCATGCACCATACGTTCGGTCAGGAAATAGAGCGTGTAATCGGCCGAAATGCCGACGATGCTGATGCTCAACACCAGCGTCATCAAATGTATTTCACCAAAGGCCAACAGCGTGGCGACGGTGCCCGCCAAGGCGCCCATCCCCACCGATAACCCGCACAATAGCAGCGGCAGCGGTGAACGGAACATCAACAGCACCAATACAAATACCCCCACCACCGACGCCAGGCCAATAGTGGAAATATCCCGCTCGGCCTGTTGGCTGGCGTAATTGCTGTAATACAGCGTACCGCGGTTCAGCACCTCTGCGCCCGGCCAGCGCTGCTGCAGTTGTTGCTGCAATACCGTAAGTTTGTCCACCGTGCGCCGGGCACTGCTGATGTCATAAGAAGAGGCGCTTAACTCGGCGTGCAGCAGATACCAACTGCGGCCCTGTGCATCACGCGCCACCAGCCAGCCATTGGACAGGCTCAGCAAGCCACCGTTTTGTTGCTGTGCCAGCTGCGAGGCTCGCACCAACATCAGCGGATCGTTAGCCAGCTCCTTGCCACTGACACCGGCGAAAGCAGAATAGAGTTGCCCGAGGATCCACTGGCTTTGCGCATCCGCCCCCTGCAACAACCGTTGCCGGGTGGCATCGTCCAGCAACACATTACGATGCTGGTAGAAAAAACGGCCCCACTGCTGCTGACGTTGCGCATCCATTGGCCCGCCAACCTGCTGCAGTTCCGGCATCTGGCGTAATTGCTGCCACCACCAGTCCACCGCAGCGCTGTCAGCTCCTGGCGGCGGGCTGACCAGCCACATCAGTTGGCGGTCGAGTCGGCGGCTGAAACCCTCGGCCAACTCATCCGGTACGCCCACCAGTTGCTGCTTCGGTAATAACGCCAATACGCTGCTGTTGATCTGGCTGCGCGGCAACAGCCAGCACAAAGCCGCCAGCAGCAGCAGGCAAATCGCCAGCCAGCCAAACGCCAACCGCCGGTGCAATTCAGGACGCAAAACGCTGTTGCTCCTCGGCGGTCAGCGTCTGTGGTGCCGTACGCTGGTTAAAGAAGCGGATATGGGTGGCATCACTTTGCATATCATCGATATCAATGGTTTCCAGGAATTGCGCACCGTTGAGGGTAATTCGCTTGAACAACTTGTCGAGAGGGGTGGTTTTGGGTGTCAGCACCAGTCGCCATTGGTTACTCCCCAAATCACTGAACTGCAAAGCAAAGTTTTGGTCCAGCGCCTGGCTGTCGGCGTGAAACAGCGCGGTCAGCAGGTGGTTGAACTGAAACATTTGCGGATTGTTGTCCGCCGTTACCACCTGCGGCGGCTGGCCTGCCAGGATTTGCACCATGCGCTTATCATCCAGCAGCAGGTTCAACGGGAAAGGTTTCTGTTGCGCCCACCAAAGCCCTTTTTGCTGAGAAATCAGCAGTTCACCGCTGGATTTCAAAGGTTTCATCATGCCGCTGATGCTGCGCTGCTGTTCGAACTCGGCGCGCAACACCGGCTGTTGGCTAAAGCGCTGTTGCAATTCCGGCAACGTGACCGCCTGGACGCTCAGGCTGAAAAAGGCGATAAGAACCCATAACCCGTACTTCATTGCGCCCCCTCAATGTTGTCCAGCAGCACCTGCGGTGAGGCAAAGCACATTTCTTTGCTGTCAGCGTCTACCGCAACCTGAATGGTATGACCGCGGGTGGTGGTTTTGCCGCTCTCCGCATCCAGAATTCGGTAGCCAATACGCAGGCGGTTTTCATATTCTTCCAGCTCGGCGCAAACGATAATGCGCTGTTCAAACAGCACCGGCGCGATGTATTTCACTCGCGTATCCACGATCGGCCAGACATAGCCTGAAGCCTGCATCTGCCGATAACCGTAACTGAACTGTTTGAGCAACGCTTCGCGCGCGATCTCAAAATAACGGAAATAGTTGCCGTGCCACACGACGCCCATGGCATCGGTATCATGGAAAGGAATAGCGATTTCAATACTGACGGAGAATCGCGGATCGTCTTTTAGCTTCATGTCTCAGGCCCCTGTTGCGCTGACGGCTGCGCCGCCAACTGCCAGAAATCGAAAAAATTAAACCAGTCGAGCGGTGCCAGCAGGCAATAGTGCTCCAGCCGTGCGGCATAACTATCCACCGCATCTTGCAACGCCTGCTGGCGCTGCTGACGGGGTAATAACAGCGGATCGGCAAACGGCTCGAAATAAACGTTCAGGCGCCCCTGCTGCTTGAGACCGAACATCAGAAATACCGGGCAACGCAGTGCGGCAGCCAGCACAAAGGGTCCCTGCGGGAAAGGGGCCGGTTGGCCGAGAAAGCGGCTCCATACTACGCGGGGTTGCTCACCTCGCTGATGTTTACCGGCAGAGGTGCGATCGCCGACGATCGCCACCCATTCACCGGCATCCAGCTTGTCCTGCAGCCGCATGGCCGTTTCCGGCCCCAGCGACGTCACTGAGATCAAATTCAGATTGGCGCGCGGGTTCACTTCTTTCATCACCTGGTTGAAGCGCTCGGCGTGCTCGGTAAACACCAGGGCATTCACCTTTACGCCCGAATCCAGCTCACCCAGGGCACGGCAGGACTCGATATCCCCCAGGTGTGAAGCCAGGATCAGCGTACCTTTGCCGGAAGCTATCTGACGTTCACAGCCGGCGCGATCCACCAGCCGAATGTCATTCAGCTCCCCGCGCCAACTCGCCAGCTTGTCGAGCATCGCATCGCCAAAACGCATAAAGTGATGGAAGCTGCTGAGCGGTGCAGGCAACGGCTGCTGCCGACTCTGGGCGAACTGCCGCAGACGCTGTAGGTAATCGCGCGATGCCTCACGCTGGCGACGCCCGGTCAGCCAGAAATAACCGATCACCGGATACAGCAATACTTGAAATGCCCGGTGACCAAACAGCCGGTAGATCTGTAGCATCAGCCGGATGCCCCACAGGCCATGGCGCTCCTGGGTCGTCGACCAATGTTGTGGATTAGCCGACCGTTGGCGTTGCCGCAGCAAACGAGGAATACGCAGCAACATGCCAAAGAACAAACGGGTATGCATCCAGGAGATACGCAGATTATCGCGCAGCGCGTCAAAATGAGAAACGCCGTCGGCCGGATAGGTGACGCGCGTCGGCAAAAAGCGGCTGGGGATCCCCTGCCAATACAGTCGAACCATCACTTCGGTATCGAAATCCATACGCTTGCCGAGCGGATGGCGCTTGGTTAACGCCAGCGTCGGTCCCACCGGATAAACGCGGAAACCGCACATGCTGTCTTTCAACGACAGCGACAGGGTTTCTATCCATACCCAGACATGGGTGACATAGCGACCATACAGGCGAGCTTTTGGCACCGAGCTGTCGTAAATGGGGCGGCCGGAAATCAGGCAATCCGGATGAGCGCGCGCCTCGTCGATCATGGCCGGGATATCACTCAGTTGATGCTGGCCGTCGGCATCCACCTGTACAGCGTGGCTGTAACCCTGCCGTTGTGCCAACTGCAGACCGGCGATCACCGCCGCCCCTTTCCCCTGGTTTTTCTCCAATCGCAGCAACCTGACCCACGGCAGCTCCGCAGCCAGGTGTTGCAGTTCCCCGGCGGTGTCGATATCGCTGCCATCGTCCACGATCAGACATGGCAGGCCATAGCCGGCTAACGAGCTCAGCACCGCGGCCATCATCTGCCCGTGATTGAAACAGGGGATAACGAGACAGGGGGTGAAGGGGGCGCTCACTGACATAATGAGATCTTACCGCTGCTGGCGATCGTTTCACCCACGCGGTAGCTGAATAACAGTTTATGCCGCACCGGCTGCCATTCAAGCTGCAACAGTACGGTTTGCTCCGGCAACAGGGGTTGTTGAAATTTGACCACTTCGATCCCTTTGAACCCGGCCTCGATAGCCAGCAATTGCCGCGCATACTGCATCACCCAGTTCAACTGCGTGACCCCCGGCAGGATCGGATGTTCCGGGAAATGGCCGCGAAACCAAAACAGCCCGGCAGGTAAACGCAGCTGCAGGCTGGCATGGGTAGCGTCGCTCACCTGCTGTTGCAGCACCTCAGGTTGCATCATAAAAACAGCTCCTGTAGTTCGGCATAGGCGCGCTTGCCCTGCGGATTCAGCGGAATGGCATCGATAATACGCCAGCGGCGCGGCAGAGCCACCGGCTCCAGCCAGCCCCGCAGCGCCTGATGCAGTTTGCGGGTTAACTCCCCTTCGGACAGGGTTTGTCGACAGGTTTCGCCATAGGATGACAACACGATCACCGCTACCAATACCGTGCGTCCTGTTTGCTGCTGCGTTAACACCGCAGCATTGGCGATCTCCGGCAGCGAAGTCAGTCGGCGCTCAATTTCGCTTAGCGACAGGCGTTTCTCTTCCAGTTTGATAATACGGTCGGCGCGGCCGTTTAATTGAAATTGTCGGCCATCCGGTGCGAGCTGAATAATATCGCTCAACACCAGTTCGCCGCTATCAGGGATCAGTGGCGACACAACCTTGACGCAGCTGTCTGAATTAACTGTTAGCGTCACGCCATCAAATAGCTGCCACAGTGCGGCCTCTCGAACTTGCTTGCGCCAAGCCAGCGAGCCGGTTTCCGTCGTGCCGTATATTTCCAACGGCAATCCGCCCAACATCTGCTGCGACAGTTGGGCTTCAGCACCAGATAGCGGGCCACCGGCGGAAAATACCTCAACGCATTCGGTCAGCGCCAGGCGGCTATCCAGGCGCTTAAGCCACGCAGGGCTGCTGACAAACACCAGACGCCGGCCCTGGTGTCGGGCAATCAACTGTTCATGATACTGCGTTAATTGCGCATCAAACGGCAGGCCAAAAGCCAGTGGCAGGAACAGGCGAAAACTCAGGCCATACATATGCTGGTGAGACACCGACGCGATAATGCAGCAACCTTGCAAGGGCTCGTGCCAGGCTGCAGCCAGCAGTTCGCTTTCATGGTCCATACAGGCAACGGATTTATTCACCGCCTGCGGCTGGCCGGTAGAGCCGGAAGTGTAAAGAATAAAGCGAGGATCCTGAGGCCAGGCGGGCAGTACGCTATCCGCATTGGCCCCCTCGGATACCGACAAAACCGGCACGCCGGGATCGAGAGGCATATCGGTCAGCAACGCATCGTAATCTGCCCGCTGCTCTTTGAGGATGGCTTCGCGCTGGTGGCCAAAAATCACCGGCACCCTGGCAGCATACAAAGATGCCAACAACGCAACGGCAAAGCGATAGCTATCATCAAAACACAGCGCCCAACGACGCTCTTCCCTGCCCACCAGCTCTGCAGCCAATGCGGCAACGTCACGGCGAAATTGACCGAGATAGAATGCCTGAGCGCCACGCCAGGCAATAAGCAGACCATCATCACGCTCCGCGTTGAGCCATTGGCTCATCGGCAAACTCAGGCGCGCCTGATCCTTTTCCTGACTGTCCATTCAATACCCATTAATGCCCCCATCAGCAAATAGCTGATGCCGCCGTTATACAGCGTCCAGAGTGCAATATCACCGGACAGGCAGGTTGCCAGCGCTATCGCGCAGTTAACAATAAAGAACCCACACCAAACCTGAGTCACCCGGCGAGTGTAAACCACACCAGCGGCATCCAGCTGCGGCTCGGTTATACGCGCCAATCGCTCAACCACCGTGGGTGGCGAAAACAGCGAGTATGCAAACAGCGACAGCAGTAATGCGTTGACCCATACCGGGTAATACAGCAGCCAATGGCTCTGTTTCAGCGCCCAACTGGCCAGCGCCAGCAAGATGCCGACAATAGCCAGGGCTTTGCCTAACCACATTTGCTGACGAAGTTTGCCGCGCAGCACCAGCAGGCGTAAGGTAAACACCGTCACCAGCAGCGGCGCCAGGACGGTGGTTCCCCAGCGAGTCAAGCCAACCCAAACCGCCAGTGGGTAAAGCAGCAGCACCAGCCAGGTCACGACCTGCAACAGCCGCAACATCGGATTCAGCCAGGGGGCAGTGTTCACCTTTATACTGCGGCCTTAACTGTCTGACTTAAGCAGCTCATCGATGGCATCAACCACGTCTTGCACGGTGCGCACCGACTTGAACATTTCCGGTTTGATCTTCTTGCCGGTTGTTTTCTGCAAATGCACGACCAGATCCACCGCATCAATGCTGTCCAGCTCCAGCTCTTCGTACAAACGCGACTCTGGCTTAATGTCATCCGCGTCCAGCTCGAACAGCTTGACCAGCAACGCCTGAATTTGCAGGTAAATTTCTTGCTTATCCATGAAAACCCCTTATTTGCTACGCTGTGCAGAAACAAACTTCGCCAGCGTTTCCACGGAATAAAAGTGTTGGCGCATATCCTGGCTTTCAGCCGACAGCACCACGCCATAACGGTTCTTTAATGCCAGGCCCAATTCCAATGCATCAATGGAATCCAGACCCAGTCCATCACCAAACAGCGGTGCCTCAGCGTCAATCTCCTCCGGTGTCATACCTTCAAGATTGAGCATATCAATGATCAATTGCTTGATTTCGGTGCTCAATAAATTCATTCCACTATTTCTCATTATTTATAGGTTCTGACTGTAAGGCGTCAGTTAAATGCTGGGTTAATCTTCTTGCCGCAAGGGCGGGAGAAACGTCATTTGCATGAATGAATGCGCGGGCGTCGATCTTATCCTGAACGGTGATATGGAACTGCGGCTTTATCGCCGGGATCTTATACCATTTGCCCTGCTTCGTCAGCATGGGGGGCTGGCAATGAATATGCACCACGCGGATGTCACACTGTCCTCGTAGCGCAATATTGGCGGCCCCCCGTTGCAATGTCAGCGCCTTGCCCGGCGTAGTCCGAGTGCCTTCCGGGAAGATCAGGATGGTCCCTCCGCTGGCCAGACGTTGGCGACACTGTTCCAACAGGATATCCGACTGCACATTGGCCAAGTACCCTGCCGCTTTGATCACCCCGCTGACAAACACATTACTCAGCAAGGCCTCTTTGACGATACAGTCACAGCGCGGCATCTGTGAAGCCAACAACACATAATCCAGCAGGCTGGGATGGTTGGCGATCACCAGGCAACCACGATCTTCACTGAAGCGCTCTACGTTGTCGAAATGGTAATCCAACACGCCGAAAAAGCGTGTCGTGGCCAGGAAGAAACGGAAACTGTGACGGATCGAGTTCTGTGTCAACCAACTGCGGCGCTCTGGATCACAAACCACCAGACGCATCAGATTAAACCAGACGCCAGACAGTAACAGGCCACCCAAGCCAAACAGTGAAAAGCAAAAACCCGTCGCCACCACCCGCCAACAGCGATTAAACCAGGAGGATTTTTCGGGAGCACTTTCCGCAGGGATCGTCGTAGCCATCAGCGTTTCCACGACCAGTCGTGCCGTGGGCCCGGTACCGTGAATTCATCATCAGCACTCAGCCATCCCCGCAAAAATGCCAGACCTTGCGGCTCATGGCAGTTAGCCTGTTCGGCGGTTGTTACCTGACAATGCAGAGTGCCACCGCTTTCGAGCAACAGGGCGACAGCATAGGGTACCGAACTTTCCGGCGCGAAAGGTCGATAAACCTCCGGCACAATACCGTCGAAATCGATTAACAACACCCGCTCCGCACTGCCCGTGGCCAATAGCGCCTGGGCCTCAATCATCCCCTGCTGAAAGCTGTCTGCCCCAGCAGCCAATGAAGTGGTCGGCAAAGTATTCTTCGCCGTAATAGTCAACCAGCCCGCCGCCGTGTTGTGTACCGACATGGCAAAATCCGTTGGCGATAAGGGTTGTTCCTGATGCAGATGCCGAAGAATTTTGTGCGTCCGCTCCAGTTCGCCATGACGACTGGTAAAGATCGCCATATCCGCCTGGTAGTCATTCAACAAGATCAGTCCGCTTTCTACCGCCAAACGGGTTCCGATACTCATCCGACGCAGTGACATCATGGGAATATGAGAACAGCCGGGTAATACGCCCTGATATTCAGCGGCAAGAGAGTCATCCGTAGCCCATTGGCGCCATGCATCACGCGTTCCACGATCGGGAGCCATCGCCCACCAACTGAGTATATTCATGTCGCCCGCCATAAGGGTATTACCGGTCAGAAAAATTCCGTGGGTAAATTTATTATATCTAACCTCAGAATGCATTCCCAAAATTCCTATTTTTACACGGAATATTCAATTAAACGATTAGGTTTACTTATCGACATAACCTGATGAGAGTTGAGAAAAAAGGGAATTATCCTAATGAAAATCAGCAATATTTGTCGAAAATGCCCCATCGGGGTATCTTAATGAGGGAGAGTCATGCATTACACCCGGTGCGTGGCTAATACATTTCTTATTCACCATCACTCATGGAAAAGAGTATGAAACCATTAAAACTCATTTTAACTGGCGTATTCGCCGCGGTTCTGGTCAGCGGTTGCGCAGGCACAGCCCCGGTAAGAAACGTCAGCCAACAGGTTGCTGGTAGCCACAGTGACGCACAGGTGCGTCAGGCCATTCTCTCTGCAGGCTTGAACCGTGGTTGGATTATGAACCCGAGCGCTGACGGCGTGATCGATGGCAAAATTTTGCTACGCGGTCACAGTGCCGACATCCGCATCACTTACAATACGAATAGTTATCAGATTAACTATGTTGGCAGCGGTAATATGGATGCAAAAGACGGAAAGATTCACCCAAACTATAATCGTTGGGTGGCTAATCTGGATAAGGACATTCAGTTGGAACTCGCCCGTCAGAATATTAAATAACGACGAGAAAATAGATTACCCGGTGGGGATCCTACTGCCGGGTATTTTATTCTTTATATTGGCATTCAATTCAGATAATTATTTATCAAAACAGATTTTTACCGCATAAACCACGCTAAAATAGGCAATTTTTCTGAATTTTACATATGAAAAAGCCCTGAGTCAGAGACTCAGGGCTTATCAAATAAGTGGCGGAACGGACGGGGCTCGAACCCGCGACCCCCTGCGTGACAGGCAGGTATTCTAACCAACTGAACTACCGCTCCACCGGTTCTTTCACGTTACATCTTTCGATGTGGCAAAATCGCTCTGGGCGATCCTGCTCATTACCGGGTGTCAAACCGATAACGTTTAATTGATGCCTGGCAGTGTCCTACTCTCGCATGGGGAGACCCCACACTACCATCGGCGCTACGGCGTTTCACTTCTGAGTTCGGCATGGGATCAGGTGGGACCACCGTGCTATGGCCGCCAGGCAAATTCTGTTTCATTCCAACCGCTACATCGTAGCCATCAGAACCAATCTCGGAACATTCGCTGAAAATCGACTCTCAAATCAAAACACTTTTGGTGTTGTAAGGTTAAGTCTCACGGATCATTAGTACTGGTTAGCTCAATGCATCGCTGCACTTACACACCCAGCCTATCAACGTCTTAGTCTTAAACGTTCCTTCAGGGG
>NZ_CAMISV010000007.1:0-307413 GCF_946227095.1 Serratia proteamaculans
TGAATTCTTCAGTGAACGTTTTGACTGACATAAACACTCCTTCATTAGGCCTCCATTATGAGGCAAAAAAGTGTCTACGAAACCCGGGTCTATTCAGGGAAGTACCATGCTCTTGGTGACAATGAGCAAGAAGCTCGTGAGATTGCGATCGAAGCCAATAGCCGACTAGCGGAGCAACGTAGCCGGCAGATCTTGGCACTTAGCGATCGAGTGGCACAAATTAAGGGTAAAGATATAGCTGTCAGTACTTGGCTCGACCGGTATTGGAAAATACAGGAAGAACGACTGAGCACCGGTGATATCAAGCCAAACACGTTTAAACAAAAACGTAAGCCTGTGAATCTTCTACGCCAAAGATTTGCAATGAAATCCTTGCCCGAGGTTGATGCCAGAGATATCGCTTCGTTGTTAGACGATTACACAGGCGCCGGACAGCCACGTATGGGCCAGGTTGTTCGCTCAGTGCTGATCGATGTGTTTAAAGAGGCTCAACATGTCGGTGAAGTTCCTCCTGGCTACAATCCCGCACTCGCAACGAAGCAACCACGCAGGAAGATTACCAGGCAACGCTTGAGTTTAGAGGAATGGCAGAAAATTTTCGACATTGCTGATAAACAGCATCGATACATGGGCAATGCGATGCTATTGGCCGTAGTTACAGGACAGCGCTTAGGTGATATTTCAGAAATGAAATTCAGCGATATCTGGGATGACCACTTACATGTTGTGCAGGAGAAAACTGGTGCAAAATTGGCATTACCTCTTTCCCTTCGTTGCGATGCTTTGAACACGAGCTTACGTGAGGTGGTCTCACGCTGCCGAGATTATGCTGTGAGCCAGCATCTTGTACATTACTTCCGTGCGACATCAATGGCCCAACGTGGTGCCAAAGTGCCTGGCAATACACTGACAACCAACTTTAGCAAAGCCAGGGACAAAACTGATATTGATTGGGGAGACGGCACACCAGCAACGTTTCATGAACAACGATCGCTCGCTGAGAGGCTGTATAAGTCCCAAGGAGTAAACACACAGATACTTCTGGGACACAAAACGCAGTCTCAGACTGATCGATATCACGATGACCGAGGCAAGGAGTGGATAAAAGTGAGGTGTTAGCCGTAAAGAACATCATTAACCATATGTTTTTATTAATTATTTTAAACTTATTTAAGTTGATATGCTTTATGCTCCAAGTTCAATCCGAACTGTCTCTAACCAGATATTGAAATCTGGGGGTTTTATCCTGCCCGCCATTGGTGGAAACATGTTTATCCATAATGATGAGCAACGTAACGTTTTCTTCTTAAGTATTCAATGCACAGCTTTCATTAGCAATTTTATCAGCACAGGATAGTCATGATGATACTAATCAGCTATGATCCCATTCAAGAATGCATATACTGTATGGTTTAGGTCATCATTGATGAGGTATCATATGAAATGTAAAAGGACAAAAAATGATTAAAAACTTCTCACTTGAAAACTTTGGTCCTATTATTCAGGCAGAAGGAAAAAACCTAGGAAAAATCAATCTTATTTTAGGCGAAAATAGCACAGGCAAGACGTTCCTCCTCAAGGCGCTTTACAGCACTATCAAAAGTCATGAAGAAGCTAATAAAGGCCATAATAACCAAGATACGTCTGAAGTTTTAAGCGATAAACTTTATTGGACTTTTCAGACGGAAAAGTTGGGCGATATAGTAACTCGGGGAGAGAGAAAGAAGCTTAAAGCATCACTAACACTACTTGACAATAGTTCTATCGTTTATAGTTTTGGCCGCGATACAACTAAAAAAATCCCCCTAGCACATAATAACCTTACTCCGAGAAATTCTAATTCAGTTTTCCTACCACCTAAAGAAGTACTTTCTTTAACCGATGTTATTTATAAAACCTCGATTATTGATAAGTTATTTGGTTTTGACGCAACTTACGTTGACCTTGTCACTGCACTGAATATACCCACTCAAAAAGGTCGAAATCATGAGGCTTTTGCAATCTCTCGTCAAAGCTTAGAGAAAATGTTCTCGGGTAAAGTTGAATATGATACTTCATCCAAAACTTGGGTCTATCGTAAAGGGAATAGTCGGTTCACAATGATGGCCACTGCCGAAGGCGTAAAGAAAGTTGCAATCTTAGACACGCTGTTGGGTAACCGATTCCTTAGCAAAGATTCTATTGTATTTATTGATGAACCCGAATCAGCACTTCATCCGACTGCAATAGTGGAGTTTCTCAATATTATTAAGGTTCTTGCCGGAGCAGGAATACAATTTTTTCTCGCTACGCACTCTTACTATGTAATAAAAAAACTGCTTCTCATCGCCAATGAAGAAAAAATGGCTTTACCGGTCTTTACACCAAATAAAGACAATACATGGACACAAACCTGTTTGCTCAAGGATGGTCTGCCGGACACAGAGATCATTAACGAGTCAGTAAGATTATTTGAGGCAGAACTTAATGTGACTTTTCCAATCGATGACAAAAACAATTAAAAAGGACTCAATACATGGTAACCATTGAAGGGAATAATATCACCATATTAGAGTCGGAAATGACATTTGGTATTTATGATGTTGAACATTGTTATTTGATCGAGAATTCTAAGGGACATGTCTCTCTTGGGGAAGGTTTTAAGATGGTTGAGTTCACGTTACTAAGACCTGAAGGCTTGTATGTGATTGAAGCTAAAAAAAGCATACCCAGACCCAACTCTGCCCCTGAGTATGATAATTTCTGGCAGGATATTCTGGAGAAAATGGATAATGCTTTGCAGCTTCATGTAATGGCTCACATCAGGCGTAATGATGTGGCACACAGTGAATTGCCAGAAGAAATCCAGGGAATTAATTTGAGTACGGTTAACTTTCTTCTACGCCTAGTAATTCCTGATGTCCCAGATAAGTATCTACCAGAGATAACTCAAACATTTAGGCAGCGTGCTGCGAAACTTAAGCGAAAGTGGGTACTGAATGAATTACATATAGCTGTGATAAACAAAAATAAAGCAAGAACTGCAGGCCTCGTAATTTAGTTAATGGATTTTTTCTAACAATGAGAAGCATGGTCTAAACATGCATATGGTTTTTTCTATAAATACAACAACTTAATCTATAGTTATTATTTTTTCAGCCCAAATCCTCTGCATAAAGTATCCTGATAGTTATAAGGTTCAGGAATTACGCCTCGTCATCGACATTACCTCATGCTGATGACGAGTACTTTTCTAACCTCACCGTATGTCAATTAATGGAATGCGTATAAGTAAGCCATTTTGATATTTATCTTAACTCCGGCTGGGAATATGCGTTGGTAACTGAGTTGAAAAACAGGCCAGAACATACAAGGAAGCTACTGTCATACATAGCTTCTTTTCGGGCTACCTTTTATTAAAGTTCTGTGTACTTTTTTGCAGAGCCAAAGCAGGCTTCAATAGGATATTTTTTATTGTTCACTTCAAGCTTTCTATAAGCAGCCTCCAAGATATTGATGTTCAATTTTCTCGAAAGCTGAAGAAGGTACAATAAAACGTCAGACATCTCTTCTTCAACCTGAGTTAATTGTTCCGAACTGAGGTTCTTACTCTCTTCCTCCGTTAACCATTGGAATATTTCTATTAACTCGCTAGCCTCGACAGATAGTGCCATCGATAGATTCTTTGGCGAATGGAATTTATCCCAGCCTCTGGATTTAGCAAAGTCAGCAAGTGTCTTCTGTAGGTCTTCAAGACTTTTGTTTTTCATAAATTTTCTTCAATTCATCAAGTGATAACCATGGACGTTTTCTATGAAGCATCCGATGACAATTTGCACAGACAATAGCAAGATCGTTAAGAGACGTTTCTTCGTTTTTATCCCGCAGACTTAAGGGCTCTTTGTGGTGACACTCAGCAAAACCTCGGCCCAACTCACCGTATATTTCCTCAAAATTCATTGAACAGATTTCACACTCAAGTCTACCTACCTCGTTAAATATCAGATCCTTCTTCTGTTTAACAATTTTAGGATCTCTTTCCCGGGACTGGTGCAACCTCATAATAGGTTTACCTTCATAACCAAGTTCGACAACAGATGACTCTTCGTCAGCCTGATCATTGGCGTTATATGTAATGTCTTCCAGTAAATCTATCGAACTGGCTAGGGTAATAGAACCTTGGGTACAAGCCGAATAGCGCACCGCTTCAACGAATGCTTCATTGAAAAACTCTGTACCAAAATAAATATTTTCACCGAAATCCTGAACAATTTTGAAGTTAAAACGATGCGGATAAATCTCATCATCAGGCCAAACTTTAGTGGGAGATGTATAAAATCCCTCGGTTACTTGGCCAATTATGATTTTTTGTACCAGCCCTCGGAAATTTTGTAGCTGCTCTTTCCCCACACGCGAGAATCCAGGAGGAGCTGCTCCCTCAGCCTTTAGCCAAGAAATAGAGTAAACAAAGGCAATCAGATCATCTTTCCTTATCTCTTGAACAGTTGCTTTCTTCGTCTCCTTAACCCCCCAAATTCCTTGACTCATACCAATGGGGAAGTTAATTCTTGAGTGCGGTTTATCAGATATGTACACAGCCCAAATCACGTTGTAGCCCTATAATATAATGATGTTTCTAATCTTAACGTCATGTGCGACAAGAATAAACACTAATACGCTGCTGTTGTGAAGAACCTAATTGTGACTGGTAGACTTTATATGGTCGGCCGGTTAGCGCCCGTTACTTGCTAAAAAGCTCGTCAGATTTGACTTGTGCAGTTATTGTTTTTTTTTAAGCAACCAGATAATTTTCGAACAGGACTAACGCATTCCTATGGTTCAGACTGAACTCCCCCTTTAGCTTGATACACTCGAAAATGCCAAAATGGCCGAGTTTTGATAACTTATTTTGATAATGTTTTGATAACCGTTGCGATTTGAATAATAAAAACGGGAACCATCAGGTTCCCGTTATCATTTAACGCTTAAACACCATTACATGTGTTTAACGATAGCGTCGCCAAACTCTGAACATTTCAGCAGCTTAGCGCCTTCCATCAGGCGTTCGAAGTCATAGGTCACGGTCTTGGCGGCGATGGCGCCTTCCATGCCCTTAACAATCAGGTCAGCCGCTTCGAACCAGCCCATGTGACGCAGCATCATTTCTGCAGACAGGATGATGGAACCTGGGTTCACTTTATCCTGACCGGCGTACTTAGGTGCAGTGCCGTGGGTAGCTTCGAACAGAGCGCAATCGGAACCGATGTTGGCACCAGGCGCGATACCGATACCGCCTACCTGTGCGGCCAGGGCGTCGGAGATGTAGTCACCGTTCAGGTTCATACAGGCGATCACGTCGTATTCAGCCGGACGCAGCAGGATTTGCTGCAGGAAGGCATCGGCGATCACGTCTTTAACCACGATCTCTTTACCGGTGTTCGGGTTCTTGATTTTCAGCCATGGGCCGCCGTCGATCAGTTCACCGCCGAACTCTTCACGCGCCAGTTCGTAGCCCCAATCCTTGAAGGCACCTTCGGTGAACTTCATGATGTTGCCTTTGTGAACCAGGGTCACAGAGTCGCGGTCGTTGGTGATAGCGTATTCGATCGCTGCACGCACCAGACGTTTGGTCCCTTCTTCAGAGCATGGCTTCACGCCGATACCGCATTGCTCTGGGAAGCGGATTTTCTTCACGCCCATTTCGTCGCGCAGGAACTTGATCACTTTGTCTGCTTCAGCAGAACCGGCTTTCCATTCGATACCTGCATAGATGTCTTCGGCGTTTTCGCGGAAGATCACCATGTCGGTCAGCTCTGGGTGTTTAACCGGGCTTGGGGTGCCCTGGTAGTAACGCACCGGACGCAGACACACGTACAGGTCCAGTTGCTGGCGCAGGGCCACGTTCAGGGAGCGAATACCGCCACCGACTGGGGTAGTCAGCGGGCCTTTGATGGCAACGCGGTAGTCACGGATCAGATCCAGGGTTTCTTCCGGCAGCCACACGTCTTTCCCGTAAACGTGAGTGGATTTTTCGCCGGTGTAGATTTCCATCCAGGAGATTTTACGTTCGCCGTGGTAGGCCTTTTTCACTGCTGCATCAACCACGTGAATCATAGCAGGGGTAACGTCAACGCCAATGCCGTCGCCTTCGATAAACGGAATGATCGGGTTATTCGGAACAACCAGTTTACCCTGGGCATCGACCGTAATCTTTTTACCTTCTGCCGGAACAACTACTTTGCTTTCCATCAACCTCTCCTTCAAGCGCAATTTTTGTTAATGCTTTGTAAGATGCGTGTAGATACTACTGGAATTTTCTGTCCGCGCCAATCCGAAACGGATTCGGTTATAATGCGCCTATCATCCGTAATCTCAACTGTTATGAAAAAATTCCCTGTTAGAAATCACAAAGTTAAACGATTCAGCCCGCCTGTCGCCGCCAAACCCGCTGTCGCACAGGGGCCGCGTCGCGTGGTGTTATTCAATAAGCCCTTCGATGTGTTACCCCAATTTACCGATGAAGCCGGCCGCACTACGCTGAAAGAATTCATTCCTTTTCCCGATGTCTATGCCGCCGGGCGCCTGGATCGCGATAGCGAAGGGTTATTGGTGCTAACCAATGACGGCAAACTGCAGGCGCAGCTCACCCAACCGGGCAAGCGCACCGGTAAGGTGTATTACGTGCAGGTCGAGGGAGCGCCGGAGGACAGCGATTTGGCCCCCTTGCGCAGCAGCATCACGCTCAAAGACGGCCCGACCCTGCCGGCCGGCGTGGAGTTGGTCGCCGAACCACAATGGCTGTGGCCACGCAATCCACCGATCCGCGAGCGCAAGTCGATCCCGACGGCCTGGCTGAAAATCACCCTGTACGAAGGGCGAAACCGTCAGGTGCGTCGCATGACTGCACATATCGGCTTTCCTACCCTGCGGCTGATTCGCTACAGTATGGGTAATCTTTCATTGGGGGAACTTCAGCCCGGTGAATGGAAAACCCTTGATTCGCTGTAATCAGTCCGCCAAGCCGCCGTTGTAAGGGGTCGCCATGTTCAAACCACACGTTACCGTTGCCTGCGTGGTTCACGCCGCCGGCAAGTTCTTGATTGTCGAAGAGACCATCAACCATAAGGCACTCTGGAACCAGCCGGCCGGCCACCTCGAGGCTGACGAAACCCTGGTGCAGGCCGCCGAACGCGAACTGTGGGAAGAAACCGGCATCCGCGCCACGCCGCAGTCGTTCCTCAAGCTGCACCAATGGATCGCGCCGGACAGTACCCCGTTCCTGCGCTTTTGCTTTGTGATTGAGCTGGAGCAGCAACTGCCGACCGAGCCGCACGACAGCGATATCGACCGCTGCCTGTGGTTGAGCGCCGACGAGATTTTGCAGGCACCCAACCTGCGTTCCGCACTGGTGGCGGAAAGCCTTCGTTGTTACCAACAGCCGGAGCGCTACCCGCTATCACTGGTCAGCAGCTATAACTGGCCGTTCTGAGATGAATAAGTGCCGTGCGCCGACGAGGCCAACGTGGTAAAATCCTGCGCTTGTTTTTTATCAGCACGGTTAGTGTTCAAGTTCGCGAGATCCCCATGTCAGACAACAGCCAGAAAAAAGTAATCGTCGGTATGTCCGGCGGCGTCGACTCTTCCGTTACTGCCTATCTGTTACAGCAACAGGGCTATCAGGTCGCTGGGCTGTTTATGAAGAACTGGGAAGAAGACGATGACGAAGAATACTGCTCCGCAGCGACCGATCTGGCCGATGCGCAGGCGGTGTGCGACAAGCTCGGTATCGAACTGCATACGGTAAATTTCGCGGCAGAGTACTGGGACAACGTGTTTGAGCTGTTCCTTGAAGAATACAAGGCCGGCCGCACGCCGAACCCGGACATCCTGTGTAATAAAGAAATCAAATTCAAAGCCTTCCTGGAATTCGCCGCAGAAGATCTGGGGGCCGACTTTATCGCCACCGGCCACTACGTGCGCCGCCAGGACGTGGACGGCAAAAGCCGTCTGCTGCGCGGTGTCGACGGCAACAAAGACCAGAGCTACTTCCTCTACACCCTTGGCCACGAGCAGGTCGCACAAAGCCTGTTCCCGGTCGGTGAGTTGGAAAAACCGGAGGTGCGCCGCATCGCCGAACAGCTGGAGCTGGTTACCGCCAAGAAAAAAGACTCCACCGGCATCTGCTTTATCGGCGAGCGCAAATTCCGCGACTTCCTCGGCCGTTACCTGCCTGCACAGCCGGGCCCGATTGTTAGCGTCGACGGTCAGACCGTCGGTGAACACCAGGGTCTGATGTACCACACCCTGGGGCAACGTAAAGGGCTGGGCATCGGCGGCATGAAAGACAGCAGCGAAGATCCGTGGTACGTGGTGGACAAAGACGTCGCCAACAACGTACTGGTGGTTGCGCAGGGGCATGAGCACCCGCGTCTGATGTCCGTCGGGCTGATCGCGCAGCAATTGCATTGGGTCGATCGTCTGCCGCTGAGCGGGCCGTTCCGCTGTACGGTGAAAACCCGTTATCGCCAGCAAGATATTCCTTGCACCGTCACCCCGCTTGACGACCAACGCATCGAAGTGCGTTTCGACGAGCCGGTTGCCGCCGTCACCCCAGGCCAGTCAGCCGTGTTCTATCAGGATGACATCTGCCTCGGCGGCGGCATTATTGAACAGCGTTTACAGGAGTAATCGTGGCGAAGAATTATTATGACATTACGCTGGCGATGGCCGGGATCAGCCAGACCGCACGTCTGGTTCAGCAGTTGGCACACGAAGGCCAATGCGATCGCGAGGCCATGAATATCTCGCTGAGCAGCCTGCTGCAGATGGATCCCCCTTCCACGCTGGCGGTGTTCGGCGGTGAAGAACGCAATCTGAAAATGGGTCTTGAGACGCTGATGGGCGTCCTCAATGCCAACAATAAGGGCCTGGCCGCAGAGCTGACCCGCTACACCATCAGCCTGATGGTGCTGGAGCGTAAGCTCAATGCCAATAAGCAGGCGATGAACCAGCTTGGCGAACGTCTCGGCCAGCTTGAGCGTCAACTGGCGCATTTTGATCTGGAATCAGACACTATTATCAGCGCGCTGGCCGGCATTTATGTCGACGTGGTCAGCCCGCTAGGGCCGCGCATCCAGGTGACCGGTTCACCGGCAATCCTGCAAAACCCGCAGGTGCAGGCCAAAGTTCGCGCCACATTGCTGGCCGGCATCCGTGCCGCCGTGCTGTGGCAACAGGTTGGCGGCAGCCGCCTGCAGTTAATGTTTTCCCGTAATCGTCTGTTTAAACAGGCGCAAAATATCGTTGCTCATTGTTAATAGATCCCAGGAGTTGCTACCGATGGAATTATCCTCACTGACCGCCGTTTCACCCGTTGATGGACGCTACGGTGATAAAGTCAGCGCACTGCGCACCATTTTCAGCGAGTACGGTCTGCTGAAATTCCGTGTGCAGGTTGAAGTACGTTGGCTGCAAAAACTGGCCGCCTGCGCAGAAATCAAGGAAGTTCCGGCTTTTGACGCCGACGCAAACGCTTTCCTCGACAAGATCGTCGCAGAGTTCAGCGAAGAAGACGCGCAGCGTATCAAGACTATCGAACGCACCACCAACCACGACGTGAAAGCGGTTGAGTATTTCCTGAAGGAAAAAGTGGAAGCGGTCCCTGCCCTGCAGGCGGTGTCCGAGTTTATCCACTTTGCCTGTACCTCCGAAGACATCAACAACCTGTCGCACGCGCTGATGCTGCAAACCGCACGTCAGGACGTGGTGCTGCCGTACTGGCGTAAAATCATCGATTCGATCAAGGGCCTGGCGCTGGAATACCGCGATATTCCGCTGCTGTCCCGTACCCACGGCCAGCCGGCTACTCCGTCCACCGTCGGTAAAGAATTCGCCAACGTGGCCTACCGGATGGAACGTCAGTTCCGCCAGTTTGAGCGCGTGGAAATCATGGGTAAAATCAACGGTGCGGTCGGCAACTATAACGCCCACATCGTCGCTTACCCGGAAGTGGACTGGCATGTGTTCAGCGAGGAGTTCGTCACCTCTCTGGGCATCATCTGGAACCCGTACACCACTCAGATCGAGCCGCACGACTATATCGCCGAGCTGTTTGACTGCGTAGCGCGTTTCAACACCATCCTGATCGACTTCGACCGTGACGTTTGGGGTTACATCGCGCTGAATCACTTCAAGCAGAAGACCATCGCCGGTGAAATCGGTTCTTCCACCATGCCGCACAAGGTTAACCCGATCGACTTCGAAAACTCCGAAGGCAATCTGGGCCTGTCTAACGCGGTACTGGGCCACCTGGCCAGCAAACTGCCGGTTTCCCGCTGGCAGCGTGACCTGACCGACTCCACCGTGCTGCGTAACCTGGGCGTCGGCCTGGGCTATGCGTTGATCGCCTACCAGGCGACCATGAAAGGCATCAGCAAGCTGGAAGTGAACCAGGCACACCTGCTGGACGAACTGGATCACAACTGGGAAGTGTTGGCCGAGCCGATCCAGACCGTGATGCGCCGTTACGGCATTGAAAAACCCTACGAGAAGCTGAAAGAGCTGACCCGCGGCAAGCGCGTAGATGCTGCCGGTATGCAGGCGTTTATCGATGGACTGGCATTGCCGGAAGAAGAGAAAACTCGGCTGAAAGCCATGACCCCGGCTAATTACATTGGCCGCGCCGCGACCATGGTCGATGAACTGAAGTAATCGCTATACTGCTAAAACAAAGAGGCGGCCATTTGGCCGCCTCTTTGACATCTATCCCATCAACGCCTACAGCCGTTTTTTCTGCTGCCCTTGTGCGTCGAAGTTATCGGGATCCAGCCACTGCTCAAACCCAGCCCTGATGGTCGGCCAACGGTCGGCAGTTATAGCAAACCAGTCGGTGTCCCGGCTGCGGCCCTTGGTGACCAACGCATATCTGAAAGTGCCTTCATACTTGAAACCGAATCTCGCCGCTGCCTGTTTGGAGGGGGCGTTATGGCTGTCGCACTTCCATTCACAGCGGCGATAACCCAAATCCTCAAACAGGTGTCGCAGCATCAGATAAATCGCTTCGGTGGCGCTGGAGCGCTGCTTCATCGCCGGTGACCAACTGACATGACCCACCTCCGCCACGCCGTTAGCTTCATCGATGCGCATGTAGGCCACCGTCCCGACCGGAGCCTGGCTTGCACGGTCAAACACCGTCAGGTTCACCAGCGTGGCATTCGCCTGCAGGGTGGTCAGGTGCTGCAACATCGCCGCCGGGCTGTCCGGTCGCTCTATCGATAAATAGGTCCAGTCCCGGCCATCCGGCGCCTGCTGGAAAGCGCTGAACAAAGCGCCATGATCCCGCTGCGCATCAAGCTGTTTCAGGCAGCAAAATCGCCCGTCAAGCGTCTCGCCGGTTGGGCGCTTCACTACCCGCCAATCGGCTAATGGCTTGCCAACCGGCTGGCCGAATTGATTGATCACCATACAGCCTCCACTACCTGTCGTTAACGTTCATAAACAACAAACGAAGTTCTTCGGCCTATTTTGTCATACAACGAACGGGCCGGGGCATTATATTCCTGTGTCGTCCAGTAAACCCGATCGCTGCCTTTTTCGTCCGCCAACTGATAGGCCTGCTCAAATAATTTTTCAGACACTTTCTTGCCGCGTGCCGCGGGTGAAACATAAAGATCTTCAATATAGCAATAACCCACCGAGCTCCAGGTGGAAGGATGGAATATCAGGTTCATTAATCCCAATAAATTGCCGTCTTTATCTTCTGCCACCAGGCCATAAACCTGCGGATCCTCACATAAACGTCCAAAGGTGTGATCGGTGACCTGCGGCTTAATATCCGCTCGATAAAAATGAAGATACCCTTGCCAAAGATCTAACCACTGGGGTTTATCAGCGTTTTGTAATTTACGAATTGTGACTTCATTGTGTACTGGGAGCATAATGCCTCTCTGGTTTTAAGCTGTTATTTCCAGAGGAGAAATAACGGAATACCAGCAGGATACACCGGCCCATGCCCACTGAATACAGACCAATCAACAACAGCAGGCAGACCAATTTCAACGAAGTCACCCTGTTCAGTTCGATTCTGGAAGCGTACTGAAAATCGATGATAACTTTTTGATAAATTTTATAATTTCGTCGGGAGTATAGGCCGCAAAGCCGAATACTAACGCGCCTTCGCCCGGCGGGTTGGTATAAAAATCAATCAACCCATAGACCTTCATCCCCTGTGCAGCAGCAGCCTGGATCAACTGCCGTTCTGTTGCCGCGTCCGCCAGCGGGCAAACCAGTTGCAGCCCTCCCTGTGGTAACCGCGGTTGAGTCCAGGCGGCAAGATACTGATGCACCGCTGCATGCAAAATCTCCAGTCGGGCCTGATATATCTTGCGCATATTTCTTAAATGTTCGGCATAAAAATCGTCATTAATAAATTTGAATAACGTCATTTGCGGCAGTGCCGAAGTATAACCATCCTGGAATTGCTTGGCCGCCACCATAGGGGGAATTAATTGCGGCGGAACAATAAGAAAGCCAATACGTAATCCCGGGAACAGACTTTTACTAAAAGTACCGATATATAAGGTACGTTGGTATTGGTCCAGCCCCTGTAATGATGCGGTAGTCAGCCCGTTATAATTGAACTCAGCATCGTAATCATCTTCAATAACCCAGGCCTTTTCACAATACGCCCACGCCAATAGTTTCAGTCTTCTTTCAATGCTGAGCGAATGTCCCAGAGGGTAATGATGAGAAGGGGTGATATAAACGCCCCGCCCGCCCTCTTTGGTCTGAACCAACGCATCGATATCCATACCCGATTGATCCACCCCAATCGGCTGAGCGATTAAGCCCGCCGACTGAACCAGCTTTTTAGCCCCCTGATAACCGGGCTCTTCAACAAATACCCGGTCACCGGGATTAAACAGCACCTGGGTACACAGCGAGAGTGCCTGCTGGGAACTGGTCACCACGATCACCTGCTCCGCGCTGGCCTTAACGCCCCTTTCCCGGCACAGATAATCGATAATTTCCTCTCTCAACTCCACTAACCCCTGAGGATCGGCATAGCCCAGCAGGCGTTCGGCCCCCTGCCGTACCGCCTGCCTTTCCAATTGCAGCCAGCTATCGATAGGGAACAAGCGCAAGTCGGGCATTGAGGGGGTCAATGAGCCGCTGCGGCGGGTATGTGGAGCATGGGCAGCAATCAGCAGGGAGCGGCCGTGTGCACTCAGCTCCCGCTCCACCAACAGGGCATGACCCGTATGGTCGACCGCCAGCAGTTCACGGCCGATCAGGGTATCTTGCTGGTAACTGACGAAGCTGCCGCGCCCAACGGCACGGGCAATATAACCCTCCGCTTCCAGTTGGCCATAGGTCTGTTCGACGGTATCGCGGGAAATCGCCAATTGAGCAGCCAGCACCCGGCTGGGCGGCAGTTTTGTCAGGTAACGCAGATCGCCCGCCGTCACCTGCTGTTTAATCGTCAGGTGTAGCGCAGCCTTGCGCGTCATCCCCTGTCGTAAATGCTGATTAAAGCTTGCCTGTATCGCCTCTGTCGAAACGCCCTGTTGGCTGTCACTGCTGTGTTTCATGCTGCTCCGGATCAGAGGTCCGCCGTGTCTCCGGAGAATAAACCGGTGACGGAGATGTTGGTTAATTGATCTAAATCAATCTAGTTGTGAACAAAATGTTTTGAAACAGATCATCCATTGTTTCATTTAAAGTGCTGGCTCTACACTAATACAACCATACCAGTAGCTTGCTACTTATATGGTTGTTTACTTTTATGACCCATCCCTGCCTGTTTACCGCTGCTGGAGCGTAGCGGCGTTGGCCTGTATTGCCAGCGCAGGCATTTATTGTGAAGCATGTTCAAGGTGGAATTATGTCACAACAGCACAACTCTTCGCCGCCCCGGCGTAACTTTCTCAAAAAGACCCTGGCGTTAATCCCGCTGGCCGTCGCTGGCAGCAGCATTCTGGCACTGGACGCCAAGGCAGCCCCCGCGGCCGGCGTATCGGAGCACTACGTCCCGGTCTATTTCAACGCAGATGAATGGCGTTTTCTGCTGGCGGCCTGCGATCGGCTGATCCCCACTGACGATAACGGCCCAGGCGCGGTCGATCAGGGCGTGCCGGTGTTTATCGATCGACAAATGGAAGCCCCCTACGGCCACGGCGGCTTGTGGTATATGCACCCACCGTTCGTTCCTTCCCCGCCGCAACTGGGCTATCAGTCCAAGCTGACGCCGCGCGAAACTTACCGAATCGGCATTCGCGAAGTCAATGCGCACTGCCAGCAACAGTTCCAAAAGGGGTTTGCCGATCTCGATCACGCAGAACAGGAACAACTGCTGGCAGCGCTGGAGCACGGCCAACTGGACTCCGAAGACCTGCCCGGCAAGGCGTTTTTCGACCAGTTGCTCACCAACACCAAAGAGGGCTACCTGGCCGATCCGGTGCACGGCGGTAACCAGACGCTGGCGTCATGGAAAATGATCGGCTTCCCCGGTGCGCGTGCGGATTACACCGACTGGGTCAATCGCCCCAATCAGCCTTATCCCCTCGGGCCGGTCAGTATCTCAAGCAAAAGGAATGCATAAATGAGCGCAATCAAGAAACCACCGGTAGACGTGGTCATCGTCGGATTTGGCTGGACCGGCGCCATCATGGGGATGGAGTTAACCGAAAGTGGGCTTAGCGTGTTGGCACTGGAACGTGGTGAGCAACGTGATACTTATCCGGACTTCGCCTATCCGCGCATTGCCGATGAACTGACCTATGGCATTCGCATGAAACTGATGCAGCCGATGGCCAACGAGACGGTCACGGTACGTCACACCCCGGCAGAATTTGCCGTGCCCTACCGTCAACTGGGCTCATTTCTGCCGGGCAACGGCGTCGGCGGTGCCGGTGTACACTGGAACGGGATGCATTGGCGTGCTTTGCCATCCGACTTAAAGCTGCACACCACCCTCAACGAAAAATACGGTGCCAAGTGGATCCCGGAAGGCATGACGCTGCAGGACTACCCGTTGAGCTATCAGGAGCTGGAACCCTACTTCGACAAGTTCGAAAAGGTCTGCGGCACGGCAGGTAAAGCCGGTAATCTGCGCGGGCAAATCATCAAGGGCGGCAATCCGTTCGAGGGGCCACGCAACAGCGAATACCCCACGCCGTCGCTGAAACCGCTTTACTCCGGTTCGCTGTTTGGCACCGCGGCCGAGTCGCTGGGTTATCATCCCTTCAACGTGCCCGCCGCCAACTGCTCCGAACCTTATACCAATCCCTACGGTGTCCAGCTCGGTCCCTGCAACTACTGCGGCTACTGCGAACGCTTCGGCTGCTTTATGTATTCCAAAGCATCACCACAGAGCACCATCCTGCCGGTGCTGACCCAACGTAAAAACTTTGAGCTACGCACCCAGTCGCAGGTGATCAAAGTGAATCTGGACAGCAGCGGTAAAAAAGCCACCGGTGTGACTTACATCAACGCCCAGGGGCAAGAGGTGGAGCAACCGGCCGATCTGGTGATCCTCAGTGCCTTCCAGTTGCATAACGTCCGCTTGTTACTGCTGTCCGGCATCGGCAAACCTTATAACCCGGTAACCGGGGAAGGCGTGGTCGGCAAGAATTACGCCTACCAGATGAACAGCGGTATTTCGCTGTTTTACGATAAGGATACCTACTTCAACCCGTTTATCGGCGCTGGCGCGGCCGGTATGGTGATCGACGATATGAACGGGGAGAACTTCGATCATACCGGCTTGGGATTCATCGGTGGGGCTTACATCTCCGCTACCCGCTCCGGGGGCCGGCCGTTGCAGCAAATGACGCTGCCGCCGGGCACACCCGGTTGGGGCAGCGGCTGGAAACAGGGCATCAAGGATAACTATCTGCACAGCATGAGCCTCGGCTCCGAAGGCTCGGTGATGCCTTACCGTGATTGCTATCTGGATTTGGATCCTACCTACAAGGACGGCTACGGCCTGCCGCTGCTGCGCATGACGTTTGACTGGAAAGACAATGAGATCAAAATGACCCAGCACATCACCAGCAAAATGGTGGATATCGCCAACGTCATGAAGCCCAAACAGATGTCGGTATCGGTGATGAAAGCCGGCGATCATTACGACGTACGGCCTTACCAGTCAACCCACACCACCGGCGGTGCCATTACCGGCGATAACCCAGCCACCAGCGTGGTGAATAAATACCTGCAATGCTGGGACGTGCCAAACGTGTTTGTTACCGGTGCCTGCGCCTTTCCGCAGAACCTGGCCTATAACCCCACAGGCATTGTTGGCGCGCTGGCCTACTACTCGGCCGAGGCGATCCGCACTCAGTATCTGAAAAACCCCGGTCCCCTGGTTCAGGCCTGATAGCATAAGGAGCTTCACATGAAAGGACTTACCCCCTCGCTGCTGGCGCTGTTGATGCTGGCTGCCACCGCGGTGCAGGCAGCCGACGACCCGCAATTGGCGGCCCGGCTGCAACACGGGGAATACCTGGCGCACGCCGGTGACTGTGCCGCCTGTCATACCGGCCCCAGCGGCATCCCCTTTGCCGGCGGTCTGAAAATGACCACCCCGGTCGGGGCTATCTACTCCACCAACATCACGCCGGACAAGCAAACCGGCATCGGCGAATACAGTCTGCAGGAATTCAGTGACGCCTTGCGCAAAGGTATTGCTCGCGACGGAACCCGACTCTACCCGGCGATGCCCTATCCCTCGTTCGCCAAAATCAGTGATGGAGACGTGCGCGATCTGTACCTGTATTTCACCCGACAAGTTAAGCCTGTGGTTCAACCCAACAAGGCCAGCGATATCCCCTGGCCGCTGAATATGCGCTGGCCGCTGGCCCTGTGGAACCTGGCGTTTCGGGAAGATGGTGCCTATCGGCCGGATACCACACAGAGCCTCGATTGGAACCGCGGTGCCTATTTGGTCCAGGGGCTGGGCCACTGCGGCTCCTGCCATACGCCGCGCGGTATTGGCTTCCAGGAAAAAGCGCTCAACCAGAGCGATGATGCCTATCTGAGTGGTGGCACACTGGAAGGTTGGCATGCTACCAATCTGCGTGCGGATGCGGTAACTGGTCTGGGCAAATGGAGCACGGAAGATATCACCCGCTTCCTGAAAAACGGCCATAACCCCCGTTTTGCCGCTTTCGGTGCAATGGTTGACGTGGTGCAGGACAGTACCCAGTCCCTGAGCGATGCCGATTTGCGTGCCATCGCGGTTTATCTGCAATCCTTGTCGGCCGCCAATAAGGAAAAACCGCCGACACAGGACGGTGGCCAGGCCAACATGCTGTTAAACGGTGATGTCAGTCGCCCCGGCGCCCAAACCTATCTGGATAACTGCGCCGCCTGTCACCGCAGCGACGGCCAGGGCTATCGCGATACCTTCCCACAGTTGGCGCACAACCCGGCGCTGTTGAGCGATGACCCGTCTTCGCTGATCAGTATTATCCTCAACGGCTCCCGCACGCCAATCACCGTCGGTGCGCCCACCGGGCTGACCATGCCGGACTTTGGCTGGCGCCTCAACGACGAGCAAATTGCCCAACTCGCCACCTTTGTGCGCAGCAGTTGGGGCAATGATGCACCGGCGGTAACCGCCGCTCAGGTACAGGAAATCCGCAAAAACAGCGTCAGTAAACCACCTCAGCCTTAAATACCTCAGGGGCCCGGAATCGGGGCCCCTCTCCTCACCTCGCAGCCTCTCCCGTTTAAGTTTGGTTTAACTTTGCCTCCGCATTGTTTATCCGGCGTTTATTTGATGTTGCCGATAATGACCACGCACCAAAAATCGATAGCGCTATTTCCTGCCAAGGCTCTGCGTCCCTTGCGGTAACAGCCGGTTATACCTACCATAACGTCAATATAACGATCAGATGGCTTAGGTTGTCGCACGCTATCCCTCACACGCCAAGAGCGTGTTACCTTTACAGCGTGGGTGACAGGATGTTCACCCGCCGATTTACAGGAGTCTGCCATGCGAGTACTGGTTGTTGAAGATAACGGTTTATTGCGCCACCACCTCTCCGTACAGATGCGTGAAATGGGCCACCAGGTTGATGCAGCAGAAGATGCCAAGGAAGCCGACTATTTCCTGCAGGAACATGCGCCGGACATCGCGATTGTCGATCTCGGCCTGCCGGGTGAAGACGGCCTGAGCCTGATCCGCCGCTGGCGTGCCCACCAAATGAAATTGCCTATTCTGGTGCTGACCGCACGCGAAAGCTGGCAGGACAAGGTCGCGGTGCTGGAAGCCGGTGCCGACGACTACGTCACCAAGCCGTTCCATTTGGAAGAAGTGATTGCCCGCATGCAGGCGCTGATGCGCCGTAACAGCGGCCTGGCTTCCCAGGTGATCGTCTTGCCGCCGTTCCAGATCGACCTTTCACGTCGCGAACTGAGCGTCAACGAACAGCAAATCAAACTGACGGCGTTTGAATACACCATTATCGAAACCTTAATCCGCAACGCCGGCAAAGTGGTCAGTAAAGACTCGCTGATGCTGCAACTTTATCCGGATGCCGAACTGCGCGAAAGCCACACTATCGACGTACTGATGGGCCGTTTGCGTAAAAAGCTGCAGGCCGAATACCCACAGGAAGTGATCACCACGGTTCGTGGCCAGGGCTATCGTTTTGATGCGAAGTGAACATGATGTTCAACAAAGATAAAAAGCCGTTTTCACTACGCGCCCGCTTTTTGATGGCCACCGCTGGCGTGATCCTGGCGCTGTCACTGTCCTATGGTCTGGTCGCGGTAGTGGGCTATATCGTCAGTTTCGACAAAACCGCCTTCCGTCTGCTGCGTGGCGAAAGCAACCTGTTCTTCAGCCTGGCGCAATGGAACGACAACAAACTCACCATTGCCATTCCGCCCGACATCGATCTTAACTTCCCCACTCTGGTGTTTATTTACGACGATAAGGGCAAGCTGCTGTGGAGCCAGCGCCAGGTGCCGGAGCTGGAAAAACGCATCAATAAAGAGTGGCTGGAAGAGTCCGGTTTCTACGAAATTGATACCGATACCCGCATCAGTAGCGAAGTCCTGGGTAACAACCCCAAGGCGCAGGATCAGCTCAAAGACTATGACGACAACGACCAGAATGCGCTGACTCACTCGGTGGCGGTCAACACCTACGCGGCGACGCCACGGTTACCCGCATTGAGTATTGTGGTGGTCGATACCATTCCACAGGAACTGCAGCGTTCCGATGTGGTGTGGGAATGGTTCAGCTATGTGTTGCTGGCTAACCTGCTGTTGGTGGTTCCCTTGCTGTGGCTGGCGGCCTACTGGAGTTTGCGGCCAATCAAGGCACTGGTGAGTCAGGTCGGCGAACTGGAGAACGGTGAACGAGAACAGCTCGACGAGAATCCCCCCAGCGAGCTACGCGGACTGGTGCGCAATCTGAATATTCTGGTGCGCAACGAGCGTCAGCGCTACACCAAATATCGCACCACGCTTTCCGATTTGACCCACAGCCTGAAGACGCCATTGGCAGTGCTGCAAACCACCCTGCGCTCACTGCGTACCGGCAAGCAAACCACCATCGAGGAAGTCGAGCCGATCATGCTGGATCAGATCAGCCGTATCTCCCAGCAAATCGGCTACTACCTGCACCGCGCCAGCATCAATTCGGGACAAACGGTGCTGACACGCGAGATCCATTCGGTACCGGCCCTGCTGGACAGCCTGAATGTGGCGTTGAACAAGGTCTATCAGCGTAAGGGCGTGGTGATCACCCTGGATATCTCGCCGGAAGTGACCTTTATGGGGGAAAAGAACGATTTTATGGAAGTGATGGGCAACGTGCTGGAAAACGCCTGCAAATACTGTCTGGAGTTCGTTGAAATCACCTCTCTGCACTCCGATAAATACCTCACTATCGTCATCGATGACGATGGGCCGGGCATTCCGGAAAGCAAACGCGAGCTGATCTTCCAGCGCGGTCAACGGGTAGACACATTGCGCCCGGGTCAGGGCCTGGGATTGTCGGTAGCGGCGGAGATTATTGAGCAGTACGACGGCTCCATTACCATCAGCGACAGCCCACTGGGCGGTGCCCGCATGCAGGTCACTTTCGCTCGTCAGCACGATTCCCACCATAACGAGTAAATTCTGTTGTTAAGGCCCCGATCCACGGGGCCAAACTTCCGTTATAATCGCTCTCAGGCTCACTCCACTATCCTGGAATAGAACATGGATTATCAATTAGATCTGGACTGGAACGATTTTTTGCAACGTTATTGGCAAAAGCGTCCGGTGATTCTGAAGCGCGGCTTCAAAAACTTTATCGATCCGATCTCCCCGGATGAGCTGGCTGGGCTGGCGATGGAAAACGAAGTGGACAGCCGTTTGGTCAGCCACCAGGACGGCCGCTGGCAGGTTGCGCACGGCCCCTTCGAGAGCTTTGACCACCTGAGCGAGAACAACTGGTCGCTGCTGGTGCAAGCGGTGGATCACTGGCATGAGCCTTCCAGCGCGCTGATGCGCCCGTTCCGTCAACTGCCGGACTGGCGGATGGACGATCTGATGATTTCGTTCTCGGTCCCGGGCGGCGGCGTTGGCCCGCACTTCGATCAGTACGACGTCTTTATCATTCAGGGTACCGGCCGCCGTCGCTGGCGCGTGGGCGAAAAAGTGCCGATGAAGCAGCACTGCCCACATCCTGACCTGCTGCAGGTTGAACCTTTCGACGCCATTATCGATGAAGAAATGGAACCGGGCGATATTCTGTATATTCCGCCGGGCTTCCCACATGAAGGCTACGCGCTGGAAAACGCACTGAATTACTCCGTAGGCTTCCGCGCACCCAACGGCCGTGAACTGATCAGTGGTTTTGCCGACCACGTGCTGGCACGCGAGCTGGGCAGCCAACGCTATAGCGATCCGGACATTCAGCTACGCGAACATCCGGCGCAAGTGCTGCCGCAGGAAGTCGACGCGTTGCGCCAAATGATGTTGGATCTGGTTCAGCAACCGGAACACTTCCAACAGTGGTTCGGCGAGTTTATTTCTCAGACCCGTCACGAGCTGGACGCTGCACCGCCAGAGCCACCTTATCAGGCCGGAGAAATCTACGAACTGCTGCAACAGGGTGAACCCTTACAACGTCTGGGCGGCCTGCGCGTATTGCGCGTCGGTGACCAGTGCTTTGTGAACGGCGAACTGATGGATACCGAGCATCTGCAGGCTGCCGATGCGATGTGCCAGAACTTCAGCGTTAATGCCGCCCAATTGGGTGATGCGGTGGACGATCCTTCGTTCCTGGCGTTGTTGACCGCGCTGATCAACAACGGCTACTGGTATTTTAAAGACTGAAGCTGACAGGATTTGAATCAGGCCACCCGCCCCCAGGCGAGTGGCTTTTTTTATGCCCGCTGTGCCCTGGTCTGGTAATCGTCCAGCTCATCGTCCGGCATGCCCGCCTGTTTCGCCGCCGCGCAAATCTGCTGCCAGGTATTGGCATCTATCGGGATCCCCTGCTGTAACCGCACCTCGCGGTTCGCCTCCTCCCACTCCCCCGGCACCTCAATCGGCCGGCCATCGCTTGAAGGGGAAGCCTTCACCCAGTCGATAAACGCCTCTGCCTCGTTTTGCATCTCAGGCGCGGCGAAGGCCTCTGGATTGAGGATAATGGTGGTCATGCAGTTGAAGATGGCGTCGCTGTCGGATTTCAGTGTAGCGCTATGGGTAGTACGACCACCGGACAACGCACCGCCGAGAATTTCACACAGGGTGGCCAGCGCGTAGCCTTTGTGCGCACCAAACGGCAGCAGCGAACCAAACGGCGACTGGTGCATCACTTTGGGTTCATTGGTCGGTTGCCCATGTTCGTCAATCAGATAGCCCGGCGCGACTTCCAAGCCTTTGTTGTAGGCCACGCGCGTTTTGCCAAAAGCGATACCGCTGGTGGCGAAATCCAGCAGCAGCGGTTTTTTATCGGCTCGGGGGAAAATGACGCAGAAGGGGTTAGTGCCAAAACGACGATCGCTGCCACCGAAAGGTGCCACCATCGGATCCCCCACCACGTTGACGAAATGGATGGAGATAAAACCGGCACGCGCGCACTGTTCAGCCCAGTGACCAATGCGGCCAATATGGTGCGAGTTATTCAACGCCACCGCCGCCAGACCCAGTTGGCGGGCGCGCTCGATACCTTTGTCCATCGCCTCGCTGGCGACCACCTGGCCAAAACCCTGACCACCGTCAATCGTCAGGACCGCACCGGCGTCGCGCACCACCTCGGCATGAACATTCAGTTGCAAATGTCCCTGCGCCAGCGACGCCATATAGCTGGGTATCATACCGACACCGTGCGAATCGTGTCCGGCCAAATTGGCCTGAACCAAATGTTCGGCCACTAATTCGGCCTCCCGATCCGTACTGCCGGCATGGCGCCAAATGGCCTGCACAAACTGCTCAAGGCATTGGCGATCGATACGGTGTTCAGTGCTCATGATACGGCTCCTTGTGCTGAAAATAGCTTCCACACTAGGAGCAAATCATTGTTACGGCAAGCCATTATGATCATCGCCATCGAGGCTATTGGGTACGTTCTGCCGTTAGCGCGGCGATACGCATAATCACGGCCACCGCCTGCTCCATCCCTTCCAGTGACACAAACTCATGCTTGCAATGATAGTTATAACCGCCGGTAAACAGATTCGGGCACGGCAGGCCACGGAACGACAACTGAGCCCCGTCGGTACCGCCGCGAATCGGCTTCATGATCGGTTCAATATCACATTCACGCATCGCCTGCTGCGCCAGCGCAATCACATGCGGATGCTCCGCCACCTGTTCGCGCATGTTGTAATAACTGTCCTCGATCGTCACTTCTATATAGCAATCCCGCGGCAGACCTTTGCCTACCTGTTGAGCAACTTCGATCATCCGACGTTTACGCGCTTCAAAGCCCTCACGTTCGAAATCACGCAGAATATAGTGCATTTCGGCCCGCTCAACGCTGCCCTTGAGGCTGCTTAGATGATAGAAACCCTGATAACCGGTCGTGGTTTCCGGGGTTTCATCCGCAGGTAACGCCTGTTGAATGCGTGTCGCCAGTGACAGAGCGTTCACCATCACGCCTTTGGCGCTGCCGGGGTGCACGTTATTGCCGACAATTTTCACCGTTACCGATGCCGCATTGAAGTTTTCACATTCCAGTTCGCCGACACCGCCACCATCTACGGTATAGGCCCACTCGGCGTTGAACTCTGCAACATCAAAAAATCGTGCGCCCTTGCCCACCTCCTCATCCGGCGTAAAGGCCACGCGGATATCACCGTGAGGGATCTTGCTCTGCTGCAGCCGTACCATCGCGGTCAGAATTTCGGCAATGCCCGCTTTGTCATCGGCACCGAGCAACGTTTTGCCGTCGGTGGTGATCAGCGTCTGCCCCAGCATCTGGTGCAGGATCGGGAACATCACAGGTGACAACACTTCATCACCAATACCCAGAGCAATATCGCCGCCGCGGTAGTTTTCGACGATCTGCGGGTTAACATGTTTACCGGTAAAATCCGGTGAAGTGTCCAGGTGGGCAATAAACCCAATGGCCGGGACAGACCAGGCAACGTTCCCCGGTAAAGTTCCCATCACGCAGCCATGCTCGCTGAGCGACACCCGATCAAACCCCAATTCAATCATTTCTTGCTGCAACGCTCGCGCCAGCTTCATTTGCCCGTCGGTGCTCGGCACATGTTTGACGTTCGCTTTGGATTGCGTGTCGAATGAGACGTAGTTAAAAAAACGATCTAGTAGTTTATCCATGGTATCCGCCCTCAGAATATCGCGTTTCATTATGCGGAACCGATCCGGATCAAATATTGCGACAGGTCATTTTTACCCAGATTTAACGAAAATCATTAAACCCCGTGATGATTGCTCAGGTTGATTAAGCCGTCATCCCCGAAGTCAGCCCCACAAACTGCAGCAGGCTGCTCTTTTGTGTGACCTGCTTCACGACTGGCACCGGTTGTCAGCCGCTGACCACCGGTACCTAATTCCGTCGGTTAATTGCATCGCCGGATCTTTCCTCCTATAACTGAACCAAGGCAAAGTTTGCCTTTTCTCTTTTGTTATCCAGGGAGCTTTATCAAGAACGTCGTTATCCATTAAAATATAAAAAAGGAACTGCCATGAAAGGTATTATTGATAATATCTTAAGCAAGCTGCAGCTATTTTCCAAAGCCATGATGGGGCCGATATTTTTCCTGCCGGTGATTGGCCTGATCCTGGCATTAAGTTCTATTCTCACTAACGCCACGTTGGTTAATGAAAACTCCAATGTTTTTCATGTTGGGAAAATGATCGGCGACACCTTCTGGCCGCTATTTGGCAATCTAGGGCTTATATTCTGCATCGGGATTACCTATGGACTGGCAAAGGATAAAAAGAGCGAAGCCGCATTGGTAGCGGTGATGTGTTTTATTATGTTTCTCGGTGCCAACTCTTCTTATTTGCAGTTGAGCGGCCACGTGGCGCAAAAAATTAACGGTGAATTCTACGGCACCGGACAGACCGAACTGCTAGGCTTCACCGTGGTGGATATGGGCATATTTCTCGGCCTGATCCTCGGCATTACCATTGCCTGGGTGCATAACCGCCTGTGCAACGTCGAACTGAATGGCGTGTTATCGGTTTATGGCGGCTCCAAACTGGTGCTGATTGCCATGACACCGGTGATTGTGTTGTACGCCATCGCCTTCAGCTACCTGTGGCCGGCCATCTCGCACGGCCTGATCTCGCTGACCGGTTTTATGAAAAGCTCCGGTTCGCTCGGGGTGTTCGTCTACGGCTTCTTCGAGAAATTCCTCATCCCTACCGGGCTACATCACTTTATCTGGTCCCCGTTCCAGCTCACCAGCATTGGCGGTTCGATCGTGCAGGATGGCCACACCGTTTCCGGCTCGCAGGCTATTTTCCTGGCTTATATGCGTGACCCCACTATCTCGCCGCTGATGAATGAAGCACTGCGCTTCTCGCAGCAGGGTATGGTGACCATCTTCGGCCTGTCAGGGGCGGCGCTGGCTTTTTATCACACGGCCAAACCGGAAAAGAAAATGCTGGCCAAGGCAATCCTGATCCCGGCCATCACCACCTCTATCCTGGTTGGCATCACCGAACCCATCGAGTTTACCTTCCTGTTCATCTCGCCACTGTTGTGGGTTATCCATGCGGTACTGACCGCACTATCGCAGGTCGCCTGCAATCTGTTTGAGGTACGGCCCTGGGGTGCCAGCGGCCTGATTGAGTTCCTGGTATATAACCTGCCGTTGCCGGTGTCCCTCACCCGCTGGCCGCTGTACGTGGTGATTGGCCTGGTCCAGTTTGCGGTCTATTACCTGGTTTTCAAAACACTGGTATTGAAACTCAATTTAAAAACGCCAGGCCGCGAGGATGACGATGAGGTCAAACTTTATTCCAAGCAGGAGTATCAGAACAGCAAGAATCAACCGAATGAATTGAGCGGGATTATTATTCGCGCACTGGGTGGCAAAGACAATATTGTTTCCGTCGATAATTGCTTCACCCGACTCAGGGTCGAATTAAAAGATATGCAACTGGTGGATGAGCCGGCATTAAAAAGCACCGGAGCCAAAGGCGTGGTGAAAAACAGAAACGAGGTGCAGGTTATTTATGGCGTCACCGTTGGTAAGGTGAAAAATCAGGTCGAAAAATATTTAGCAGCACTCTGACACTTATTAATTTGGGAGATATTAAATGAAATTAACCGTTCTGGGTGGCGGCGGTGTGCGTTCGCCGTTCCTGGCAAAATCCATCGCCTATAACGCCCACCGTATTGGTGTCACCGAAGTGGTATTTATGGACACCGATCAACATAAACTGGCCATTTACGGCGCTATCGCTCAAGGAGTATTCCAGCGTATCCGCGGTGATATCACCTTTAGCCTGACCAGCGATCCGCAGCAGGCACTGAGCGATGCGGACTATATCATCACCACTCTGCGCATCGGCGGTGAGGAGGGTCGCATTTATGATGAACGCATCGCGCTCAACCATCAGGTTCTGGGGCAGGAAACCACCGGCGCGGGCGGCTTCGCCATGGCAATGCGTTCAATCCCGGCGATTATCGACTACTGCCGACTGATCGAACAGCTGTCGTCCCCCAACGCGGTGTTATTCAACTTCACCAATCCTTCCGGCATGGTCACCGAAGCGATCATCAAATCCGGTTTTAAACGCCAGGTGTACGGCATCTGTGATGCACCCAGCGAGTTTATCCGCGAACTGGCCGAGCTGCTGGGCTGCCGCGAGAGCGAATTGAGCATCGACTGTTTCGGGCTGAATCACCTGTCCTGGTTCCGCAATGCCCGGGTCAACGGCGAACCTGTAACTGAACGGCTGCTGGCGGATCCACGCCTGTATCGCGACACCTGCATGAAGTACTTCTCACCAGAGCTGATCGAACTCTCCGATAACCTGATGCTCAACGAGTATCTGTATTACTACTACTACCGTGAACAAGCGATCGCCGCTATCGTCAGCGCCGGCGAAACCCGCGGCGAACAAATTGCACAGATCAACCGGCAGATGCTGGCGGATCTGGCCGAGCTGGACATCCCGAACCAGCTGGATCAGGCCTTTAGCCTCTACTTCAGCCATTACCTGACGCGCGAAAACTCGTATATGCAGCGCGAGTCCAGCCAGGGCAAGGTGAAAGAGCGAGAAATGCTGACGCTACAGCAGTTTATCGAACAGCCGGACAGCGGTGGCTACGCCGGCGTGGCAATCGACATTCTGGAGGCGGTGAACAGTGGCCAACAAAAGCGCGTGGTGGTATCGATGCAGAACAACGATACGCTGGACTTCCTGCATCCTGAAGACGTGATTGAAATCAGCTGCGAGCTGAGCAGCGCGGGTATACACCCAGTGAAAATGCGCGATATTCCCGACACGCAAAAAAACCTGATCGCCCGGGTGAAAGAATACGAAAGGCTGGCCGTAGAAGCTATTCTGGAAGGTAACCGCAAAAAGGCCATCAAGGCATTGATGGTGCATCCACTGGTGAACTCTTACTCACTGGCAAAAACGCTGGTGGAGGAGTATCTACAGGCCCATCAGCAATACGCTGAACATTGGCGTTAATCCCAGCGGCGCGGCCTTTAGCGGTTGCGCCGTTCAAACCAGGCCTTGATCAGATTTTCAAAGCCCAGCAAGCAATGGCCGAAGAACGGATTGGGATAATAGATATCATGGTCATACTTCTGCCGATCTTCATAAATAAAGCTCATATCGGCCTGCTGGGCCAACGGGCTGTCACCATCGCCGCAAAACGCCGCCAACTGGATATTGTTGCGTTTCACCGCCTCACCCCAACTCAGTGCCGAGCTGCTGTTCCCCGACTTTGAAATCACGATCACCATATTGAAACGAAAACGCGTCTCCCGATCGAGAATATCGAAGTCTGGCCACAGCGACAGATAGCTGTCGATGCCCAGGGTCATAAACTTGTTGTACATGTACTGCGCCACCAGCTGTGAGAAACCGCTGCCGTGGATCAGAATTTTACCGCCGTCGAGCAGATCGAGAAATTGCGCCTGTTGCTGCAGGCTGAACGCTGCAGGTGACGGCTTTTCAGCCAGATAGGCTGGCGCCATTGCCAGGTTGAATTTGATAAAATACACCAGCTCCAGATAGCCACGAAAGCCCAGCTTCTTGGCCAGCCGCACCAGCGTTGACGGCGAGCTGTAGCAACGGGCAGACACTGCCCGGATGCCTTCGTCGATGCAGGCGTCAGGGTTATCCAAAATGCAGTTGAGAATAGCCAGATCCGTTTTGCTCAGATCCGCCTGGCTGAATACCTGTTTGAAATTCACCGTCACCCCGTGGCGCTATTACGACGAAAGAAGGCGGGTAGTGTCTGGATGGGTAGCCCGCAGAGCGCCAGGCATAACCCCAGGGTGCAGAAGCTCGCGCCCTGGGGCCGCACTCATGGCTGATCGGCTCTTGCGACTTTCCCTACCAGGAATTTGTGCACGAATCGTGGTACCACGGCACTGGCCTGGCCATAGTGTTTTTCATCGAACTGGCTCTCAACCTGGCTGGGCTCCAGATTCAGCTCCATGGTATGCGCCCCGCCCAGCCGCGCTTCATGGACGAAACCGGCGGCCGGATAAACATGGCCCGAGGTACCAATGGCGACAAAAAAATCAGCCTTGGCCAGCGCCTGATAAATTTCGTCCATGCCCAGCGGCATTTCGCCGAACCACACGATATGCGGCCGTAGCGGTGCCGGGAACTGGCAGCAATGACAGCGATCGTCGACGCTGAGATCTTCCGGCCAGTCAAACACTTGCCCGGAGCTGGTGCAACGCACTTTCAGCAGTTCGCCATGCATATGCAGCACCCGCGAACTCCCGGCACGTTCGTGCAGGTTATCGATATTCTGCGTCACCAGCAGGAAATTATCGCCCAGCCAGGCTTCCAAATCTGCCAAAGCACGGTGTGCGGCGTTAGGCGCGATGTCCGGCGACTGCAACTGGCGACGACGCTCATTGTAAAACGCCTGCACCAGTTGCGGGTCACGCTGGTAGCCTTCCGGCGTAGCGACATCTTCCACCCGGTGCTCTTCCCACAACCCGTCTGCGGCGCGGAAAGTGCGGATGCCCGACTCAGCCGAGATCCCGGCCCCGGTCAACACCACGACAAACGGCTTTTTCAGCTCGGCGGCCGCCATGGTGTCGCGATGAAAAATCCGCGAACGAAAGCGCTGATGCAGCACATGCTTACTCTTGCGAAACTGACACAGCCGATGACGAGTGTGCATTAACTCTCTCCTTACTTTTCCCTGTTGACCAAATTGAGGAACGCGGCCCCGCGTACCCCGCCAGCGTCTCCATAGCGCGCTTTTTCAATCCGCGGCAACTTGGCCACGCGCAACAGATGTGCCGGTAAACGCTGTGGCAATGCCTGGTAGATCGCCTCAAAGTTCGACAACCCACCGCCAATCACCACCAGATGAGGATCGATGATGGTCAGCAGGTTACCCAGGCAAATCGCCAGCACGTCCATAAAACGTTCGACGTGAGCCACGGCCTGCGGCTCACCCGACTGATAATGCGCAATAATCTGCTGCGCAGGCAAGTGCTGCTGGTAAAAGTGGGCGTACATCCACTCAAAACCGCGGCCGGAAATGTAATTTTCGATGCAACCCTGATGACCGCAGCCACAGGGAACGCGAGGTATATCACGCCCCAGCACCTCAAGCGCATCCACCGGCAGGCGAAAATGGCCAAATTCACCGGCGATATAGTTACGCCCGGAGACCACCTTGCCATCGACGATTAACCCACCGCCAACCCCGGTGCCGAGAATGATGCCCAACACCGTCGGATAGTGGCGGAACTCCTCGTCCCAGGCTTCCGACAGCGCAAAGCAGTTGGCGTCATTATCAATGCGCACTTCGCGGCCAATCAGTTCAGCCAGGTCATGCGGTAACCGCTGCCCCATGGCCGCCGGCACGTTGGCGGTAAACACCGTGCCGTCATCATCGTTAGGCAGCCCCGGAATGCCGATGCCCACCATGCCCTGCTGACCGCAGAACGCATCCGCTTCAAAGGTCAGGTCGCGCAGCGTCGTCAGCAGTTGCTGGTAGTCATCACGCGGCGTCGGCACTCTTTTTTGCCAAATGCGCTGCAGGTCTGCGTCGAATACGCCCAGCTCAATCTTGGTGCCGCCCATATCGAAACCGTAGTACATAACCCACCCTCAGGCTAAAAAAATGGGGCGGCATCTCTGCCCCCCCTGATTTTGATTATTGTCCGCTCAACACTCGCGCCGGATCGATACGGCTGGCACGCCTGGCCGGATACCAGCTAGCCAACAGGCTAAGCACCAGCGCGGTCACCAATACTATCACCACGTCCAGCCAGTGCAGCTCGGAAGGCAGGAAGTCGATGAAGTAGATATCTCCCGACAGGAATGAGTGCCCCATCAGTTTTTCCAATCCTTTGATGATGTTGGTCAGCTGCAGCGAAGCGATCACCCCAACCACCACACCGCTGACGCTGCCCACCAGCCCGGCCAGCAGGCCATACCAGATAAATATGGCACGGATAAACCCGTCTTTGGCGCCCAAAGTCCGCAGCACGGCGATATCGCCGCTCTTGTCCTTCACCGCCATCACCAGCGTGGAGACGATGTTAAAACAGGCAACGCCAATCACCAGCACCATTGCCAGATACATGATGGCGCGGATCATCTGGATATCGCGGTACATATAACCGTAGGTGCCAATCCAGCTCTTGATATAAACGTAGGAGTTGGTGACTTCACCGGCATCTCGCACCAGTTTATTGGCGGCAAACACGTCGCTAACCTTGATAGCGATGCCGGTCACGCTGTCGCCCATATCCAGATACTGCTGAGCATCGGCCAAAGGCACCATCGCCAGGCTGTGATCGAGCTGGCCGCTAAGCTGCAGAATACCGGTCACGTGCAGACGAATGCGCTTCGGCTGCAACAGCTTCATTTGCGGATCGCTGTTGGGGATCATCACCGTCACATAGCTGCCCTGCTTGACGCCCAGTGCATCCGCAACGCCCTTGCCGAGGATCACCTGCTGTTCACCGCTTTTGAAATTGGCCCAGGCATCGCCCTGCACGTATTTTGGCAGCGCACTGAGCTGGTTTTCCTGCTGTGGGTCAACCCCTTTGACGCCTACCGCACGCAACTGCGCGCCGTTTTCCATCAGGCCGGTAAAGTTGATATAAGGGGCGGCGGCCAGGATACCCGGTACCTTCTCCACCCGTTGCAAGATTGACGACCAGTCTTTGAACGGCTGTTTCACCGGCTCGATTTCACCGTGCGGTACCACCGCCAAAATACGGTTCTTCAGTTCGCGCTCAAAACCGTTCATGGCGCTCAGGCCGACAATCAGCACCGCCACGCCCAGCGCAATACCGATGGTGGAAATCACCGAGATTAACGACACCATGCCGCCACGTTTACGCCCGCGGCTGAAACGCAGGGCCGTCAGAAAGGAAAGTGACGCACCCGCCATTACTCAGCCCCCAACAGGGTCAACTGGGCCTGCAGATGGCCGTCGGCCATTTCCAACTGGCGGCTGAGTCGCTTGGCCAGTTGCAGGTCATGGGTCACCACCAGGAACGCGGTACCCTGACGCACATTCAGTTCACCGAGCAGATCAAAGATACTGTCGGCGGTGCGTTTATCCAGGTTGCCGGTTGGCTCATCCGCCAGGACCAGCGACGGATTATTCACCAGCGCACGGGCAATCGCCACGCGCTGACGTTCACCGCCGGACAGTTCTGAAGGCCGGTGCTTGCTGCGTTTGGCCAGGCCGACCGCGGTCAACATTTCCATCGCTTTTTCCTGCGCCTGCGCCGGTTTCATCCCGCCGATCAACAACGGCATGGCGGCGTTTTCCAACGCGGTAAAGTCCGGTAACAGGTGGTGGAACTGGTAGATAAAGCCCAACTGACGGTTGCGCAGCTCGGCCTTGGCGGCCGAAGACAGGGTGTTCAACGACTGGCCCTTGTAAATCACTTCGCCAGACGTCGGTGAATCCAGCCCGCCCAACAGGTGCAACAGCGTACTTTTCCCTGAACCCGAACTGCCGAGGATCGCCATCATCTCGCCCGGCTGCATGGCAAAGCTGACATTGCGCAGTACGTCGGTATGCAGGTTGCCTTCCTGATAGGTCTTGCACAGGTTTTCACACTGCAACAAAAGATGATTACTCATAACGTAAAGCCTCAGCGGGTTGTACGGCGGCAGCGCGCCATGAAGGGTAAAGCGTGGACAACAGGGAAACCGCCATCGCCGCCACGGCGATGATCGTCACCTGCAGCGGATCAACCGCCACCGGCAGCGAGGCGCCGTCAATCAATGCGCCAAGGATAGGCATCAGGTTATTCAGGTTGGTGGCCAGCAGCACGCCAAGCAGCGTGCCAAGCAACGAACCTATAATGCCGGCGCTGGCACCCTGCACCATAAACACCGACATAATTTGCCGACGCGTCAGGCCCTGGGTCTGCAGAATGGCCACTTCGCCCTGCTTCTCCATCACCAGCAGGCCGAGCGAGGTAATAATGTTAAATGCCGCCACCGCCACGATCAGGCTGAGCAGCAGCCCCATCATGTTCTTCTCCATGCGCACCGCCTGGAACAGTTCACCCTTACGTTCGCGCCAGTCTTTCCATTCGGTGCCCTGCGGCAATTTCTGTTGGCTGAGGGTATCGACCGTCAGCGGCTGCTGCAGGAACAGACGCCACCCGGTGATATTGCCGGCCGGGTAACGCAGCAGCCGCGAGGCATCCTGCTGATTGACCAGCATCTGGGTACCGTCGACTTCACTGTTCGCGTGGAAAGTGCCAACCACGGTAAACAGACGTTGAATGGGAATGCGGCCCATCGGCGTAAACTGGCTGGCGCTCGGCACCATCACCCGCAGCGGATCGCCACGCTTGACGCCAAGCTGTCCGGCCAACTGCTCGCCGATGATAATGTTGTACTGGCCCGGCTGCAGCTGTTGCTGCTTGACGTTCACCAGGAACGGCGTCAGCGGATCGGCTTCGTCGGGGTTCACCCCCAACATCACACCCACCGCCACGCTGCGGGCGCTTTGCAGCACTACATCACCGGTGGTCAAAGGCGCAACGCGGCTGACGCCCTGCAAGCTCTGCACCACCGATGCCGGAACCTGCTGAGGGTTGATCGACCCTTGCGGACTGGTGATCAACGCCTGCGGCATCAGGCCGAGAATGTTGTTTTCCAGATCCTTTTCGAAACCGTTCATCACCGACAATACGGTGACCAACGCCATCACCCCCAGCGTAATGCCGATGGTGGAAAGCCAGGAAACAAACCGCCCGAAGCGGTCTGAGGCCCGCCCGCGCATGTAGCGCAGGCCAATGAATAACGCGACAGGTTGATACATGAAATCCGTTTTGTTGCCGTAGCTTAAGCAAAGTGATCAAGGATAATAAAGGCTATACCCCGTTTAGGGAACCACCCTGACGCCTTTTATTCCGCCGATCACCCGAACGGCAGCACGTCACCCGGCGTCTCGCTTTAACAGGTTGTAAACCGACACCCGCGAAATACCCAATGCTTCCGCCACCATGGTGGCTGCTCCGCGCAGTTGCAGGTACCCCTGTTGCTTTAACAGTTGGATCACCTGAAAACGCTGGTCGGAAGAGAGTGCGCGTGGCGCGCTGGCATACGAGGCGGCAAAGTTATTGATCACCGAGGCAATATCCGACAGCGAGCGTGCGCCTTCGGCGACCGGCTGTGGCGTGCTCTGCACTACGGCAGTCAATTGTTGCAGGATGGCCGTGGCGCTGTTGAAGATCGAAACGTCCAGATTCAGGCAGATCGCGGCGACATAGACTCCTTGGCTGTTGCGCAGGCCAATTGACGTGCTCTTGGCCGGGCGACCGTCCGGGAAGGCATTGGCATAGTTTTGCACCACATCCGGGAAGTCTGGCGAAGCAATACGCTCCAGCCCCATTTCGCTGGCGGCGTCGCCGATACTGCGGTTAGACAAATTATTGGCGATGGCAACGATAGCATGGTCTGGCTGCGTCAGATCGTGCAGCACCACTTCGCAACTGGGGGCAAACATGGTGCCCAGCGCCTGTACAATTTTTTCTGCTTCGCGCAGCAACAACGCATTTTCCTGCCTGAGATCGCTCATCGAGTTAACCATTTGACAATAACTTTACAAAGAGTAAATTAAAATCTTCGTGTTATCAATCAACCTTTCATCTACGCGAGGTCGCCATGAGTTCAACGCCCCACTGTATTACCGCCGCCGATATCTCTACCGCCGCAGAAATCCTGAACGGGCACGCTATCCGCACGCCAGTCATGACCTCGCAGCAGGCCGATCACCATACCGGCGCGCAGTTGTTCTTTAAATGCGAGAATTTCCAGCGCGTTGGCGCCTTCAAGTTTCGCGGCGCGTACAATTCAATTGCTCAATTAAGTGAGGCGCAACGCAAGGCTGGGGTGATTGCCTTCTCCTCCGGCAACCACGCACAGGCCATGGCGCTGGCGGCGCGGGAGTTAGGGGTCAGCGTAACCATAGTGATGCCGCACGACGCGCCGGCCACCAAATTGGCGGCAACGCGAGGTTACGGTGCCAACGTGGTGATTTATCAACGTCACAGCGAAGACCGGGAGGCCATTACCCAGCGACTGGCAGCCGAGCATGGCCTGACCATGGTGCCCCCCTATGATTATCCGCAGGTGATTGCCGGCCAGGGGACCGCCACTAAAGAGTTGATTGAGGAAGTTGGACCGTTGGATGTGTTGCTGGTCTGCACCGGCGGTGGCGGCTTGCTGGCCGGCAGTGCGGTGGCAGCACACCACTGGTCACCGGGCTGCCGGGTGTTTGGCGTGGAGCCACAGGCGGGTAATGATGTGCAGCAGGCATTCCGCAGCGGCCAGCCGGTACAGATCCCGGTCCCCAAAACCATCGCCGATGGCGCACAAACTCAACAGGTGGGTGCGTTGACCTTCCCGATCATTCAACAGTACGTCGAGGATATTCTGACGGTCAGCGACCCGCAGCTGTGTCGGCAGATGCGCTTCTTTATGGAAAGAATGAAAATGGTGGTCGAACCGACCGGCTGTCTGGCCGCGGCGGCGGCGATGAATTCGCTGCTCGATCTGCGTGGCAAAAAGGTCGGGGTGATCGTCAGCGGCGGTAACCTCGACGCCGATAAAATCACCGACTATCTCGCCATGGCGGCACAAGAATAGTGCCGCCAGACGGTTAAATATCCACCGACAGACTATAGCTTCGCGTTTTTACCTGTGTCAGTTTACTGCCCAGTGGGCTAGAATTACCGGGTAAAGGCGCGGTGTTATTTGTGCCGGGGCGAAATTTAACACATTGATTAAAGATACCTTAATGAGCATCTCTGATAACCGTAACCGTTCCGCATCGTCACCCTCCCGTTATTCCCTGCCTGAGCGCGCGGGCGATTTGCGCCAACTGGGGCAACTGACCGGTTCGGCCTGTGCCGTGGAGTGCGCCGAGATCGTCGAACGGCATAACGGGCCGGTGATGCTGATCGCCCCGGACATGCAAAATGCCCTGCGGCTGCGCGACGAAATTCAGCAGTTTACCGATCAAATGGTGACCACGCTGTCCGACTGGGAAACTTTGCCCTACGACAGCTTCTCGCCGCATCAGGAAATCATCTCCGCCCGCCTGTCGAGCCTGTACCACCTGCCGACCATGGTGCGCGGCGTCATTATTCTGCCGGTCAATACCCTGATGCAGCGCGTTTGCCCGCACGAGTTCCTGCACGGCCACGCGCTGGTGATGAAAAAAGGCCAGCGCCTGTCGCGTGACAAACTGCGCGCCCAACTGGAGCAGGCCGGCTACCGCAGCGTCGATCAGGTAATGGAGCACGGTGAATTCGCTACCCGTGGCGCACTGCTCGATCTGTTCCCGATGGGCAGCGAAGAACCCTACCGCATCGATTTCTTCGACGACGAGATCGACAGCCTGCGCACCTTTGATGTCGACAATCAGCGCACGCTGAGCGAAGTCGACGCCATCAACCTGTTGCCGGCTCATGAATTCCCGACGGATAAAAATGCCATCGAGCTGTTTCGTAGCCAATGGCGCGAGCAGTTTGAGGTGCGCCGCGACGCCGAGCATATTTATCAGCAGGTCAGCAAAAGCACCTGGCCAGCCGGTATCGAATACTGGCAACCGCTGTTCTTCAGCCAACCGCTGCCGTCGCTGTTCAGCTACCTGCCAGACAACACGCTGATCGTCAATACCGGTAATCTGGAAAGCGCCGCCGAACGCTTCTGGCAGGACGTTAATCAGCGTTACGAGAGCCGCCGAGTTGATCCCATGCGTCCACTGCTGGCACCGGACAGCCTGTGGCTACGGGTTGATGCGCTGTTTGGCGAACTGAAAGCCTGGCCGCGCATGGCGCTGAAAACCGAAGAGCTGCCGGCCAAGGCCGGTAACACCAATCTGGATTATCGCGTACTGCCGGATCTGGCGGTGCAAGCCCAGCAGAAAGCGCCGCTGGACAACCTGCGCCACTTTATTGAAAGTTTTGACGGCAGCGTTATTTTCTCGGTCGAAAGTGAAGGTCGCCGCGAAACGCTGCAGGACCTGCTCGGCCGTATCAAGCTCCGCCCTTCGCTGATCCAGCATCTCGATCAGGCCGAGGCAGCGGGCCGCTACATGATGGTCGGTGCCTCCGAACGTGGTTTCCTCGACGGCATGCGCAACCGGGCCTTGATCTGCGAAAGCGATCTGCTCGGTGAACGCGTCAGCCGCCGTCGGCAGGACAACCGCCGCACCATTAATACCGATGTTCTGATCCGCAACCTGGCTGAGCTGCACCCAGGCCAGCCGGTGGTGCATCTGGAACACGGCGTTGGGCGTTACGTCGGCCTGACCACGCTGGAAGCCGGTGGTATCAAGGCCGAATATCTGATCCTGTCCTACGCCGGTGAAGACAAACTTTACGTCCCGGTCTCTTCACTGCATCTGATCAGCCACTATGCCGGGGGCGCTGACGATAACGCCCCGTTACACAAACTGGGCGGTGATGCCTGGTCGCGCGCACGGCAAAAAGCCGCCGAGCGAGTGCGTGACGTGGCGGCCGAACTGCTGGATATCTACGCCCAGCGCGCCGCCAAAACCGGCTTCGCCTTTAAACATGACCGCGAACAGTATCAACTGTTCTGCCAGGCCTTCCCGTTTGAAACCACCCCGGACCAGGAGCAGGCGATCAATGCCGTGCTAAGCGACATGTGCCAGCCACTGGCCATGGACCGTCTGGTATGTGGTGACGTCGGCTTCGGCAAAACCGAAGTGGCGATGCGCGCCGCCTTCCTGGCGGTGGAAAACGGCAAACAGGTTGCGGTGCTGGTGCCCACCACCCTGCTGGCACAGCAGCATTTCGACAACTTCCGCGATCGCTTCGCCACCTGGCCTATCCGCATTGAGATGATGTCGCGCTTCCGCAGTGCCAAGGAGCAGCAGCAGGTGATGGACGATGCCATTGAAGGCAAAGTAGACATCATCATCGGTACCCACAAACTGCTGCAAAGCGATCTGCGCTGGAAAGATCTGGGGCTGCTGATCGTCGATGAAGAACACCGATTCGGCGTACGCCACAAGGAACGCATCAAGGCGATGCGCGCCGATGTGGATATCCTGACGCTGACCGCAACGCCGATCCCACGTACGTTGAATATGGCCATGAGCGGCATGCGTGACCTGTCGATTATCGCCACGCCGCCAGCCCGCCGTCTGGCGGTAAAAACCTTCGTGCGCGAGTACGACAGTCTGGTGGTGCGTGAGGCAATCCTGCGTGAAGTGCTACGCGGCGGCCAGGTTTACTACCTGTACAACGACGTGGAAAATATCGAAAAAGCCGCAGCAAAACTGGCAGAGCTGGTGCCGGAAGCACGCATTGCCATTGGCCACGGCCAGATGCGTGAGCGCGATCTGGAACGGGTGATGAACGATTTCCACCACCAGCGCTTTAACGTGCTGGTCTGCACCACCATTATCGAAACCGGCATCGACATTCCCAGCGCCAATACCATTATCATTGAACGCGCCGATCGCTTCGGGCTGGCGCAGCTTCACCAGCTACGTGGCCGCGTCGGACGTTCTCACCATCAGGCTTACGCCTATCTGCTGACGCCGAACCCGAAAGCCATGAGCACCGACGCCCATAAACGGCTGGAGGCCATCGCATCACTGGAAGACCTGGGGGCTGGCTTTGCCCTGGCCACCCACGATCTGGAGATCCGCGGCGCGGGTGAACTGCTAGGTGAAGATCAGAGCGGCCAGATGACGACCGTCGGCTTCTCACTGTATATGGAACTGCTGGAAAGCGCGGTGGATGCGCTGAAACACGGGCGCGAGCCGTCGCTGGAAGATCTCACCAGTAACCAGACCGAAGTAGAGCTGCGTATGCCGGCCCTGCTGCCGGATGATTATATTCCGGACGTTAACACCCGGCTGTCGTTCTATAAGCGCATCGCCAGCGCCAAAAATGACGGTGAGTTGGAAGAACTGAAGGTGGAACTGATTGACCGCTTCGGTCTGCTGCCGGATCCGGCGCGTAACCTGTTGCAAAGCGCGGCACTGCGTCAGCATGCGCAGCTGCTTGGGATCAAGCGCATCGAGGGCAATGAACGCGGCGGGTTTATCGAGTTTGGCGAGAAAAATAAGGTCGACCCAGGCTATTTGATTGGGCTATTGCAAAGCAATCCGCAGGTCTATCGCCTGGATGGGCCGAGCAAGCTGAAATTTACGCTGGACCTGACCGATCGCCAGAAACGCCTGAAATTTACCGAGGAGCTGTTGACCGCATTCCGCGAGCATACGCTGGCGGCCTGATCAATAACCCCTCCTGAGTTCATCGGGAGGGGTTACGGGTGTCGAAAGCCGGCGCCCAACGGTGAAAGCGGCATCAGTCGGCTGCATACCACCTGATTTTTGCCGTTCCGCTTGGCGGTGTATAACGCTTCGTCCGTCACCTCTATCGCTTTATCAACCGCCATGCCGGGCAAGTACAGTGACGCTCCGACAGAAACAGTGATCTGCGTCTCCCGATCTTCATCCAACAAAAATACCCTGCTCTCCACGCTACGACGGATACGTTCCGCCACCTCGCCGATCACCGCCGGATCGTAGCTGGCGGTGATCACCATAAATTCCTCCCCGCCATAGCGACCGACAAAATCCTCGCTGCGCACGCTGTTTTGCAATAATTGCCCTACCTGGGTCAACAGCAGATCCCCGGCCAAATGGCCATAGGTATCGTTGATGCGCTTAAAATTATCCAGATCGAGGATCATCAGCCCACAAGGGCGCCGTTCTGCATGTTGTAACATCAGCCGATAGTCGACGCTGGCGCGGTTACTGATATGGGTCAGGCTGTCGGTGGTAGCCTTATCACGCATCGAAAAATAGGCGTGAATATGCCGCTCTTTGAAATTCAGCGCATGGTAGCAAATGGCCAGACACAGCGCCGAGATAGCCTGATACAGCAACACATCCAGCCACAGCGTACGCATATCGACCAGAAACCAGACCACCGCGATACGGTATAACGCAATCACGCCAATGGTCAGATAGAACACCCGATTCGACTTTCTCAGCCAGACCCGCGACAGCAGCAGGGGAATGATGATCGAGCCGATAAATAAATTATCGACGGTGAAACCACCGCTCAACGCCAACAACATCAGATAACACGCCACTCCGCTGATCGCGCCACCATAGAAAGTGACCAATATCATCGGGATCATGGCGAAGCTGTAATGCACGTTGTCGATCAACTCCAGCTGATTCTGGTTCAGAAACAGTATCGCCAGCCCGGCTATCAGGCCAAAAAGCAGGCGTTTCCAGCGCTCAGAATGATAGGAAAAGGGAGCCTTTTTGCTAAGGGCAAAATAACTGACCGACAGGGTGGCGTAGGTAATACACGCGTCGCTATACAGGGCAGGAATGGAAGCAACGTAAGTCATAAATGTTTGGCAGGCTCCAGGGAGTCGACGGGTTAGTTAGTCACGAATTTTGAGAACGGCTCCCTGTCTCATCCATTTCGGCATGGCACATATTACCCAGTTTAATAATAGATTAGCAGTTCTATGTTATTTCCAAGGTATCTATCCCACTTCAGCGGTTCAGGATAGTCTGTTAGCCACCAAGAGAGGAGGAACAAGCATGAATATCGATGATGATTTGCACGCGCTGTCCAAACAGGAAACGGCGTTGACCTTCAGTCATTTTGACCATAACACCGCCTGGGAGCTGGGCGTGGCCTTGAAATCCGCCGCAGAGCAGCGCCATCTGTCAATCGCCATTGAGATCCAGCTTGCGGGGCAAACGCTGTTTTATTACGCCATGCCCGGTACCACGCCCGATATTGCCGACTGGGTGCGACGTAAACGCAACGTGGTGAATCATTTCCACAAGAGTTCTTACGCTATCGGCCTGCGCCTGCAACAGCGGCAATCGACGCTGGAAGAACGCTATGGCCTGAGCATACGCGACTACTCGGCGCACGGTGGTGCCTTCCCGGTTAATTTGGCCGGGCTTGGCTGCATCGGCACCATCAGTATTTCCGGCTCGCCACAGTTGGAAGACCATAATCTGCTGGTTGGCACCCTGGCTCGTTTTCTCGGGTTATCCCTGCCAGCGGTACATTAAGCAGCAAAAGCCCCCCTATTCTATCCGGACTGGCCGCCAGAGCCGCGGCCAGCCTACCCCCTGGTATTTACTGCCTTTTTGAAAGAGCCTGATTCTGATTTTCCGCAGCGCATTGATGTATATCTAGGAATCACCATCACAACAGGCGTATGGTGTCTATCAGCTATTCGAGACGGACCGCATCCGGCCCGCCATTCCGTTCTCTTTTATAGACTTGGCTTACACCTTAGATGAAAACGCATGAAATTAACGGCATTCGGCCGTTCAGCGCACTGATTGACGCCTGTTGGCGAGATCCTTATTCCCTGCAACGCCTGCTAAAAGACGCCATCGCCGGCGTCACCGTCGGTATTATCGCTATCCCATTAGCGATGGCACTGGCAATTGCCAGCGGCGTCCCCCCTCAATATGGCTTGTACACGTCGGCGGTCGCCGGGATTGTCATCGCCATTAGCGGCGGCTCGCGCTACAGCGTTTCCGGCCCCACCGCCGCCTTTGTGGTGATCCTCTATCCGGTTTCGCAGCAGTTTGGCCTGTCTGGCCTGCTGATTGCCACCCTGCTTTCCGGGCTGTTTTTGGTGCTCATGGGGTTGGCTCGCTTCGGCCGGTTGATTGAATATATTCCCCTGTCGGTGACGCTGGGCTTCACCTCCGGTATTGCCATTACCATCGCCACCATGCAGGTGAAGGATTTCTTCGGTCTGCAAATGGCGGAAGTGCCGGAACACTATGTAGGTAAGGTCTATGCCCTGCTGCAAACGCTGCCGACGCTGGACATCGGCGATACGCTGATCGGCGCGGTGACCCTGTTGATCCTGATATTCTGGCCGAAGCTCGGCCTGCGGGTGCCGGGCCATTTACCTGCACTGCTGGCAGGCACCGCGGTAATGGGTATTATGGCGCTGTTTGACCACCCGGTGGCCACCATCGGCTCTCGCTTCAGTTACCTGCTGGCCGACGGTACTCAGGGCCATGGCATTCCGCCTATTCTGCCGCAGCTGATGCTGCCGTGGGATCTGCCAGCCGGTGACGGCAAGCCGATGGACCTGAGCTGGCAGACGATTTCCACCCTGCTGCCGGCGGCGTTCTCCATGGCCATGCTGGGTGCGATTGAATCCCTGCTGTGTGCCGTGGTACTGGATGGCATGACCGGCAAAAAGCACAACTCCAATACCGAGCTTATCGGCCAGGGCGCGGGTAATATCATCGCTCCATTCTTTGGCGGCATTACCGCCACCGCCGCCATTGCCCGTTCTGCGGCTAACGTGCGCGCCGGGGCTACTTCGCCGGTGTCCGCCATTATCCATGCGTTGCTGGTGCTGTTGGCGCTGCTGGTGCTGGCGCCGTGGCTGTCCTGGCTGCCGCTGGCGGCAATGGCGTCGCTGCTGCTGATGGTCGCCTGGAACATGAGTGAAGCCCACAAGGTGGTTTACCTGCTGCGACGGGCACCGAAAGACGACATTCTGGTGATGCTGCTGTGCCTGTCGCTGACGGTGTTGTTCGACATGGTGATCGCCATTACCGTGGGCATCGTGCTGGCTTCGCTGCTGTTTATGCGCCGCATTGCACGCATGACGCGCCTGAGCGAGCTGAGCGCCGAAAACGGCCGTCTGGTACTGCGGGTGAATGGTCCGTTATTCTTCGCCGCCGCCGAGCGCATTTTTAATGAGCTACTGGTGCGCAGTGAAAATTATGACGTGATTGTCTTGCAGTGGGATGCGGTGCCGGTGCTGGACGCCGGGGGGCTGGATGCCCTACAGCGCTTTATCGAAGCCCTGCCCCCAGGCAAGCAACTGGTGATCACCGATATGCCGTTCCAGCCGTTGAAAACGCTGGCGCGGGCACGGGTACAACCGATTGAGGGGAAACTGCATTTCTACGCAACGCTCCCCGAGGCACTGACAGCGTTAAACACCTGAAAAACCAAAAGCCCGACAAGTCGGGCTTTAATATATTCATCAAATCGTCTGTTAAGTCCGAGATACTCGGGCCTAGCGCACCGTGGGGCGCTCCGGCAACTAAAGTTGCTACGACCCCATCGGCACGCTCTCCCTAATAACAGGCCTTATCAACCGTCTGAGAGTTTACTTATCGCACTTAGTTGCTGGTATCCAGCTCTGGGAAACTCTTCACCAGATCGTCGATGGCTTTCATCTGCACCAGGAACGGCTCCAGCTTGTCCAGCGGCAATGCGGACGGGCCATCACACTTGGCGCTGTTCGGCTCTGGGTGCGCTTCGATAAACAGCCCCGCCAAACCTACCGCCATACCGGCACGCGCCAGTTCGGCAACCTGCGCACGACGACCGCCAGATGCAGCACCAAATGGGTCACGGGTTTGCAGGGCATGGGTCACGTCGAAGATCACCGGATGACCGCCAGTGGCATTCTTCATCACGTTGATACCGAGCATGTCGACTACCAGGTTATCGTAACCAAAGTTGCTGCCGCGATCGCACAGGATCACCTGGTCGTTGCCGCCTTCCTTGAACTTGTCGACGATATTGCCCATTTGGCCCGGGCTAACGAACTGAGGTTTCTTGACGTTGATTACCGCACCGGTTTTCGCCATTGCTTCCACCAGATCGGTCTGGCGTGCCAGGAACGCTGGCAGCTGGATCACGTCAACCACTTCGGACACCGGCTGCGCTTGTGAGGCTTCATGCACGTCGGTGATGGTTTTCACGCCGAAGGTTTTTTTGATTTCTTCGAAGATCCTCATCCCCTCTTCCAGGCCCGGCCCACGGTACGAGTGGATAGAAGAACGGTTGGCTTTATCAAAAGAGGCTTTGAAAACGTAAGGGATGCCCAGTTTTTGCGTCACGGTGACGTAGTGTTCGCAAATGCGCATCGCCAGATCGCGCGATTCCAGCACGTTCATACCGCCAAACAGCACAAACGGCAGATCGTTCGCTACGTTGATGTCACCAATGCTAACCACTTTCTGTTTCATGCTTTCGCCTTTGTTGATGTTAAATCAAATAAATTAATGCAGCGTGACCTGTTTCGGTTCAATCGAGTGGATCTGTACTTTGATCACTTCGCTGACCGGATCTTCAGGACACTGTTCGACAAAATAATTGAGATCGGAAATGGCGATATGGTTGCATTCCAACTGGGCGTAAATCAGCCCACGGTCGCGGATTTCGTACGGGTCATCCGGATCGAAACACAGCACCGTTTCGCTGGCCCGCAACGCCATTTCCATCTGTTTTTCTTCCATCAGGGCGGCTTTCAGCGTATCCAGCATCTTTCGCACCACCATGACGTTTTCTGACTCATCGAGATCGTCGTCTTCCAACTCGGCGCCCAGACCCAGGTTGCCCTTGATCCACACTTCCAGTTGATGCTCGTTCAGCGTTTCACCGTTCAACGGGTTGATCAGCCACATCTCTTCATCCAGCCAGTCTGCCCGCAGGATCAACTGGGTGGGGAAAATCACCGGCAGCAGCGGTAAATCCAGATGCGCGGCGATGTGCAGGAAAATGGTGCCTAATGAAACCGGCGTGCCCTGGCGCCCTTCTAGCACCTTGTCGAGCCAAATCGCGTCGGACAGGCGATACACGCCACCGGCGCCGCCAAAACCCCAGGTTTTGAAGAACAATTCAATGAGTGCGTCCAGTTGCTGTTCCTGGCTGAGATCCTTCGGCATCGCCGCACGCGCGTCGTCGACCAGCTGTTGCAGCTTACGTTCGACCTCGGCCGTGGGGAAATCACGCCGCACGGACTGCGAAACCAGGATCACGCCCGCGCTCAGCAGCGCGGTGTTAAATTCAAAATCAGCAATGCTACTCATAAGTATCCCATCAGAAACGGTATTTTCGTCGTGGCAAGTTTAATTATCAGGTACAGACAGCCCAACGCCAGCACAAACGCCAGGGTGCGCAGGTTCTGGTTTTTGGTCTTCTTGCCCAATGCGACGTAGCCAAGCAGGATATAGATAATAACGCCAAACAGCTTCTCGGTCAGCCACGAGTCCATACCCAGCAGCGGATAAAACTTGAACATCACCACCAACGCAATACCACTGGCGAACAACACCGTATCATTTATGTGCGGCGTTATCTTCACCCAGCGCTTGTTCATCATGGCTGAATCACGCCATTTCCAGAAAAAGCGCAGCACAAACAAGATAATACTGATGGCGACCGTCAATAAATGCAGATGTTTTAACGCCGAGTAGACTGCCATATTGCTTCCTTTTATTTATTCGCTGTGTGCTTTGTTATTGTTGGTTTTCAGTTACTGCTGCGGCCATTGGCCAAACGTCACGCGATCGTTATCTCCGTAATCACGGCGGGTAGCGATCGAAATAAAACCGGCGGCCTGCAGCAATGCGCGCACGCTCTCACCCTGCTGCCAGCCATGTTCCAGTAGCAGCCAGCCCTGAGACTCCAGATAGTGTGGTGCTTGCTGCACAATAGCGGACAAATCCGCCAACCCATGCTGCTGCGCGACCAGTGCGCTGCTGGGCTCAAAACGTACGTCGCCCTGCGCCAGATGTGGATCGGCGGCGTCAATGTAGGGAGGATTACTGGCGATCAGGGCGAAAGTCTGGCCGGCCAACGGCGCAAACCAACTGCCCTGAAGGAATTGTGCGTTGCCGATCTTCAGCTTCTGCGCATTATGCTGCGCCAGTGCCACCGCTTCGGGCTGTAAATCAACACCGATGACCTTGCAGTCCGGGCGTTCGCTGGCCAGTGCCAGCGCAATGGCACCGGTGCCGGTGCCGAGATCGAGGATGTGGCAAGAGGATGACGGCAAGCGTTCCAGCGCCAGTTCCACCAGGCATTCGGTGTCCGGACGCGGGATCAGGGTCGCCGGTGATACCGACAGCGGCAGCGACCAAAACTCACGTTCGCCGATCAGGTAAGCCACCGGTTCGCCACGTTCGCGGCGAGCCAGCAATCTTTCCAACTGTTCCTGTTGTTGCGGCGTCAGCAACGTTTCACCGAACGCCATCAGGAAGGTTCTGGCCCGGCCGGTAACAAAACCCAGCAGGATTTCTGCATCACGCCGGGCGCTTTCGCTCTGCGTCAACCGGGCAACCGCCGCCTTCAGCCAGCATTGATAGTCCATTACTCGGGCTCAGCGGACAGCGCGGCGAGCTGGTCGGCCTGGTATTCCTGCACAATCGGTTGGATCAGCATGTCCAGCTTGCCTTCCATCACCTCGTCCAGACGGTACAGCGTCAGGTTGATGCGGTGGTCGGTCACTCGCCCCTGCGGGAAGTTATAGGTACGGTTGCGATCGGAACGGTCGCCAGTGCCCAACAGGTTGCGACGGGTTGAGGCCTCTGCCTGCTGGCGCTTGGCCATTTCGGCGGCACGGATACGCGCGCCCAACACCGACATCGCCTTGGCTTTGTTTTTGTGCTGTGAACGTTCGTCCTGACACTCCACCACGATGCCGGTCGGCAAGTGGGTAATACGGATTGCCGAGTCGGTGGTGTTAACGTGCTGGCCACCGGCACCGGAGGAACGGAAGGTGTCGATTTTCAGATCGCCAGCATTGATCTCCGGCAGTTCGGCTTCCGGCACCGCCGGCATCACTGCCACGGTACAGGCGGAGGTATGAATACGCCCCTGCGACTCGGTTTCCGGCACGCGTTGTACGCGGTGACCACCAGATTCAAATTTCAATTGGCCGAAAACGCCATCGCCAGAAACCTTGGCAATCACTTCTTTATAGCCGCCGTGTTCGCCTTCGTTGGCACTCATGATCTCGACGCGCCAGCGACGCGTTTCAGCATAACGACTGTACATACGGAACAGATCGCCGGCGAAGATCGCCGCTTCGTCGCCGCCGGTACCGGCACGCACTTCCAGGAAGCAATCGCGCTCATCATCCGGATCTTTCGGCAACAGCAGCACTTGTAATTGCTGCTCCAGTTCTTCCGTTGCCGCCTTGGCGTCTTTCAGCTCTTCCTGCGCCATTTCGCGCATTTCCGGGTCATCCAGCATCATTTCTGCCGTGGCCAGATCGTCTTGCACCTTACGCCATTCAAGGAAACAGCGGCTGACATCGGTCAACTGTGCATATTCGCGCGACAGCGCGCGGAACCGATCCTGCTCGGCAATAACGCCGGCATCGCCGAGCAGCGCCTGCACTTCTTCATGGCGCTCTTGTAACGCTTCCAGTTTGGCAACAATAGAAGGCTTCATGCGTGGTATTAAACCCTGTTAATAAAGAGAAAACTAATGCTGATCCAGCCCGAGGCTGTCGCGTAATATTTGCAACCGCTCCACGTCGCCATCGCCGGCGGCCTGTTGGAGGGATTTGGTAGGGGCATGAATTAGACGGTTGGTCAGCCGGTGGGCCAGTTCGTGGATAACTTGCTCCACGTCCGCGCCCTGCGCAATGGCGGCCAAGGCTTTGGCTTCCATTTCCGCACGGATCTGATCGGCCTGCGAGCGGTAGTCGCGGATGGTTTCTACTGCACCCTGTGAGCGCAGCCAGGCCATAAAGTTGATGCTTTCCTGCTGAACAATCGACTCAGCCTGCACCGCCGCTGCCTTGCGCTGCGCCAGGTTGCTTTGAATGATGGCGTGCAGATCGTCCACGCTGTACAAATAGGCGTTGGCCAGCTTGCCCACTTCCGGTTCGATATCGCGCGGTACGGCAATATCCACCAACAGCATTGGCTGGTTGCGGCGCGCTTTCAGCGCTCGCTCCACCATCCCTTTACCGATGATCGGCAGCGGGCTGGCTGTAGAACTGATAATAATGTCGGCGTCCGCCAGGCGTTCGTCGATTTCCGGCAAGGTAATCACTTCTGCGCCGACTTCGTCCGCCAGCAGTTGAGCGCGTTCGCGGGTGCGGTTGGCAATAATCATATGCCGCACTTTGTGTTCGCGCAGATGGCGTGCCACCAGCTCAATGGTTTCACCGGCGCCCACCAACAATACGTTCAGTTCGGCAAGGGATTCGAAGATTTGGCGTGCCAGGGTACAGGCGGCAAAGGCCACGGATACCGCACTGGCACCGATTTCGGTTTCGGTACGTACGCGTTTGGCGACGGAGAAGGATTTTTGGAACAGACGTTCGAGCTCACCCGACAGCGACTGCCCGCGTTGGGATTCGGCAAAGGCTTTCTTCACCTGCCCGAGGATTTGCGGTTCGCCCAACACCAGTGAATCCAACCCGCTGGCCACGCGCATCAGGTGGCTGACGGCTTCATCACCGTGGTGCCAGTACAGGCTTTTACTCACTTCTTCCGGGCGCAGGCGGTGGTACTCACACAGCCAGGTGACCAGCTGCTCGTGAATATGTTCCTGTTGCTCCACGCTAAGATACAGTTCGGTGCGGTTGCAGGTAGACAACACGACACCGCCCTGCACCAACGGCTGTTGGAGCAAGCTGGTAAGCGCCTGTTCGATAGACTCTGGGGAGAAGGTCACCCTTTCACGCAGAGAAACCGGAGCGGTTTTGTGATTAATACCTAACGCCAGCAGGGTCATTGCTTCGAGTAATACTTCTTTTGGTACGGGTTCTCGTTGAACGGCATTCTACTTGATGCGCGGGATCAATAAAAGGCACAACCGCATCTTCCGTCCAATCGCTGAAATAGACAGCATCAATGGGTGATGAGTAATAAATACAGCAAGATAAGTAATAATTCGACGACATAACATACTGAATTTTAGTGCAGTATGCGATATTCCGCACAGTATTCAGTAAAACGGGGTGACCTGAGCAGAGCGGTAGCGATCAAATATTCGGCGCTTACCAACCCAAAGTGCCGCAGCGATAGGTAGGATCCAGCAGGAAAGAGACCTGCTGGCAAAAAACATGCTTGGCCTGCAGGTAGAAAAATGCCGAGCCCGCAAAGCATAACAGCGACATAATGATTCGAGCTGCAAGTTTCATAACCTTCTGTTCTCCCCGGGATAGACCCTTGCAGTATACCGACCCCTACATCAACCAAACACTAACGGCAGCAACACCCCGCCCCAGAGATATTCTTGCGTCCAGAGCAGCACGGCGGAGCGATTGTGTTAATCTTATCAGCAAAGACAACGCATAATCCCGAACCCAATAACGGTAACAAAGCCGGGAATATTCAACGCGATGCAGCAAAAAATTGACGTACCGGCGCTGCCCCGCTAGCGTAAATGCAGATACCCAGGTCTCGCTGTGCGTGCCCGTAAGGACAAAAGGACAAGAGAAAGTTATGCCAATCCGCAAAGTTAGTTTGCTACGCCTGATCCCGCTGGCCAGTCTGGTACTGGCCGCCTGTACCACCACCAAACCCAGCGGCCCGGCCACCAGCCCGACGTCGCCACAGTGGCGTGCCCACGAGCAAGCGGTGCAACAGCTTGACCAATATCAAACCCGGGGCTCTTTCGCCTACCTGTCAGACCAGAAAAAAGTCTACGCGCGCTTCTTCTGGCAACAATATTCGCCGGATCGTTACCGCCTGCTGCTGACCAACCCGCTTGGCAGCACCGAACTTGACCTCAACGTACAGAAAAACGTGGTGCAGTTGACGGACAATCAGGGCAAGCGCTATGTCAGCGACAACGCCGAAGAAATGATCCGCAAGCTGACCGGCATGGCGATCCCGCTGGATAACCTGCGCCAGTGGATGCTCGGCCTGCCAGGTGAGGCCAACGACTTCAAGCTCGATGACCAATATCGCCTTAACGCACTGACCTACCAACAAGGTAGCCAGACCTGGACCGTGGACTACCAGGACTACAACAACAGCCTCAAGCCACAGCTACCAAGCCGCCTGGAGCTGAAACAGGGTGACCAGCGCATCAAACTGAAAATGGATAATTGGACGCTTAAATGATCCGTCAGTGGCCATCACCAGCTAAACTCAATCTGTTTTTGTACATTACCGGCCAACGCGAAGATGGCTACCACCTGCTGCAGACGCTGTTCCAGTTTCTGGATTACGGCGACACCCTGACCATCGACGCGCGGCAGGATGACAGTATCCATCTGCTGACCCCGGTGGCCGGCGTGCCGGATGAGCAAAACCTGATCGTCCGTGCCGCCCGCCTGCTGCAACAGCATTGCGAACGTCACGGGCTAAACACCGCCCCACGCGGCGCCGACATCAGCATCGATAAACGTCTGCCGATGGGGGGCGGACTGGGTGGCGGGTCTTCCAACGCCGCCACGGTGTTAGTGGCGCTGAATGAACTGTGGCGCTGTGGCTTGAGCGACCAACAGCTGGCGGAACTGGGGCTGGTCCTCGGTGCCGATGTACCGGTGTTCGTCCTTGGCCATGCCGCCTTTGCTGAGGGTATAGGGGAACGTTTGCAACCGGCCAATCCACAAGAAAAGTGGTATTTGGTGGCCCATCCGGGAGTCAGCATCCCTACCCCGGTTATTTTTAGCGATGCAGAATTAAAAAGAGACACCCCGGTTCGCCCGTTAAATGTGCTGTTACAGGCAACTTACGCAAATGATTGCGAACCAATAGCAAGAAAACGTTTTCGCGAGGTTGAACAGCTTGTTTCTTGGCTGTTAGAATACGCGCCGTCACGCCTGACTGGCACAGGTGCTTGTGTGTTTGCTGAATTCGACACAGAAACCGCCGCCCGTCAGGTGTTAAATCAAGCCCCGGAGTGGATACGTGGTTTTGTAGCGCGTGGCGTTAACGTCTCTCCACTACATCGCATTCGTTCCGGGCAGATTGAACCGTAGTTCTCGTTTCGCTGCGCAGAGTCGTTCACACCTGGCCCTGTAATTCCTGCGCCGCTGCGGTTTCAAATTTTTTTTACACACCCGTATGATATTGCGTCGGCATCGCTAACTGCCCCTTGGCGAAGGCCGAATGACAATATCTTCTCTGGACGCATGCCTGAGGTTCTTCTCGTGCCTGATATGAAGCTTTTTGCTGGTAACGCCACCCCGGAACTAGCACAACGTATTGCCAACCGTTTGTACACCAGCCTTGGTGACGCCGCAGTAGGTCGTTTTAGCGACGGCGAAGTGAGCGTGCAAATCAACGAAAATGTACGCGGCGGTGATATTTTCATCATCCAGTCCACCTGTGCCCCTACCAACGACAACCTGATGGAACTGGTTGTTATGGTAGATGCCCTGCGTCGCGCCTCCGCAGGCCGTATTACTGCTGTTATTCCTTACTTCGGCTATGCCCGCCAGGATCGCCGCGTGCGTTCTGCTCGTGTGCCTATCACCGCCAAAGTTGTCGCCGACTTCCTCTCCAGTGTAGGGGTTGACCGCGTTTTAACGGTAGATCTGCACGCTGAACAGATCCAAGGCTTCTTCGATGTTCCGGTCGATAACGTGTTCGGTAGCCCGATCCTGCTGGAAGATATGCTGCAACAGAATCTGGAGAACCCAATCGTGGTTTCCCCGGACATTGGCGGCGTAGTGCGCGCCCGCGCTATCGCCAAACTGCTCAACGATACCGATATGGCTATCATCGACAAACGCCGCCCACGTGCGAACGTTTCTCAGGTGATGCACATCATTGGTGACGTGGCAGGCCGTGACTGTGTACTGGTTGACGATATGATCGACACCGGTGGTACCTTGTGTAAAGCCGCTGAAGCGTTGAAAGAACGTGGTGCCAAGCGCGTATTTGCCTACGCGACACACCCGATCTTCTCCGGTAACGCTGTGGAAAACATCAGGAACTCGGTGATTGATGAAGTGATCGTCTGCGACACCATTCCGTTGTCTGCAGAAATCAAGGCACTGAAAAACGTACGTACTCTGACGCTGTCCGGCATGCTGGCTGAAGCCATCCGTCGTATCAGCAATGAAGAGTCAATTTCTGCGATGTTCGAGCATTAATCAGCCTTCTTTTCGGTGCGGCGCCCTGCCGTACCGGATCGATTGATTGCCCGCCAGCAGAAAAAGAAAAACCCGTTGGTGCATCAGCAGCAACGGGTTTTCTACGGGTAGTCGAACATGACCTTAGACCTAAATACGCGGCAGTTCTCCCTTGCCGTAACGCCGGTTCCCTTTTATTTTTTTAATCAATGTGACGAACGATGGTTATCGTTACGGCACCGTTTATCAAAATGTTTTATCCACCAGTAACGATCCGCCACCTGCTCACGCCCGCCGATACGTGCACCGACCAGCCATAATAACGCGCCCACGAAGATACTCATGATTGCGCCATGGGCGAAAAACTGCGGCAAATTAAACTGCGATACTTCAGCAAGAATGTTGTATCCCACGCCGACGATCATCACCACCAGCCCCAGCCCCATAAAAAAGTTGCCCATTTTGTTCACGTTTCTGCGTTTCATATGCCACCTCCATAGTGCCATTGGCCAACCGGGATAACTCAGTAAATGGTTAACCCACTTTGATAAGTTAAGTATAGCCCGTGGCTCGACAAGGTGATTGCGTAGGCGATCACAAATGGTAAAGAAAGCATGACAAATCTTTACTTTTGGCAAGTGATTAGTTAACAAATTGAATGATTCCGCTAATGAATTACTCACCGCCCTGAAGATATCCACTCACTAACACCTGGCACGACACAGGATTTTGTCATTCGCGACGCAGGCAGGTAGACTAATGCCCTTTCCATTATCTCGATCATAGCGAATCTCCCCGTGAGCAGTATTAAATTGATAGTTGGCCTGGCGAACCCGGGTGCTGAATATGCCCAGACGCGACACAATGCCGGCGCCTGGTACGTCGATTTACTGGCCCAGCGCCATAACCAGCAGTTGAAGGAAGAGAGCAAATTCTACGGCTACACCGCCCGACTGAATCTGGCCGGTAATGACGTGCGACTGCTGGTGCCCACCACCTTTATGAACCTCAGTGGCAAAGCCGTGCTGGCCATGGCCAACTTCTACCGCATTGAGCCGGACGAAATCCTGGTGGCGCATGACGAACTGGATATCCCGCCCGGTGTTGCAAAAATCAAGCTGGGTGGCGGCAATGGTGGACACAACGGGCTGAAAGATATTCAGAACAAGTTCGGTAATAACCCGAACTTCTATCGCTTGCGCATTGGCATTGGCCATCCAGGCGATAAAAACAAGGTGGTAGGTTTCGTGCTCGGCAAACCACCGGCCAGCGAGCAAAAAATGATTGATGAAGCGATCGATGAAGCTGCGCGTTGCACCGAAGTCTTGCTGACCGACGGTTTGGAAAAAACCGTTCGCCGCCTGCACAGCTTTAAGGCGCAGGCCTGACAGTGATGGCAGCGGGCATTACGCCCGCTGCTGACGGATTTAGGTTCGCAATTTGAAGGTTTCTTCACCGACGTTGGTGTCATCAGTCTGATAGCCTTCTTCCGCCACGTAATATTGCGGATCGTCCAGTTCATGACTGCAAAACGGGCCGGCCTGCTTTAACAAACGCACGCAATCGCCGCTCAGATGACGCAAGCGAATGGTTTTCCCTGCCGCCAGATAGCGCGCCGTCAGCTTATCAATCGCTTCTACTCCACTGGAGTCCATCACCCGGGTACCGGCAAAATCCAGCACCACGTTTTGCGGATCGTTTTTCGGCTCGAACAGTTCGGCAAAGGCCGCGGTAGAACCAAAGAACAGCGGGCCATCCAGTTGGTACACCGCAACTTCGCGCTCTACCCGATGCTGACGCACACGAATACGCGCCTGCTGCCAGGCAAATACCAACGCCGAGATAATCACCCCGCTGATCACCGCCATCGCCAGATCGGTAAAGATAGTGATCAGGGTGACCAGCAGCATCACCAGCGCATCCGCCTTTGGCATCCGACGTAACCGGCGCAGCGAACTCCATTCAAAGGTGTTGTAACACACCACCAGCATCACCCCAGCCAGTGCCGCTACCGGCAGCAGGCCGATATAGCCCGACAGGCTGACCACAAACAGGATCAGCAATATCGCACCGACAACGCCAGAAATGCGCCCGCGCCCGCCCGAGGTGAAGTTGATGATCGACTGACCAATCATCGCGCAACCGGCAAAGCAGCCAAACAGACCGCAAATAGTGTTGCCCGCGCCCTGAGCGATGCTCTCGCGGTTGCCGTTACCCTTCTTGCCGCCCATTTCGTCGAGCACCGTCATGGTCAGCAGCGATTCAATCAGCCCCACCAGAGCAATCACCAGGGCATACGGCAGCACCACTTTCAGCATTTCCAGGTTGAACGGGGCCATCGGCAGGCTGAAATGCGGTAAGGCGCCGGAGATATCCGCCAAATCGCCAACCCGCAAGGTATGCAGGTTAAAACCAATCGCCAGGGTGGAAACCACAATCAATGCCGCTAACGAAGCTGGGATCACCCGGGTCAGCCGTGGGAACAGCACTACCACCAGGATCGCCAACGCCACCAGTGCGTACATCAGCAGTCCCTGCCCGGCAATCATATGCAGTTGCGCCAGCATAATGACAATCGCCAGGCCGTTGACGAAGCCGTGAATAGCTGGCAGCGGGACCAGACGAATAAACTTGCCCAAGCGGAAAACGCCAATCAGGATTTGGATCACCCCGGCGAAAATCGTTGCCCACAGTACGTATCCCATACCGTGCTGCGCCGCCAGGCTCATCAGCACCACCACGATAGAACCGGCCGCGCCTGACACCATGCCCGGCTTGCCGCCAAACAGTGCGGTTACCAGGCCAATAATAAAGGCGGTATGCAGCCCAACGATGGGGGAAAGTCCGGCGACCAGCGAAAAGCCGACCGCTTCGGGGATCATGGAAACGGCCACCACAAAACCCGCCAGCACCTCGTTCTTGACGGCCGACAGCCTGAAATTGTTCAGGTTAAACATGGATTATTCACTTCTGACAGATAAAACACATTCCCGCAGCACGGGAACCAGAACCGCATGGTGCGGCAAACCTCAGGAGGGGGGCAACTCAGGGTGGACTGGGCAAGAAGTGCATCCGGCGCGTTTCCTGTAGGTTAATCAGAAGTGTCAGTATGTGTAAATGTGATCCAAATCTCAATCAAAAACCGGCATTTCCAGCGCATTTGCCCCCCAGCACACAGCCTGATCGAGAAAAACGGCCATTACGTGTATAATGGCGCCATTATTTCGTCCTTTATGCAGTGGGTTAAACCTAACCGGCTGATAGTTAAGATATTTAAGGTGATAACAACATGGGATTCAAATGCGGTATCGTCGGCTTGCCTAACGTAGGTAAATCCACCCTGTTCAACGCGTTGACCAAAGCGGGTATCGAAGCAGCCAACTTCCCGTTCTGCACCATTGAACCTAATACCGGTGTGGTGCCGATGCCCGATTCGCGTCTGGACCAGTTGGCCGAGATCGTTAAACCTCAGCGCATCCTGCCAACCACCATGGAATTCGTCGACATCGCCGGTCTGGTGAAAGGCGCGTCCAAAGGCGAAGGCCTGGGCAACCAGTTCCTGACAAACATCCGTGAAACCGAAGCTATCGGCCACGTGGTGCGCTGCTTCGAGAACGACAACATCATCCACGTGAACAACAAGGTTGATCCGGCTGACGACATCGACGTCATCAATACCGAGCTGGCCCTGTCGGATCTGGACACCTGCGAACGCGCTATCCACCGCGTACAGAAGAAAGCCAAAGGCGGCGACAAAGACGCAAAAGCCGAACTGGCTGCACTGGAAAAATGCCTGCCACAGTTGGAAAACGCCGGCATGCTGCGTGCGCTGGATCTGACTGATGAAGACCGTGCAGCGATCCGCTACCTGAGCTTCCTGACGCTGAAACCAACCATGTACATCGCCAACGTCAACGAAGACGGCTATGAAAACAACCCGTACCTGGACAAAGTGCGTGAAATCGCTGCGACCGAAGGCTCGGTAGTGGTTGCCGTGTGTGCTGCGGTTGAATCCGACATCGCCGAACTGGAAGACGAAGACCGCGCCGAGTTTATGGCTGAACTGGGTCTGGAAGAGCCGGGTCTGAACCGCGTGATCCGCGCCGGTTACGAGTTGCTGAACCTGCAGACCTACTTCACTGCTGGCGTTAAAGAAGTGCGCGCCTGGACCATCCCGGTTGGCGCGACCGCCCCACAGGCGGCCGGCAAGATCCACACCGACTTCGAGAAAGGCTTTATCCGCGCACAAACCATCGCTTTTGACGACTTCATCACCTACAAGGGTGAGCAAGGCGCTAAAGAAGCCGGTAAAATGCGTTCAGAAGGCAAAGACTACATCGTCAAAGACGGCGACGTGATGAACTTCTTGTTTAACGTCTAAATAAAATTTGTTGTCTCATGAGATCTCAACATATCTCATGAGAATCGCAAAAACCTATAAAATCCACGCTCTTGCGTGGATTTTTCATTTCATAGTGTCTCATCTCATTTCGCAACAACGCGGTCAAAAATGGGTACATAGATGAGTACAACATTCTTCCTTCTTTATTTTAAGTAAGTACAATAACAGTATAATAAATAAACAAGGACTCAGCACAAACAGGCCTTGACCCCACAGCAAATCGGGAAGCTATTAAGCTGTTTTGACAACAGCAGTGGCTCATACCAGGTTAACTATTGCATGTGGCTAATGTGGTGGGCATTGGCGCGACCAGCCGAAGTTACCGAAGCGGAATGGGCAGAGTTCGATCTCGATAATGCACTGTGGACAATTCCGGCAACGCGGATGAAAGCCCGCAGAGAACACGTTATTCCCCTTCCCTCACAAGCCGTCAGCATGCTCAAAACGCTACAGGGATTAACCGGGCATCGACAGCACCTTTTTCCGGGCCGAGATAACCCACGTAGCCCGATGACATCTCACTCGCTGCGCCAGCTACTATTATTCACTATCTAGCATCCATTTACGCCATATTACCGAGATATCCGGTTCAATGCTTTGGGGGAATTTATATTTACCACTAGGGGCATGTTCAGATGAAAGCAGCAGACATCTTAATTCATTAAATTTAGCGAAATTAAACTCTTGCTCAAATGTTTCATCGATTTTGCTATGATTAAATTCACCACCAGAATAAATTATCTGTATTCAGATTTGCCTTATCTATAATTGTATAGCCAATAACGCCTATAATTCTCGCCTTGCCCTCACGTTTGCTTAATATCTATGGCATTGACCGCGTCATAGAGTCAGAGTTCACAAGCCGGAGTTCATCATCCAGACCATCCAAACAGCATCTGTCAATAGTGCCTCACCTGCTTTCAGTCACAAACATAATGATTAGCAGCCTATTTTATAGGTATTAAATTTAACATTTAGATTTTTATATCGCCATTTAAAACCCAACAGAATATGAAACTAAAGAAACCACAAATCATAAACCAAAACACTTTATTAATACTTAAGCTTGCGGAAAGTGGTCTCACATACCATATTTAGAAAACTCTGAAGAATGCGCTGGATTAAGCAGGATAATAAGCTTAACCATGTCGCTTAAAAACCACATTAGAACAGAGCTCGTCATTTTATGAGATACCTCGTGCCTGCGCAATGCTAGCACTCTCTGTGTGTTTCATTTTATCTAATGCAGCAATATCAAAAAAAATAAATGTAAATTTTATTTTTCTCAGCCATGTTAAAAAATAAAAATGCATTCCTTTTAAATAATACCAAAATAGTTATTCATCAAAAACAACAAATTAAGAGTCTTGCGCTGCAAGCCATGGCCTTTGGTCTATATTTGCGCGCTGGCTCATAATAACCCTGTAAATACATTAGGAGTAAACGTATGCAGACCACTATTTCAATGGTGCCCGATGGTTTTCAATTGCCACGTTTTGAACATATGTTTCACCCCATCGGCTTAAACGGTATTTTGCTGGCAACCAGCGACGAAAGTAATGGAATTACTAAAAAAGCCGGTACTGGCGATAGCGGCGGTAAACGTAGCAGCGTTAAGGCGCCAGGAGGAAAAGACAGCCGCAAACAGAAGGATGGAGGTTAAGGACCCGCCATGCTGACATTTAGCCTTGATGCCAGCAGCCTGCCCCTGCCCTGGACCTCCAGCGGCAGGGGTTGGGTCGCAGGAAACAGCCATATCACCCCTTACCCGCATGCCGCGCTGGAAGCTTTTTCCCTACGCACACCCCGTAGCAGCGTATTTGTAGTACGGGAAAAAATGGGCGGTCGGTTGGCTGCCAACACCGTCGCCGAGATAGCGTTGCCCGATCAGGATCTTGATGGCCAACTCGCTGATTTACTGCAATGGCCGCTCAACATCGTGGTGCTGGTCTGCCGCTCACACGCAGCTACGCCAATCAAACTGTATAGCGGTGGTTGGGCGACCGCGCCACTGTGTCTGATAACGCAAGGGCAAACCCTGCACGGTCACTGGGATGTCGCCCAGCTATACCCGTTGATGCGCTCATCTGCGGATTTCGGTCGTCTGGCTTATTTACTGGCGCGACTGGGTACGCCGTACTCGCGCACAACGCTGTTCCCTGAAATTCACATGTTGACCGAACGCGCCAGCGCCGCCTGGTCTCCCGGCAGCGATGTGAGTATCGAGTACCCCCCAGCGTTGCCCTTTTCCTACCCCAGACAGACACTGGACACGGCGGATGTCCCTGGCATGTTCGAACAATTGATGAGCGCCAGCATCGGACGCTGGTTCAGTCCCCATGACGATTCCGTCGCGGCGGAATTGAGCGGAGGATTGGACAGCGCCGTCGTGTCAATCATTGCCGGCAAGAGAACTTCGGCGCCGATTCGCACTTATGGGCTGATTGTTCCCGGCGAAACCGGGCAGATACAGGCTACCCGGAGACGGGCAATCACAGACCTGATTTCGGCGCAGGACACGGCACTGGTGGCAGCCGAGTTCGCTCCCTTCAGCCAAGCCAGACGCCAGCCGGAAGATCTGATGGTGCCGTGGGGGGAATACTATCATGAAGCCTTTGGCGCACTGTTGCGGCAAGCGCGCCAAAACGGCGCTCACTCGATATTAACCGGCATTGGCGGGGATGAAATATCCACTTTGCTTTGGAGCGAGATAGCGCCGCAGCAACCCTCAATGTCCGCCAGCGAAGTATTACCCAGTTTTTTAACGCCTACCGCGATTCAGGCGCTTCTGGATACTCATGACAAGCTGGACCCGGCTCCGCCTGGCGCAGCTGAAGCCAGCTATTTTGAAGCCGCACAGGCGGGAACGGCCGTCTATCTGCGGGCGGGTATCTGGCCGCTGTATCCCTACGCCACCCCCGAAATCGTCGAGTTCTGCCGTAGTCTGCCGACCGAGTGGCGACGCGATCGCCGCTTGCAGCGCCATTATCTGCAAGCAGCAGGTTTACCGGCCAGTGTTTATCGCCCGGAAATTCCGGAAAGCTTCACGCCATTGATTGATCAGACCTTACGCGAGGATGCCCGCGGTTTTATTACATCGCTGTTTGCGCAATCTAGGTTGGCTGAACGAGGGCTGGTCGATCGTGCAGCGCTGCTGCGGGCTTATGAACGCTACTGCACCACCGATTACTGGGCGGAATCGGATGCCTTGCTGGAAGCCGTGGTACTGGAATTGACCTTACGTACGATTGAAGAAAGGCCATCAGGATCCTTCGGTTAACGCCGGCTATTTTTCAACGGTTCTGCTTTTCGTTGCTCAACTTCAGGAGTTCAAGTTCTCATGCAAACACCTAACCAACGGCAAGACTCGCTGTCGGGCAGCTTTCTACGCTATACGAGCAGCCAGAACCGTCTTTCAATGGCGCTGCAAGACGCATCGCAATTTAAATACCCCCAAATTGTCACCTGCAATGGCTACGTGATCGCCTTTGCATCCCGGACTCTGAACGGGAGCCAACCGCAGATTGGATATTCGGTATTAATGCAGCAAACGCAGGGAGCATCCGACGTTATCTGGAAAGACTTCGAAACACTTGATTTCGCGACAGAACTGCGGCCTGTGGGATTTAGGCTGGTTTCGCTTGAGATGGGGATCGGCGGCCCGGCGGTGCCGGACGTGGCATTTCAGGTCTGCGCCGATGATACCTATGTGTATGTATTCAGACAGTCGAGCAATGGCTCAATTTACATGGACCGGTTCTATTTCGATGATACCGCCATTCGGTTATGCAAAATTTCCGAAGTAAGGTTCCGCCGCAGCCGCGATCCGGATATCCCACTGGATCGCAAGGATACTTTTGGTACGCAAGACATGAACCAGCAAACATTCGTCGAGCCGACGCTTGACCTGTGTTTTCTGGCGGAAGTGAACAACGGCTGGTTTCAGATAGCGATTTTACCAACCGATCTCCCCAGCGTGACCCGATGGCATATCTTGCAGTGCAATGCTTCCGGCGACTTGACGGTCTACTCGATCGCTCGTTCCGATGACGGATTGTTCGATCTGAGCGATTCAATCGATGCTCAAACCGGCACGGTGGCGCCCAGCCAGGTATTTCAACTGGTCGATACAACGGGCGCTACGCTCCCACCCAGCGCAGGTCCGTCGCTGGTGCTGTACAACCGACAAGAACGGCTGATGGATGAATATGGCCGCTATACATTACAAAAACGCGCATTACGCTGTTTGCAGGCGATCCCGGTCGGCGCAAACGGACAGATTGCCCTAATTGACAACGGCATCGGTCAGGACGGCCGATGTGCGCAAGTACCTGAACAACTCACGGTGCCTGCTTTGCCGCCGTCGATTACCGGGCTCGGCTTTTCTCCGTCATGCGGTTATTCGGTCTTGATGCCGGACCTGATTGCCGACACGGATGCGTTTACGCTGGAGTTTTGGCTACAGGTTACCAGCACCGACGGTACGCTGTTTGTTCTGCAAAGCAGAGGATCGTCGCAACCAGGTTGCGTTGCCTTACAAGATGGCGTGCCGGTGTTCATGGTCGAACAAAAGTTGGCGTTAGCCGCTGATACGGCGCTGCTGCCGGGATATTGGTATCACCTGGCTCTCAGTTTTGACGGGACGTCCGGCGGAGCAATTCATATCAATGGCCAACCAGGCGCCAGCACATGCGATCCCTTATCGCAGCCCGATCCGCCGGATACCGGCTGGATGATAGGAGGCCCAAACGGCTTCGACGGCATTCTGAACGAAATCCGGATGTGGCGAGTGGTGCGTACCACCGCAGAAATCATCGACACCATGAACCGGCCGATCGCCAGCGATAACCCCGCCTGGCCCACGCTGGCAGGATACTGGCCTTGCAACGAGCCTGAAGATGACAAACGCTTCAGTACATTGCTCAATCAGGCGTCAAACGGCAGTGCCGGCGATGGAATTCTATCCGGCGCGTCCTGGGTTATCTCGGATGCCCCGCGTCAACCCTCTCTACAACCGGTAGCCTGGGACAATAATGGGCTGAGCACATGCTGCGGCCTGTTGGCGAGTGCCCAAACCCATGCGGCGCCAGACATCGTCGACGGCGGTGATGGCATGCTGCATCTTTACTATACCGATACCGCCAGCGACGCCATGCAAGCCGCCCTGCTCAGTACGGTCGGCGCCTGCAGCGAATACTCGGTATCCTGGCTGGCGGGCGATCCTGCCAAGCCGGACGATATCGAATCCGGCGTGATCACCTTTGTTGCCCGCCATCCCGGCAGTTGGATGAATGCGCCGGCCACAATGCAATGCATTCTGATCGAGCCGAACGCCAAAGATAGCGAGCTGGCAACCGTGACGCTGACCTGCCCGGCTGGCCGGAGCGAAATCTGGCCGGATGTGCCGCGTTCGGCCAATATCTTTGTCGCCATCCTCAATGGCGATGCGGTACAAAAAGGCAGCGCCGACACCGACGCAAGCATCATCTATGACTATCTGTCGGTTAAGGTCACGGAAAACGGCATTATGCGCGGGCCGCAACCCGCTTCTGGCATTGGTTCTTCGATTTTCAGCGTTTCGCCGCTGGACAATCCCGGCAACGGTTATACCGCCGTGGTGCAAGCGGCCGGAAGCGGCACGGACCAGGCGTTAAGAGTCATGAGCGGCAGCGACCAACGCTGGCTGGCATATCCGCCTCTGCTCACGGTAGATAATCGTGAGCTGGGCTCCTACATCCGGGTTTACGATAGCGCGAAGGTGGATCTGTACCAGGGAGCCCTGGCGGCTTCCGGCGATGTCACGATCGAAGCATGGGTGGCGCCGACAGACAGCCAGCAGCCGGAACCGTCTACCGTTTGGATCTTCAATAAACACATCGGCCAAAATGCGGACATTCGCTACGCCTTGTTGTTCAATCAGCAAGGTCAGGTGATCGCAGCCAAGGATGATGTGGTACGCATCAGCAAATCGTCGTTGCCCATGGACGGGCAATGGAGTCATATCGCGGCTTCCTACGCCACCGATTACGGATTGCAACTGGCAGGCACCCGCTACCTGAATGCGGGCAATGACCGCAGCCTGAACAGTTCAGATGCCTTGACGCTGGAGGCCTGGGTTCGTTTGGATCACTTAGGCACGCAACAATGTATCCTGTCCAAATCCAGTCGTACCGAAGATAACAGTTGGTCATTCTATGTCTCGCCAGATGGCAAACTGAATTTTCGCGTCAACCAGAGCACCGCAACGGTACAGGTGCAAAAGACCATTCAGTCGACATCGGCATTGATGGAAGGTATCTGGCACCACGTCGCGGCAATTTACGATGTGTCATCCAAACCCCAGACGGCGGCCAAGTTCAACGGAAATAAAACTTATATCAGCTTGCCGATGGTGGAAAACCCACCGATGACAGAAGTTTCGGTCATGATGTGGATCCGTAGCGACGGCAATTTCCGTACCTCGACCCAGATGCTGTTTCAGAGCATTGACCCCGCGCAACAGTTGGTAGTGATCCTGACGTTAAATAATGGCTGCCCAACGTTCAAATGCATTATTAATAGCCAGGTTTTCAGCGTTAAATCCAAGCGCACGTTGCGCCCCAATAACTGGATCCATGTCGCGGGCGTCTACAGTGCCGCCGGCATCGACATTTTCATTGACGGCCAATCGGTTGCCGACGGAGCAGGAACGCAGGCGTTCACCTCGTCAGAGCTTATGCAGCAAGCGGTTACCCCGGACAAACCTGGCGCGTTCCTGATCGGTAACAATGCCGCTTCCGATCAGGGTTTTGTCGGCACCATCAATGAAATCAGCTTGTGGAACCGCCGCCTGTCGCTAGACGAGGTTCGACAAAAAATTCAGCAACCGCTGGCCGCCAGCGAGAAAGGCCTGTCAGGCTATTGGCCATGCCAGGACATGTATGGCACTTCGGTGATGGATTTAGTCGGCGCCGCCAGTGGCACGTTGTTCGACGGCAGTTTTGTGCGTATCGAAAAAGGCGCCTTTGCGCAAAAAATTCTGCTTGATGGTCAACTGGAAGCCTTTGAGCGAGTCACTGACCCTATCGTGGTCTCAGATGCCGTGCTCACGCTAGGCTCCGGCGACCATGAATACTACCTGCAAGGCGCGTTCGACGATCTCAGGCTGTGGAATCAGGGCCGGATGAATTGGCAAATCGAATATTTCCGTGCGCGCCGGCTGGAAGACAATGCGCAAGGATTAGTCAGCGAATGGGATTTTCTCACTGGAAAAGGTCGGGTCGCCTTTGATTCGAAAAGCCAGAACAACGCTTCAATACGGGATGCGTCGCTGCAATTGAGCGACGTGGCTGCCGACTTGATGTGGATAAAAACCACTTTCAAGGCTGGTTGGACGCTGTTGATCAACGGCGTAACCGTTGCGCTCGACATCGCGGCCTTCGATCCGGTGATCTATGGCGATACGCAAGCGACCATTGGCGCCACACGCAAAGACGGCGCATTGTTCAACAACCTCACCGGGCGTTTGAATGAGGTACGGGTCTGGAACAGCCAACGTACGCCAGGCCAGATCCGCAATTACATGAATGTGCCCATCGCGCCCAACGCGGCGGGGCTGGCCGGTTACTGGCCGATTTCAGATGGTTCCGGCCACACCGTGGGCGATGCAACCGGAATGGGCAGTAACGGACGTTGGATCGGCCCGGTCGGTACAGTGCCCTGGATGCTGTCAGACGCCCCCCTCAGCATTGTTCTGGCCGGTATTGGCATCAGCAATGGAGGCCGCGCCCCGCTTAAGCCACTGAAGTCGAACTTTGCCTGCGGCGCCTGCGCCTATGGCGATATGCAAACCGATGCTTATGGCAACCTGCTGGCGGTCTACCAGCGTGCCTACGCCGTGCTGCCACAGAGCCAGTCGTTGGAATTGGCAGCCAATCTGGCCATCGGCGACCTTGATTTGCAGTTTGTTGGCCAGGTTCAGACAGACCCCAATCTGATCGGATATATCGAAGGGCCGCCCCCGTTGCCTGCGGAAAATCTCAAGCTTTATCCAGGCACGCCTAACGCCTATAACAACGCCAGTACCCTGACCCTGAATGAAAGCGCAGGTATCAATTATAACTACACCGCTTCGCGCGACACCGGATTCGATATGAACGTCAATAATTCGCTCGGCTTCCGTTGGGAGGAAGAGATTGACGCAGGCGGATTGGTCGTTTCAACGTTATTGTTCGGCTTTATCAGTAACATTGGTATATCAAGCACCTTCACCAACTCACTGGGCTGGCTCAACGAGGGCGCCTTGAATTCAGACGCACTACAGTTTCGCGTCAAACAAGTTGAGGCTCGTGGCGCCTGGCAGAAAAACGACTACAAAATCGATAATGGCGTCGGGCAGCTATTCTATCCCGACAATATGGGCTACGCGTTAGTGCTTTCCGGCACGGCAGACATGTATGCCCTGCGCCTGCGTGGTACCGGCGCCTTGGTGACGTACTCGCTGCGGCCAAGCCCGGATATTCCGCAAGATATCAACATCATCATGTTCAAGTTGGCTCCTAGTTATGTAAAAAATGGCACTTTGGATGGCTGGATTGGTTTCGAGCCTGATAAAAACTATGCCAATCTCACCCCTGGCGAGCACGGCAGCTATTTTAAACCACTCGAAGCTTACGCCCTCAAGCAACAGATCGATCGGGAGCATGCGCAAAGCACTCGCGAGTTCGACAATTTCGATGCCGGTTCCATCGGGCGCAGAACCAATGCCATCAACTTCCAGCCTGGCGACATTGGTGACGCCAACAACGATATCGCCAATATCCTGATGGGAATTTCCGAACGCAAAGCCATTTCGTCGCAAGAGTGGTTGCGCCGCCGTGGCCGGCGCAACATGGTCAACTCTTACGTTTGGACGGCGCAAGGCGGGCTGTATACCGAGGAAGAACAGTTCACCGTTTCGCGCCAGATGGTTTCCGGCGGCAGTTATTCATTCAGCGGTATGGCCGGCCCGACGTTTTCAACCACCTTCCGTAAAGGAGGCTATTTCGAACTGGACGCCATGTTCGGTGGGCACATCGTGACGCATGCCAGCAAATCGGTCACCGAACACGCCGGATTCCAGATGAATCTGACCGCCAATGGGGAAAGTTACATCGGTACGATAAACGGCAGTGATGACGACCTTGAATATACCGACATCCCTTCTCCGGGCAAGGTCAAGCAATATCGTTTCATGAGTTTTTATCTTGCACCGACCAAGCGTAACTTTGAGGATTTCAAAGCGATTGTCGACCAGGAGTGGCTGCACCGTACCGGGGCGTATGCCCACACGGTTGACCCGGACGCCGCCGCGCTGCAACAGGCCATGTTCCGCCCTAACGAGGTCTGGCGGGTATTGCATCGCGTCACCTATGTGGCTCGCGTCCCGTTGAATCAGCAAAGCGCGCTGTCGCAGCCGCAGAATGCCCGCCGCCCCGACGCCGCCAGCCTGGAAGCCAATAGCTGGCTGATTAACCAATTACAGACGTCTTCCACGGCCAATCCGATGCCTGGCGTCAGCCGTAAAGCCGATGTCTTGCTCGATACTCTGGCGGCCAATCCGATTTGGGGCGCCAAGGTGGCAGCCAAGCGATCCGAACTGAAGCAGAACTTCATGACCTATATGCGGGCCTGCTACGAAATTCCCAATTAAACGTTGAACGCGCCGAACGGCGCATCACCCTATCGCCGGTCAGCCCTGATGGGACTGGTCGGTTGGTGAGCCAGACCGGCTCAATTTAGCTAACAATCAGGAGTACGCCATGACCATTAACGAATGCGGCAACATTGTCCCAGGCTACTGCAGCACCAAGAAACCTAAGATCGACATCAACTGCCACGATCTCAAGAAAGATACCGGCGATAAGATCCTGTTCGAGGTCAACGATATTACCTGCTATTGCATCTGCAGCTGTCTGGGCCGCGGGACGCTGGTCACCCTAGACGATCGGGATTCGACCATCAAGGTCGAGGATATCGTCGAAAAACAGACTCAGGTACTGGCCGCCGGACGCGATCTGAAATTCGTCCCCCAAACGGTTCAGGTCGTGTCGCACTCCAAGGAAGGCCGGGTCGACCATGCCGTCTATCTGCGCTATACCCTGGCGGGTAAAGAGCGTGAGGCCTGCGTCACCATGAGCCATCCCTTTATGCTAAAAAATGGGACTCTGGTAGCCGCCGAATCTTTGGTGCTGGGGGCAGAACTGGTCGATCGCCATGGCAATGCGGTGCCCGTAGATGAGTTGAAATGGGGAACTTACGAAGGTGAGTTCTGGGAGTTCTCCACGGTCGACGGCATTCCCGATCCCGATTTGAAAAACCACCTGGTAGTGACCAACGGCGTGGTCACCGGCGATTTCGCCGTCGAGCAGTTTGTATATTACCGCGACCCGGCTTATAAGGGCGCCATGCCGGCGATCATCGGTTCGCAAGAGTGGATCGATGCCAATCAATTTCCATTGCTGGAGGCCCATCAGGAGTCGATACGAAAAGTGGGCAACGGTTATTTCACGCCAGCGTCACATTCGAAGGTCGAAGTGCCTCCTCATGCCAGCAGTTTTTACCCGAAAGTGGAAGCTTTGTTACTGGAAAAATTAGCGCCCAAGAAGCCCTACAACGACGCCCTGGCCAGGGAAATGTGCGTCTACCTGCTGAATATCCTGTTCAAACCGGCTTATCCAGAGATCACTTTTCACTTCGACTGGTTCAGCCGAGAGGCCAACAGCTACTCATGGGTCGATTCGTTGGATAAGTCAAAGCATGTCTTGTTGCAAGGCGGTCTGGCCCGTATCGAGGCTTTCGATATTCAAGCGGTGGCCCTGGCCCTGGCGCATGAAATCGGCCACTTGGAAGGCCGGCCGGATGTCGCCCCTTCCAGCGTGACTTGCGAAGGTGAAGCAGACTGGTGGGGAGCCTCTATCGTATTGCGCCGCATGTGGTTTGGCGAAGATTACTTTGCGCAGTTAAAAATGGCGATTGCCCAGATCAAAGCGACTTATGCCTACTTTCCCCTCAATGCAAACACCTTACCCAAAGATGCGCCGTTGGATTCAATGGGACGGCAATACCCCAGCCATGATTGCCGGATCAGCACCTTTGAAACCGCCATGCATGGGGTGGATCAACCGGAGTGCTCCAAATGTTGCCAACCGTAGCCGAATATGCGCGTCAGCTGGCCGATGAACTCGGTCTGGCGCACCCCTTGCCACACCGAGCAGCACGGGCCGCACTGTATGACCCTCGTTTCCGGCGGTTTTTGTATCGCGCCCAGAATGCGCCTAATCTGTTGCGCGATCTGATCGAACATGCGCCGCCTATTGACGCCCGCTACGGCAATGACACAGATGAGCCAGAGGCGCATTCGACGGCGCAGCTGGCACAGCATCTCGCGTCATCGATACTGGCCTGGTCGAAGCAGGGTTTCAAAACATTGGATGAAACGCAGCGGTTGTCTCGCCTTACGGCGTGCCAGGCATGCCCACATCTGGGCGCCCCACCTGATCGGCTGGATTATCGTATCGCCAGGATCGGCGTTGAAGATCAGAGCGTATGCACGCTGTGCGGCTGTTTTGTCGAACGTAAGACCAAGCTGCCGCATGAACGCTGCCCCGCTCAGTCAGATACCAACCCAGCGTTAAACCGATGGGGAGATATCTACCAGCGAATAGACTAACGGGAAATCGCTGTCACGTCTCAGATGGCCGGCTCGTTCCGGCCATCTGTCGGCGAGTCGCTGCGTTGAGCCAACCAGACGGTATGCCCCTGACAATCGGGATTTTCGGCCGCCATTTTCACTACACTGAACCCTTACTCTTGCAAAAGCTGTGGTATTCTGCCGGCGCCAGGCTGACATGATAAAGGGCTTCGCCTTCAAAGAAGCTCGTTCAGTCAAAATGCTGGAGTGGTTAAATAACCAATCACCATTCAACGTCTAAATTGCCACAAAGCGTCTCTCTCGATACACTTTCACCGTTGAGTCTCAGCTTAAAATCCACGCTCCGGCGCTGAGGGATCCCCAGTAAATCAGCGCTAATAAACCAACACCATATTTCGGTAGGTTTTGGTAAGGTGGTTAAGAATGATGCTCAGCACCGTTCGACGTAAAATTAGCGGAGAATGTCAGATAAGAGATAACCCGTCGCGATTTGATGCTGTTAGCCTGATATCTCAGATGTAATCCCTTATTTTCTGCATGATAGCCCACAAGCCACAGGACTATTGTGTTCAGTGTCGCCAGCAGGCTCAGTACCTGCATCCTTCCACATGAACGGCCATAGCTGGCTTGCAGGCCAAACCCGAAACGCTCACTCTTCTCATCACGGAAGTTCTGTTCTATCCGCATCCGGCGACTGTATAACGTCATGACTTCACGAGGCTTAAAAACATTCGAACTGCTGAAGATAAGCCACGGCTCTTTGGCTGCTGAGCGGGCGACTTTAATTTGTGATGGTCTGTCGATACCACAGCGGGAATGCTTATATTTTCTGCCTTTCGGCGCGTTTTTATGAAGGTAAAAGTATCCGTCACATCTGGCGTAATCAGCCCGGGCAAGGGTTCCGACCCCCAGGTATTCCGGTTTGTTTTTGGCTACTAATACCTGCCGCCTGAACCAGTATTCACCTTGACTGTCGAGGCATAACTGAATATTGCCCCTGATACGACCAATAAAATCCCAACCAAGTGATTTAACATGCCGAAACCAGGCATTCTGGAATGCCTGCGTCAGTGACAATGATGACTCTAGCTTTCGGGTTTACCGCTTCAGAGAAGCAGACGGTCAACACGTTTAATTTTGTTTTTAACCTGAGCCTGGTTTCACAAAGCACTATCGCCTCACCGCGAGTCCACCTGGGCACCGGGCGCTGGAATACTATGGGTATGGGTACCACGCCGATATCATCCCTTTCTTACACTGCGACCTGCGTGGCGCGTAATGTCACGCCTTTGGTTATTCTGCCCACCATCTCCGTCAGCCAGCTCACCGCAGGACAAACGTCTCAGGCGCAGTTCACCATTAATATTGAATGTGATAACGCAGCCGTTTCCGGCGTTAGCACCAACAATACAGCTCTCGGTCTGCAAGTTCCTTATGACAGTTACGCGGCGGCACAACAACTTGGGTTGGTTAACGCCAACGGCGGGGTTAGCTACCTGCTTTCTAGTGGTTATGGTAGTGACAGCAGCGTGGCCACCGGTGTAGGTATTGCACTTTCCAATGCCAGTAACGGAACACCTATAAACTTCGTCGGCTGGGCTCGGTGCAGTTCCGGTCAGTGCCCACAAAGCAAACGATGCGGGTTGGTATCCGGTACTCAATGGTGCCAGCAGAGGCGGTAGCACTGCGGCAGGATTTACCCACTACACCACACAGCTTTCAGCCACGCTTGCACGCCTGCCAGGACAAACCGTCACCGCCGGAAAAGTGGATGCCAAAGCCTATGTTTGGGTTAAGGTGCAATAATGAAAAAATCGAACCATACGGAATATTTTTATATTGCTGCTCGTTTTAAGCCCGTGGGGACCCATCGCACAGGCAGGAATTATCGCCTCCGCCACTCGTGTCATTTTTCACGAAGGGGATACCGAAAAAACGCTGATGCTGGTCAATACAAACAGCTACCCTGTCGTAGCGCAAACCTGGGTTGATAATGGTGACGTAAACGCGGCACCTGAATTATCCCGTGCGCCTTTTATTTCACTGCCCAGCGTATTTGGCATGCAGCCAGGCGTATTGAAAGACTTAAAAATCATCTTGGCTGACGTGAGTTCCCCCGCTGACAGAGAGTCCGTTTTTTGGCTCAACCTGTATGAAGTTCCTCCCAGCCAACCTCTGGTATTGCCTCTGCAGTCACGCGTAACGCTTGCGATGAATACGCAAATTAAAATCTTCTATCGTCCAAAAAATTTAGTAGGCGAAGCAAAACACGCGTCAGATGGCGCCTCTTTTACATTGGCGAAATCAACCAAAGGCTATAGCTTGGTCTGTAAGAATGACTCAGCGTTTTATCTTTCCTTCGCTTATCTTTCTGTCCAGTTAGGAAAGAGAAGTTACCCGGCGCAACTAGAAAATGACATGATGACGGCCCCATTTAGCACCAAAGATTATCATATTGATTATATTGGTAAAATTTACCCACCCCAGAACGTTATGGTTAACGTGTCAGTGATAAACGATCAGGGGCAACAGATAACCAAACAGTACTCGGCAACCAGATAATTATAAGAAGCATCACAGACATTCAGTACAGAATATAGGGAAAATGAGTCTAAACAAATTTCAGATCCAATTTCATCTAAAAAAAAGGTAAAGAAAATAAGAAGCTCTGATTTATTTCACGCTGCCATCGTAAAACATGGAAAGATATTGAAAGATACGTACGTAAAACATCCATTATTTTACAAGGTAATATTTATAAATAGTCGATTCATTATTTTCTCAACGATACTTTCAATTTATTACAACAAACAAAACTCCGGACTAAAAGATATTAAGTCATTCTTTAAAGAAAAAAATATCATCAGTGAAAATTCACTGGATTCTTTCCTATTTTTTCTGCGGGTCGGCCGCAGATTGGAGGTCAGACATCCAGAGCAAGATAAACGGCAATTACTCTACAAGCCTACGCCAAGTGCACTGCGTGAAACACATGCATTAATCGCCTCCATGGCCTTACCCTATCAGGTGATCGCTCCATCCATGCCCATCACGGCATTACTTGACTTACCTCACTTCCTACCCACTTTTTTTGAAGCCTACGGTCAGTTGATGCTCAAAGAGATTTATCTGGTTGATTTGGTGCCACAGGCCAGTTTATTCATCAATAAAGATGCAGGACATATGGTTTTGATGATGCTATTTATTGAAAGCATTACGCAAGGCTCGCCATTATTACTTATTTCCTCAGCAAAAATTGCCAAGTTTTGTTCAGTATCACGTGCACACATCAACCGTATCCTGCTTTCTGCAAAGAAGTCTGGATTATTAATGACGACCAATAACGTAGTCATTGAGCTAAACAGTTCTTTCTTTATCATGGCAGAACGTTATTTCAGCTTATACTTCGCAATGGTCGATTTTGGCCTCGATTGCGTATGGAAAAACCATCGCACTTCTGAAGAAGACAATCGCACGCCCTTGTAGCTTAGATTTATAATTCACGGTGATAAAACAGCTTTAGATATTCGCATTGCGAGCCCGCAGCACCTTATCAACCAACCCCCATTCCACCGCTTCGTCGGCACTCATAAAGCGGTCACGGTCGAGCGCACGTTCGACCTCTTCATAGTTGCGGCCACAATGTTTGGCGTATAGCGTGATTACGCTGTGCTTGGTGCGTTTCATTTCTTCGGCGTGGATCAGGATATCCGATGCCTGGCCCTGAAAACCGCCCAACGGCTGATGCACATGCAGGCTGGCATTGGGCAGCGCCATGCGGTGGCCGGCTTCTCCGGCCATCAGCAGAAAGGAGCCCATCGAACGCGCGGTCCCCATACACAGGGTGTGCACCGGCGCATTGATGTAATTCATGGTGTCATAAATGGCAAAGCCGCTGGTGATCACCCCACCCGGCGAGTTGATATACAGATGGATCGGTTTCTCCGGGTTTTCGGCCTCCAGAAACAGCAACTGCGCACAGAGTATTTCGGCCACCTGATCGTTGACCTCACCATTCAGGAAAACGATACGGTCACGCAGCAATCTCGAATAGATATCGAAAGAACGTTCCCCCTGGCTGGTCTGTTCAACCACCATAGGGACGAGCAGCATCGATTCACGCATGGGTGAACTCCTGTTTTCAGGTGTGGAATGGGAAATATTAGGCGTCAGGCGGCGTGCATCAGGTGCCGTCTACTGTCACTATCGTTCGCCGCCGTCAGCCGCTCATCGTCCAGCCGGTGGATTATGCGTAACAGGCTGCCGCCAGCGGCGCTGGGCAGTATTTGCAAGGTCACGGTGCTTTCGAGGAACGGCGGTTGGTCATCACGCATCCGGTAGCTGATTTCCGTGCCCGGCGTCACCACAACCGGTTCAGCATCGGCCAGCACGGCATCCGGTAACCATTGTTCGCGCAATGCCGGGATACCCACCGCCCGCCAGACTTTCTCGGGCGGGGCATCGAGTGAATATTCCAGCACCAGCGACGGCGGATTAGCATCGGTCTGGTTCATTGATCCATGTCCTTTAGCAAAATATTTAGCTTCTCGATACGCTCCGGCCAGAAGGCACGGTACTTATCCAGCCATCGGGCAATCAATGCCAGCCCCTGCGGATCCACCTGATAATTGACGAAACGGCCCTGCCGCGCCTCGCTTACCAGACCAGCCTGACGCAACACTGTCAGGTGCTGGGACATCGCCGATTGGCTGATGGGCATGCCTTCACGCAGGGCACTGGCATTCATGCTGCCCGCGGCCAATTTTTCGAAGATGGTGCGGCGGGTAGGATCCGCCAACGCCTTAAAGATGTCATTTTCATTCATAAATACACATTAGTATCCACTTATCTAATGCGCAAGTTTATAGCGTGATATAATCCCCCAGTAGCCAACAAACAAGCCATTATCATAATGATGCGGTCAACGCCCCAAGACCAATAAACAACCCGGCGATAGTGGCGCTCATCAGATTGGATAACGTCGCCGCCAACAAGGCACGCAGACCCAGGCTGGCGATATCCGAAGCGCGCTCTGGCGCAACTGCGCTGAATGCCCCCACTACTACGGCGATCGATCCAAAATTGGCAAACCCACACAGCGCAAAGGAGATAACCGCGATGGTTTTTGTATCCAGCACTGCGACGGTATCTTTGAGGTAAGTTGAAAAATTCACGTAAGCGACAAATTCGTTGATCGCCAACTTCTGGCCTATCAGCCCGCCCACCAGGCCCGCATTGTCCCAGTTAACCCCCATGATGTAAGCCAACGGCGCGAACACATAGCCGAACAGTCTTTCCAGGCTCAGCTGTTCCCACCCCAACAGGCTACCTACTCCGCCGATCAGACCATTGATCAGCGCAATCAACGCCACAAATGCCATCACCACGGTGGCGACACCCACCGCAATTTTCAGGCCCAGCATGGCACCGCTGGCCGCCGCTTCGATAATGCTTGCCGGACGTTTGTCACTAAACGACATCTGGCTGAATTCAACCTGCGAAACCTCGGTGGCCGGGCTGAGCATGCGTGCGAACAAAATCCCGCCGGGGATCGCCATTAACGAAGCCGCCAGTAAATACTCAATCGGCACGCCCAGCCCGGCATAGCCGACCAGCATCGATCCGGCGATTGATGCCATTCCGCTGCAAATCACGGTAAACAGCTCATTACGGCTCATCTTGTTAATAAAAGGCTTAAGCACCGCAGGCAGTTCGTTTTGCCCCAGGAAGATAGTGGTTACTGCGGCAAAAGCCTCGACCTTGCTGATCCGCAACATCTTTTGGAAAACATAACCCAGTATATTAATTGCCCATCCCATCACGCCCAGGTAATAGAGAATTGAGATCAATGCGGTAATAAAAATAATTGCAGGAAGAACATGGAAAGCGAAAACAAACCCGGCACCGTCAAACAGCACATTCATTTTCGGCCCCACCAGCCCACCGAAAATAAATGAACTACCGGCATCGCTGTAAGAAATTACTTTATTTACCCCGCCGGCAATGGCATTAATCACCCACTTCCCCGCCGGAACATAAAGCATAATCGCGCCGAGAAAAACCTGCAGAATTAACGCGCAACCCACAGTTCTCAGACTAATGCGCTTTCTATTATTTGAAAAAATAAAAGCAATAAGGAGAAGAATACAGATACCTAATAAGCTGCGGAGTAAGTCCATAAATCCATCCCTTTATACCCAGCGTTGAAAGGAGAAAGAGACAAGGCTGCCCCCTCCACCTTCCAGGCTGGAATTTTTATTTAATGTTGGTTATCAGGGTAAAATTAAGGAAACTACTGTCGTCTCAGGCGGCCTCTTCCTGATAGCAACAGGCTATCTGCGCCGCCAGTTTGGCATTGTTGAACACCAACTGAATATTGGCCGTCAGGCTATCGCCACCGGTCAGTTCAGCCACCCGGGCCAGTAAGAACGGCGTGCTGTCTTTACCCTGAACCCCCTGTTCTACCGACTCGCGCACCGCCCGTTCAATGGCCGCATTAATTTTGTTCTCCGGCACCGCATACTGCGCCGGGATCGGGTTAGCAATCACCATGCCGCCCTCCAGCCCCGCCTGCCATTTGGTAGCCATTGCCCGGGCGATTTCCGCCGGGGCATCCAACTGAATGCTGACGGTGAATGGGCTGGTGCGGCAAAAGAACGCTGGCAGCGTTGGAGTCTGGTAGCCAATCACCGGCACCCCGTGGGTTTCAAGATATTCGGTGGTCAGCCCCAAATCTAAAATAGACTTGGCCCCGGCGCAGATCACCGCTACGTTGGTTCTCGCCAGTTCCTGCAGGTCTGCAGAGATATCAAAGGTGTGCTCGGCACCGCGATGCACTCCGCCAATGCCACCGGTGGCAAACACGTGGATACCCGCCATCTCGGCAATAATCATGGTAGAGGCTACGGTGGTGGCACCGTGTTGACCGGCGGCGACGATAAAGGGTAAATCCCGGCGACTCACTTTCGCCACTTTGTGGCCTTCTTTGCCCAACAGTTCGATTTCCTCACGGCTCAGCCCCGCCTTCATGCGGCCATTGATAATGGCGATAGTGGCCGGTACCGCGCCGTTATCACGGATTTTTTGTTCTACCTCCAGCGCGGTCTGCGCATTTTGCGGGTAAGGCATGCCGTGGGAAATAATGGTGGATTCCAGAGCCACAACCGGGCGTTTGTTGGCCAAGGCTTCGGCAACTTCCGGTGAAATATCCAGGTAGTCATGGGAAATAACGATGTTTTTCATGATTGTAGCTCCAACAGTTTTTGAACGCTGCCGTTCGACAGGTTAGGGTTATTAGTAAATTCGGATGAGAGGGTTAATGCCGAGCAGCCCTGAGCGAAACGGATGCTGTCTGCCAGCGTCATGTCCTCCAGCCAGCAGTGGGCCAGGCCTGCCATCATGGCGTCACCGGCACCGGTGACATTAACGATGTCGACGCTCAGTGGTCGCGACCAGCCGTTTTGCCCGTCAATCTCGCTGTAATAAACCCCGGCGGGGCCCATGCTGAGGGCTAGTCGTTGCACTCCCTGCTGATGAAACCATTGGGCAACGGGCTGTGCATCCTGCGGCCCGTGGATCGCCATGCCGCTGAGGACTTCGGCCTCCAGCCGATTCGGCTTAAGCGTATGAATGTGTGAGAGCCAGCGGCGGATTTTGGGCGCTTTAAATGCCGATACGGTGTCAACAAACACCGGTACGTTGCCGGAATGGCCAAATAGCCAGGCCAGCGCGTCCTCGGTGAGATTGCAATCAACCACCAACACGCCGGCATGCTGGATCAGATCTTTGGAGGTGGCTAATAAGGCTGGCGTGAGTTTCTCGAGGATCCGCATGTCGTTAATGGCCACCAGCATTTCACCGCTGTTATCAAGCAAAGAGACATAAGTTGAGGTATTTTCGCCGTGCAGTTTATGGAAGTTGCCGATATGCACTCCCGCCAGCTTCGCCTGCTCCAACAGTGTTTCACCGTAGAAGTCGTCGCCGACAACGGAAATAAGGTGGCATTCCCGCCCTAATAAAGCGACATTCTGCGCAATATTTCTGCCTACGCCGCCGGGCGTACATTTTATTTTTCCCGGATTGGAATCTTCATACACTAATTTAGATGAGGCATAACCACAGACGTCCATATTGGTTGACCCGACAGTCACCACATAGCTGTGCTCCGACAATATATAACCCTTGCCTTTTATATATCCCTTATTCATTAAATTCATTATGTGCCCAGCGACACCAGAGCGGCTAATACCTAAAACATCGGCAATTTCCTGCTGTGGGATCAAAGGATCACGTCTCAGAAGCTGCAATATCTGTTTTTCTCTGCTGGTCATATTGGACACTTGTTTGTTTTTAAACATGAGTTTGTTTTATAACGATCCTGAAAATCAGTAAAGTGCGATTTATAGTTTTAGCGGGGAATTGGGAAGGCGATCGTAAGACGGATGAACGAAGTTTCAGCGATAATTATGTGATGGCCATCAACTTATAAAAGTGGTTATGACGCGTTCACTCAGCCAAAAATAGCCATTAGATCTAATGCAGCATTTTATTCTTATAATAATCTTAATAAAACAAACGGATAGCACTCTCTGATGCATAACCTAACTTTTGTTTGGTTGTTAGAATTCTATCGATTTAGACGGCGAAAGGGGGAATCGAAGTTGCTGCCTAAAGCGACGGCTTTCACATTTGTCTTGAAAGCAAAAGGGCGGCCTGTGAACCCGGCCGCCCTTTAATGCCCTCAGCGAACGCCGAGGGGCCAGTTTAATCAATGATGGATCACAAAGCGGTACAGCTCAGATCGCCCGCCGGAGCCTTTTTGCCATCCTGTGACTCAAGCACAATTTTCGCCAACGGCGTATCCTCGTCATAGCGAGCCTGAGCATCCAGGGTCTTGGAGTAGCGGTTGTATTTCCACCAGGCGTAGCCGAGGAAGATCACCAAGCCACCGACGTTATAAAACACAATGGTCATAATGCTGGCCCCGGTGGGGAAGGTTGAAGCGACAAAGCCCACGGCAAAGATGACGATCAGCGTGCTGACAATCGCGATCCCCTGCAACCGGGAGCCCATCTTGAAGTCGCGCTGTACCCGGTCGTACTTCAAACGCAGATTCAGGTAGGCCAGCATAATGAACAGCGGCGGCAGCATCGATGCAGCGGCGGTCATGTTGATCAGCGTATTCATCAGGTCCTGCACGCTGTCAGAGCCCAGCGTCGGGATCAGCATCAGCGGGATCACAATAAAGAATTGCAACCAGGCGGCGCGGGTCGGCACACCATGCTTATTCAAGCGAATGGTTTTCTCGCCAAAGATACCTTTCGGGATCTCGGTAAAGAAGATTTTTACTGGTGCTGCAGTCCACATCAGCAATGAGCCAAACATCGCAGTAAAGGAAATCAGACCGACGAAACGGTTCATCAGCACCGCCGGCAGGCCAAAGTGCGCCGACAGCCCTTCAAATACCTGCACCGTACCGCCGGTAAAGTGCAGATCGGTACGGCTAACGAACACGTTAAGCAGTAAGGATGACACCGAATACAGCACGCCGATCACCAGTCCGGAAAGAATGATCACTTTCACAAACGAACGACTGCCGCCCTTCACGTCATTCACATACACCGCCACCGATTCCGCCCCGCCTGCCGCCTGGAAAATCCACGCGGTGATGCCGAGGAAAGCCCAGTTAAAGCTAGGCGTAATGGCTTCCACCGTGATCGGATTGGCCGGCTCGATGCCCCCTATCACCGCTGCACCGGCCAGGATGATGTAGGAAAACGTCAGCAACAGCATTAATGAGGAGGTGACCGAGGTCATCGGGCCCAACAGCTTGGCGCCGCTGTTGGAAATATAGGTTGAGAACGCAAACAGGAAAATACTGATGATCGCGGTGGTCAATGGCGTAAAGACATAGTCATAGCCCAAGAACGCGTAAGAAGCGTAAGCGATGACCCTTGGCAACAGCGCAGTAAAGAAGAACAGATTCACAAACCAATAGGTATAGGCGGTCATAAAGGCCCAGCGCCCGCCCAGGGCGCTTTTTACCCAGGCGTATACCCCGGCCTCTGAGTTCTTGTTCAGTGACACGAACTCGGCAATGATCAGACAGAAAGGAATAAAATAGATAATGGTCGCCACCAGGAAAACCGGGGCGGAGGCAATGCCAAGCTGAATATTATTATTGATCACATTATTGAAGCTGAACACTGCCGCGAACGTCATCGCCAGCAAACCGAACTTGCCGATAGTATTTCTATTCGACACAGCCATAGACACTCTCCGAAATTTTGTAGGGTACTTATACCCGTCGTCTTTCAAGCTGCAGCCTTGCCAACTGCAACCTGAAAGCGAAAGGGCTTATTTTTTTAATAAGAGATTCCCGCTATTTATTGAGGAAATAGCTGTCTTCTACCGTCACTTTTAAAATGACTTTTTTTACCTGGTGACTCTGTTTAAATCGATAAGCCTGGTGGTTCTCAAAAATAACCACCTTGCCCTGGCCCACAGGATGTAACTCGCCCTGCCCGTTGAAAAACTCGCGATCGGTTTCGTCCTGATAGGCCACCACCGAGGTCAGCTGACACTTGTCGGCCACCTCAATCGTTTCCTGGCCAGCCAGGTAATAGTGAACATCAAAATAGCGCCGATTCCCCTCCAGCCACTCATGCTGCTGGCCAGGGCCGGAAGCCAACCGGTAAACCAGCGAGTCGCCTACCGAATAAAAGACATTAGGTTCGATGTGATTAATATTATTGATGGCCTCCATACAGCGTTGCCATTTTTTCCCGGCGCGGTAAATAAGCTGAAACTCCGCTAATGATTCGATAATAATCATAAGTTCGCCTCTTCTGACTGAGCGTTATTATTGGCCGGTGCGAAACGATATCCGGCCAGCGTGGCACCCTCGGTTTCCTGCTGGTTAAAAGGCACCAGCGTAAAACCGTAGCTGAACGGCGACAGATAAACCCGATAGGAGTCCAACACTTCCGAGCCCCAGGAGTTGGAGCCCAGACCCAGGATTTGATCGTCGAGGTTTAGCGTCAGATAGTCGCTTTCTTGCAGTTCATTAATATGTTGAGCCTGATGCAGCATCTCGGCGCTGTAAGGCCACAGGCTGAAATTGATCGGCCGCCGCGGCTGGATAAAGAGCCCTTTGCCGTTTCCGTCCTGCAGACTCAACCAGCGCACCTCTTGCCGATTGCCGTTATCCTGCGGGAACGGATAATGCTCAAACAACTCGCCCACTCGCTGCTGATAATGACCGATCAGGTTGGCCTGACAGCTGTCCTGGTAGTTTTCCCCCGGCCCACGGCCGTAGTACTCCACCTGTTCAAAACGGCGGCTGAGGCCAAAATCCAGACCAATCTTCGGGATCACCTGCTGGAAATTGCCGTAAGGCTCGCCAGACAGATCCAGACTGACGTGGCCCTGCGGAGAGATCTGCCAGCGGTAACGGCAACGCATACCAAAATCAAACACCGGTGGCGCAATCAGAGTGCGGACTTCAATCACCACATCGTCTCTCTGTCGCTCCCACTGCAGGCTGCGGAAATGGTGCTGCATGATCTGCAGATGGTTCGGCTGCCAGATCCCCTCATACTCCTGCTTATGGTTGTCGATCACCGGCTTGAAGAAGGAAAGATGCGGCGCACGCCCCACGACTTCATCCCCCGATACCTGCCACGACAGCAGTTCGCCGCTCAGGCGCGAGAAGGTCAGGCTAAAATTATCGCCGCTAACGATCATTTGATGGTTTTCGTCGTGGCATTGCAGTGCAACAGTCTGCTCGCCGATCGGTGGCGGGCTGAGTAACGGCGTGGCGGATTGCAGCAGATGCTGATACTGCCCCAATAGCTCTCCGCTGGCGCTGTAACGGGTGGCGCTGTCTTTATACACCTCGATGTCAATGAAGGTCTCTTGCGTGCCCAGCGCCAATTCCGGCAGATGAACCTCTTCGGATTCACCCGGCTGCAGGTGCGACAGCTTGACGTCATAGCTGGCCAGTTGCCGACCGCCCGCCTTGACGCGGACCTTCAGCGTAATGTCGGCCAGCGAGCTGAACCAATAACGGTTTTTGACCCGCAGCACCGGTTGCTTCTCGCCGACGCCGGTCACCTCTACCGGACACAGTACCTGCTTGTATTCACGCAGGCCGGGGCCAGGGCGCTGATCCGGATAGATCAGCCCATCCATGCAGAAGTTATAGTTATTCGGGTAATCGCCATAATCACCGCCGTATTGATAACGCTCACGCCCCTGTTCGTCATGACTCAGCAAACCGTGATCGCACCATTCCCAGATATAATGTCCCTGCAGGCTGGCATGACGGTTAAACACCGACTGGTACTCGAACAATCCCCCTGGCCCGTTGCCCATGGCATGGGCGTATTCACACAGAATCCGTGGCTTCGGGTGAGGGTATTCACCAAACGCATTCATCATGGCCACACGGGAATACATGGTGCTGATCACATCGACCACTTCCGCATCCCGGTCTTCTTCGTAGTGCACCAGCCGGGTGGCATCGAGCGCCTTGCAGCGTTTGGCCATCGCACGAATGTTACAGCCATAACCGGACTCGTTGCCCAATGACCAAATAATGATGGAGGGATGGTTTTTCTGCGCCATCACATGACGTTCAATGCGCTCGACGTAGGCCTTTTCCCAACGAGGATCGTCGGTGATACGGCTAATATCGTCGACGTTGGCAAATCCGTGGCTTTCCAGATCGGTTTCCGCCATCACAAACAGGCCATAGATATCGCACAGCTCGTAAAAACGCGGATCGTTCGGGTAATGGGCGGTACGCACCGAGTTAATGTTGTGCTGCTTCATCAGCACGATGTCACGCTCAACCCGTGCCATATCAACGGCCCGACCTTTACGGTGATCGTGGTCGTGGCGGTTAACGCCATGCAGTTTCAGGTAGCGCCCATTGATGTGGAATAAGCCGTCACGCACGCTGATCTCACGGAACCCGACCCGTTGCGGCACCACAGACAACAGATTGCCGGTATTGTCGTACAGGCTGAGCAGCAGCTGATACAGGTAAGGATGTTCCGCATTCCACTGCTGCGGCTGACTAACCGGGATCTCAAACCGGCAGGTGGCATCCGGGCCAATACTGAGTTCATTCGCCCACTGTTCCGCGACGCAGGCCTCACCGTCAAATAACTGCGCCTGCAGCCGATAGCCCTGGCCCAGGTTACGCAACTCAACCTCTGCCGCCAGAAGCGCATCGCAATACTGTTCATCGAAGGTGGTGACCAGAGTGAGGTCATGAATGTGCGTGCGTTGCTGCCCGATCAAATAAACATCACGGAAGATGCCTGCCATCCACCACATGTCCTGATCTTCGATATAGGTCGAATCGGCCCATTGCATCACGCGGACGGACAGCAGGTTGTCCCCCGTTTGCAGGTAGTCGCTGAGATCGAACTCGGCGGTCAGTCGGCTGCCCTTGCTGAAGCCGACGTAGTGCCCGTTGAGGTAAACCTCAAAATAGGTTTCTACGCCGTCAAACTTGATGATGACCTGCTGATCGGCCCATTCGTCACCGAGGGTGAAATGACGTTGATAGGCACCGGTCGGGTTGTTGGTTGGAACGTAAGGAACGTCGATCGGGAACGGATAGCCTTCATCGGTATATTGCAGTTGACCGTGCCCTTCCATCTGCCACATGCCCGGCACGGTGATTTCGCCCCATTCCGCCATGGACTGGCGATAGAACGCCTCCGGTACCCGCCCAGGATGATCAAAATAGCGGAACTGCCAACGCCCGCTCAGCAGCTGGAAGCCCAAACTGGCGTTGCGATCAAAACTCAATGCCTGCCTGGCATCCCGATAGCTGAAGAAACTCGCCCGCGGCGGTAAGCGATTCTCCGACTGCTTTTCTATGTTTTCCCAATTATTCACGTCACGTCTCCCGACAGCTTTCAATGGGAGAACGATAGTAAATATTTAGTAAAAACTACAGATCATATTTACCCAATGACGACGGGATCACAATAAATAATTAAATGTCTTTTTTAATCATGACGTTAATTTTTACTCTGGCAGGCGTCCCTGTGCAGCAGCCATCGGCATACGACACAGGGCGTTTTTCAGGCGACGGTGGTGTCGCGCAACTGAAGTGAGCTGGGGACGAAGATCGATAAAGGGACGGTTCGCTCATCGCGAATGCGCTCCGTCAACAGGTTGACGGCCTGGGCGCCCATGGTTTCTGAAGGAATACGAACCGTTGATAAGGCAGGGAAAATAAAACGTGCGGTGGGAATATCGTTCACACTGATCAGCGCAATCTGCCCGGGAACCTGGATCCCATTTTCATGCAGGGCGCGCAATACGCCGATGGCGATAGAGTCGGTCGCCACCAACAGGGCCGGAGGATAATCGGTGGATCGCTCCAGCATTTGCCGCGCGCACTGGTAACCCGCCTGGCTACTGAAATCACTGGTGTAAATATCCTGGGGCTGTACTACGTTTTTCAGCCGGCCATACTCGACAAACGCCTGCTCGCGTTGGTCGGCAAAGGCCGGATCGTCGCGCCCACCGATAAATCCAATGCGTGAATAGCCGCGCCCGATGAAATAGTCGATCACCTTCTGACTGATTTGGTACAAATCGACATTAACACAGTCGAACTGCGGATCTTCAACCACGCCATCCAGGAACACCACCGGCACTTTTTGTTGGCTCAGTTGCTCGTGCAGCACAGGCTGCGGCCGACCGATAACCAGCAGACCGTCCGCCGCAGGCAGCGGTTTTTCACCGTTGAAGTCGTAGCAGGCCACCAGCGAAACTCCCAGCTTTTCGCATTGTGTTTCAATGCCATAGCGCATCGCCAGATAGTAAGGATCGTTAATCTCGATGCCCTGCTTATAGGTAAACAGCGCGGCGAACGTTAGCCGGTGTCCGCTGTGACGTTTTGAAGGCTGGACCTTGTATTCGAGACGCTCCGCGGCTTCCAGAATTTTTTGCCGGGTTTGCGCTTTCACGCTCAGAGTGGGGTCGTCATTCAGCACTCGCGAAACGGTAGCAACAGACACGTTCGCAGCTTCTGCGATTTCCTTCAGTGTGGCCATAAAGTCTCAATGGATAGACAAAAACGCTAGCTTACCGGGACAGCTCCGCAAGGTATACGCCCTGCTGATCCCTCCCCCCAGAAACTTCCCCATCGCGCCTGTGCGACGGTTCAGCCTGTTCGCAATACCACTAGCGAAGATACCGATTTCATCCTTTGTGATCAAGTTAACGATTTACTGATTTTGCGATATTTTTTACTAAATACTTTACTAATATAACTGCCGTTTTACCGTCTTGCTTAAGACGGTTTTTGACCTTCTCCCAGGGAAAAGGGGCCGATCCACAGGGTGTTAATGGATCACATTGGCAGGTATCTCGCCATGTTGACCGTCCAATACCCCCAAACTGATGCGTGTCCAAATGAAAATAAGAGCTAATACTAAATTTTTACCCGCTTTACTGCTGATTTTACCGCTGGAATTACCGGCGCAGGAGTCCGTGGTCCCCGCAGAGCATAACGTCCTCCCGCCGCCAGAGTTAACAACCACCGAGGCTACCGCCCTGCGCTTTTACGGTGAGCTGGGCATCGGCGGCAGCGTCTATCTCAACGGTGAGCATCAGCATAAATACAGCGACGGCACCTACATCGAAGGCGGACTGGAAATCAAACACGGCCACTGGTTCGGCCTGATCTACGGCGAGGGCTGGACGGTACAGGCGGACCACCAGGGTAATGCCTGGGTACCGGACCACAGTTGGGGGTGGCTTTGAAGGCGGCATCAACCGTTTTTACGGCGGCTATCGCACCGACGACGGCACCGAAATGATGCTCAGCGTGCGCAATGACTCCTCACTGGATGATTTGCAATGGTGGGCCGACTTTACCCCGGAATACGGTTATGTGATCCCCAACACCCGTGACCTCTCCTATGCCGCCAAGCTGCAAAATCTGACCGGGAAATTCCGCTACAGCATCTCCGCCGCACCGGAAAGCCGCATTGATGAGAGCAAGGCGTTACTGCACTTTGGCAAATATGACCGCTACTCGGACAAGTACACTTACCGCACCATGGTCAACGGCTACACCCAATACGATCTGCAGGAAGAACTGACGTTATTGAACGGCCTGGAAATCACCGACGGCATGGGGCAACTGTACCTGCTGGGGCTGAAAGGCAAAAACCTGGCCGGACGCGTCTGGCACCACACCGGTAAGGGGGACGGCAGCAGCCACCCGGGCTCGGAATCAGGCCTGATGCTGAGCGCCATGGTTGAAGCCACCCAAGGGCTGTATTTCTCAACCGCCTACAGCTACGCCCGCCACCGGCTGGACAATGCGCCGGACACCGCCACCTCTTACGCGCAGGCCGGTATCTGGTACGAGTACGGCGGCGGCAAATTCGCCACCGCGCTGGACAGTAAATTCTATATGACCAACGACAGCACCGACGCCAGCAACTCGGTGTTTCTGATGCAGTATTTTTATTGGTAACCGACAGGGCAAACATAATGAAGATGATGAATAAACTGCCGCCTTTGGCCGTGGCTATCACTCTGGCAATATCGGGCTGTTCCTCACACCCGGGGAACGAGAACGCCCTGCGGGCAGACGCCTACAAAAACGTGATTAATCGCAGCGGCTCGCCGCACTACATGCTCGATTATGATTTTGATGAACATCAGCGTTTTAACCCGTTCTTCGATCAGGGTGCCTGGCATGGCCATTTGCTGCCCGACGGCCCAGAGGGTGCCGGTGGCTTCCCCGGCCCGGCGTTGCTCACCGAAGAATACATCAACTTTATGGCCAATAACTTTGATCGGCTGAGCCTGTATAAAAACGGTAAGAAAGTGAACCTCAGCATGACGGCCTACAGCATTCCCGGGGCGCTGGTCCAGCAACTCACCGCACCGGGGATCACCGTCAATCTGACGTTACGTTTCGCTAGCGCACGCACCTCGCTGCTGGAAACCCAAATCATCACCGATACGCCGCTGGAGCTGGTGTGGAATGGCGCACTGCTGGAAAAATACTACGCCAAACAGCAGAAACCGCAGTCACCTCAGACTATCGAGCAGGCATTCCCAGGCTACACGCGACATATCCTGCCGACCGCGGATGGCCTGCGGGTCACCTTTGGCAAGGTGCGAGCGGCCTCGCAACTGATGACTTCCGGCCAGTCCGAATACCAAATTCATAAATCCCTGCCGCAACAGACTAGGGTGAGCGGCCATCAGTTCACCGCCACCGCCCAGATTTCTGGCTCTACCACCCTTTACACCACCTACTCTCACCTGCTCACCGCTGCTGAAGTGCAGCAGGAACAGGGAAAAATTGCCGCCATCCTCGCCAACCCGCAACAGTATATGACCGCTTCGGCACAGCGTTGGGAAAGCTATCTCAGCAAAGGGCTCACCAACCCACACGCCACTCAGGCACAGGAACGTGTGGCGGTGAAAGCGATAGAGACATTAAATGGTAACTGGCGCGGCGCGGCCGGAGCGATGAAGTTTGATTCAGTGACGCCTTCGGTGACCGGGCGCTGGTTCTCCGGCAACCAGACCTGGCCCTGGGATACCTGGAAACAGGCTTACGCCATGGCGCATTTTAATCCTGATGTCGCCAAAGATAATATCCGCGCGGTGTTTGCCTTTCAGACTCAGCCGGATGACCCACTTCGCCCATGGGATGTCGGTTTTATCCCCGATCTGATCGCCTACAACCCCAGCCAGGAACGCGGCGGAGACGGCAGCAACTGGAACGAACGTAATACCAAGCCCAGCCTGGCGGCCTGGGCGGTTATGGAGGTGTATAACACCACCGGCGATAAACAGTGGCTGGCCGAGATGTATCCGAAACTGGTCGCCTACCACAACTGGTGGCTGCATAACCGCGACCATAACGGCAACGGCGTACCGGAGTATGGCGCAACGCGGGATAAGGCGCACAATACGCCGGATGGTCAGATGCTGTTCACCGTGAAACAAGGGCAGCATGAGAAAACGCTCGCCGGGTTGAACAACTACGATCGCGTGGTGCGTTCCGGCCATTACGACAGCATCGAAATTCCAGCCCAGGTTGCCGCCTCCTGGGAGTCGGGCCGCGACGACGCTGCCGCCTTCGGCTTTATCGACCCGGATCAACTGGCCCACTATCTGGCAAAAGGGGGGAAAAGGCAGGACTGGCAGGTAAAGTTTGCCGAAAACCGCTCAGCCGACGGCACCCTGCTGGGCTATTCATTGCTGCAGGAGTCGGTGGATCAGGCCAGCTACATGTACAGCGACAACAAGTATCTGGCCGAGATGGCCGATATTCTGGGCCACAGTACCGATGCAGCCACCTTCCGCAGCAAGGCCGATAAGCTGGCGGATTACATCAATACCTGCATGTTCGACCAATCCAGTGGCTTCTTCTACGACATTCGCATCGAAGATAAACCGCTGCCCAATGGCTGTGCCGGTAAACCTATTGTCGAGCGCGGCAAAGGGCCGGAGGGCTGGTCACCGCTGTTTAATGGCGCCGCCAGTCAGCAACATGCCGATGCGGTGGTGAAAGTGATGAAGGATCCCCGTGAATTCAACACCTACGTGCCACTCGGTACGGCGGCGCTAACCAACCCGGCTTTCGGCGCGGATATTTACTGGCGTGGGCGAGTATGGGTAGATCAGTTGTATTTCGGGCTGAAAGGAATGGAAAGCTATGGCTACCGTGCCGACGCCGTTGCCATGGCACAGGCTTTCTTCAACCATGCCGACGGACTGGTGACTGACGGGCCGATCCGCGAAAATTACAATCCACTGACCGGTATGCAACAGGGTGCGCCTAATTTCTCCTGGAGCGCCGCGCATCTGTATATGTTGTATAACGACTTCTTCACCCAGTAATCTCACCGTTACCCTGCCAGCGCTTCAACTGGCAGGGGTTTCACTCCGACTAGGATTTAATCGGGATCACCAGCACGTCGACATTCAACTGGTTGATCGCATGGCGGGTTGAAGAAAACAGCTTGTTCCACAGATCGTGGTGATGACCGAAGATCACCAGGTCGATGCTTTTATCCACCACCGCATTCTGCAATTGCTCAGTGAAATCACCACGCCCAATAATCACCTCGTTAATCGGGTAATTCACGTTTTGGGTCAACGGCTCCAGCTCTTTTTTGATCTTGTCCTCAAAAGATCCGCCGTCATAGCTTTTCTCCGAGAAACCAATCGCAGCATGGTAGGTATCGTAATAAATATCCACGTAGATCAGCGAAAGTTTAGCCTGCAGCGCCGCGGCCAACCGCGCACCTTTTTCCACCAGCCGTTTGCCGTCATCACTCAGGTCGGTGGCGATCACAATATGTTGGTAACACATAGCGCCTCCTGTCATTGATTCAGTAGAGACCCCTGCTTCCGCTATAACGTCAGCGTCATATCATTAAGGTTAATTTTAGTTCAGAACGGGGTGGTCGGACGGGGATATTACGCTGGAATAGCCCCGTTGCCGGGGCCAGATGAAAAAACATAAACAACACCAGCCCTCGGTAACCAACGTTGTATAACGGAGTTGTTGACAGGGTTGTCATCAGATGAAACGATGTTAGTATCGATTCGATACCATATGATATTATCACTCAGTAACTAAAAGGATGAATAGCTATGTACATTAATGTTTTTGATACCCATGTACAGACTACCGATGGTCGTTATCTGCATTTCGACGTCATAACCGACAGCAAGGACCTGCTTCAGGCAAAACGCTATGCACAGCAGTTCCTCAAACAAAATAATATTAAGGAGGAAAATATCAGCCAAAGCACCTGCGCTTTCTGCCACAGCGAATCCTCCAGCCCGGAGATGGCACAGGCTATCAGCCTTGAAGGCTATTATATTTTTAAAATGCAGGGTTGCCAGGGGATGTCATGAACCGTTACCAGCCTATAAACTGCGACCTGCATGATTTTTTGGAAATCGCCTGTCTTTACGGCTACCGGCTGGATGTTGAACTGGTTAATGGGCAGCGTTTTCAAGCGACTGCATTGACTATTCAGACGTTGGCTAATGAGGGGGAGTTTATTTATTTCGATAATCAACAGGTTTGCCGTTTGGATCACCTATCGGCCATTACCCCGAAGGAGCGCGATGCCCTATTCGGCCGTATCGCACTGACCGAATAAGGGCAAAACAGACAAATACAGAACGCGGGATCAACGCACGCGCTGTGCTTCAAACCAAACGTTGCACACCGACAGGATCAGCGTGTTGGCATCTTTCAGCAGCACATTGTCTCCCGGTACGCCATCGGTGCCCTGATCGGTGATGCCTTTGATCTGGGTATCGGCATGCTGGATCATCACCCGCTCTACCGCCGGCGTGCTGATGCCCAGCATCGGGAAATCGATATAGGAACTGCTGCCGGAATTGTCTTCGACAAACTCCTGCGCCTCTACCGTACTGACGGTGGCCCCTTCGTTTTTCAGCGCGGTCCCGTTCCAGTTAAAACCATCGGCCTTGTAACTGAGTTTACCGCCAATCAGGCCTTTCGCCTGTTGCTCGTCCCAGCAACCGACGGTTTGCGTCGGCAAGATCTTGCTGACATGCCAGTTGCCCAGCAGCGTTTTAGGGATAGGTTCCACCACCGCATCCGCCGCCTGCACCTGAGTCGCTGATACACAAGTCAAAACCACCAATGGCAGCAGCGCCTTGCGCCACATGTTAAATCGCATTTTATTTTCCTTTGGCTATTCGCGCCCCTGTCGGGCTTTCCGCCATCATAATGAGCCGGTAGAACCTGCGTCAAAACAAACTGAGTATCAGGGCACAAACAGGGCGGATGCGGCTCATAGCAAATCGCTATTAATCATAGTGAATCAGTATTTTATTTTAGCCAGACGATTATCTAGAGTCACTGCCACTCTTCAGCCTGTAATAACCAGCAGGCTATTTTGACAAGGACTCTGGGAAATGACATTGACGCTAAAAAAACTCGCCACCACGCTGGCAGTGACCGGCACCCTGCTACTGACCGCCTGTGGACCCGCGGCACAAGACAGCCACCATATCAAGGTCGGCATCAGTTCCGGTATCGATCAGTCGCTGTGGGCCGTGGTACAGAAAGTTGCCAAGCAAAAGTACGATTTGGATGTGGAAGTGGTGACCTTCAATGATTACGTACTGCCCAATGAGGCGTTGAATAACGGCGATTTGGATATCAACGCCTTCCAGCATAAGCCTTATCTGGAAAAACAAATCCAGGAGCGTGGCTACAAACTGGTGGCGGTAGGCAACACCTTCGTTTATCCGATTGCCGGTTACTCGAAAAAGATCTCTGCCCTCAGCCAACTGCCGGACGGCGCGCAGGTCGCAGTACCGAATGACCCCACCAACCTCGGCCGTTCACTGCTGCTGTTACAAAAACAGGGGTTGATCGGGCTGAAGGACGGCGTCGGGCTGCTGCCGACTGCGCTGGATATCGTCAGTAACCCGAAGAAATTGAACATCGTTGAGATCGAAGCACCACAGTTGCCACGCGCGCTGGACGATAAACAGGTCGCGCTGGCGATTATCAACACCAATTACTCCAGCCAGATCGGTCTGACACCAGCCAGGGACGGGCTGTTTGTCGAAGATAAAAACTCACCCTACGTCAATATTTTCGCCAGCCGGGTAGATAACCAGAACAACGAAAACGTTAAAAATCTGGTCAAGGCTTACCAGACCGACGAAGTGGCCGCCAGCGCCGCCGAAATCTACAAGGGCGACGCAGTTAAAGGCTGGTAATTTGCACTTCACCCCGTGGCGACCGTCACGGGGTTCCTCCATTCCCCCGGCTTTACCTCTCGACTTTTCGCTCATATTTCACCCACCCAGATCACAAATCGAACACTGCCCGCTAGGTGAAAAAAGCTGCAATGTTGTATACAAGTTTGCGTAAATGTTTTCTATTTGTTTCAAAAACCTTTGGTGAAAATAATGAAAAATAGAAAAATCAAACTGTTACTGATTGCAGGTGCAATGATCGGCGCCGCTGCACTGGCGGTAACCGGCAAGGTGGAAAATGCCGACAAGACTTTCCTCTCTGTTGCCACCGCGTCCACCGGCGGAACCTACTATCCGATGGGTGTCGGGCTGGCCAATGTCTGGAGCAACCGCCTGAAGCAAAACGGCATCCAGGTCAGTGGGCAATCCTCCGCCGGATCAATCGAAAATATCGACCTGCTGCAAAAGAACGAGGCACAACTGGCAATTCTGCAAAGCCTGATCGCCGTCGAGGCTTATGAAGGGGTGCGTAATTTTGAAGGCCGTGCCTACAGCCACCTGCGTTCAATCTCCATGCTGTGGCCGAACGTGGAACACTTTGTGATGCTGGAAAATAAAGTGAAGGATGGCACGCTGAACGATATCGCCGGGACCCGTTTCTCGGTGGGCCCGCAGGCCAGCGGCACCGAGCAGTCGACGCTGATCATTTTGCAGGGGGTTAACCTGAGCAAGAAATCGCTGACGGCAGAGTACCTGGGCTACGGCGACACCGTTTCAGCCATGCGCGACGGCAGGCTCGACGGTGGCGCATTACCCGCCGGAGTCCCGGCGGCGGCGGTAACCGACATGTATGCCAGCGGTGTGCCTTCGCGCATTCTCAACGTCACCGACGAACAACTGGCCAGCATCAACGCCATCGCCAACTCCTGGTTCCGCTTTGATATCAAAGCCGATACCTATCCGCGTCAAACTAAAGCGGTGGCCACCATTGCGCAGCCCAATATTCTGGTGGCCCTGAATAGTCTGGATGAAAAGCTGGTGTATGACCTGACCAAAACCCTGTTTGAAAACCTGCCGGAGGTGCATCAGGTACACAGCGCCGCCAAATACATTTCGCTGGAGAACGCGCTGAAAGGGGTCTCGGTACCGCTGCACCTCGGCGCCTACAAGTATTATCTGGAGGCCGGGGTCAGCGTGCCCGACTATCTGATCCCACCGGAAGCGGCGACGCTGACCGCCAATCGATAAGGAGGCCGTATGAGCACTAACAACCTGTCACCGCAAGATGCCGTCGATCTGGATAAAGAAGCCGGAGCTGGTAGCCGGCCACTGAGCGGCATCTATTTGCGGTTGGCCACCCTGTTGGCGATCGCGATTTCCGTCTATGCCATTTACGCCAACGCGCTGTCGAATACCCAGGAGTTTTACCGCAATACCACCTTCCTTAGCGGCATCCTGATCCTGGGCTTTATTTTATTCCCGGTTTCACCCCGCTACGCCACCAGCAAATTCAACCGTTGGGACTACCTGTTTATCATCCTGACGCTGGTCAGCTACGGCTATTTCTACGCCAGCTACCTGGACTTGCACGTGGTGCGCAAAAGCATTCCCAATACCACCGACTACGTGATGGCCGTGATCGGCATCGGCGTATTGTTTGAGGCTGCGCGCCGCACCACCGGCTATTTCATCCCCGGGCTGGCAACCTTCGCTATCATTTACGCGCTGTTCGGCCAGTACTTTATGGGCATCTTTGGCCACGGCGGCTTCTCGTTCGAGCGCTTGCTGTACCGGCTGTTTATGACCAGCGAAGGGATCTTCGGCATCACCCTGTCCACCGCTTCCACCGCCATCGTGGTGTTTATTCTGTTTGGCGCTTTTCTCAGCGTCAGCGGTGCCACCGCGTTGTTTAACGATTTGGCACTGGCAATCGCCGGTCGCCGTCGCGGTGGCCCGGCGCAGGTTGCGGTGATCTCTTCGGCGTTGACCGGCTCCCTGAGTGGCAGCGCGGTGGCCAACGTTGCCACCACCGGCACCTTCACCATTCCGCTGATGAAAAGTATCGGCCTGTCGGCGCGCTTTGCCGGCGCGGTCGAAGCCACCGCCTCCACTGGCGGGATGATCATGCCGCCGATTATGGGCGCGGCGGCCTTTATCATGGCCGGTTTCCTCGGCATTTCTTACACCACCATCGTGATGGCCGCCATCATCCCCGCGTTGCTGTATTACGCGGCGTTGATTATCGCCATCGATCTGGAGGCCAAAAAGCAGGGCCTGAAAGGCATCAGCAAAGAAAACATTCCTAAAGTGAAGGCGGTACTGAAAGCGCGCGGGCTGCTGTTACTGCCGCTGATCATTGTTATCGGCACCCTGCTGCTGGGCAAAACGCCGATCTACGCCGGGTTCCTCGGCATTATTTCGATCATCGTCGCCAGTTGGATCACCCCTGATACTTCAGTGCGCATGACACCGAAAAAAATCGCCACCGCGCTGAACGAAGCGGCGCGCGGCTCCATTCAGGTGACGGTAGCCTGCGCCGCCATCGGGGTGATTATCTGCGTGGTGACCATGACCGGTATCGGCTCGACGCTGGCGTTCAACATTGTCGCCATGACCAACAATACCCTGTGGATGATCCTGCTGGTGGTGATGTTGGTGTGTATCGTGCTGAGCATGGGCCTGCCCTCGACCGCCTTGTACATCGTGGTGGCCGTCACCGTTTCCCCGATCCTGATCAAGGCCGGTGTGATGCCACTGGCCGCGCACTTCTTTGTGTTCTGGTTTGGTGCCTTGTCCAACATCACGCCGCCGGTGGCACTGGCCAGTTACACCGCCGCCAGCATCGCCCGCGCCGATCCGATGCAAACCTCCTGGGATGCGGTACGGCTGGCGCTACCGGGCTTTATCATCCCGTTTATTCTGGTCTACAACCCTATGCTGCTGATGCAGGGTGACGATCTCAACGCGTTGTCGGTGATCCATATGGTGATCAGCGCACTGGTAGGGATTTATGCACTGTCGATCGCCAGCGCCAATTTCTGGATGATGAAAACCCACTGGCTGGAGCGGGTGCTATTTACCGTCGCGGCTATCCTGTTGATTAAACCGGGTCTGCTGACCGATCTGGGCGGCGCGGCGCTGATTATCACCGCGGCATCGGTACATCTGCTGCGTTTCAGGCGGAGCACTGCGCAGGGGGCGCTGAATGGTCAATAAAGTTACGCGACAGAAGGCCTCACATCAGGTACTGGCACAGTTGAAAGCCGGCATCAGCGACGGCAGCTTCCCTGTCGGGGAAAAGCTGCCGTCGGAAAACACGCTGGCGGAAGCATTTGGCGTCAGCCGGGTACCGGTGCGCGAAGCGCTCGGCATACTGGAGATCAGCGGAATTATCTCCTCGCGCCAGGGGGGCGGTCACCGGGTTGAGCAACACTCGTTGCTAAGCAAATATCCGCCGTTGGTGATGGAAATTGCCGACCCCAACGAGGTGGAAGCGCTGCTGGAAATGCGTGAAGTCATTGAGCAACAGGCGGCCCGCATGGCCGCCGAACGCCATACTGCCGCGGATTTACTGGCGATTGAGCAGACGTTTAATGATTTCAAACGCTGCACCCTCAACGACGGCTTGATTGGTCACCGACAGGATTACCTGTTCCACCGCGCCATCATGCAGGCCTCGCACAACCCTTTTTTCGTCCAGATCCTGGATAACATGCACGAGCTGTATCTGGGCGTGCTGGTGTATTCACTGAGCAAAAATCTGGGGCGGCAAGCCGAACGCCAGCGGGTGATCGACGAACACCAGCAGGTGCTTCTGGCGATCAAGGCTCGTGACCCGGCGGCAGCCACTGCCGCCATGCAGAATCATCTCAGCAACGTACGCGGCAAATTGCGCCGCCTGGATAATGAGGAGTTAGGGTAACCATGCATGACGTGATCATTATCGGTGCCGGCCTGGTCGGGCTGGGCGTCGCCAATGCGCTGCAGGAGGCCAACCCGTCGTTGCGCATCCTGATACTGGAAAAAGAGAGCGGCCCGGCGGCACACCAAAGCGGCCATAACAGCAACGTGGTTCATTCCGGCATTTACTATGCTCCCGGCAGCCTGAAGGCGCGGCTGGCCAAGCTGGGTAACCAAAGCATGTTCGCCTTCTGCCGCGAGCACGACCTCTATCACGACCAGTGCGGTAAGGTGATTGTGGCGACCCAGTTGAAGGAGCTGGATTTACTGGAAAACATCTATCAGCGCGGGTTGCAAAACGGGTTGGCGGTCAGCCGGCTGTCGCAGGCGCAGTTAAGGGAGCGCGAACCGCACGTCAACGGGCTTGAGGCGCTGCTGGTACCAGACGCCGGTATCGTCAATTACAGCCAGGTAGCGGCAAAGCTGGCGGAAATTATTCAGCAACGCGGTGGCGAAATCCACTACGGGCAGCAGGTCGAGGGCATCAGCGAAAGCAGTGACGACGTCAGCGTTCGCACGCAGCACGCGCAGTATCAGGCCAAATGGCTGGTTAACTGCGCCGGTCTGTTCAGTGACCGCATCGCCGCCCTGGCCGGTTACCAGACGGGCATGAAGATCGTGCCGTTCCGTGGGGAATATTACGTGCTGAACGACGAGAAAAACTATCTGGTGAATCACCTGATCTACCCGGTGCCCAACCCGGACTTTCCGTTCCTCGGCGTGCATTTCACCCGTATGTATAACGGCAAGCGTGACGTTGGCCCCAATGCGGTGCTGGCCTTCAAACGCGAAGGTTATCGCAAATGTGACTTCAGCCTGCGGGATCTGAGCGAAGTGCTCGGCTATCGGGGGTTCTGGAAAATTGCCGGTAACTATCTGGGGGAAGGATTTGCAGAAGTCCGGCGTTCCTTGTCACGGCAGCGATTTACCGAAAATGCACGTTGGTTGATCCCCGAACTGCAACCGGAAGATATTCAGCCCGGCCCGGCCGGCGTTCGTGCTCAGGCCCTGACCGCCGACGGCAAACTGGTGGACGACTTCCATTTTGTGAAGGGCCGCCGCTCGCTGCATGTTTGCAATGCGCCCTCCCCGGCGGCAACCGCCTCGCTGGAGATCGGCCGTGAAATCGTACGGCAGCATCTTTCTTCATTGTAAGGGCAATAACCCTTTACCATGCTGAGGAAAAATGGCGCTGCATGCAGCGCCTGATAGGTTAAGTTCCGCTATTGCAACGTGTGGTCAATTGTAGCGCTGGCAGGGTTATCGTACTTGCCGTCGGATTAGTTAGAGTAAAGGTCACCGTGCCTGCCTCAGTGACACACACCGTACTTTTCACTCGCTTTGGATTCTGGTTGAACTTCACTCCATTAGCGACAAATGTGGGCAACACTGCCGCCAATTGCGCATCAATATCCAGACTGACTCCCGCCGTCAACGTTATGTCCTGGGCCGTTGACGTGACGATCAAATCAACAAAGTCACCCCCCACCCATTCGGGGTTAGCTCCCCCTGTTACGCAGCTATATTTACGCGCAACCCCCGGCACAGCCCTAAAGTTATAGACCTCGTCCCCTGGCCGAGCATCGATGTCTGTCGGCATTTGGCTGTCATAACGGAACTCCCGACGGCCATAGGCGGAAGCATCCATCTGAATCCGACGAATGCTACTGGCACCAATCTCAAACTTGGTTACCGGCACAAAGGCAGTGTCGAACACGTTCTTTCCAATAACGGTATTTGGGCCGTAATCCGTACCAATAAAGTACAATCCGGCGAAGGAAGAGTTAAGCTGCACAATGTTATCGGCAAACACAAAGTTGCCTGGATTTGACAGGCGGATATGCCCCTGGTTGGTGTCCGTTACCCGGTTACCGGCAAAGCTGCCACCCGCAGCTAATTTAATGTAATTGCTACCGGAGCCGGCGTTAATAAAAGTCGAACCCTCGAAAACGTTACCGCTGGTCACACAGCCACTCGCGGAAAGTCCGATCTTGCAGTTCAATACACGGTTGCCGGTAACCGTCGCACCGGTCGCAGAAATACCAGGATACTCCGCCACCGGGCTGGTGCCACAGGTATCCACCTGGTTATTGGCGATAAGCGCATACTCAACCTTAATGTCAGTCAGGGTCGTGAAACTGATGCCATTCTGAACCGTATTACGCACGGTGTTACCTACACATTTGCTGCGTCTAATCGGATTCTTTTGCGGGTTATTACTCAGCTCACTATCGACAATAATGCCAAAACGATCGACACCATCGACAAAGTTATCTGTCACCTCCCAGTCTTCGATGTTGGTGAATGCAATGCCATAAGAGAGGCTAGTGAGCGAGTTGCCCTGTACCAACAAATTCTGGAAAAAAGTCGTTGAACCGCCATTTTCATCGTTGAGGGTAATCCCTCCACCACGATGGCCTTGGGCGGTATTAGGCGAACCAATGCCGTCGTACAACCGATTATTGAGGATCTTACCGTCAAAACTGGGGGTTGAAGAGGTCTTCAACAAAATCCCATCGCCGTTATGGTGATAAATTTCGTTGTCACGCAGCACCCAACGACGGCTGCCGCGCACCGCAATCCCCTCTTCGCCCAGTTCATGGCACTTATTACGGTAAACCTCGAAACTTTCCGACTGTTTGATGCTGATGGCATCGGTATGCATAAACAGGTCGAGGTCGTACAAGCGAAAACGTTGGCCACCATCAATAAATAACGCAGTAGCCTGCTTAGACCACAGGCGAGTGGGGTCAGTGCCTTTGCGGCTCAACGTCAGGCCGCTGAACGAAAAATCCGTTTTATTAACAAACGCCACCATTGTCAGCGTCGTCTTATCACTGTCAAGATAGAGTTGTCCGTCGCCACTAATGGTACTGAAGCCAGGCGCATCAAGCGGAGCAAAGGGGGTGTTGGCATCAATATCAGCCAGACGATAACGGCCTTCAAGCACCATTTTTTGCGGCGTCTGCACGGTAGCGATAGCACTCGCGTAACGGAACAGGCTTTTAAGCGCCGGATAATCATTGGCAACACCATCGCCCACGGCACCGAACATCTCCGGGTTTAATACAGAATCCGCATCAAGCACCCGCATCCAGCAATAGGGTGAACTGGCAGGCTGGGTAATATAGATGCATCCATCAAGGGTAACCCCATTGGCCGGAATCGAAACAAAGGTGCCGCCGCCCAACGTACTGCGAATTTGTTTACTTAGCCGCGAAGCATCAAAGGCTGTAACTGTCATCAAGGTACCGGTAGGGGCAGTTTGCTGAGCCAGAGCAGCAATATCTATGCAAGTATCGGTCATGGTACATCTCCTCGTAACGGCATGATTGCCGCCATGAAACTGTACATAAACCCAGGCACCCATAAAATCTGCCAGCCGATGGCACAACGAAAAAGCAAAAAAAAGCGCTGCCTAAGCAGCGCCATTACCAAGCTGTAAATCTCTGGCTATTTCGCCACGTACTTTTGCATATTGGCCGGGGTCACCAGTTCAAACGGGATCCAGTAGTAAGGGTCCAGCTTTTCGCCTTTGATCATGCGCTGCGCCACGTCAACCGAGGCTTTGCCCTGACCCACGGCATCCTGAAATACCGTCACCTGCATCTTGCCGGAAGCTAAAGCCTTCAGGCCGTCCGGTGTGGCGTCGATGCCGCCAATCAACACCTTGCTGTCCTGCTTACCAGCCTGCTGCAACGCCATGATCGCGCCAATCGCCATCTCGTCATTATTGGCAGCGACGATATCGATAGACTCACCGTTGGTGACCCAGTTCAGCATCAGATCCATCCCCTCGCTGCGCGAATAGTTGGCGCTCTGCTTTTGCACTACCTTCATTTTCGGGTACTTGGCCACCACCTGCTCTACATCTTTGGTGCGTTGCAATGCACCAGCGTCGGTCAGGTTACCGATCATCACCGCCACGTTGCCCTGGTAGTTGGCCAGCCGTGCCAGCTCTTCCATCTGCAAGGTGCCGGACTGCCTCTCGTCGGAGCCGACAAACACCACGCCGGAAGGCAGCTTGCTGTCGCCCGGTGTGCGGTTCACATACACCAGCGGAATGCCCGCTTGAGTCACCATTTTGGTGATGGCGGGCGTACCCGCCGAGTTGACCGGATCGACAATAATCGCGTCCACCCCGGCGCTGATAAAGTTCTGTACCTGATCGGTCTGGCGGCCAACATCGCCGCGTGCATCTTCAAATTGCACGCTGATGCCGCGCACCTTGGCCTCTTTGTCGATCGAATGACGAATGATGGTCAGGAAATTCTGGTCGAAATAGGCCATCGACACGCCGATGGTTTCCGCCAGCACTGAGGTGGAACAGCTGAGCGCTGCCACCAACACGATTCTTTTTAAGTATTTCATGATGATCCCCTGAGATAAAAAAAACCGCCGGGCAAGGTGCACCGGCGGAGTTTTACGGCAATCAGTGTTTTTTACGGTTACGGTGCATATCGATAGACACCGCGGCGACGATAATCACGCCTTTGATAATGTCCTGAATGTAGGAGTCCACGCCGATAAAGGTGAAACCGCTTTTAATCAGCCCGAGGATCACCGCGCCAATCAAGGTGCCAGTAATGCGCCCGACACCGCCCATCAGGCTGCTGCCGCCGATCACCGCCGCCGCGATGGCGTCCAGTTCGTAGGACATCCCCATGCTCGACTGGCCGCTGCTGACGCGCGCCGCCAATACCACCCCCGCCAAGCCTGCCAGGCCGCCGGCAATGGTATAGACCATCACCAGGTATTTATTGACGTTAATGCCGGACACCCTGGCCGACGTCATGTTGCCGCCGATGGCGTAGATGTATTTGCCGTAACGGGTGTGCTTCAGCGCGATGTGGAAGATCACCGCAATCACCAGGAAGATGATCACCGGCATCGCACCCTGGCCGATTGAGGTAAAACCGTCGGACAGGAAGCTGATCGGGTTACCCTGGGTGTAATACTGCGCCAGGCCGCGTGCCGATACCATCATGCCCAAAGTCGCGATAAAAGGTGGGATACCGGTGCGGGTAATCAGGAAACCGTTGATAAAGCCGCAGATAATGCCCACCCCGATCCCCGCGCCGATCGGGATCGCCGCCGGCAAGTCGAGCAACGCTGGGTACATCGGTGAAATACTGTCCGACGTTTGCGCCAGACTGGCTGCCACCACCGCGGTCAAGGCAATCAGCGAACCGGAGGAAAGGTCGATACCGGTGGTGATAATGACCTGGGTAACCCCCACCGCAATAATGCCGATAATCGCCACCTGCAGCACAATCAGCAGCAGACGGTTAGGGTTCATCAGGAAGGACTGGTCACGGATGTACCAGCCAAGAATTTCAAATACCAGCGCGATGCCGAGCATCACGATAAAGATGCCGGTGTCTTTCGGCATTTTGCCACTCAGGCCGGCGAACAGCGGCGCTTTACCCGCAAGCGGCTTCTCAACTTTTACATTACTCATGGGAATTCACCTTTGCGTTATTCAGAGGCCAGCGCCAGGATGGTTTCCTGATCCGCTTCTTCTTTATCCAAAATGCCGGTAATACGGCCGCCGTGCATCACCATCACCCGGTCGCTCATACCGAGGATTTCCGGTAATTCCGATGACACCAAAATAATGGCGACGCCACGGTTCGCCAGCTCGCTGATCAGGCGATAGATTTCCGCCTTCGCACCCACGTCGATGCCGCGCGTTGGTTCATCGAGGATCAATATTTTCGGCTGGGCCAGCAGCCAGCGGGCAATAAGGACCTTTTGCTGATTACCGCCGCTCAGGTTATTGATGATTTGATCCATGGTCGGGGTTTTGATGTTGAGCTTTTTGATCTGCTCCATGCAGTCCTTGGCCATTTGCACGTGGCTGACAAAGCCATTCTTGCCGATGTACTCCGACAGGTTGACGATGCTCATGTTCTCAACCACCGACAACACCAGGAACAGCCCGGATTTTTTGCGGTCTTCGGTAAGGAACGCCAGCCCGAGTTCAATCGCCCTGGAGGGGGAATCCACCTTGGTTGCCTTGCCCTCGATAAAGATGTGGCCGCCGTCCGCCGGGTGCATGCCGAACAAGCTTTCCATCACTTCGCTACGACCGGCTCCCACCAGCCCGGCGACGCCGAGGATCTCGCCGCGCTTAACGCTGAACGAGATATCGTGAAACCAATCGGCACGCTGTAGCCCTTCGACGCGCAGCACTTCCTCGCCAATATTGTTGTTGAATTTGGGGAACATCTGGGTCAGTTCGCGCCCCACCATCATGGTGATCAGCGACTGTTTGGTCAGGTTCTCGGTTTTATCGCAGGCGATAAAGGTGCCATCGCGGAAGATGCTCACCTCGTCGGTGATGGCAAAAATTTCGTCCATCTTGTGGCTGATATAAATAATGCCTTTGCCCTGGTCACGCAGTTCGCGAATGATGGCGAACAAATGCACTACTTCCCCCTCGGTCAGCGCCGAGGTCGGTTCGTCCATGATCAGCACATCCGCGTTGTAGGAAACCGCCTTGGCAATCTCCACCATTTGCTGGTTGGCAATGCTCAGTTCACCGACCAAGGTCTCAGGTTTGAGTTTAATGTTCAGCCGCACCAGCAGTTCACGGGTTTGCTTGTTCAGTTGGTCATGATTAACAAAGCCCAGCTTTGCCGGCTCACGGCCCAGCCAGATGTTTTCCGCCACCGTCATATAAGGCACCAGGTTGAGTTCCTGGTGAATCATGGAAATACCCGAATGCAGCGCCTGCAGCGTGTCACTGAAGGTCACCGGTTGGCCTTTTATTTTAATGGTGCCTTCATCGGGGTGATAAATGCCGATTAAACATTTCATCAGCGTGGATTTGCCCGCGCCGTTTTCTCCCATTAACGCGTGTACGCTGCCTGGTTTGATTTTAATTGAGACTTTATCCAGCGCTTTCACGCCGGGAAACTGCTTACTGATGCCTTCAGCCTCAAGAACATAGGGATACATACTGATAACCTCCGCCGTTCGTCAATGCATCCCTGCCGGGTCAAGGCGGCAGGGATATAACTGCGCTGCCTGAACGCTTATTTTCTGTTCTTGTCGGCAAATTCTTGATAGTTGGCCTTGGTGATCAACTGATACGGGATCAGGACGTTGCTTTCCACCTTCTCGCCTTTCACCAGTTGAATGGCGGTTTGCACCGCGCCCTCACCCTGCCCTTTGGCATCCTGGAACACGCTCAGCGCCAGTTCGCCCTTCTTGATGTATTCCAGTGCATCCGGGGTACCATCAACGCCGGCCACCAGTACGCCACTTTTCTTCGCCTGCTTCAGCGCCAGGATTGCACCAATCGCCATCTCGTCGTTGTTGGAGGCGATGGCATCAATCTGCTGACCGGTCAGCGCCCAGTCGGTGGTAATGTCGACGGCTTCTTTACGGCCCCACTTGGCGGTTTGTTTGTCGAGGATTTTGATGCCGGGATACTTGGCCGCCACCTCTTCCACGCCGCGTGTGCGGTCGCGGGTCGCTTCATTGGACAATTCCCCCATCAGGATCATCACGTTGCCCTTGCCGTTCATCAGCTTGGCCAACTCTTCCATCTGCAGCTTGCCGGCCAGTTTGGAGTCCGAGCCGACGTAGGCCATGCCCGCAGGCAGCTTGATTTCCGGGCGACGGTTGACGAACACCAGTGGGATCTTGGCGTTTTCCGCCAGTTTGATCATCGGCTTCACGCCCTGGGTATCGACCGGGTTGAGGATGATGGCGTCTACGCCCTGGCTGACAAAGTTCTCAACCTGTTGGATCTGCTGGGCGATATCCCCTTTTGCATCTTCAAATTGACCACTGACGTTGCCGTCCTGTTTCATTTTGCTCTGCATTGACTGGCGCAGGATGGTGAGGAAATTGTCATCGAAAGCAGCCATTGAAACGCCGATTTTGATGTCTTTTGCCAACACGCTGGCCGGCAACATGCACATCAATACCGAGGTGACGATCAGTTTCTTCAGCTTCATGTTCTGTACCCTTTAATTGTTAGAGTGAAGAGGCCTGTTGATTTGACAGCTAATGAAAAATATTTTTTACATTAAAACAACAATCCGGTCGATGTTATCCCTTTGATACGGCAGATTTATCGCTTTTTTACCGTATTCAGGTGGTGTGTAAAACTTTGATCAATGTCTCAAAATAGATTAAAAACAACACTTTAAAATAAACACGCTCTCAGGGCATTTAAGCCACCCCATCATTATCAAATGTTTATTTCATAATTTAGATTATTGAAACTTTTTAACTCAAACAAGCGAAACATGCGTTTTGGAATGGCCAAGTAACAAAAACATGACACGGATCTAACAAATGGCGTAAAAGTCACCAGCGCGTTCGTGACTTAAGTGCATTCAACTACCGGAAACGCCCTGCGGTGATGAAAAATGGCACTGCGAATTCTCAGTAAATGTGCGAGCGAGCACGCAGTTTGCGGATCCGTGGTTTCATCCCCCGCGTTACTCGACAATACTGAATGAACATGTATTTTCAGGAGGATCTGACATGCAGCACAGCAGTAAGGTACGGATGAACCGGCTGTTTAATAACGGCAAATGCCTCGATGTGGCGATTGATCATGGCATCGCCAATGAACCGGATTTTTTAATCGGCCTGGAGGATATCGAACGGGTGATGGACAACCTGATCGTCGCCCGGCCCGACGCCATTCAGGTCAACTACGGCCAGGCGGATTTGCTGCAACGCGCAACGCAACGCGACAAACCGGCACTGGTGATGCGTACCGACGTCGGCAATGCCTATAACGCCGCGCGCCACCGTGAAATGTGGGCGGTGCTGCATAACCCGGAGGCACCGATCCTCGCCGCGCTGCAGATGGATGCAGCCGCAGTGGTGGTTAACCTGTATCTGATCCCCGATGAACCGGGCATTTTTCGCCAGTGTGTCGAGAATATCGGCCGCCTGCGCCATGCCTGCGATCGCTATGCCATGCCGCTGATGATTGAACCGCTGGTGATGGCGCCGGCCGGCCAGGGCGTTGCCTACGGTTCGCTGGGCGACGTAGAAAAAATGGTGCCGTTAGTCCGGCTGGCACGTGAACTGGGCGCCGACATCATCAAGGCCGACCCGACCGAACGGGTGGAAGACTTCCACCGCATCGTTGAAGCGGCGCGTTGCCCAACGCTGGTACGCGGCGGCGGTAAAGGCGAACTGGGTGCGGTGCTGGAAAAATCCGCCGCCCTGATGGCTCAGGGAGCATCCGGTATGGTGTATGGCCGCAATGTGTATCAACACAGCAACCCATCGAAAGTGGTCAGCGCGTTAATGGCCATCATCCATCAGGGCGCCAGCGGTCAGCAGGCGCTGGAAATCTACCATCAGCCCTAAACGCTCGCTTTTGTAACTAAAATAATCCCTCCCCCGGCGGCAGCATGTTATAACCTGCTGCCGGTCGCTACCCTGCGTTCCATTCCCCGCTATTATCCTGACAGGCCCATTCGGAGAACCGCCATGCCAAAACAACGGATACCGCTGAAGCTCAGCACCACCCTCACGTTGATGGTGTCTGCCATCGTCGCTTCGGTGCTGCTGGTGGTATATGCGCTGTTTTTTGTGCAGATGAGTCACGAAGGGCAAGACCAGCAACGTCAGAAAGCGATGGCGATTGCCGAAACGCTGGCACTCTCCAGCAATGTGGTTGACGGCCTGCTACGGGAGGATCACAGCGGTGCGGTCCAGCGTTTCGCCGAGCAGGTGCGGCACCAGAACGAATTGCTGTTTGTGGTGGTGGTGGACATGAAAGGCATCCGCTACTCACATCCCAAACCCTGGCTGATCGGCCAACATTTTATCGGTGAAGATTTGGAGCCTGCACTGCGCGGTGAAACCAACAGTGCCATCAATCGCGGTGCGCTGGCGCCGTCACTACGGGTATTTGCCCCGGTCTACGACAGCGAACGGCGGCAGATTGGCGTGGTAGCACTCGGTATTGCGCTCGATACCGTCCACCGGGTGGTGGGTGAAAGCCGCTGGATCATCTATTGGACCCTTGCCTTCGCCGCACTGGTTGGCTCCCTCGGCATCTTCTTCCTGGTGAAGGCGCTGAAGCGCATCATGCTCGGCTTTGAACCTTATGAAATCTCCAACCTGTTTGAACAGCGCAACGCCATGCTGCAATCGATTAAAGAAGGCGTCATCGCGGTCGATAACCAGTCACGTATTACCCTTGTTAACGACGAAGCCAAACGTCTGTTGCGCCAGAGCGGGCCGTTCGAAAATCTGCTGCTGGAGTCTGCCAGCAAATATTGGCCGGCTCAACTGAATCTGGCGGAGGTGCTGGCCAGCGGTAAACCGCTGCGTGACCAACAGATCAGCTTTAACGGCAGTGAACTGCTGACCAATACCGTGCCGGTGATCGTCAAGGGTCAGGTGATTGGCGCTATCGCCACCTTCCGCGATAAAACCGAAATCAGCCAGTTGGTGCAGCGCCTGAGCGGCATGGCGCACTATGCCGATGCGTTGCGCGTCCAGTCACATGAGTTTATGAACAAGCTGCATGTGATCCTCGGCATGCTGCACATGAAGGCTTATCAGCAACTGGAAAACTACATCATCAACACCGCCAGCACCTATCAGGAAGAGATCGGCGCACTGCTGCGAAAAATCCAGTCACCAGAGGTCGCGGGCTTCTTTATCGGCAAGATCAGCCGTGCCCATGAAGCCGGTATTGAGTTGACCATTGATGAAGCCAGCCTGCTGCCGGAAACCGACGATGCGGAAACCACCCACGTGCTGATCAGCGTGCTAGGCAATTTGATTGACAATGCCATTGACGCTATCGATGGCGTTGAGGGGCACGAGATCAACCTGAGCTTTCATCACAATGAGAATCACTTACACTGTATAGTCAGCGACGACGGCCCCGGTATCGATCCGGCTCTCGGCGCACGTATTTTTGAACAGGGCGTTTCCACCAAGGGACCGGGACGCGGTATCGGCCTGGCGCTGATCCGCAGCAACCTGGAGAAGCTGGGCGGCAGCATTGATTTTGAATCTGAACCGGGTGAGCTGACCCAGTTCTTTGTCCATATTCCCTATCAGGCCAAGGGCTGAACCATGATTAACGTATTGATTATCGACGACGACCCGATGGTGGCGGAGTTAAACAAATACTACCTGAGTCAGGTGAGCGGTTTTCACTGTCAGGCGACGGTTGCCACACTGGCGCAGGCGCGGGCACTGCTGGCCGACGCCGAAGTCAGTATCGATCTGGTGTTGTTGGATATCTATATGCAGCAGGAGAACGGGTTGGACTTGCTGCCCGGCCTGCGCGAGCTGGGTGAAAAAACCGACGTCATCATCATTTCTTCCGCCAGCGACGTGGATACGGTGCAGCGTGCCTTGCACTACGGCGTGGTGGATTACCTGATCAAACCTTTCCAGTTTGGGCGTTTCAAAGAGGCGTTGAGCAACTACCAGCAGCAGTCGCAGATCCTGGCGCAGCGCGAATTCTCGCAGAGCGATGTCGACAGCCTGTTACGTCGTCAACCCAGCAGCAGCGAAGGGAAAAAACTGCCGAAGGGGCTCACCAGCATCACGCTGAATACGGTGTGTGAATGGATTGAGCAACAGCACGACGGGGAGTTTTCGACCGATAATCTGGCCAATGCCATCGGAATTTCACGCGTTTCCTGCCGCAAATACCTGATTTATTTGGCGGAGAGCGGCATTCTCGGCACCCGCATTCTGTACGGTACCACCGGCAGGCCGGTCTATCTTTATCAGTTAAAACCCGATGCCATTGCCCTGCTGAAAGAATATTGCCGCTGACCGATGCCCCCGGTACAGGCCGGGGGCTCAGCTGTTATTGCGTTTTACGGATCAGACCGAAATCACGCAGCGCCACATACGGGTTCCAATATTCGCGGGCGCTGGCAATCTGCCCATCATTGATGGTCACGATGGCAATAAACTGCTGATTATAATCGCCGCCGCTTTGTTTGATTTTACCGCTGCTGGTGTATTCAAACACAAACACCCCAGGCTCCGCCGTTACCACTTTTCTCCAGCCCTTCCAGTCGGCATATTTCAGATCGCCAAGGTACTCGCTCATACCGGTAAAGTAACGGGTGATATTTTCACGCCCCTTGGAAGCCGTGGCGAAGAAGCTAAAATCCTCCACCGGCGCATAAGGCAGTTCAAACACCCCTTGTGGAGTAAAATATTTGGCGACGTTGGCCGGTTTCTCCGACCAGCCGTTCAGGCTGCGCCAGTAAAACTCGGCGACGTCGTTAACGTCGTAGCCCGGCTGCAGATAATACAGCCCCTGTTTTTCGATAATATGGTCGTTGGCCTGCGCGGACGCAGCCATACCCATCAGCCCCAGCAGGGCCGCTGAAAAGAGTCGTTTCATGTTATTTACCTTATGAGGGATTACATACGTATTACGGCTTTAATGGTTTCACCGGATTGTGAATCCGTCATCGCCTGGTTAATGTCATTCATGGCATAAAAACGGATCATGCGATCGATCGGGAAGCGCCCCTGTTGGAACAACTGCGCCAACATCGGGATAAACACCGCCGGCGCCGCATCGCCCATAATGGAACCCTGCACTGCCCGCCCGCGGATCAAATGCATGATGTCGAGCGGCAAGGACTCGCCCTGCGGCACCACGCCGGTCAGCACACATTTGCCATTTTCCGCCAGCACCCGTACCGCATCAGCCATCACACCCGCATGCCCGGCGGCTTCGACGCTATAATCCGCACCGTGCCCACCGGTCAGCTGGTTAATCACTTCGGCAACGTCCGTCGTTTTCGAGTTGATCACCGTGGTGGCACCCAGCTCTTTGGCCAACGCCAGACGGTTATCCTTGATATCCACCGCCACAATCTGACCGCAACCCACCACCCGGGCCGCCATCACCGCCGCCAGGCCCACAGCGCCCAGACCAAACACCACCAGCGTGGAGCCCGCCTGTGCTTGCAAAGTGTTAATCACGGCACCCGCACCGGTCATCAGCCCGCAGGCCAGTGGCCCCAGGTACTCCAGTGGGATGGTTTTATCGATCGGCACGATACTGCTGGCATTGACCACCGCGTATTGCGCAAAAGAGGACTGACCGAAGAAATGGCTGTGCACGTCGCCCCCTGCATCATGCAGGCTGACCGAACCGTCGGCGCGCTGGGCCAGCCAGTTCAGTGGCACATGCTGACGGCAGTAGGTCGGCATGCCGATGCTGCATTTGTCACAGGTGCCACAAGAGGCCAGCGACAACACCACATGATCACCGGGTACCACTTTACTGACCCCGGCCCCCACCCGCACCACCACCCCGGCACCTTCGTGGCCGAGCACCACCGGGGCGGGCATAGGGATAATGCCTTTGTGGGCCGCGATATCGGTATGGCACAGGCCGGTAGCCACCAGTTTTACCAGGACCTCATCGGCACGAGGTTCGCCCAGTTGCAACTGCTTAAGGGAAAATCCCCCTACTGCGCCCTCACTGACTGCTGCTGTAATTTCCATACACTCTCCCACTGAACCTGTTGCCGTTGCTTCGATGTGGGGCAGTATAAGATGCGCTATTGGGCGCAAAAAGATGCCATACTCTGATTCACTGTTCTCGAATTAAGGACAATAAGAATGCAGAAAGGCATACTGAAAGACCTGAACGACCTCTACTATTTTGCCCAGGTCGCCCAATACGGCGGGTTTTCCGCCGCCAGCCGTGCGCTGGATATCCCAAAATCCAAGCTGAGCGCGCGCGTGCTGGCGCTGGAGAATCGTCTTGGCGTGTTGCTGTTCCAGCGCACCACCCGGCGAGTCAAGCTGACGGAGACCGGCTCACTGCTGCTGCGTCATGCACAGATAGCGATCAACGAGGCCGAGATCGCCCAGGAACTGATCGACCAAAGCCGGGCTGAACCCTCCGGGCTGGTGCGCGTCAGTTGCCCCAAGGTGGCCGCCGATGTGCTGCTTTCACCCTGCCTGCCGGCCTTTATGGCGGCAAATCCCGGTATTCAGGTGCAACTGCTGGCGAACGATAACCGGTTTGATCCGGTGACCGACAAGATTGATGTGGCACTGCGTCTGCGCCAGCGCAAAGACATGAGTGAAGGCATGATAGCCCGTGAATTGGGCCAAAGCGTGCGTATCCTGGTCGCTTCGCCGCAGTATCTGGCGCAACGTCCCCCATTAACCGATCCGCAGCAATTGAGCAGCCATGATTTGTTGACCCTGGTCGACGTTGGCGAACAACAAACCTGGGATCTGGAAGGCCCCGAGGGGGAAAAACGGGCGGTGCGCGTGCGACCGCGGCTGATGTGCAGCGAATGGGGGATCGTCCGCAATGCGCTTTCTCAGCACCTGGGTATCGCGTTGTTGCCGGATATCACCTGTCATCAGGCGCTGATGCAGGGTGAGTTGGTGCGCGTCTTGCCACAATGGGCTTGCGCCCCGCTGATTATGCACGCGGTCTTCCCGACCCGTCGCGGCATGCTGCCTTCGGTGCGCGCACTGGTGGATTTTCTGGCGCTGAACGTCCCGCCGCTGTTGCAGAAAGGGGCGGTTAAATAGCGCTTCGACGGCAGTTCTGATCCTGGCTGCCCGCTTCAGCGATGGCGCTTGAATGTGGGGAAATCCATCGCCCCACCCGAAGGGTAACAAGGCTTGCCATGCTGTTGCTTGTTTTTCCCGCAGCGATATTCGCCATACTGGGTGTTATGGCGTTTTCGGTTTGCCAGGTCGGCGGCAGCGCGCTGTTGTTCCTGCGCTATTGCCTCATCATTGGCCTGCGTCAAAGCTTCTGCGCTCCATATCTTATGTTTTAGCCCACTGCGTTTTTGCTGATAGCTGTCGGCGATTTTATTATCCAGTGGCGGTTCAGCGTGGTACTGAAAATCAAACGATGCCAGAGCGCTGAGGCAATAGCACTGCGCCACGCAGGCGAGAAAGATCCTTTTCATCGATAGACTCCCAAAATTCAGTTAACCCGTGGATCCAATGACGCACCCACTGCCCGTTGATCGGCAGACGATGACGCTGCGGCCACCTCGCATTCCCGCTGGCGAATAGCGGACTCCAATGCTTTGCGCTGAGCGCGTAAAGCGGCAAGTTGCGCCTGTTCCGAGCGTATTTGCTCTACATACCAGAGATGTTGCAACACGCCATTTAACCGCTGCCGATAATCAACGGCGACGCTCTCCTCATCCACAGGGGCAGGAGTTGGATGCTTGTCGACAAACGCACAGCAACAGGAAGACGCCAGCAAAGTGAGCGCTGTCGTCATTACAGAAGACAATTTCAAAAGCATAAACTCCATTAAAGCCCATACGGCGGCTCACTCTCATTATATTAACGAGAGTTTCCCTGATGATTTAATCAACAGCGCTCAAATAGCAGACAGATTAATTGATAAAAACCAAACACAAATTAAATAGAAAACACTGAGGCTAATAATGGGTGGAGATAATATATTTAGTTGGTTAACGATCTAACACCCTTGATTGGCCTATTGTTTCGCCGTTGTATATTACTTTTTAAAATAGACTTAATCATGAGTGGCAGTAAATAAAAAAATACTTTTTTTAGTTTATTAACTCGTATTCAGCCGCAGATAACACCGAGACAAACTGCATTATATTTCAATAAGGAGGGAAATAATTTAACTTAAGATAAACAGAATGCAGAACTAAAAAAGGCCGGGATAGCTCCCGACCTTCTCTCAATGCCTGACGGGTTTAGACCAACTCAACCACATCAAACTTAACTTCACCGCTGAGGTCGGCTTCGTAATCAACACCTTGCAGACCAAAACCGAACAGGCGCAGGAACTCGGCCTTATAGCCCTGGTAATCGGTCAGCTCATTGATGTTGCTGTCGTCGATCTGTGCCCAGATTTCACGGCAGGTGTTCTGCACGTCGTCGCGCAGTTCCCAGTCGTCCAGACGCAGACGGTGCTTCTCATCGGTATCCGGTGCGGTGCCACTGTACAGCTTGGTGGCGAACAGACGCTGGATTTGCTCGATACAGCCTTCGTGGATCCCCTGCGCCTTCATTATTTTGAAGACGATAGAGATATACAACGGCATTACCGGGATTGCGGAGGAAGCCTGAGTCACCACCGACTTCAGCACGGCAACGTAAGCCGCGCCGCCTTTGGCCTTCAGTTTCTGATCGATGGCCAGAGCCGCACGATCCAGATCTTCTTTTGCTTTGCCCAACGTACCGTGCCAGTAGATTGGCCAGGTCAGGTCAGTGCCGATATAGGAGTAAGCCACTGCCTGCACGTTATCAGCCAGCACGCCGGCTTCTTCCAGTGCATCCATCCACAGTTGCCAGTCCTGGCCGCCCATCACTTTGACAGTGTCGGCAATTTCTTGCTCGTTGGCCGGCTCAACCACGGCTTCAACCAGCACGTCTTTGTTGGTATCGAGTGCCACGGATTTGTACGGTTCGCCGATAGGTTTCAGCGCAGAGCGCACCACTTCACCGGTTTCCGGCATTTTACGTACCGGCGAAGCCAGTGAGTAAACCACCATGTCGATCTGGCCCAGGTCCTGTTTGATCAGGTCGATAACCGTTTGGCGGCATTCATTAGAGAATGCATCACCGTTAACGCTTTTCGCGTACAGGCCTTCTTCTTTAGCTGCCTTGTCAAAACCAGCAGAGTTGTACCAGCCGGCAGAACCGGTTTTGGCTTCGCTGCCCGGCTTTTCAAAAAATACGCCGATGGTGGCTGCACCGCTGCCGAATGCAGCATTGACGCGTGATGCCAGGCCATAACCGGTGGAAGCACCGATCACCAGCACTTTTTTCGGGCCGTTTTTCAGTTCGCCACGTGATTTAACGTAGGCAATTTGCTCACGGACATTGGCTTCACAACCTGCCGGGTGAGCGGTAGTGCAGATAAAACCACGAATTTTAGGTTTGATAATCATAGTAATTTTTTCTTGGTAGCTAAAAACCGAAGGACAATATACCTGATTTTCTCAATATACTTAAGCTGGGTGCATTGCAGAATCGCAACAAGTGCAGTGAACAGACCAGTTACACCGGTGAAATCTTGCTATCGCGACAGGGGGATGGGGATAAACACGGGGATCCTGGAGTGGGTTTCAAGGCCAGGCTACTGCGCGCCCGGCCCGACAAAAACCAATCAGACTTTTTTCTTTTCCAACTGTTCAACCAGCGTATAGCGCAGTGAAGAGGCGTCGGCCGGCACATTTTCCAACTCGGTTACCTTGACCTTCAGGCGGTAACGGTAGCCCGGTTCGAAGTTAAAGCCTTCAATTTGGCTGTAAAACAATTCCCACTGCCCCTGCACGGAGTGACGTACCTGCATGCATTTCATTGGGGCGACGCCCATACAATCCACCAGCGCACTGTTCACCAGCAACACTTCCGTATGGTCGCCGTCTTTACTCACGGGTTGGCTCACGATCGCTCCCTCCTGGCTGCAGCCGGCCAAACCGGCTAAGGCAACAAATAACAACGCTTTGATTTTCAATGTAATGCACCATTGAGTCTTTGGGTGCGCTGATAGTAACAAAGCTACGGCTATCGGGGCCAGCGGCGTGTTCCGAATTTGGGGAAAATGGACCGGTCTGCAGAAAGTATCGTGACAGTAAAGTACAAAATCAGACCCGTTTTTCTTTGCTCTGGCGGCTCGTTAAGACAAAAATAACGGCAGGCGTTTCCGTATACTCAACGCCGATTAATGCTGGCGAGTCATGGCAAATTCTCCATGTAGCGGAGTTTTAGGCTCACAGTGACCCGTCAGCATTATCACCAAAAGGCCGGGAGTCCATGATATTAACTGAAACCTCAAGCAATAATTAGATTGCTATTTTTCCCTCTCAGAAAAAGCAAATTCGGCGTTAATTCACTATTTGCTAACCACCACTTCTGGGTCTAAGTTTATGAAACCAATAATCCTAAAGGGGTTTGCTATGCGTTTACTTCCTTGCCTTTTTATAGCGGGTTCGATGGCTTTATTGTCGGGCTGTGCCAGCCAGCCGCAGGTGACCAGTGATTATGACCACAGCGCCAACTTCACCCAATACCATACCTACGGTTTTGCCTCAGAAACTGCCGGGCAGTACCAAACGCTGACAGGCAAGTACATTCAATCGGCAATTAAACAACAAATGGAACAACGCGGGTATAAAGCCAGCGCAACCCCTGATCTGCTGGTCTACAGCAGCGCGATGAAACAAAACAAGGTGCAGGTGAACGACGCTCCGGTACCGGTCGGTCGCAGAGGTTATGCCGGCTGGGGGGGGTATAATCAAACCGTTTGGAGCTATACCGAAGGCACCCTGACGGTAGACCTGGTGGACAGCAAGAAGAAACAGCTGGTCTGGCGTGGAACCGCCAGCAACACGCTGAGTTCGGATGGTAAACCGGCCAGCCAGGCCCAGATCCAACAGGCAGTAACCGCGCTGTTTGCCACCTACTCCTTCCAGGCCGGCCCGGCAAACCGCTGATTTTTTGAGTAGCTAACCGGAAGCCCTGCTCAAAACGGAAAAGGTTCACAGAAGTAAAATATCAGTGAGCCTTTTATGGCTTTAGAATCCTTAGGTTTAAAAGCGCGGTGCTCTCTGGCGACTAGCCGGTTCATGGATTAACGTCATTCCAATCGTGCTGTTACTTTGTGAAAAATGTTTCAAGATTGCGCTTTTGAGTCCCATCTTCAGTGAAGTTTTCGGATGAAAGCCAACCTGAGAGAGCCTTGTCAACAATTGGCCATTCGATATCGATAACAGATAACCAGTCCGTATCGCGATTACGTTGTTTACGAGTCATCGCCTGACGGAAGCGTCCTTCAAACGAAAATCCCAGCCTTTCAGCAGCTTTTCTTGATGCCACATTCAGTGAATCACAACGCCATGCAACCCGACGGTAGCCCAGAGAAAAGGCATTTTTGAGCAGCAGGTATATGGCCTCTGTACCCAGGGTGGTTCGTTGCATCATAGGTGACCAAGTCACATGCCCTATTTCTAGTGCGCCATTAACGGTATCAATGCAGCTATAGCAGACGACACCAACCGGGCGTCCACTTTTCATCTCCGTCACGGCCCAGGCAACCAGGTAACTGTCGTTAATTTTATTTTCAACCCAAAGCATCATTTCATGCAGACATGCAGGCTTCTCTGCACCAAGCCAGGTCCAGTCTCTGTCATCCCTTGCCAGCGAATATGCATCGAAAAGCGCTTCGCAATGATCGATGTTAAGGGGCGACAGTTTGCAGTGCTGTCCGTTTAACTCACTCAATTTCGGAAAGGATGCTGACTGCCATTCAGGCAAGGGAAAACCTACCGGTTGACCATATTTATTCGTATTCAACGATCATTCACCTTCTGCGAAAGTCTGTTGTGGCCAGCATACAGGACGCTGTGCAAACCTCACACTATGAGTGAATGAAGAGAGGAAAGAATAAATGATGGCGTGAAAGGTCGAATATCGAGCTTCTTCGAGGAAACACTTATAAATCAAGCACACAAAAAAAGACCGAATACGATTCCTTTAATGGCAAAAGTGGTATTTTTTCATTTAAAATCAACATTATACTGTGACTTTAGATTAAAAAATACCTAGTTTCGCCTTCGTTTACTGTCCTTTATCTTCATATAGTTATCAATTCCCTCGGTTCGGTTCGGGAGGAATTCGCGTCTGATATGTGATGTATTGGCGCAAACTTGACCTGACAGTACTCTGTGCTTGAACACGATTAAACCTGACAGCTGTCAGCAATGAGCGAAAAGAGGAAATTAGGTCAGAAATTGCATAGTGATGCTCTGTCAATTAATTTAGGGGGCCGTTTGGAAAATGGAAATTATTGTAGGTTAAGACTGTTTTTATACTTTTCACTTTAGCGGTCGCTAACGGCTAAACTTACCTGAATCTGGTTGGCGTCCGGCTTCTAAATGAAATACAATAAAGATAATGATAAACTTAATCTATTTATTAGAATCCTGACACGGAATTCTTTATGAGAGATAACGATTTTGAACAACAGTGAGAATATTCTTCAGGGTGGAGGACGATCTTTAGTCACGAAGAAAGGAGATGTTGTTTTCCGCGCCTCGGCGCCCTGGTCAGTCACAACCATTGCACTTCTTGGACACCTGGAACAAGTAGGTTTCAAATACTCACCAAGGATTGTCGGTACCGGGTTTGATCCAGAAGGGCGAGAAATGGTTTCGTTTTTAGAGGGGGGCTTTGTCCATCCTCACCCCTGGAAAGACGAAGCATTTCCGCTCTTGGGACAGATGCTGAAAGCGCTGCACCAGGCAACCCGTTCTTTTTTACCACCAGAAAATGCGCAATGGCGTCCATGGTTCGGCCGACGTTTGGGGACTGCGTCGGTGATAGGGCATTGCGACACGGGGCCATGGAATATAGTCTGCCGTAATAAATTACCCTTTGCGCTTATTGATTGGGAAGAGGCCGGGCCTGTTGATCCAATGATTGAACTGGCTCAAGCCTGCTGGCTAAATGCTCAGCTAGTCGATGATGACATTGCTGAAAAACAGGGGCTCCCTTCGGTTGAAGATCGCGCACGTCAAATGTGTATGTTACTTGATGGGTATGGGGTATCACGCGTTCAACGCATTGGCTTTATTGAGAAAGTGAAGGATTTTGTTATTCTCAGTGCTGCGAATGAAGCCATTACCGCTCAAGTGACGATGGATAGCTTGGAGATTGCTCCGCTTTGGGGGGTAACATGGAGGGCTCGCAGTGCGGCTTGGATCATAAGACACCAGGCAGCGCTACATCGGATAATCATGGCGAGTTGATCGTCCCAAATATAAAATATAGGCTTGGATTATCCATGGAGACGCTATGCATCTTAGCTATCTAAATAACCAAGAGATTGGAAAATTTTCCGATAAATATCATGAACCACTTTCTTTTTGTTTTCATGATATTTTTCAATATCTAAGCGACAATCTTCCACCGCCTCAAGCTTTGCGTTGGCATATCGCTGGCAGTCATCCTCCGATTGGCGTAACCAGTCGCGGAATAGTAAATGACGGACTGTTTCCGGACAATCTGGCCCAAATACATGTAAATTCACCCTGGGATTTTCTAGATGAAACAGGCGATGTCCATGGAAACGGGGTTCACGAACAATAAGGTGAAAGCCCAAGCTTTCCAATGCAGGTAAATAATTATCTTCATCCGCAGGATTGGCAACTGTTAGGTCTATATCAATCACAGGCTTAGCTGCAATACCAGGAATTGCTGTAGAACCAATATGATCTATTTTCTTTACACAAGAGCCTAATTTTTTTCTAATAGAACTAGACACGTCTGCATATACTCTAGGCCATAGAATATCATATGCTACAACTTCAACCGTTTCTATTGGAGGACTGCCATGCACAAAATAACTGTCTTGAGGGTCAGCGATATAATGTGCCATTATTTCTTTTTTTGAGATCATAAACTAATCCTTTGGCCACAAGAGTTGTAAACACAAGATACAATTAAGAATATACGCTGTCATAAATTTTCAGCATTTAATTTTATACTCAGGACAACCATTTCAGATAAATTTTCTTTTACTCGGCGAGAAAATTTTTTACGTCCTACCTCTGAAAAACCCCATTTACAATATGCGCTCCTTGCTGCAACAGCAGACTCCATCACATCAAGCCACATATGCGTCAGTTCATGTTTGTTGGCATATTTTTGTGCAGTATACAGGAGTTGAAACCCTATCCCCATTTTTTGACTTCCCGGAAGTAGATAAATCCTCGAAATTTCTGCTCCGTCAGTATCATGCGTAATTGGGTTCTTCGAATTGATTAACATTGTTAGAAAGCCAACAACTTCACCTGCGATTTCGGCAACCCACACTCTTGAGTCAGGTCGTTGTAACAGTGCTAAAAATGCTGATTTACTAAACGTATTAAGTTGATGAGCCAGAGCAACGCCGTCATTCCACAAGTAATGGTATGTCGCTGCATAAGCCGCTGGACCAACCACGCCTAACGTCTCAGCATCATGCTCAGATGCTCTCCGAATTATAACTAACTTGTCCATTCTGTTTCTCTCAATGTCAACTACTTCTTCGTGTATCTTACCATATTAAGATTACCATTTTTTGTTAAAAAAAATGTACTAAATAATTTTCGATATACAAATAGCACCCAATTAGAAAAACCTGAATTTCATATTAAGACGCTAAAAACCTCGCGCGAAGTGGGCCTGATTTTTCCAGGTGCTGTGGCCTGCTCCCGATTGATAGGTACATCGGAAAGTTTGAAATGTCCGCTTCTGGCTGTGAGTTCAACGGGTCGCTGCAACGCTATCCTTAATCAAGGGGGACGTTGCCATGAAACGAAGAACGCGCATTTACTACACGCCAGAGCAGAAAGCGATTATCTGGGACAGATATAAACAAGGTGATTCCCTGCATGATATCGCCAGAATGTTCGATAGATATCATTCTTCTATTATGCCCACTATCCACCAGACTGGTGGATATCGTCCCCCTGTCCGAAAGCGGCATCCGTTAGCTCTTTCACTTGATGAAAGAGAGGAAATATCCAGAGCGCTGGTAGCAAAAATCAGCATCAGAGCGATCGCAAACAAGCTATCGAGAGCACCTTCAACGATTAGCCGCGAGATAAAGAGGCACGGTGGTGCAAAACAATACCGTGCATCAAAAGCGGATACTGCTGCGTGGGAAAATGCTCTGAGACCAAAACCCTGCAAGCTAATTGAAAAACCCACATTGTGTAAAATCATCGCAGAGAAGATGCATCAGGACTGGTCGCCGGAACAAATCGCCGGTTGGCTGAAACGCTGTTATCCGGATAATCAGGAAATGCATGTGTCACACGAAACGATATATAAAACACTTTTTATACAAACCCGAGGAGCATTAAAAAAAGAACTGCAGCAATGCCTCAGAAGCAGAAGAGTTGTGCGTAGATCCAGAACATCATCGCTTAAAGGGAAAGGATTAGGGTCAATCCCGGATACGATCTCTATCAGCGAAAGACCACCTGAAGCGGCTGACAGAGCTATACCCGGTCACTGGGAAGGTGACCTGATACAGGGCTCTAAAAACTCCTATATCGTCACCCTTGTAGAACGTCATTCCCGTTTTGTTATGCTGGCCAAAGTCAGGGACAACAAGACCATAACGGTTATATCAGCACTCATCAAACAAGCCCGGGAATTACCTGCTGAGCTTTATAAAACATTAACATGGGACCGGGGCGCTGAAATGACCAGCCACACCCGGTTTACTGTAGCCACAGATATTCAGGTTTACTTCTGCGATCCTCAATCCCCCTGGCAACGCGGCTCCAATGAAAATACGAACAGATTGCTCAGGCAGTATTTTCCAAAAGGAACTGACTTATCAGTTCACAGCCAGCAAAGACTAAACAGTGTTGCCAGGCAGCTCAACGATAGGCCAAGAAAAACGCTAGACTATGAATCACCCGCAGAGCGTTTTAACCAATGTGTTGCGTCCATCAGTTGAACTCACAACTCGTAGCAACCTTAATGCCACGCTGGCATTTCAGCAATAAAAATCAATTTTTTCTTCAATTTGTTAATTAATCGAAAGCTAACTAATTACTGATGGTGGAGGGTTTTACTAGTTTTCTGGATCATGTGAATGTCAATGAAGTAAATTGAGAACAAGTTAAAGGAAATCTATGCTTGCCTATGGCAACCTTGTTAAGGTTATAGACTGATTTTCAGTAGGGGACACTTGAGGACTGAGATGGGACGCAGATCGGGATTTGAAGGTTTTATTCGCGCAACAGCTAGAGCGGTAGCAGCAGCAGAGCGTGAGCGGAAGAGGTCAGAAAGAAATCACTTTGCTGAGGTTCAGCGTTTAGAACGTGAAGCTAAAAGAGAAAACGCTCAGATATTACGCGTACATAAAGCGGCTGAAAAAGCAGCTAAAGTCGCGTACTTAGAAGGGCGACTGGATGAGGTGTCCGACCTGAACGCTGAGTTGGAAGAGGTTAACATTACCCTTTCAACCTTACTTGAGCATACCCTCGAGTTTGATGATTCGATAGATTTCTCCGCTTTAAAAAAAACGCCTCAGTTCGAAGATTTCAAAACGCCTAGACACTTATTACCTGAGGCAGAGCCTGAGCTGAAAATTGTGAATGTTCCTTCTGCATGGAAAATGATTTTTCCGTGGGTGCAAAAAAAATACCAACGAGAATTACAAAGTTCCGAAGATGTTTTTTCTAGGAGAAAAGACGAATATCTGCAAAAGGCTTCTAACCAGAGGGCTGAGTTAGATTCGTTGGTTGAAGAATATCAAAATCATAGAAAAGCCTATTTCGAAGAAATTGAAAGGCAGCATGAGGAAGTCAATCAGTTTGAATTAGACTATCTGGAAGGTGTTCCTGACAGCGTGCTGGCTTATTGTGAAATGGTTCGGACACGCTCAGAATATCCAGAAGTTGGTTTTCCTCAATCATTTAGACTCGCATACTTACCTGAAAATAAAGAATTGGTAGTTGAATATAGCTTGCCAGAGATATCTATTGTCCCAAGTCAGCTTGAATATAAGTATGTTAAGACAAGAGATGCCATCGAGGAAAAGGCTAGAAAGGCTAACGAAATCAAAGAACTTTATCAAAATATAATTGCAGCAATTACACTACGAACTTTGCATGAGCTGTTCGAAGCAGATAAGGCCTCAGCTTTAACATCTGTTCTTTTTAACGGTGTTATCGAGACCGTTGATCCGACCAGCGGCCATGATATCGTCGTTACGTTGGTTTCAGCACGAGCGCACAAAGATGATTTTATGCAAATCAAACTTGAACGAGTTGAAAAAGTTGCATGTCTTCGAAGTCTAGGGGCTCAAGTTTCAGGACGTCCTGATGAACTCCAGGCAGTGAAGCCTATTCTTGAGTTTGATATGGTTGATAAACGCTTCATTGATCAAGGTGATGCTCTTTCTGGCCTTGAAACTCGCCCAAACCTTATGGATCTTTCTCCATCGGAGTTCGAAGTATTGGTTTCAAACCTGTTTACGCAAATGGGATTAGATACGAAACTTACAAGGGGCACAAAAGACGGTGGTGTTGATGCGGTTGCATTTGATACACGTCCAATTCTGGGAGGTAAAGTTGTTATTCAAGCCAAAAGATATAAAGATACTGTCGGTGTCAGTGCCGTCAGAGACCTGTACGGTACAATGATGAATGAGGGCGCGAACAAAGGGATTTTGGTCTGTACCAGTCAGTACGGCAAAGACGCTTATCGGTTTTGTGAGGATAAACCCATAGAACTCATTGATGGCGGAGGTCTTCTTTATCTCTTAAAGGAGCACGCCGGCGTATCTGCCCGTATTAATCCAAATTTTTAAGTAATTTTAAGGATGCCATTGAGGGTAGCACTTTCGTTAAGTTCATTGCGTTATCTGAGCTGTGTTAAATCGATTGGCATGAATAGCTGTTAGTACCTGATGCTCCTTAACCATAAGCGTACTGGTAAGTTCGCTTTTCGCTCATCACGGACCTGTAGGTCCTTCTGTCTGACCACTTTATGCCAGAAGCTGACATTGCTCACACAATAGCGAGTTAATCACTTGGAGGCGGATAACCTCCCTTGATAACTTTTACTAAACCCCATATATCCGTATAGAGGAGTTCCCTCTTAAACATCTAAAGGATAACTATTATGGGTCTTAAACCTGGTCCTAAACCAATTGCTAAATCGACAGGCGAACCTGATAAACGTCGACGTGATAATAAAGATACTCCTGGTAATACTCCGGCATTAAAACCTAGTAAATCCACAGGAAAATAAGTAACTCAGGGTGTGGATGAATTACCCACACCCTAACTACCATTCCGCCAAGCTTTAATCAGTGAATTGCTACAGGTGATCTAGGCTCTGCCATGTCATGTCTGCTCCAGACATAACATCCGCTCTAAGCAGCCGTTTAGTTAACAAAAGCAAAAAGCCCGCTCAGGTTTCCCTGAGCGGGCTTCTCTAATATGGCTCCTCTGACTGGACTCGAACCAGTGACATACGGATTAACAGTCCGCCGTTCTACCGACTGAACTACAGAGGAATCGTGTGAACGGGGCGAATAATAGCGGGGTGGTGCGGGTTTGTCAAAGCACTAAACTGCGAGAAAAGTGCGTTTGCTGATGGAATGAGCATGTTGCGTTGTTTTTCGGCACTCATCCTGTTTATCCCTGTTGTTTATCACCACAAAATCCCTGGCGTCAGGGTTGCACCTGCCATTGCACGTTTCTGGTGCGAAGGGGGAGACTGCATGGGAACAATGACTGAAGTAGCAGAAAAATTTTGCGGCGAGTTTGCCACTTGATCCCCCCACAGCGCCTCCTGACGGCAGTGAACCCCCTCGTTTTTCCTCTGATATGTAGGATGAATGAACAGAAAATATGTATTGGCCGTCACAATGGCTGGATTTTTGCTTAGCTAAATTCGGGTAATGCGACTGCGCTCTCGCGCAAATTATTTTCCCCGTCTACACATAAAGTGACTGCTCCACGCCCCTGGGCGTTTCGCTAAAACAGTGCTGAGGAATACAACAATGTCATCGAAATTAATTAAAAGTCCGCTCGCTGCTCTGCTTATCGGTTGTTTAGGTTCAGCTTTTTATGCTCAGGCCGATATCGTTATCGGCGTCGCCGGGCCGTTCTCCGGGCCGAATGCGACCTATGGCGATCAGTACTGGCGTGGTGCCTCGCAGGCGGCAGCGGATATCAACGCCGCCGGCGGGATTAAAGGGGAAAAAATCAAACTGGTGCAGGGGGATGACGCCTGCGAACCCAAACAGGCGGTCTCGGTCGCCAACCGGTTAGTGGATCAGGACAAGGTCTCGGCGGTGGTCGGGCACTTCTGCTCCTCCTCCACCATGCCAGCCTCCGAGGTGTATGACGAAGCCGGGATTATCGCCATCACTCCCGGATCCACCAACCCGCAAATTACCGAACGCGGCATGACCAACATGTTCCGCATGTGCGGCCGCGATGACCAGCAAGGGGTGATCGCCACCAACTACATGCTCAATACCCTGAAAGCCAAACGCATCGCGGTGATCCACGACAAAGACACCTACGGGCAGGGGCTGGCAGATGCCGCCAGGGCGGAAATGAACAAGCGTGGCGTGAAGGAAGTGCTGTATGAAGGGCTGTCACGCGGTGAAAAAGACTTTAACGCGCTGGTGACCAAGATCGCCTCGGTCAAACCTGACGTGGTCTATTTCGGTGGTTGTCATCCAGAAGCCGGGCCATTGGTGCGCCAGATGCGTGAGCAGGGCGTGACCGCCAAGTTCTTCTCCGGCGACTGCATCGTAACCGAAGAGCTGGTGACCGCTGCCGGTGGGCCGCAATACACCAACGGCGTGCTGATGACCTTCGGCAACGATCCGCGCCAAATTCCGGAAGGTAAAGCAGTGATCGCCAAGTTCCGCGCCAGCGGTTTTGAGCCGGAAGGCTACACCCTCTACTCCTACGCTTCGATTCAGGCGATCGCCGCAGCCTTCAGCGCTACCGGCGGCAAAGACAGCGCCAAGGCCAGCGAATGGCTGAAATCGCATGATGTGGATACCGTGATGGGCAAAAAGGCCTGGGACAAGAAAGGCGACCTGAAGGTATCGGATTACGTGGTCTATCAGTGGGACGATAAAGGCAAATATCACCAACTCTAATCAGCCCGACGGATCAGGTTTATCCCGCCCGCAGGGGGCTGGATCGACATGACTGATAAGCGGATCCGCGTGTTCGGCGGGTCCGCGCCGATACTTCCCTTGGGCCGCGTCTGCACTAGCTTGCGGTCCCACCAGGCGAGACTGCTCATTATGGATGTTTTCTTTCTGCAACAGATGATCAACGGCCTGACGCTCGGCGCGGTTTACGGCCTGATCGCCATCGGCTACACCATGGTTTACGGCATTATCGGCATGATTAACTTCGCCCACGGCGAGGTGTACATGATCTCCGCCTACCTGTGCGCTATCGGGCTGGCGCTGCTGTCGTTCTTCGGCCTGCAATCCTTCCCGCTGCTGATCCTCGGCACGCTGGTGTTCACCATCGTGGTCACCGGCGTGTATGGCTGGGTGATCGAACGTATCGCCTATAAACCTTTGCGCAACTCCACGCGTCTGGCACCGCTGATCTCCGCCATCGGTATGTCGCTTATTTTGCAGAACTACGCGCAAATCAGCCAGGGGCCACGCCAACAAGGGATCCCGACGTTGCTGGACGGCGTGTTCCGCCTCAACTTTGACGGCGGGGTGATCCAAATCACCTACACCAAGGTGTTTATCCTGGTCGCCTCACTGCTGGGCATGGCCATCCTCACCTACATCATTCAGCACACCCGTCTGGGGCGCATCTGCCGCGCCACCCAGCAGGATCGCAAGATGGCGTCCATTCTGGGCATCAACACCGACCGGGTGATCTCCCTGGTGTTTGTGATTGGTGCCGCGATGGCCGGGCTGGCGGGGGTGTTGATCACCATGAACTACGGCACCTTTGATTTCTACGTCGGCTTTATCATCGGCATCAAGGCCTTTACCGCCGCGGTGCTGGGGGGCATTGGTTCGCTACCCGGCGCGATGCTCGGTGGCCTGCTGCTGGGCGTGGCGGAGGCGCAGTTTGCCGGCATGGTGAACTCGGATTACAAAGACGTATTCTCCTTCGGTTTACTGGTAGTGATCCTGATTTTCCGCCCTCAGGGCCTGCTCGGTCGGCCAATGGTCGCTAAGGTTTGAGGGGAAAACTATGTCGCAATCTGTAGCTCACCCAGGGCTGAACGTTAAACGCAGCCTGCTGGATGCGGTGCTGGCCGGGCTGATCGCCCTGATCGTGTTCGGGCCGATCGTCGGTATTGTTCTCAACGGATACAGTTTTAACTTTGAACCGCGCCGCCTGGCGTGGATTATCGCCGCGGTGATGGCCGGGCGGCTGTTGCTGAGCCTGTTCCTGCAAACTGCGCCAGGGCACAAGTTGTTGACGCGCTTTGACGGCGGCAATGACGGAGTGTATGTCCGGCCGATAGGGGCCAAAACCAGTCTGCGTTGGATCATCCCGTTAATGGCGGTGATCGCGCTGCTGTTTCCGTTTGTTGCCACCAAATATCTGCTGACGGTGGCGATACTGGGGCTGATTTACGTGTTGCTTGGGCTGGGGCTAAATATTGTCGTCGGGCTGGCCGGGCTGCTGGATCTCGGTTATGTGGCGTTCTACGCCATTGGCGCTTATGGCCTGGCGCTGGGTTACCAGTATCTCGGGCTGGGGTTCTGGGCGATGTTGCCGCTGGGGGCGCTGATGGCGGCGCTGGCCGGTGCGCTGCTGGGGTTCCCGGTGTTACGCATGCACGGCGACTATCTGGCGATCGTCACGCTGGGGTTCGGCGAAATTATCCGCCTGGTGCTGAACAACTGGATGTCGCTGACCGGTGGCCCCAACGGGGTCTCGGTGCCTGCGCCGACGATTTTTGGCCTGGAGTTTGGCCGACGAGCCAAGGACGGTGGGGTGCCGATCCACGAGTTTCTCGGTATTGCCTACAACCCCAACCTGAAGTTTATCTTTATCTATGCTGTGCTGTTTCTGGTGGTTCTGTTGGTGCTGTACATCAAGCACCGGCTGACGCGTATGCCAATCGGCCGCGCCTGGGAGGCATTGCGCGAGGATGAAATCGCCTGTCGCTCACTCGGGCTGAACCACGTTCTGGTGAAGCTGTCGGCCTTTATGATGGGCGCGTCCACCGCCGGGCTGGCCGGGGTGTTTTTCGCCACCTATCAGGGTTTTGTTAACCCCACCTCGTTCACCTTCTTTGAGTCGGCGCTGATCCTGGCGATAGTGGTACTGGGCGGCATGGGCTCGACCATCGGCGTGGTGCTGGCGGCGTTTGTACTCACGGTGGCCCCGGAGCTGTTGCGCAGTTTCGCCGAGTACCGTGTGCTGCTGTTCGGCGTGTTGATGGTGGCGATGATGATCTGGCGGCCACGTGGGCTGGTGCGCATCAGTCGTTCCAGTTTTGCTCCACGCAAGGGGGTGGAGCCATGAGCGACGCTATCCTGCAGGTTGAGCATCTGATGATGCATTTTGGCGGCATCAAGGCACTGAACGACGTCAATCTGGCGGTGGAGCGCGGCTCCATAACTGCACTGATCGGCCCCAACGGTGCCGGGAAAACCACGGTATTCAACTGCCTGACCGGTTTTTATCGTGCCACCGGCGGCGCGATCCTGCTCAACACCCACAAGCGGCCGACCGACGTGATCCAGGTGCTGGGGCAGAAATTCCACGCCGCTGACTGGGTTAACCCGAAACGGCTGGGCTCGCGTGTTTACTACAAAATGTTTGGCGGCACCCACCTGGTCAACCGCGCCGGGCTGGCGCGCACCTTCCAGAACATCCGCTTGTTCCGCGAAATGTCGGTGGTGGAGAACCTGCTGGTGGCGCAGCACATGCTGAGCAACCGCAACCTGATCGCCGGCGTGCTCAATACCCCGGCCTACCGCCGGGCGGAAAGCCAGGCACTGGATCGCGCCTTTTACTGGCTGGAAGTGGTGGAACTGGTGGATTGCGCCAACCGGTTGGCGGGGGAGATGTCCTACGGCCAGCAGCGACGGCTGGAGATCGCCCGGGCGATGTGCACCACGCCGGAAATGATCTGCCTCGACGAACCCGCCGCCGGGCTGAACCCGGTGGAAACGGCGACGCTGAGCCGCATTATCCGTTTTCTGCGTCAACATCACGGCATCACGGTGCTGCTGATAGAACACGATATGGGCATGGTGATGGAGATCTCCGATCGGGTGATTGTGCTCGATCACGGCGATGTGATCGCCGAAGGCACACCGAAAGAAATTCAGCATAACGATACGGTGATCGCCGCTTACCTTGGCGCGGATGAAGAGGAGCTGGCGGGATGAGCAATGTGATGTTGGAGTTTCGCAACGTAGACGTGTTTTACGGCCCGATCCAGGCGTTGCAGCAGGTTTCGCTACAGGTAAATGAAGGGGAGACGGTGGCGTTGATTGGTGCCAACGGGGCGGGCAAGTCGACGCTGCTGATGTCGATCTTCGGCCAGCCGCGCGTCAGCGGTGGGCAGATCTTGTTTCGCGGCGAGGACATCAGCCAGCGTTCCACTCATTACGTTGCCAGCAGCGGCATCGCCCAGGCACCAGAAGGGCGGCGCATTTTCCCGGACATGAGCGTGGAGGAAAACCTGCTGATGGGCACCATTACCATCGGTAATCGCTACGTGGATGAGGATTTATTGCGCATGTTTGAGCTGTTCCCACGCCTGAAGGAACGGCGTAACCAGCGGGCGATGACCATGTCCGGTGGTGAACAGCAGATGCTGGCGATTGCCCGGGCGCTAATGAGCCGGCCCAAGCTGCTGTTGCTGGACGAGCCGAGCCTGGGGCTGGCGCCGATCATCGTCAAACAGATCTTCAGCATTTTACGGGAGCTGACCCGTGGCGGCATGACGTTGTTTCTGGTGGAGCAGAATGCCAACCACGCGCTCAAACTGTCCGATCGCGGCTATGTGATGGTCAACGGCCAAATCCGCCTGACCGGCAGCGGTGCGGAGCTGTTGAACGATCAGGAGGTGAGGAAAGCCTATCTGGGCGGCGCCTAGAACTGGCGCTGGATCCAGCGCACGTTCAGCCGTACCAGCGCAACGATGCCGTTGGATAACATCCGCAGCCCGGTGGGTAAATCGCGGCGGCGGATATCCAGCAGCAACACGGTGCGCACCTGGTCGCTGTCGTTCCACACCTCATGTTCGAAGGTATCGTCCCACAGCATAAATTCCCCTTCATTGAGCCGGTATTCTTGCCCGTCGACTTTCAACACGGCGGCGGGCAGACCGTCGGCGCGTTTGGGCATCGACAGCACCAGGTAACCGCGCAGAATGCCCCGGAACGGGCCACGGTGCGCCGGCACCTGCTTGCCGGGCGCCAGGAAGGACAATGAGGCTGAAAGCACATCCGGGGAAGACGCGATCAGGCTGGCCAATTGCGGGCAGCGGGCGAGATTGCGGGGTATTGGCTGACCATAAGCCTGCATAATAAACATGCGCCAGTCACGCGCATCATTGGCGGAGATAGACGCCTGTTCGCTCATGATCTCATGAAATCGCGGAATATTGCGCAGATCTTGCGCCACGGTCAGTGCCTCGTCACGGATCTGCGGCCACTGGGCAGTAAAACGCTGCGCGTCGGGGAACAGGCGGGCGCTGTCGAGCACCGGTTCACCGCTGATGCGGCGATCGTAAATACGGCGTAATGCCAATACCGACCAATCATAGAGAGCTGACATATGACCTCAATAAGCGTGACCCGAGTTCTCGCCGTCTGTTGATATCATTATTGTTTAATATGCGACTGTCGGACGATTAATTCTCCGTTATACAAGCTTTGGCCGCCCGGTTCAAAAGCCTGCGTCAGGCAATGAATACCATCGGCAATCAGCGACTGCATCGGCTGGCGATAGGTGGTCAACTGGTAACTGGGGGAGGCGGCCAGTTCAATGTCATCAAATCCCACCACCGCAATCGGCGCACAGCCCGGCGTGGCGCGAATGGCGTCGATAACGCCTACCGCCAGAATATCGTTTTCACAAAAAATCGCTTCAACCCGCTGTTCCGCCGGGGTGGCGGCCAGGTAGGCCGAGAAAGCCTCCATGCCGCAAAGGCGTTGATAGTGCGGGGCCTGCAGCAGCACGCTGACATCGCGTTGTTTTTCCGCCAGTGCGGCACGGAAGCCGTCGAGACGGCGTAACCGGGTGGATTCACTCACCGGGCCCGCCAGATAGCCCATGCGCTGATAGTCCTGTGTCAGCAACAGTTCGCCAATTTCACGCCCGGCCTGATAGCCGTTGGTGGCTAACACCTGGATATAGGGGCTGTCGCTATAGCGATACAGCACCACCAGCGGAATATGATGAATATCCTGCGCCAGCGTAATCAGCCGATCGTTAAGCAGGGTACCGAGAAACAGCAGGCCATCCACCTGCATCTGATCGGCCAGCGTCAGCACCGATTCATAGTCGTTTTCCGAGGTGATATTCAGCAGCAGGGCCATATAACCCCGGCTTTGCAACTGTCGGGTGACCTCATCCAGCAGCGTAAAAATATGCGGATTCTTCAGTTCGTCCGCCACCAGTCCGATGATGCGGGTGCTCTTTTTCGACAGGCTGCGCGCCAGCAGATTGGGGCGGTAACCCAATTCACGCGCTGCGGCCTGAACGCGCAGCAATGCATGGGGCGAGATCGAAGCGCCATCGGTAAAAGCACGCGATACCGTCCATTTAGACACGCCGGCGCGGGCAGCTACATCACTGGCCGTCGCCTTGCGTGCAGGGGGCGCGGGGGGAGCGCCGGGTTTCTTCGCCATCATCTTTGCTCGTGATGAAAAAACGGTATGGGTTCAACAGATTAGCACAGCCTTGTCGGATGCGGGAGTTGCTGCCACCTGCGGTGGGATCCACGGAACAAACAGGGCAACTCCACCGATCCTTTTATCGGCAAATTGTGATCCTGAGCGGCAGATTTATCATTGCGTATTTGACTTGTTTTTGACCATCTCCAATAGTCCATCGCAAGTGGCATTTGTTTCGCGGTCAAGTTGCCACCCAATTTTGCACCCGGGTGCATTTAAAATTTGCACCCGGGTGCAATGCGGCGAAAGTAGCGTAATCTTAGGCTTCGGGAGCAACTATGTTGAATGGTGAAAGAAAAACGGCACGTCCTCTGCGTTGGGCGATGGTCGGCGGCGGGCGCCTGGGGCAGGTGGGTTATAAGCACCGCTGCGGCGCATTGCGGGATAACACTGCTTTTGCGCTGGTGGCCGGGGCGTTTGATATTGTCCCGGAGCGTGGCCGCGAGTTCGGCGTCAATCTGGGGGTCGATGCCGAGCGTTGCTATGCGGATTACCACACGCTGTTTGCTCAAGAGGCTCAGCGAGAGGACGGCATTGAAGTGGTGTCCATCGCCACGCCAAACGGCACCCATTACGAAATTACCCGCGCGGCGCTGCTGGCCGGGCTGCACGTGATTTGCGAGAAACCGCTGTTTTTTTCCAGCCAGGAAGCTTATGAAATCAAGGCGCTGGCGGCGGAAAAAAACCGCATTGTCGGCGTGACCTACGGTTTCTCCGGCCATCCGTTGCTGTTGCAGATGCGCGCGATGATCGCCAACGGGCAGATCGGTGAAGTGCGCATGGTGGATCTGCAATATACCCACGGTTTTAATGCCACCGACGAAGTAGATCGCCTTAGCGAAGCGCAGAAATGGCGCATTGACCCCAAGATTTCCGGCCCCAGCTTTGTGCTGGGGGATATATCCACCCACACCTATTACCTGTCGCAACTGGTGATGCCACAGATGCAGATCAGCGAACTGCTGTGCGATCGGCAGAGCTTTATTCCCTCGCGTGCCCCGCTGGAAGACAACGCGTTGGTGATGATGCGCTATGCCAACGGCGCGGTAGGGCGGATGTGGGCCTCGTCGGTCAATGCCGGCGCCATGAGCAGCCAGCGCATCCGTATCGTCGGCTCGAAAGCCAGCCTGGAATGGAGCGATATCAACCCCAGCGAGCTGCGTTACGAGGTACAGGGGCAACCGAACCAGACGCTGTATCGCGGCATGCCCTATCTGGACGAAACCTGCAACGCCTGGGAACGGCTGGGGGCGCTGCATACCGAGGGGCTGACCGAGTCCTGGGCCAACATCTACCTGAAATTCGCCCTGGCTATTGATGCCACAAACCGGGGCGATCGGCAGGCGTTGGCGCAGTTGGTGTATCCGGACATCGACGCCGGGATCGACGGGGTGCGCTGGATTGAAAACTGCGTGCGTTCAGCCGATCAGGGTGCGCGCTGGGTGGCCTTTGAATAACCTTTTTGTTTGCGGAGATATGACATGAAGCTTTCCTTCTGTACCGACAGTTTGGGCCATTTGCCGTTTGAAGCCATGCTTGATCGGTTGGGTGAAATGGGGGTGTTTGGCGTGGAGATGACCACCGGCGGCTGGTCTTCGGCACCGCATCTGGACACCGTTGCGCTGTTGCAGGACGCTGGCAAGCGCCGACGGTTGCTGGCGGCACTGGAGAGCCGTGGCATGAAGATTGCCGCGCTGAACGTTTCCGGTAACCCGCTGGAGCCGGGAGTGTTGGGTGAAAAGCACCGTCACGATACCGACAATACGCTGGCGCTGGCTGCCAGTCTGGGGGTGAAAAAAATCGTCATGATGAGCGGATTACCCCCTGCGGCCCCCGGCGACAGCATTCCTAATTGGATCACCTATACCGTCAGTTGGCCGCCGACGCTGAAAAACTGCCTGGACTACCAGTGGAACGAAGTGGCTATCCCGTACTGGCAGCGGCTGGTGGATAAGGCGCAGGCGTTCGGCATCGAGAAGTTCGCGCTGGAAAACTTCAGCTCCATGCTGGTGTGGAACCCGGACACGCTGTTCAGGCTGCGTGACGCGGTCGGGCCGATGGTCGGGCTGAACCTTGATCCCAGCCACCTGATTTGGATGGGGGCAGATCCGATAGCAGTAGCGCGTCGCCTCGGGGACGCTATCCATCACGTGCATGGCAAGGATGTGCGGTTGGAAAGGGGAATAGTGGCGGTTAACGGACTGCTGGAAACCCGACCGGTGGAGCAGGTGGCGGAGCGTGCCTGGAATTATGTGGCGGTCGGCTGCGGCCAGGATTTACAGTGGTGGAAGGAGTTTTTCTCGGTGGTACGCATGATGGGCTATAACGACTGGGTATCGCTGGAAATGGAGGATCTGACTATGTCAGTCGATGCCGGTATCAATACTTCGGTGGAGGCATTACAGCGCTGTATCAGTCAGTAAACGGCATCCGCTTGCGCCAACGGCCTGTCAGGATACAGGCCGTTGAATGGCAAAAGACTGTCGAAAAAAACAGCCTAATAAAAGTGTGACGCATATCGCATTTACCACACCGATTGGTTAAAATATCGCTACTTCCCGCACCTGCCCGGATCCCGTTTAACATGGAACAAACCCAGGTCTCTCGCTCAACCGCTTGGTTGCGCGTGGTCATTCTTGCCGTATCGGCCTTTATCTTCAATACCACCGAGTTTATTCCGGTGGGGTTGCTGAGCGATATTGCCCAAAGCTTCTCGATGCAGACCGAGCAGGTGGGGTTGATCATCACCATTTATGCCTGGATCGTCGCCGCCAGTTCGCTGGTGTGTATGCTGCTGACCAGCCGGATTGAGCGGCGAAAACTGCTGATCGGGGTATTTATCCTGTTTATCGCCAGCCATGTGCTGACCGCCGTGGCGTGGAACTTCACCACGCTGGTTATCTCGCGTGCCGGTGTGGCGCTGGCCCATGCGGTATTCTGGTCGATCACCGCCTCGCTGGCGATCCGGGTCGCCCCGGCAGGCAAGAAGGCGCAGGCGTTGAGCCTGCTGGCGGGGGGAACCGCGTTGGCGATGGTGCTTGGCCTGCCGCTGGGCCGTATCGTGGGCCAAATCCTCGGCTGGCGCATGACCTTTATCGGCATCGCCGTCTGCGCCACCCTGGCGCTGGTGCTGTTGTGGCGCTTGCTGCCGGTGCTGAAAAGCGAACATTCCGGCTCGCTGGCCAGCGTGCCTATGCTGTTCAAGCGCCCGGCGCTGGTCAGCCTGTATATGCTGACCATTATTGTGGTGACGGCGAATTTCACCGCCTACAGCTATATCGAACCCTTTATTCAGACCGTGGCCGGGCTGTCGGAAAACTTCACCACCCTGATGCTGTTGCTGTTTGGTGCCGCTGGTATCATCGGCAGCCTGTTGTTCAGTCGCTTCAGCGAACGTTTCCCGTCGGGTTTTTTCATCGGAGCTATCGCCTTATTGATGCTGAGTCTGCTGCTGTTGTTACCGGCCTCCGGCGATGAAAATCACCTGACGGTGCTGTTTGCGGTATGGGGCATGGCGATCATGGCGATTGGCTTGTCGATGCAGGCTAAGGTATTGAACCTGGCGCCGGACGCGACCGACGTGGCGATGTCGATCTATTCCGGGCTGTACAACTTTGGTATAGGTGCCGGCGCACTACTGGGCAATCAGGTCAGCCAGTATCTGGGCATGGGTAACATCGGCTTTGTCGGCGCCCCGCTGGCATTGATCGCCCTTGGCTGGTGCCTGCTGAATTTTTACCGCAGCGAACGCCTGCAACACCACCACAGCCGCTAACTCCCTTCGTCCTGATAGCAAGCCGCGGCTTGCTATCAGGCACCGGGCCACAGGCTAAATTTTCTCTCAGCAAAACAGATTGCTGCAGTTTTTTATGCTTAATTAATTTTCGTAGCCTGCTAATTAAATATTTAACTCCGACACCGAGCCTATAGCATAGAAAGTTATTGATTATGTTATGGCGAGGTTAATGGTGGGTGACTCTTTAGTTGCTGGAAGCGAGGCGGTGGCCCAGTCACCGATCCATGAACGGGATTTGTCGGCAAGAATTGACGCGTTGCCCACCTCTGCCGGTTTGTGGCGGTTTATCGCTTTGCTGGCGTTGGGCGGTTTTTTTGAGCTTTATGACCTGTTTCAGACCGGTTATATCAGCACCGGTTTAATCGCCGAGGGGATATTCCATACCGGGGCGCAAGGCGTGTTCGGCGTCTCTGACCAGGCGGCGTTTGCCTCCGCAACTTTCCTTGGCCTGTTTATCGGCGCCAGCCTGCTCAGCCCTTATGCCGACCGCTTTGGCCGACGCACCACCTTTATGTTTGCTCTGGCCTGGTATGGCGTGTTTTCGCTGTGCCTGGCTTTCCAGCATCAGGCGGAATGGGTGATCTTCCTGCGCTTTTTGGTCGGCGTTGGGCTGGGGATTGAGTTGGTAACCATAGATACCTATCTGACCGAGTGGGTGCCTGCGCATCTCCGTACCCGGGCTTTCGCCTTTTCCTTTTTCATTCAGTTTCTTTCCGTGCCAACGGTGGCGCTGATGTCGTGGTGGCTGGTACCGCAGACCATTTTGGGCCTGAGTGGCTGGCGTTATGTGGTGATCGCCGGTGCCGTGGCTTCGCTGGTGATTTGGCTGGTGCGTAAAGGCTTGCCGGAATCCCCACGTTGGCTGGCACAACAGCGACGTTATCCGGAGGTCCGGCAAGTGATGCTGGCAATGGAACGCCGTTGCGGTGTCACTCATAGCACGGAGTTCCCGCTGCGCGACGCCGGGCTGCAGAGCGAAACGCCGGCCCAGGGAAGCTTTAAAGATATCTGGTCGCCGCGCTACCGTGGCCGCACCCTGATGCTGGTGGTGATGAATTTCTTCCAGGCGATCGGTTTCTTTGGTTTTGGCAACTGGCTGCCGGCCTTGCTGGCTGGAAAGGGCGCTTCAGTCACCCACAGCCTGCTGTACGCCTTCTTTATTACCCTGGCTTATCCGTTGGGGTCGCTGCTGTGTAGTCGCTATGCCGACAAGATGGAAAACAAATGGCAGATCGTCCTTTCCTGCCTGGTCACGGTGATTTTCGGCTCACTGTTTGCCATGCAGAATAATCCCCTGTGGCTGATTCTGTGCGGGTTCTTTATCACCTGGTCCAATGCCTGGCTGACCTACAGCTACCATTCCTACCAGTCAGAGGTGTTCCCGACTTACATCCGTGCCCGTGCGGTCGGATTCTGCTATTCGTTCAGCCGACTGTCGACGGTATTCAGCAGCCTGATTATCGGCATGATCCTGCAATACGGCGGCTCGGTGGGGGTGATTGCATTTATCGTTGCCAGCATGCTGATTGTGATGGTGGTGATCGGGGTGTTTGGCCCCAAAACCCGCGGTATTGACCTGGAAAATATCTGACGCAACCACCCGGCGTGTGCCCTGAAGCCAGGCCGGGATCTTCAGCAAAAAAACTCGCGATCATCCGAAAATAATTCCGTTATCACCGTTTCGCCTCCTGCCTTACTGTTAACCCGGAAGACTTACCCCTATTACCTCCGGGAGATAACCTATGAGCATCCTGACCACCAAAGATGGCACGCGCATTTTCTATAAAGATTGGGGGCGTGGGCAGCCAATTCTGTTTTCTCACGGTTGGCCGCTATCCGCGGATGCCTGGGATAATCAAATGCTGTTCTTTGGCCAAAGCGGTTACCGCGTTATTGCGCACGATCGCCGCAGCCATGGTCGTTCCGACCAAACCTGGGACGGCAATACCATGGATCGCTATGCGGACGATTTGGCTGAGTTGATTGAAGCGCTGGATCTGCGGGATCTGATCCTGGTGGGGCACTCCACCGGGGGCGGCGAAGTGGCGCACTATATTGGCCGCCACGGCAGCGCACGGGTGGCAAAGGTGGTGCTGGTGGGAGCGGTGCCGCCGTTGATGCTGCAAAGCCCGGCGAATCCTGAGGGGTTGCCGATGTCGGCATTCGACGGCATCCGCAGCGGAACGGCAGAAAATCGCTCCCAGTTCTTTAAGGATTTGGCGGTGCCTTTTTACGGTTATAACCGGCACGGCGTGAAGGCCAATGCTGGGCTGACGGACAGTTTCTGGCTGATGGGCATGCAGGGTGGAGTGAAGGGGTTGTATGACTGCGTGCGTGAGTTTTCCGAGGTCGATTACACCGCGGATCTGCTGGCCATCGACAAGCCGACGCTGCTAGTGCATGGCGACGACGACCAGATTGTGCCAATCGCCGCATCCGCGTTGAAAGCCGCTAAGCTTATCAGGCAGGTTGAATTGAAAGTCTATCCGGGCGCTTCGCACGGGCTGGCGCAAGCAGACCCTGAACAGTTTAATGCCGATCTGCTGGCGTTTATCCAGTCTTGACCCCTATCCCCGAGCGGTGGGCTTTGCCTGTGAACCGGAGCCGACCATGAGCACTGCCGCTTTTATCTGTCCGCTGGCTGATGCTGGTGGCGTTGTACGATCTGAAGGAACAAAAAGATGGCCGAACCGGCTGAGAATAAGGCAGCACCCGGCGGTTTCGCGCCGCTGAAAATCCCGGTATTCGCGGTGTTGTGGGGGGCCACGGTGCTGGGCAACGTCGGCAGCTTTATGCGTGACGTCGCCAGTTCCTGGCTGGTGACGGATTTGTCCTCTAACCCGTCGGCGGTGGCACTGATGCAGACCGCCGCCACGCTGCCGGTGTTCCTGTTGGCGATCCCTGCAGGGGTGTTGTCAGACATTCTCGATCGCCGCCGCTTCCTTATTTTTGTCCAGATCCTGCTGGCCAGCGTCAGCGGCACTTTATTACTGCTGTCGCAAAGCGGCGCGCTGACCGTCGAGTACTTACTGGCGCTGACCTTTATCGGTGGCATCGGCGGGGCGCTGATGAGGCCGACCTGGCAATCCATTGTGCCGGAGCTGGTACCGCGCGCCGATCTCAGAAATGCGGTGGCGCTGAACTCGTTGGGGATCAATATCGCCCGTGCCATCGGCCCGGCGGCCGGGGGGCTGCTGCTGGCGAGCTTTGGTGCCGGTGCGGCCTACGGTGCCGATGTACTGAGTTATGTGTTCGTAGTTGCCGCCCTGCTGTGGTGGCGCAGACCGAAGGTGGAAGACAACGGACTTTCCGAGCATTTCTTCGGCGCTTTCCGTGCCGGTATTCGCTATGCCCGCGCCAGCCGTGAGCTGCACGTGGTGCTGCTGCGGGCGGCGGTGTTCTTTGTGTTCTCCAGCTCGGTCTGGGCGCTGCTGCCGTTGGTAGCTCGGCAGATGCTGGGTGGCACCGCCGGTTTCTACGGCATCCTGCTCGGTGCCGTGGGGGCTGGCGCGATAGGCGGCGCGGTGTTATTACCCCGGCTGCGTCAGCGGTTGAACGCCGATGGTCTGGTGCTGTTGGCCGCGGTGATCACCGCCGTGGTGATGGCGCTACTGTCGTTGGCACCGCCGCAGTGGCTGGCGGTCTTGCTGCTGCTGGCACTGGGCGGCGGTTGGATTATCGCGCTGACCTCCCTGAACGGCGCAGCACAGGGCGTGTTGCCAAACTGGGTGCGCGGACGCGGGCTGGCGATTTATCTGATGGTGTTTAATGGCGCGATGGCTGCCGGTAGCCTGCTGTGGGGGTTGATTGCCCAGGAGATTGGTGTGGCCGCCACGCTATTGGCGGGCGGTGTGGGTTTATTGGTGATTTCGCTGGTGTTTCACCGTATTCGCCTGCCGGAGGGCGAAGCCGATCTGCAGCCGTCCAACCACTGGCCGGAGCCCTTGCTCAATACCCCGGTTGAAAACGATCGCGGGCCGGTGATGATCCAGGTGGAGTACCGGGTGCGACCAGAAGATCGTCCGCAGTTTCTGCGCACGCTGCAACGGCTTTCGCGGGTACGCCGGCGTGACGGTGCCTACGCCTGGGGGCTGACCGAGCATACCGCCGATCCGCAGTGCGTGATGGAGTGGTTTATGGTGGAGTCCTGGGCCGAACACCTACGCCAGCACCAGCGGGTTTCGCATGCCGATGCCGACCTGCAGCAGGAGGCGCTGCAGTTCCATATCGGCCCGGAGAAGCCGGTGGTACACCACTTCCTGTCGCTTGACCTGCGGCACCTGGAGCGGCAAGCGGTGAAAGAGTAAAACAGCTGCGGCGGGGGCCGGTTTACTCCGCCGCGCTATCGTGAGCATGCAAACGTCCCAATAGCGCAAATATCAGTAACGCACAGGCGGCAGAGGCTACCGCCAGGATATACAGCAAGTTGCAGAACGCCTGATCATAAATTTGCAGCGTCAGTTGGCGTTGCCCGGGCAGCAGGGCGGCGGCACTGTTCAGGTCACCCAGTGCCGCGCGATTGGCCGCTTCAAGCACATGTTGCGTGCCGCCACTGCCGGAGAGTGCAGCAAACAGACCGCCCTGGATCAGCATGGCCAGTACCGCGCCGGCAATCGCAATGGCGATACCGTCGGCCGAGACACGCACCGCGTTGAATATCCCGGTGGCCATGCCCGCCCGTTCTTTTTCCACCACGCTGACCGCCATGGCGTCCATCAATCCCCAGGGCAGGCCGATACCGGTGCCGATCAACAGCATCGGCGCTATCAAGCCGTGGCCGCTATTTGCCGTCAGTGCATGACCCAGCCAGGCCAGCCCGACGGCGACCAACAGCAGCCCGATACCGGAGAGCACGCCAGAGGTAAAACGGTGTGCCAGCAGTGCCGCAAGAAAGGGCACCAACAGCAACGGGGCCGCCAGAGCAATCATGGTTTTACCGGCTTCGAGCGCGCTCTGCCCATCAATACCGATAAAGCGCCCCGGCAGCATGACGATCAATACCACAAAAAAGAATGCCGGAGAGGCAGCCAGCACCTGAACCCCAATAAAGCGGGTGCTGCGGAACAGCGTCAGATCGAGCATTGGGCGTGCTACCCGACGCTCAATCAGCACGAAGGCGATAAAGACCGCCAGCGACAGCAGCAATGAACCGGCCACCGACAGGCTGCCCCAACCGTTTTCCGGCGCCAGCAGAATGGCGTAGGTGAACAACGCCAGCGCAGCGGTAAAACTGATGGCACCGGGCCAGTCCAACCCCGCCGCATGGGGATCGCGGGATTCCGTTGCGCTGAGCGCCACCAGTGCCAAGCCCGCCAGGCCAATCAACGCGGTGGCGAAGAATACCCATGGCCAGCCTGCGGTCACCACCAGCCAGCCCGAGGCCAGCGGCCCAAAAGCCAGGCCAATACCGAATGTGGTGCCCAGCAGGCTAAAAACGCGGGTGCGAACCGGCCCGTGGAAACTCTGCGCCAGCGATGCCATCGCACCGGCAAAAGCTGCCGCACCGGCCAGCCCCTGCGCCAGCCGCAAAATATCTATGCCCACCACCGACGGGGCGAAGGGGATCATCATGGTCAGAATGGCGAACGCGCCCAGCCCGAACAACCAGACCCGTTTGCGGCCATAAATATCGGTCAGGCTGCCGGCGGCCATCATGGCGCTGCCATAGGTAAGGATGTAACCGTTGACCACCCAACTCAGTTGTACGGCGCTGCCGCCCAGCGAATGGCTGATAGAGGGCAAGACCACCGCCGGGCCGGTAAAGCTCAGTGGGATCAGGATACCGGTCAGGCAGGCGGCCAGTAATTGCAGCCATGCCCGGATTTCAATGCGGTCTGTGGTGGAGGTTATTTGCGTCATGGTGCTCATCTGTCTCTGGTGAAAAAGCCCGCAAGCGGGTGCTGCGCAGCGCTAAGCGCCGGGTAATGGCCTGCTGACTGCGTTGCCATCAAGGTAATGCTTCCCGCAGTGGAGAAAAATAGGCTAAATTTCCATAGATATCGGACAAAATGTCCGGAATAAGAGATCACGCGTGATGGACAGTCTTAATGGCATTCTGGCGTTTGTGCAGGTTGCGGAAACACGCAGTTTCTCCGATGCTGCGCGGCAGTTGGGCGTTTCGTCTTCCGCGGTGGGTAAGAGCGTGGCGCGTATGGAACAGCGGCTGGCGGTGCGTTTATTTCACCGCAGCACCCGCAGTGTGACGCTGACGGCAGAAGGTTCGCTGTTTCTTGAGCGCTGCCGTCGCATTTTGGCGGAGATCGCCGCCGCTGAACTTGAACTGGCCGACAGCCGCGCCGCACCGCGTGGCAAGCTGCGTATTAGCCTGCCGCTGGTCAGTGGGTTGCTAATGCCGGTACTGACGGACTTTATGCATCAGTATCCGGATATCGAACTGGACGTGGACTTTTCCGATCGCATGGTCGACATCGTCGAAGAGGGGTTTGATGCGGTGGTGCGTACCGGTGAGCCGGCCGATTCGCGGCTGGTATCACGCCGGCTGGGCGGCTTTCAACTGGTGCTGGTGGCGTCGCCGGATTATTTATCGCGACGTGGTGTGCCAGAGAAACCGGTGGATTTGCTCAACCATGCCTGCTTGCAGCATAAATTCCCCTCTACCGGGCGCTTTGAAAGCTGGCCGCTGCTGGGGGAAGCCTTACCTGAACTGCCGGCGACCATGATCTGCAATACCACCGAGGCGCTGTTGCCTGTGGTGCAGGCCGGGTTAGGCATTGCTTGCCTGCCGGATTTTATGGTGAAGACGGCGTTGCAGCGCGGCGAACTGCAAAAGGTGCTGGAGGCGTTTGTCGAGCACCAGGGCGCTTTTCGCATTATCTGGCCCTCCAGCAAATACCTGGCGCCCAAACTGCGCGTTTTTATCGACTTTCTTGGCGAGCGGTTATTCCCGGTCAGTGGGCAATAAAAAGCCCGCCTAAGTTGCCTTAAGCGGGCGGCGTTACTGCTGTTCTGGCTTAGGCCAGGTCGAACCGATCGAGGTTCATCACCTTATTCCAGGCGGCGACAAAGTCGTGGACAAAACTCGCCTGGGCGTCTGAGCTGCCATACACTTCCGCCAGCGCACGCAGTTGGGAATGTGAGCCGAAGATCAGATCGGCACGGGTCGCCGTCCACTTGAGCGCGCCGGTTTGGCTGTCGCGGCCTTCGAATACACCGTCCTCGTCTGCCGCTTTCCAGGTCGTCGCCCCATCAAGCAGATTGACGAAGAAGTCATTGCTCAGTGCCTGCGGCCGCTGGGTCAGCACGCCATGCTGGCTCTGGCCGACGTTGGCGTTTAACACCCGCAGCCCACCGACCAGCACCGTCATTTCCGGCGCCGTCAGCGTCAGCAGCTGCGCTTTGTCGACCAGCAAGGCTTCGGCAGGAATGCTGAACTGGCGCTTCAGGTAGTTACGGAAACCATCGGCAACCGGCTCCATCGCTTCGAAGGAGTCGACGTCGGTTTGTTCCTGCGTGGCATCCATACGGCCCGGTGCGAAGGGCACGCTCACCGGATGCCCGGCGTTGATTGCGGCCTGTTCGACGGCTGCGGCACCGGCCAGCACGATCACATCCGCCAGCGAGACACGTTTGTTGCCTGACTGGGCACTGTTGAACGCCTGCTGTATCCCTTCCAGCTTGGCCAGCGTTGGCGCCAGTTGAGCCGGTTGGTTGATTGCCCAGTCTTTCTGGGGTGCCAGACGAATGCGCGCACCGTTGGCACCGCCGCGTTTGTCGGAGCCGCGGAAGGTGGAGGCTGAAGCCCAGGCGGTGGACACCAGCACCGAGAGCGGCAGGCCGGAGGCCAGGATCCGGGTTTTGAGATCGGCGATATCCTGATCGTTAATCAACTGATGATCGACTGCCGGGATCGGATCCTGCCAAATCAGCTCTTCAGCCGGCACTTCCGGGCCGAGATAGCGGGCGCGTGGCCCCATATCGCGGTGGGTCAGCTTGTACCAGGCGCGGGCGAAAGCATCGGCGAGCTGGTCAGGATGTTCATAGAAGCGACGAGAGATCTGCTCGTATGCCGGGTCAAAGCGCAGCGACAGGTCGGTGGTTAACATGGTCGGGCGCTGTTTCTTCGCCGGATCGAACGCATCGGGAATGGTCTCGCCAACGTCTTTGGCTACCCACTGGTGTGCACCCGCCGGGCTCTGCGTCAGTTCCCACTCGTATTCGAACAGGTGCTTGAAGAAGTCGTGGTTCCATTGGGTCGGGGTGGTGGTCCAGGTCACTTCCAGGCCGCTGGTGATGGCGTCCTTACCTTTACCGGTGCCGAAGCTACTCTGCCAGCCGAGGCCTTGCAATTCGAGGCCAGCGGTTTCCGGATCGTCACCGACATGCGAGGCCGGGCCTGCGCCGTGGGTCTTGCCGAAGGTGTGGCCACCGGCGATCAGCGCCACGGTTTCTTCATCGTTCATCGCCATCCGGGCGAAGGTCTCGCGGATGTCACGTGCCGCAGCGACCGGATCCGGGTTGCTGTCCGGGCCTTCCGGGTTAACGTAGATCAGGCCCATTTGAACCGCCGCCAGCGGATCTTCCAGGTCGCGATCGCCCGAATAGCGGCTGTTCTGGCCACCGCTCAGCTCAAGCCAGATTTTTTCCGATCCCCAATAGACGTCATCCGGCTCCCAGGTATCGGCACGGCCACCGGCATAGCCGAAGGTTTTAAAGCCCATGGATTCGAGCGCGACGTTACCGGTCAGGATAATCAGGTCAGCCCAGGAAATTTTGCGGCCGTATTTCTGTTTGATTGGCCACAGCAGGCGACGGGCCTTATCGAGGCTGACGTTGTCGGGCCAACTGTTGAGCGGCGCAAAACGTTGCTGGCCTTCACCTGCACCGCCGCGGCCATCGCCAATGCGGTAGGTACCGGCGCTGTGCCAGGCCATACGGATAAACAGGCCGCCATAGTGGCCAAAGTCTGCCGGCCACCACTCCTGTGAGTCGGTCATCAGGGCGTGCAGATCCTGTTTAACGGCGGCCAGATCGAGGCTGTTAAAGGCTTTGGCGTAATCGAAATCGGAGTCCATCGGGTCGGAAAGGGAGGAATGCTGGTGCAGCGGTTTCAGGCTAAGTTGGTTGGGCCACCAGTCCTGATTGGAAGGGCCGCGGCGCGGAGTGTTCGGCTTACCGCCGCCCGAAAATGGACATTTGCTTTCAGTTGTCATGATGCGCTCTCTGCTTCTGTAGGTTCGCTCTTCAGGCCCTGTCTGTCTGTACCTGAGGAGCTGTTAACTTGACATCGCGGGTAAGTGCCCACGTCGGGTGTTGCGCTAATGGTTTATCTAATCAACTGATTTTAAATAATAAGACATGAGTTTTTCGCCAACCGCGGATGGGGCTCGCACTGACACTCATGACTAAGCTTAGTCAGTGGAAGCCGATAGATAAAATAGGAATGGTTGAATGTTGTAATAGTCTGTGACTATTGAGTTGTTACCAATTGATAGGGGATTGCTGACTGGTTCGCCTTTGTCAGCAAATTCACTGCCGTGATCAGACTCAATTCTCCTGATGACTCTTTTTAGCCGATCTCTGCGTCTCTTTTATGTAGTCAATAAAGGCGCGTAATGGACCAGACATATATTGGCGATTAGGGTAGTAGAGCTGCAGGCAGGGGCGCTCGGGGAGCCAGTCGTCCAGGACCTGGATCAGCTTGCCGCTTGTCAGATGTTCTTTCACCTGTTCGTAATACAGATACCCCAGTCCAGCTCCGCCCAGAACAGCCTCGAGCGCGGAATCCATATCGTCCAGCATGATATTGCCGATCGGAGCCACTTCAAGTTTTTCCGACGAGTTTTCAAATTCCCAGAGATACGGGCGGCCGCTCGGGAAACGAAACACGACGCTTTGGTGATTAACCAGCTCGCACGGATGCGTAGGTGCGGGATGATGCTTGAGATAATCCGGTGTGGCGGCGACCACCAGTTTGATTTTCGGCCCAATGGGGACGGTAATCATGTCTTTTTCTACTTTATTATTCAGGCGGATCCCCGCATCGAACTCCTGTTGGACAATATCCACCAGTTTGTCATCGGTGGTAATCGCCACTTTTATGTCCGGGTATTTGCGGCTAAATCCGGTGATGGTCGGCAGCAGAAAGAGACGCGAGGCCAGGCGTGAAGTATTGATTTTCAGGGTGCCCATCGGGGCATCGCGAAAGCAATTCATCTCGTCAAGTATGGTATTGAACTCATCAAAGACCGGACGTAGTCGTGCAAAAAGGGTTAGCCCCGCCTCGGTAAGTGCCACGCTGCGAGTGGTGCGATTAAATAATCGGACTTTTAATCTCTGCTCCAACTGCTTGACCGAATGACTCATGGCGGAGGGGGATAGTCCCAATTTATCACCCGCCGCCCGAAAACTTTTGTAGCGTGCGACGGCAATAAACGAAGCAAAGTCTGAAAAGTTTGGCTGCATTAGTGAATTTTCCTCAATAACCCATCTCAAATACTACGTTTTACAGAACTATCTTGCGACCGTAAAGTAATAGTTCCTCCACGGAATGTTAAGGTAATTTCATGAAATTAAATAATATTTACTTTATTTGGGCTCACCCTCGGTCCGATTCTTTAACCGCGCAGGTGGTGAACGAAATGCAGAGCGAGGCGGTGCGTCATGGCTACAACGTTTCCAGCCTTGATCTCTACCGCAGCGATTTTGACCCGATACTCAAGGTGGAGGATGAGCCGGACTGGGATAATCCGCAAAAAATCTATTCGGAGGAAGTACATCGACTTTTCAATGAGCTGGAGGATAAGGACACATTGGTTCTGGTGTTCCCGGTTTGGTGGTACTCCTTCCCGGCGATGCTTAAAGGTTACCTGGAGCGTGTCTGGAACTATGGGCTGGCCTATGGCGACGAAAATAGACTGAAGGATAAAAAAATTCGCTGGTTGGCTTTGGTGGGTGGTTCTCAGTCAGGATTCATTAAGTACGGTTGGGAAAAGAACATGACCGATTACATTAATGGCGGCATGGCATATCTGGGCGTGGAGGATGCGAAGATCGATTTTCTCTATAACACCATCGGAGTAGAGGAGGGGATTACCGACGGCGAAGCCCACTACCATAAACTGTTCGCCGAGGCGCGCGAGGTTGTAAGTTCTCTGAGAGAAACCAGTGAAGCCTGAACAGTAACGCCTGGCTAAAATACAAAAAGCAGACTTCCGGGGAAGCCTGCTTTTCTAATCTGGAGCGTTTATTTAGCGGCTAGTTCTTTACGGATGATTTCCGCGCCTGCGCTTAAAGCATTTAACTTGCCTGTGGCTACCTGACGAGCCAAGGGAGCCATGCCGCAGTTGGTCGAAGGATAGAGCTTGTCGGCATCAACAAACTGCAGTGCCTTGCGTAAAGTACTGGCGACTTCTTCTGGTGTTTCGATGGTATTGGCTGCCACGTCAATGGCGCCTACCATCACTTTTTTACCGCGGATCAGTTCAAGCAAGTCCATTGGAACATGCGAGTTATGGCATTCCAGTGAGATGATATCGATATTAGAGGTCTGCAGTTTGGGAAAAGCCTCTTCATATTGACGCCATTCTGACCCCAAAGTCTTTTTCCAATCGGTATTGGCTTTGATGCCATACCCGTAGCAGATATGCACCGCCGTTTCACATTTAAGCCCTTCAATGGCTCGTTCTAAGGCGGCGATGCCCCAATCATTTACTTCATCAAAAAAGACATTAAACGCGGGTTCATCAAACTGGATAATATCGACACCCGCCGCCTCTAATTCCCGGGCTTCCTGATTGAGAATTTTTGCGAATTCCCAGGCCAGTTTTTCACGGCTTTTATAGTGGCTATCATAAAGCGTATCTATCATGGTCATCGGGCCTGGCAGGGCCCATTTGATAGGTTGCTTGGTTAGCTGACGTAAAAATCGGGCATCTTCAACAAAGACGGGTTTTTGACGAGTCACTGCACCGACGACCGTTGGTACACTGGCATCATAGCGATTACGAATTCTAACCGTCTGCCGTTTTTCAAAATCAACGCCGCTGAGGTGCTCAATAAAGGTAGTGACAAAGTGTTGGCGCGTTTGCTCGCCATCACTGACAATATCAATGCCTGCTCGGAGTTGATCTTCCAGGGACAAACGCAGAGCATCCTGTTTCCCCTCAATCAGTTCCTCACCCTGCAGTTTCCAGGGAGACCAAAGTGTCTCAGGTTGTGCCAGCCAGGAAGGCTTGGGTAAGCTGCCGGCAGTCGAAGTAGGTAATAATATTTTCATAATGGATGACCTTTTATTTTTGGTTAATCAAAGCGCGCAGTGAGCAGACCATTGCTCAAAAATAGTCTTATGGGGTTTGATAAAGTTTTCTTCAGTAAATTTCCCCTGCTCAATAGCCAGCTGGCTACGCTCTTCACGGTCATAAACAATTTTTGTTAATGAATGATCCTGGTGATTCAGGGCCGGCTGATAGTATTGTCCGGCTGCAGAGTTTGCATTGTAAATCTCAGGGCGATAAATCTTTTGGAAAGTCTCCATCGTGCTGATGGTACTGATAAGCTCAAGATCAGTGTAATCACTGAGTAAATCACCAGAAAAATAGAAAGCCAAAGGAGCAACACTATTTTTCGGCATAAAATAGCGTACCTGCAGGCCCATTTTTTCGAAATATTGCTCAGTCAACGTGGAATTATCTTGCTGGTATTCGATACCCAATACAGGATGCTGATTTCCTGTCTGACAATAGGTGTCTTTGCTTGAAATGCTCAGACAGATCACCGGCGGTTTGTTAAAGTTATTTTTGTATTCGTTTGAGTTAACGAAGTGTTTAAATATATTCCCATGCAAAGCGCCAAAATTATCAGGAATACTAAGTTCGGCTTTGTTCTTATTGTGCTCTAACAGCAATACGCTAAAGTCATAATCTCGCACGTAAGAAGAGAAGTTATTTCCTACAATGCCCTCAGTGCGTTTGTTGGTTTTCTTGTCAATAATGTTGGTTTTCAATATTTCAATCACTGGGAAGCTATCGCTATTGCCCTCAATATTCATCTCGACAGAAATGATTTCAAGTTCGACAGCATAACGATCGCCTTTGGGGTTATCCCAATGCGCCAATGTATTGAAACGATTGTCAATCATCACCAGAGTATTGCGCAAGTTCTCCTGGCGGTTCTTTCCTCTGGCCAAATTGGCAAAGTTGGTAGTAATACGCGTATTTTCTGAGGGGTTATAGTTTTCATCGAAACTACTGCTCTTAACCGTAAATGTAAAATTTTTATTCATCGCGTTCTTGCACCCTGAGTTCTGGTATGAAAACTGAATCTAACTTTTTGATTCTCCAGAAACTACTGGGTTTCTCATTCGTCAGTCTTCATGTTGTCAATAAGTTAACATTGCATCTTTTATGCCAGAGCCATTGGATGAGTGAAAGCGACTTAATTTCATTACAACATGAGCCATATTCATGATCTGGGGTACGGTTGGGGGGAGGTGCCGATAGTGAGGGGCCAATAAGCTTTGAGAAGGCGCTCCCGAAAACCAAAAAGCCCGCTTAAGTTTCCTTAAGCGGGCTTCTCTAATTTGGCTCCTCTGACTGGACTCGAACCAGTGACATACGGATTAACAGTCCGCCGTTCTACCGACTGAACTACAGAGGAATCGTTTGAACGGCCGGAATCATAACGGGGTGTTGGCAGCATGTCAAAGGCGGATTACGCATTCTGTGACTGTTTGCTTACAGAATGCGCAACCCGTTGAGCTTTTGGCAGATTTATCCTAGTACCGCGCGTTTTAGACGCAGTTGATAGTGGTAATGGCTGCGGTTGAGCAGGTAGTCCTGATTAACACTCGGGCTCCAGGAGTCGTCGCCACCCACTCCCATATGGAAACCGTCCAGGTTGAGCCAGGTACCGGCTTCCGGTTGCAGCAGGTGCTGGTGGCTGCAATCCATCAACTGGCGCAGGCCGTAGCGGCTGAGCGAGAAGTGGAACAGCCCGTCGATATGCCAGTCACCGTACTGCAGGCTGCGGGTCTCGCAGCGCAGGCCGTTCTCGCCGGGGAAGATGTACGGTGTGTGCAACTCTTCCAGCGGCAATTGCCAACGTCCGAATTGCGCGGCAAGGCGACGATCAGGGTAGTTCTCATGCGGGCCCAGGCCCAACCATTGCGCTTGTGGATGAGTTTCTGCCAGTTGGCAGCTCAGGCCAATGCGTGCCGGTGGCGGCAGGCTGGCGGCGATTTCCACGTCAACGCTGATACTGACCGCGCCCTGGTTGTCGAACAGCCACTGTTTACGGCTGCGTAACAGCGTTTGCCCATCGGCCCCGAACAGGTGTTCACTTACCACACGCACGCCATCGCTTAGCAAGTCGGCCTGTAACTGCGTGCAGCGTGCTTCCAGCCGGTACATGCCCGCCAGCTTCCAGCGCTCGACCCAGGCGTTGGGATCGATGCGTTCGACTTCACTGATGCCGATGTCGTTATCCAGCGGTGCGCGGATAAAATTATCACGCAGTGGCGTCAGCAACTGAGGGTGTTCGAGGTGCCACCACTGAGTTAAACAGCCGTCGTCGCGCGTAAACTGCCAGCGTTGATTGCCATGGGAAATATCGATTGTTTGGTCATCTTGGCTGAGCTGTGGGGGCGAGCCTGCCGATGTCGACGGCGCCAGATGCAGCGTGCGGGGCACCAGCCATTGATCCCAGGCGCAGCGATGGTTGGCCTCGGACCAGTCGGTGGCCTGCGGTTGCACCACTTCCACATTCAGCCACAGTTCGCCGGGTTGATGGAGCATCGGCAAGCGCTCGAGCAGTTGGACGCTGGCGCTACCCTGAGGTTTCAGGGTGAGATCGAAGCTGCCGCTGGCGCGCTCGATGCCATCCAGTTCCAGCCGCCAGTTCAGGCGTTCGTTGTCGGTAGCGCGGAACAGATACTCGCTGCTGACGGTCAGCGTCAGCGAGTTGGCATCGAAAGTAAACTGGAAAAACTGCTGTGCGCGCTGCGCTTCAAATAGCGCGGGATGTGGAGTGCGATCGGGGAATACCAGCCCATTCAGACAGAATTGCCGATCGTTCGGCGTGTCGCCAAAGTCACCACCGTAAGCCCAGTGTTCGTCGCCGTTCTCATCACGGCGGGTCAGTGCCTGATCAACCCAGTCCCAGACGAAGCCACCCTGCAGGCGTGGGTGCTGACGGAAGGCCTGCCAGTAGCGGTCAAAGCCACCGAAGCTGTTGCCCATCGCGTGGGCGTATTCACACAGGATCAGCGGGCGATGTTCATCCGGCAGGCCGATCCATTTTTTGACTGACCACTTGGGCACGGCAGGGAACGGTTGATCCTGATCCACCCGAGCATACATCGGGCAGATAATATCGGTCGCGGCGCTGTTGGCACCGCCGCCTTCGTACTGCACCGGGCGAGTAGGATCCTGACTTTTCACCCAGCGATACAGCGCGTCATGGTTGCAGCCATGACCAGACTCGTTGCCCAGCGACCAGATAATAATGCAGGGATGGTTGCTATCGCGCTGCACCATGCGCGTCACGCGTTCGCTCATGGCCGGTAGCCAAAGTGGATCGTCAGACAGCCGGTTCATCGGCTGCATACCGTGGGTTTCAATATTGGCTTCATCCACCACATACAGCCCGTAGCGGTCGCACAATCGGTACCAAAGCGGGTGGTTCGGGTAGTGTGAGCAGCGCACCGCGTTGAAGTTGTGCTGCTTCATCAGCAGGATGTCATGGCGCATTGTGGCTTCGTCCATCACCTGGCCGTGCTGCGGATGATGTTCGTGACGGTTAGTGCCGCGGATCAGCAGTGGCTGGCCGTTAAGCTTCAACAGCCCATGGCTGATTTCCACCTGACGGAAGCCGACGTCATAGGCTTCCACCTCAATAATTTCCCCTTCCGGCGACAGCAGGGCCAGCGTTGCGCGGTACAACGTGGGCGTTTCCGCGCTCCACAGTGCCGGTTGCTCTACTGGCAGGCGCAGGGTGGTGCGATCCTCATAGGCACCACGTTCGTCGATAATCTCGCTGCCGAACTCCTGGGTTTTCTCCCCCACTAACTGACCATCACGCCATAGCTGCAACTGAACCCGATGCTGTGTGGGTCGGTTGACGTGCACTTCTGCCACCAGTTCACATCGGCGGAAATTGTCATACAGCGGGGTGGTGATGCGGATATCGCTCAGATGCGTGGCGGGTTTATGCAGCAGGCTGACGTCGCGGAAAATACCGCTCATGCGCCACATATCCTGATCTTCCAGATAGCTGCCATCGCACCAGCGCAGCACCATCACCGCCAACCGGTTTTCACCGGCCTGCAACCAGGGGCTGAGATCAAACTCGGCAGGCAGGCGGCTGTCCTGTGAATAACCGACCCTGTGGCCGTTGCACCACAGATAAAACGCCGAGTTGACGCCGTCAAAGATAATGCGCGTCTGGCCTTCAGCCAGCCAGGCGGGATCGACAGTAAACTGCCGCGAATAGCAGCCGGTCGGGTTTTCCTCTGGCACCCGTGGCGGATCGACCGGGATCGGGTAGCGGACGTTGGTGTAGATTGGCGCGTCATAACCGGCAAGTTGCCAGTTAGACGGCACCGCCAGGGTATCGGCGTCGGCCAGGTCTTGTTGCAACCAACTGTCGGGCACCGCCTGTGGACTGCCGAAATAGCTGAACTGCCAGTCGCCGTTCAGAAGTTGCCGACTACCGCTGCTCTCATCGTCACGTGCAGCATTCAGGCTGCGCCAGCTCGAGAAAGGCGGATGTGCAGCCAGCCGTTGATAATGGGTACAGGCCGGATTTTGCCAGTCCCGGCGGGCGAGAAGGTCTTTCAGGGAAGGAAGGGGCAGGCTACTCATCAGCGATCGTCCTGTCGGCGGATTATAGAGGCATCATGCCGAATAAGATGCTGAGGATAGTGATAAAAGTAAAGCGGTTACATTCAAGCTTGCAGGGGCGATCAAATAACCGCTTATTCTGGCAGGTTGGGGCGGTAAATCCGCTGCGGACGGCCCACTTTGCCGTAAATGATTTCTGCACGCAGCTGCTGGTCGGCGGTGCAAAACTCCAGATAACGCCGTGCGGTGGTGCGGCTTAGTCCCATTTTTTGCGCAACGCTTTCAGCGGTGTGACTGGTGGAAGCGTGCTCGAACAAGGCGCGGATTTTTACCAGCGTCAGTTCATCGATGCCTGCCGGCAAGCTCGCCTGCTGTTCGCCGCGTGCGTAGGTGTTGAACATCTGATCAATGCGGTGTTGACTAAGCCGCGCTTTGTCTTTCAACGCCTGCCGCCGCTGGCTAAAGCGCAGCAGCGTGTGGGCCAGACGATCGTAGGCCAGCGGTTTGATCAGGTAATCGAAGACCCCATAACGCAGCGCTTCGGCTACGGTGTCCATGTCGCTGGCGGCGGTGATAAACACGATGCCGCCGGCATAGCCGCTCAGGGTCAGTTCACGCAGCAGCTCAATGCCCTGGCCATCGGGCAGGAAGTTGTCCAGCAGGATCAGATCCGGTTTGAAGCGCTCGCTCATCATGCGTGCCTGCGCCAGGGTGCCGGCCAGCCAGATTTGCCGGCAACCGCCGTTCTGCCGGATAAACTCCGCATGCATTTCCGCCAGCGGCGTTTCATCTTCGACGATCAGTATGTTCAACCATTCCATATGACATCTTCCAGTTGCAATGAATATGCTACGTAAATGTAATTTTATTGCGTCATAAATTAAAGATTATCTTAATAATAAACACCATAAAAATAATTAAGTAAATAAAGAACATTAAATAACTTATTAACCGGAAGGTGTTTGTGAAATAGGTCAATAATTCGCTATTTTTTTCTGATTACTATTGTTTTATTAAATGTGTCCGGTGGTTTTAACGCTTTTATCTTTATGGTTTTTAAGGTTTTAATTATTCCTAAAGATGTTAATTGATGTTTATTTTCTGTTTAATTTGTTATTTATTAGTTAACCCAGAGAGTGTGCTATGTTGGGCGATGCCGTATTTGACCGAGTAAGAAGATCAGATCATAAGAATATAGCGCAGATTAATGCCTTTCTGCGGAGTAACGACCTGAATATTGATACTACGGTTGAAATGTTTATTACCGTGACACAAAACGATGAATTGGTCGCCTGCGGCGGCATTGCAGACAATATTATCAAATGCGTCGCTATCAGCCCACAAATGCGTGGCGAAGGGTTGGCACTGCGGCTGGCGACTGAACTGGTCAATCTGGCTTATGAACGCCACCACACCCAGCTATTTATTTACACCAAAATCCAAAATGAAGCGTTGTTCCGCCAGTGCGGTTTTTATCCGATAGCCCAGGTGCCGGGCATTGTGGTGCTGATGGAAAACAGCCCGTGCCGCCTGAAGCGGTACGCCGCCCAGTTGGCGGGCCAGCGACAGCCGGGCCACACCATTGGCAGCATCGTGATGAATGCCAACCCCTTTACCCGCGGTCACCAGTATCTGGTGCGCCAGGCGGCAGAAAAATGCGACTGGCTGCATCTGTTTTTGGTCAAGGAAAACACCTCGCGTTTCAGCTATGAAGACCGGCGGCGGCTGGTACTGGCAGGGACTACGGATATCCCTAACCTGACGGTGCATGAAGGTTCGCAATACGTCATTTCCCGCGCCACTTTCCCTTGTTACTTCATTAAAGATCAGGGCATTGCCGACGACTGTTACACCGAAATCGATCTCAAGATCTTTCGCCAGTATCTGGCCCCCGCGCTGGGTATCACCCACCGTTTTGTCGGCAACGAGCCATTCTGCGTGGTCACCGCGAAGTACAACCGCGATATGCGTTATTGGCTGGAAACTCCAGCATTGCCCAGCCCGCCGATCGCGCTGGTAGAAATTGAGCGTTTGCAATATCAGGGCACGGCGATCTCCGCCTCCTGGGTACGCAAGCTGTTGGCGGCAGGCGATTTTCACGCCGCCGCGCCGCTGGTACCGCCAGACACCCTGTATTACCTGCAAGATTTGCAAACGCAGCGCCGGGCCAAACCGGCAGTCACCCCCTTTGAATCCGCACAATCAGGTGAAAGATGAAAATTATCCGAGAAGCAATGGCCGGCACGCTGGAGTCCAGCGATGTCATGGTGCGCATCGCGCCCGCTGAGGGGCCGGAACACGATCTGCTGATCGCCAGCAGCGTGGAAAAACAGTTCGGCGAAGCCATCCGCCAGACGCTGCTGCAGGTGCTGCAACACTACCAGGTGGAGCCGGTGCAGGTGATGGTGGACGACAAAGGTGCGCTCGACTGCGTGCTGCGGGCCCGGCTGGAAACCGCACTGATGCGTGCCAGTGAAAATGGTCAGTTGCCGTGGGAGGCGCCTAATGAAAACGCTGAATAAACACCGCCTGCGCCGCAGCATGTTGTTCGTGCCCGGAGCCAATGCGGCGATGGTGAGTAATGCCTTTATCTATCAGGCCGATGCGCTGATGTTTGATTTGGAAGACTCGGTGATCCTGCGTGAGAAAGACGCGGCGCGGCGGCTGGTCTATCACGCGTTGCAACATCCGCTGTATCAGGAGGTGGAAACCATTGTGCGGGTTAACGCGCTGGATTCTGCTTACGGCCTGGCAGATCTGCAGGCGGTAGTGCGTGGTGGGGCCGACATTGTGCGCCTGCCGAAAACTGACAGCGCGCAGGACGTGGTGGATATGGATCGCGAAATTGCCGCCATTGAAGCCGACTGCGGACGCCCGGTCGGCAGCACCGGCTTGTTGGCAGCGATTGAGTCGGCGGCGGGCATCACTCAGGCGGTGGCTATCGCCCATGCTTCGCCACGGTTGATCGGTATTGCGTTGGGGGCGGAAGACTATGTACGCAACCTGCGTACCGAACGTTCCCCCGAGGGCATCGAGCTGCTGTTTGCGCGCTGCTCACTGTTGCAGGCGGCGCGGGCCGCAGGCATTCAGGCGTTTGATACGGTCTATTCCGACGCCAATAACGAAGCCGGTTTCCTGCAGGAAGCGGCGCTGATCAAACAGCTCGGTTTCGACGGCAAATCCCTGATTAACCCCCGGCAGATCGAACTGCTGCACAACCTGTATGCGCCTACCGCCAAAGAGGTGGCCCATGCCCAGCGGGTGGTGGATGCCGCCGCAGCGGCGGAGCAGGAAGGGCGCGGCGTGGTGTCGCTCAACGGCAAGATGGTCGACAGCCCGGTGATTGAGCGCGCACGGCTGGTGTTGCAGCGCGCAGCGCTTTCCGGCATCCGCGAAGCCTCGGTTCAGCATGGAGAGGAAGCATAATGAAACGTCAACAACGACTGATGACCCTGAACAACCTGGCGGATTTGCGCTGCTATCAGGACTCTTCCAAGGCTAACCAACAGGCGCGTAAACCCCGCGATATCAAACGCTGTGACACGCTGGAACAGGCGGTGCGCCGCAGCGGATTGCAGGACGGCATGACCATTTCTTTCCACCATGCGTTTCGCGGTGGCGATCTGGCGCTGAATCAGGTGATGGAAACGCTGGCGGCGATGGGGTTCCGCAACCTGACGCTGGCCTCCAGCTCGCTGAGCGAATGCCATGCGCCGTTGGTTGGCCATATCCGCAACGGAGTGGTAAGCCGGATTTATACCTCCGGTGTGCGCGGCCCGCTGGCGGACGCGATCTCACGCGGCCTGCTGGCCGAACCGGTGCAGATCCACTCCCATGGTGGCAGGGTTAACCTGATCGAATCCGGTGAACTGGCGATTGACGTCGCCTTCCTTGGCGTACCGGCCTGTGATGAGTTCGGCAATGCCAATGGCTACAGCGGCGAAGCCTGCTGCGGCTCGCTGGGTTACGCCAAAGTGGATGCCGACGCGGCGGGCACCGTGGTGTTGCTGACCGAGGCGATTGTGCCTTATCCGCATCATCCGGCCAGCCTGGCGCAGGATCGGGTGGATCTGATCGTTCAACTGGCGCAGGTGGGCGACGCCGATAAGATTGGCGCCGACGCCACGCGTATGACCTCCAACCCGCGTGAACTGCTGATTGCCCGCCGGGCTGCCGAAGTGATCGCCGGTTCCGGCTACTTCACCGAAGGTTTCTCGCTGCAAACCGGCACCGGTGGCGCTTCATTGGCGGTGACGCGTTTTCTGGAAGACAAGATGCGCGCGCGCGGTATTCGCGCCGGTTTTGCACTCGGTGGCATTACCTCAACCATGGTGGATTTGCATGAGAAAGGGCTGATCACCCGGCTGCTGGACGTGCAGAGCTTCGACCGCGCGGCGGCGATGTCGCTGGCGCGTAACCCTAATCACATTGAGATCAGCGCCAACCAATACGCCAACTTCAGTTCGAAGGGCGCCTCGGTCGATAGGCTTGACGTGGTGGTGCTGAGCGCATTGGAAATCGACACCGGGTTCAACGTTAACGTGCTGACCGGTTCCGACGGCGTGCTGCGCGGTGCCTCTGGCGGCCACTGTGATACTGCGGCGGCGGCGCGGCTGGCGATCATCGTGGCACCGCTGGTGCGTGGGCGCATCCCAACGCTGGTCGAGCAGGTGACCACCTGTGTCACGCCCGGCTCCAGCATCGACATTCTGGTTACCGATCATGGTATTGCCGTTAACCCGGCGCGGCCAGAGTTGGCGCAGCGGCTGAAAGAGGCCGGTTTGCCGGTGGTCGACATCGACTGGCTGCGCCAGCGGGCGCTGCTGCTGACCGGTGAACCGGAGCCGATCGTCTTTACCGACAAGGTGGTGGCGGTCGTGCGCTATCGCGACGGTTCGGTGATCGACGTGGTGCATCAGGTGGCGGAGTAATCCTATGGCTAGCGTCCTTCCTGAACTGGCCACCAACCGCGCAGTCAGCCTGCCGGAACTGCTCACCAGCCGCGAATGTCGTCAGGCCCGCCAGCAGGCGTGGCTGGCACAGCATCAGTCTACCTTGCTGGTGCTGACGCTGGTGGTGCCCGGTGGGGTAAAAGACAGCGCGCTGACGCGCAATATCTTCAACCTGGGTTGGCAGGCGTTGCAACACATGTGGGTCGAGCAGGGCTGGCACTGCCTGCAGGCTGAAACGCTGCCGCTGTCCACCGGCTGCGAAGGTTTTGTGGCGCTACAGGCCGATGCCCAGCGGGTGAAAGACTGCGCCATGCAGTTGGAAGTGCAGCAGCCGATTGGCCGACTGTGGGATATCGACGTGCTGGACTCACAGGGGCGCATTTTGTCGCGCCGCGACCTGGGGTTGGCGGAACGTCGCTGTCTGCTGTGCAGCCAACCGGCCAAACTCTGCGCCCGCCAACGGCAGCACAGCAGTGAACAGCTGCTGCAGGAAATGGAAAGGATGCTCAATGATGCACTCGCTACCCGCTGATCCCGTCCGATTCGTCCCCCAAACGCAAGTCGGGGACTTCGCCCATGCGGCCTACCGGGCGCTGCTGGTGGAAGTGAATCTGACCCCCAAACCGGGCCTGGTGGATCGTCATAACAACGGCGCACATCGGGATATGAACCTCGGTCATTTTTACCGCAGCGCCCGTGCCATTGGCATCTGGCTGCCGCGCTTTATCCGCCAGGGCCGCGACGATGCTTTCCGCCCGGCAGCCGAGCAGTTATTGCGGCTGCGTCCGTTGGGACTGGCCTGCGAAAACCACATGTTCCAGGCCACCGGCGGCGTCAACACCCACAAAGGCAGCGTGTTTTCACTTGGCCTGCTGTGTGCCGCCTACGGTCGTTGTGATCAGCAGCAACGCCATATCAACGCCAAAACCTTGTGCGCCGAAGTGGCGACGATGTGTGACGGGCTGGTGGTGCGTGAACTGCAACAGCACAACGCGTTGCAGACTGCCGGTCAGCGGTTGTTTGCCGAGCATGGCCTGAGTGGCGCGCGCGGCGAGGCCGAATCCGGCTTCGATCGGGTGATTAACGGCGCTTTACCGCTGTACCGACAACGGCTGAACGCCGGCTGTGATGAACAGACCGCGCTGATGGACAGCCTGCTGTGGCTGATGGCCCACAACGATGACACCAACGTCGCTTCGCGCGGCGGCATCGAAGGCTTGCACTGGTTTCAGCAGCGTGCCGCCGGGCTGTTGGCACAAGGTGGGGCGCAGGGCGAGCAGGGCATACAGCGCCTGCGGCAGTTTGACGCCGACTGCATCATGCGCAACCTCAGCCCCGGCGGCAGCGCCGACCTGTTAATCGTTACCTGGCTACTGGCGCAGTTACCGAACTAAAAACAATATCCCGTCTCTGGAGAAACTTATGTCCGAAACCAAGGAAAAAATCTGGAAAGCGCTAACGCCGTTGCTGGTGCTGGCTATCCTGTTATGGATACCCACGCCGGACGGCATGCCGCCGCAGGCTTGGCGTTACTTTGCCATTTTTGTGGCGATGATTGTCGGCATGATCCTGGAGCCGATCCCGGCGACGGCGATCAGCTTTATCGCCGTGACCCTCAGCGTGTTGAGTGCCAATTGGGTGCTGTTCGGTGCGCAGGAGCTGGCAGAACCGGGCTTTAAGGCCGGTAAAGAGGCCTTGAAATGGGGGCTGGCGGGGTTCTCCAGCACCACCGTCTGGCTGGTGTTCGGTGCCTTTATCTTCGCACTCGGCTACGAAGCGACCGGGCTGGGGCGACGTATTGCGTTGTTCCTGGTGAAGTTTATGGGCAAGCGTACTCTGACGCTCGGCTATGCGGTGGTGATCATCGACATTCTGCTGGCACCCTTTACCCCGTCCAATACCGCCCGTACTGGCGGTACCGTGTTCCCGGTGGTGAAAAACCTGCCGCCGCTGTTTGACTCCTTCCCCAATGATCCCTCCGCGCGCCGTATCGGCGGCTACCTGATGTGGATGATGGTGGTGGGGACCAGTATCAGCTCCTCGATGTTTGTCACCGGTGCCGCGCCGAACGTGCTGGGGATCGAGTTCGTCAGCAAGATTGCCGGGGTGCATATCAGTTGGATGCAGTGGTTCCTGGCCTTCCTGCCGGTCGGGCTGCTGCTGTTGATTATCGCGCCGTTGATCTCCTATTACCTGTACAAACCGGGCGTGACCCACAGCAGCGAGGTGGCAACCTGGGCCAATACCGCGCTGGCCGAAATGGGCAAGCTGACACGCAAGGAATACACGCTGATTGGCCTGGTGCTGCTCAGCCTGTGCCTGTGGGTGTTTGGCGGTAAGCTGTTGGATGCCACCACGGTTTGCCTGCTGGCGGTATCCTTGATGTTGGCGCTGCACGTGGTGTCGTGGAAGGAGATCACCAAATATTCCAGCGCCTGGAATACGCTGGTTAACCTGGCGACGCTGGTGGTGATGGCCAACGGCCTGACGCGTTCCGGCTTTATCGACTGGTTCGCCCAAACCATGAGCACCCACCTGGACGGTTTTTCACCGAATATGACGGTGGTGGCGCTGGTGCTGGTGTTCTACTTTGCCCACTACCTGTTTGCCAGCCTGTCGGCACACACGGCGACTATGCTGCCGGTGATCCTGGCGGTCGGTAAAGGGTTGCCGGGGGTGCCGATGGAGCAACTGTCGATGCTGCTGGTACTGTCGATCGGCATCATGGGCGTGCTGACGCCGTACGCCACCGGCCCTGGGGTGATCATCTACGGCTGCGGCTATGTGAAGTCGAAAGACTACTGGCGCATGGGCGGTATTCTCGGCGTGGTGTATATCGCCGCGCTGCTGTTGATCGGCTGGCCAATCATGCGTTTGTGGCTGTAGTTTTTTGAGTTAACGGCGGTCATCTGCGGATGGCCGCTGGGCAGACCTCTCCTTGTGATACCCATCACACACTTTCCCCGTTAACCTCTCCATCATAGCGAAGCAAAAGCTAACACATTAAAAATAATCATTTTCCTGGAGCCTCTGCGGATGAAAAGAAAAGCCTTATTGCTGTGCTTGCCGTTATTAATGACCGGGACTGCCCTGGCGGAAACCAACGACTATCAATTGGATCAGGTGCTGGTGATGAGCCGCCATAACCTGCGTGCGCCACTGGCCAATAACGGCAGCGTGCTGGCACAGTCCACGCCTAAAGCCTGGCCGGCCTGGGACACACCGGGTGGCCTGTTGACCACCAAGGGCGGGGTGCTGGAAGTGTATATGGGCCACTATTTTAATGCGTGGCTGAAACAAACCGGAGTACTGCCGCAGGAAGGCTGCCCGACGGCCGGCAGCGTTTATGTTTATGCCAATAGCCTGCAACGCACGGTAGCGACCGCGCAGTTCTTTACCAACGGCGCTTTCCCAGGCTGTGACATCAGCGTGCATCACCAGGATAAAATGGGGGAGATGGATCCGACCTTCAATCCAATCATCACCGACAACAGCGACGCTTTCAATCAACAGGCACTGGGGGCGATGAACAAAGAATTGGCCTCGCTGAAGCTGGATGCGGCTTATAAACAACTGGCGAAAATCATCGATTACAAAGATTCCAGCAGCTGTAAAACCGACAAGCACTGCGATCTGACCAAAGAAGCCAGCAAAATGAGTGCGGTACCGGGCAAAGAGCCGGGCGTCGCCGGCCCGCTGCGGGTGGGCAACTCGCTGGTGGATGCCTTCATGTTGCAATATTACGAAGGCTTCCCGATGAAGGACGTGGCCTGGGGCAAAATCACCACGCCGCAGCAGTGGAAACAGTTGGCGCAGCTGAAAGACGGCTATCAGGATTCGTTGTTCACCTCGCCGGTGGTGGCGCAGAACGTGGCCAAACCGCTGCTGACCTACATCAACGGCGCACTGATTGGCGAACGCAAGCCGGATTCACCGAAAGTGACGGTGCTGGTGGGCCACGATTCCAACATCGCTTCTCTGCTGTCGGCGATGGAGTTCCAACCGTACCAACTGCCGCATCAATATGAGAAAACGCCGATTGGCGGCAAGCTGGTGTTCCAGCGCTGGCACGACAAGAAAAACGATCGTGACCTGCTGAAGATTGAGTACGTGTATCAATCCACCGATCAGTTGCGTAATGCCAGCCCGCTGACGCTGAAAACCCCGCCGCAGCGCGTAACTTTGGCGCTGAAAGGTTGCCCGATAGATAAACAGGGTTACTGCGCCTGGAGCGACTTCGAAAAAACCATGAAAGGCATTCTGTAATCTTGCCGTTCCTCTCCCTCAATGTCGGGGGAGAGGAATAATCATTGTTGCCCGTGGGTTCGGCGTCTAAGATTAGCGCTTACACACCTAACATGGACGGCAAGTGTTCTCTTCTTTTATCCCCAGTATTGAATGGCTGAACCTGGACAATTACCCGGGGCAGGTCGCGCGTTGCCACTTTTCTTTGGCCCATTATCAGGACAGCTGTTTTGACGAAATCGGCATGACACTGCCCGATCATCTGTCACGGGCGGTGCCAAAGCGGCGGGCGGAGTATCTGGCCGGGCGTTACCTGGCACGAGAGTTACTGACGTCGCTGGGGTTTGCCGACTTCACCTTATTGCGTGGCGAGGACCGTGCGCCGCAGTGGCCGCCGGGCATTGCCGGTGCGCTCAGTCATAATGCGGATACTGCGCTTTGCGCCGTACATCGGGAAACGGGGTTGGGTGGCGTGGGGCTGGACGTTGAAACGCTGATCCCTGCCGCACGGGCGGAGGAGTTGTGGCGCGCTATTGTCAGCGAGGCGGAGTGTGATCAGTTGCGCGCACAACCACTGGCATTTAACCAGCTGTTGACGCTGGTATTCTCCGCCAAAGAAAGCTTGTTCAAGGCCTTGTACCCACAGGTGCGCAGCTATTTTGATTTTCTCGATGCGCGCCTGGTGGAACTCGATCCACAACAGCAGACTTTTGAATTGGAACTGCTTAAACAGCTCACGCCGCATTGCCATGTCGGCCGACGTTTTAGTGGCCGCTACTGGCATGAAAGTGACGATGTCACTACATTTATTTGTTTGTAATCAATGTAATAAATGCGTTGCACTGTCACGTGGTTGATTTTATCCGCTGCCGGCGCAATAGATGACCAGCACCTTCCGACACCAACAACAGCACGGCCAGCCAGATCGGAATATAGGTCAGCCATTCATTCCCGCCGATGCTCTCGCCGAGCAACAGCGCCACGATCACCAGCAGTACCGGCTCCACGTAGCTCAGTAAACCGAACAGGCTGAACGGCAACAGGCGACTGGCCAGGATATAACACACCAGTGCAGCGGCGCTGATCACCCCCAACAGAGGGATTTGCCAATACAGCGTCGGGCTGACGCTCAGCGCGGCCAGCGGTCCGTTACCCCCGAAGGCAAACCAGGCAGCGACCGGCAGCATCAGCGTCAGTTCACACCACAGCCCGCCGAGATTATCGGTGCCGAAACGTCGGCGCAGAATAAAGTAAACCGGATAGCCCAGCGCCACTACCAGCGTGGTCCAGGAGACGCCGCCCACCTGATACAGTTCATTGCCAACGCCGATGATCGCGCAGGCAACCGCCAATTTTTGCAACAGAGAAAGCCGATCGCGGAAGATCAGACGGCCTGCCAGCACCATGGTCAGCGGCAACAGGAAATAGCCGAGTGATACCTCCAGCGCTTTGCCGTGCAAGGGTGCCCACAGGAACAACCAGAGTTGAACCCCCAACAGTGCCGAACTCAGCGGCAGAAACAGCAGGCGACGCGGCCGTTGTTTTATCCAGCACAGGGTTTCGCTGACTTTGCGCCAGTCGGCGGAAATCACCATAAACAGGGTCAAAAATGGCACCGTCAGTAGCGTGCGCCAGCCAAACACTTGCTCGCCGTCGAGCGGGGTCAGGGTGGAGGTGTAGTAATACATCACGCCGAACAATATCGAGGCGATAACGGAAAGGGTTATTCCTTTAATCACGGACTGTCCTGAAAAGTGATTGATTTTATTGCCGCCTACTCTAGTGAAGTTTGGTGCCGACAACAATGCCGCGCATCACACTGGACAATCGGCGCTGGCGGGTTAAAATAAGTACTGTGTATTAATACAGGTGTTTTGTGATGACCCTCGATCTTTTTGAAGACGCCGTACCGCCGCCGTGGCGGGAGCAGATTGCCCCAGGAGCGGTGGTGATGCACGGCTTTGTGCGCGATCATGGCCCGGAGTTGCTGGCCGCGGTGAATGGGGTGATCGCCCAGGTGCCCTGGCGGCACATGACCACCCCGGGTGGCCACGTGATGTCGGTGGCGATGAGCTGGTGTGGCAATGGCTGGAGCAGTGACAGCCGGGGCTACCGTTACTCCGAACGCGACTCGCGCAGTGGCAAGCGCTGGCCGCCGATCCCGGCGATTCTGATGGCGCTGGCGGATGAAGCGGCGCAGCAAGCGGGCTTTGCCCCTTTCGTGCCGGACTCCTGCCTGATGAACCGTTACGATCCGGGCAGCAAGCTGTCGTTGCATCAGGATAAAGACGAGCATGATTTCGGCTCGCCGATCGTTTCGGTCTCACTGGGGCTACCGGCGGTGTTCCAGTTTGGTGGCATGCAGCGCAGTGACCGCGCCCAACGCATTCCGCTGGCGCACGGTGACGTAGTGGTGTGGGGGGGCCCGTCGCGGCTGTGCTTCCACGGTATTATGCCGATCAAAGAGGGCTATCATTCGCTGGTGGGCCCACACCGGATCAATATCACCCTACGCAAGGCGCTTTAGCTGTGGTTCTTTCGCCAGACAGGCGACCAGATAATCGATAAACACCCGCAGTTTGGGCGGCAGATGCTGGTTGGGGCCATACAGCAGCCACAGGCCGCCGTGATAACTGCTGAGAAAGTCCCATTCTGGCAGCACCTGCACCACCTCACCGCTGTCCAGCGCCTGCCGGGCCGTAAAGTACGGCAGGCTACCAATGCCAATGTGCTGTTTCACCGCATCCAGCCGCACGCCGGTATGGTTGGCGGCATAGCGCCCGTGCACGTTCACCGTGACCGTTTTACCGGCCTGACGGAATTTCCAGCGGGCGTCGTTGGGCGTTTCCCCCAGATAAATACAGCTGTGCTGCGCCAAATCCTGCGGATGCTGCGGCGTGCCGTGCTGTGCCAGATAACCGGGGGTGGCGCACAGCAGGTGTTCGATGGTCATCAACTGGCGGCCGATCAAGCCGGGAGAGGGGCGTTCGGTAATGCGTAGCGCCAGATCGACCCGATCGTCAATCAGATCCATATAGCGGTCTTCCAGCCGCAGGCGAACATCTACCTTGGGGTAACGGCGTAAAAACTCCGGCATATGCGGATGCAATACAAAGCGGCCCACCGCCTTGGGCACGCTGACGCTGACCAGCCCCTCCGGTTCTACCGCGCCCCGACCGCTGAAGGCCATCACCGAGTGCGCGGCGTCCAGCATGCTGCGACAGCGCAGAAACACCTCTTCACCTTGTTCACTCAGGCGCAGTTTGCGCGTGGTACGGTGCAGCAGTTGCAACGCCAACGCCTGTTCGAGTTTGGCCACGCTGCGGCTGGCGGCAGAGGGAGAGGTGCCCAGTTGACGAGCGGCGGCGGAAAAACTGCCGCTTTCCACCACCTGAACAAATACGGCCATTTCGGCCAGTAGTGAATGAGAGAGATTTGTGCTCACAGCGCAAAGGTCCATTGTAAAGTTGATGGATTATGCTTTGATTATGGCATGAATATAATGGGGCCTCTAACCAGGAGAAAAATCATGACCGAACGACTCTATTTTTACAGCGACGATTTGCAGGCTGAAGCGCAGGTGCTGGCCTGTACTCCGGTTGAAGGCGGCGGATACGCGATAACACTGAACGCCACGCTGTTTCACCCTCAGGGCGGCGGACAACCGGCAGATGGCGGCAGGCTGGGTGCTATTGCGGTGTTGCGTGTGGCACAACAGGGGGATCAGGTGCTGCATTTTACCGCCGACCCCGTGCCTCTTGGCCCGGTCAGCGTGCAGGTTGAGGGCGAGCAGCGCCGGTTACATACCCGCTGGCACTCCGCCGGGCACCTGATTGGCTGGTTGGGCGAAACGCGCGGCTGGCAACCGGTCAAGGCGCACCACTGGCCGGGTGAAGGGCGCATTACTTTTGCACCGGGCGCTGAGCCCCAAACTCTGGATCAGGATTTTCTGGACGCGGAGCTGGAGCGGCTGATCGCGGCGGATTTACCTCGCAAGCAAGTAGAAGTCGACGGCATGCGTCAGGTGGGGTTCGGCGAGCTGCCTGCCTATGGCTGCGGCGGCACCCATGTATCTTCACTGGGTGAGTTGGGGGCGGTAAACATCACCGCGCTCAAGATGAAAAAAGGGCAGTTGATTGTGCAGTATGAGCTGGGCTGAGTGCTTTCAGCCCGGCTCGGCAGGGGATCAGAATTTGATCTGCACCTTGGAAGACAACGTTTTGTCACCGGCTGCGATCAGTGCGTTTTCGATGGCTTCCGGTGGATATTCACCGCTGAGCAGTGGCAGTGGATCGATACGGCCGTCCTGTAGCCATTTAACGGCGGTGGCAAATTCATCGACAAAACGGAATGAACCTACCCAACGGATTTCCTTCACCAGCATCGGCATGACCGGATAGTCAACGTTAGTGGCTCCCATGCCTACCTGCACCACGGTACCGGCAGGGCGGGCCAGCGCCACGGTGGATGCGATGGCCGCCGGGCTGCCGGAGGCCTCAAACACCACGTCGAAATAGCCTTTATTGCTCTGATAAACAGTAGCGCTGCCTTCCTCCAGCGGGTTAAAGGTGTTGGTCGCGCCCATTTGTCGCGCCAGCTCCAGGCAGCGTTCACTGACGTCGGAAGCCACCAGTTCGGCGGCACCGGCACTGCGGGCGGCGGCCAGGATCAAACAGCCAATAGGGCCGGCACCGATCACCAGCACACGTTTGCCCACTAGCGTGCCCGCGACATTGACGGCATGAATGGCAACCGCCAGCGGTTCGGCAAAGGCCATGATCTGTGGGAATACGTCATCGCGATAGGGAATGCATTGTTGTTCTGTGGCTACCACGTATTCGGAAAATCCGCCGTCAACGTGCGGATTAAACTGCGCACTGCCCATAAAACGCATAGTGGCGCAGAGGTTCTGTTTGCCTGCCAGGCAGTATTCGCAATGATTACAGGGTTGCGACGGATTGATGGCCACCTTCTGTCCCACCCGCAATGCCGAACCGGCCGGCACCTGGCTAAGGGTACCGACGAATTCATGCCCGACGACCATCGGGTGTTTGAGGATCGACATGCCGGCACGGCCGTGCTGGTAATAATGGATATCCGAGCCACAGATACCGCCGCGTTCGACCTTCACCAGTACGTCATTCTCATCGTATTCCAGCTCGCGTTGCTCAACGCGCACATCTTTTTCACCGTAGGCGAAGCAGGCTTTACAGCTTAGGATCCGTTTGCTCATTATTTTGCCTCAAGTTTGTGGAGATCCGCGTTGGAGCGCGGTGCTAAAGGTTGATCGGATTTCGGGGGTACGATCACTTCAATCTTGCCGACCAGGAAGGTGTAGGCCAACAGACCCATCAGGGCTACGGCGGCGATATACCACATTGCATAGTGGAAGTTATTGGTGCGTTGCAGAATGACGCCAATGACTATTGGACTGATGATGCCGGAAAGGTTGCCGCAGATATTCAGGCAGCCGCCCATAGTGCCGATAAAATTACGTGGGATCACATCGCTCCAGACCACCCAACCCAGATTGGAAAAGGCGTTGGCGAAAAAGGCGATGGACAAGATGGCGATGGCGATGACCGGTTGATCTTCGAAAAAATTGACCAGGCAGATAATCATGGTCAGACACAGGCCGGACATCACCGGCAGTTTGCGGGCAAAGGTGCGGGATTTGCCCTTTTTCAGCAGCATATCACTCAGCGTACCGCCACACAGTACGCCTGCCATCGCCATCAGATAGGGGAATGAAGCACCCAGCCCGGCTTTGGCGATCGGTAAGTGCAGACCTTTCTCCAGGTAAACAATAAACCAGGTCAGGAAGAAATAGAGTGTGGATGAGCAAGCGAACTGGGCGATGAACAGGCCCCAGACGGTGCGATTCTTCAGGAAAAAGGCGATATCGCGCCAGCGCACTTTTTCACTGACACAGGCCTGGTTTTTTGAACCATAGCCACCGCCTTCACGAATGTAATCCAACTCCTGTTGGTTGGTTTTACTGCTGTGTTGCGGATCGCGATATTTAACTAACCAGTAAATGCCAAACAGGATGCCAACGCCGCCGGACAGGTAGAATGACATCTCCCAACCGTAATCCGCCACCACAAAGGACAACGCCGGGGTTAACAGTGCCAGCCCGATATATTGTGCGCTGGAATAAATCGCCGTGGCGCGTGCCCGCTCGTGGTCGGGGAACCAACTGGCGATGATCTTGGTGTTGGAGGGGAAGGAGGGGGCTTCGGCAATACCAATCAGCGCCCGACAGGCCAGCAGCATTAAGAATGATGCTGTTGCAGTGGCGAACAAATGATGCGAGGCGAAGCCCATCAGGAAAGTAAAGACGCTCCACAGAATAATGGCGCTGCCGTAAAGTATCCGTGAGCCAATGCGATCCAGTACGTAACCAACCGGGATCTGGCTGGCGGCGTAGAACCAGGTAAACATGGAAAACAGTAAACCCAGTTGGGTGGCGCTGAGATCGAACTCAGACTGAATTTTACTGCCGGCGACGGACAGGTTGGCCCGGTCCATATAATTTATAGCCGTCACAATAAACAACAGCGACAGAATAAAGAATCGCGATTTTGTTGCTTTCATAGTGTTGTCCTGGTCAGGGTGTTTATTTTTATAAATTTTGGCTACAGAGATGCCCCCGTAACAGTCATACGCCACGGGTAAGTAAACAGATTTAAAGCGGGTCAGGGTTACAGTACGGCCAACCAACCGCCATCGACGTAAATAATCTGTCCATTCACGTAGTTGGAAGCATTGGACGCGAGGTACACGGCGGTGCCGATCAGCTCTTCTGGTTTACCCCAGCGTTTAGAGGGATTGCTGGCTTTCACCCAGGCATCGAACTCGGGGTTATCAACCAGCGCGGCATTCATATCGGTCAATATATAACCCGGACCGATGGCGTTGGACTGAATATTAAACTCGGCCCACTCGGCGGCCATTGAACAGGTGAGCATCTTGATGCCACCTTTGGCGGCGGTATAAGGCGCAACCGTGGCGCGGGCGGCTTGGCTGGTCAGCGAACCGATGTTAATGATTTTCCCCCCTTTACCGCGGGCGATCATCCGCCTAGCGGCGGCTCGACCAACGATAAATGCGCTGGTCAGGTTGGTATCGAGCACCCGCTGCCACTGTTCCAACTCCAGGTTGAGCAGGGGGCTACGGTACTGAATACCGGCATTATTGATCACAATATCAACCTCAACCCGTTCCTCGTCGAGCTGATTGAATACCGCCTCTATGGCTTGTTCATCGGTAACGTCAAAGGCGAAACCGCGCGCCTGCAGACCTTGAGATTGCAGTCGCTCGACCGCGGCCTGTACCGTTGCAGGTTGCGTACCGTTTAAAATGACGCTGGCTCCGGCCGCAGCCAACCCCTCAGCGTAGGAAAAACCTAATCCGCGAGAAGAACCGGTGACCAGCGCCGTTTTCCCCGTTAAATCGAACAGAGCAGACATATCAACCTCTTACTGTTGGTTATAGGATCCTGATTCGGCATGTACCGTTATTGGCATCGTGTTAAGCTTAGTGCCGTTCAACATGTATGACATCATTCATATAAACGTTGCGTTAAGCCTTGGCAGAAATCAATTCTGTTAAATGGTTTTTGAAGCGCGGATCACAAAAGAAAAATCCAACATTAAACAATTGCAATGTAAAACAATTGGTTGGGTTTGTTTTCATGACACAGCGCACATAATTTTTGAACGACGCTTTAGCCCATGCACTATCGATGATATAAATTTAACCACACCTTGTAGGACAACTGATGAGTTGGCGGCAAAGGAGTTTACAGTGGGTAATCTAAGAATCACCGGCGTGAAAACTATTCTCACCGCGCCAGGCGGTATCGATCTGGCTGTAGTGAAGGTCGAGACGAACCAACCGGGCCTATATGGCCTGGGGTGCGCGACCTTCACTCAACGCATTCATGCGGTGAAAACGGCCATCGACGACTATATGGCACCGTTTCTAATCGGTAAGGATCCATCGCGCATCGAGGATATCTGGCAGTCTGCCTGCGTAAGCGGCTACTGGCGCAGCGGTCCGATCATGAACAATGCCCTGTCCGGTGTGGATATGGCGCTGTGGGACATCAAAGGGAAAGTCGCCGGTCTGCCCGTTTATGAACTCTTGGGCGGCCAATGCCGCGACGGTATTGCGCTGTATTGCCATACCGACGGCAGCGATGAGTTTGAGGTAGAGGACAACATCCGTGCACGCATGGAAGAGGGCTACCAATATGTGCGTTGTCAGATGGGAATGTACGGCGGGGCGGGCACGGACGATCTGAAACTGATTGCTACCCAGTTGGCGCGGGCAAAAAATATTCAGCCCAAACGTTCCCCGCGCGGCAGTACGCCGGGCATCTATTTTGATCCGGATGCCTACGTGAGAAGCGTGCCGCGTCTGTTTGAACACCTGCGCAATAAGCTGGGCTTCGGCATTGAGTTTATTCATGATGTACATGAGCGGGTAACGCCAATCGCCGCCGTTCAACTGGCCAAAACGCTGGAGCCATACCAACTGTTTTACCTCGAAGACCCGGTGGCACCTGAAAATATCGACTGGCTGAAAATGTTGCGCCAACAATCCTCCACGCCGATCTCAATGGGGGAGCTGTTCACCAACGTCAATGACTGGAAACCGCTGATTACCAATAACCTGATCGACTATATCCGTTGTCACGTCAGCACCATTGGCGGTATTACCCCGGCGAAAAAATTGGCGACGCTGAGTGAAATCCATGGGGTACGTACCGCCTGGCACGGGCCGGGCGACATTTCTCCAGTCGGCGTCGCCGCCAACCTGCACCTGGATATGAGCGTGACCAATTTTGGTATTCAGGAATACACGCCGATGAATGACGCCTTGCGTGAAGTGTTTAGCGGCTGTCCGGAAATTGAGCGGGGTTATGCCTACCTGAGCGTTCGCCCAGGGTTAGGTATAGATATCGATGAGCAAAAAGCGGCGCAGTACCCGTGTATCGGCGGTATCCCGTCCTGGACTCTGGCACGTACGCCGGACGGCACGGCGTCACGGCCTTAACCTCACCTGTGGACGCATTTAATTGCGCCCTTTGAAAGTGCATCACTCGGTGTCCGGTGTGGCCTGTCTGAGTTTTTCGATGGCGGTGACGTTGTCCGCCATCGCCTCGTTGAGTACTGCAACGGCGGTAGAAGAATCGCGGTTTTTAATCGCCATAAACACCTTGATGTGTGCCTCGACGCTTTCCAAAGAAATCCCCAATGCCCGGTTCAGTTCTTCCAGGTAGTAGTAATAGGTGTCTTTGATTGAGTTCATCACGTTGTAGAACACCTTGTTCTGTGACGCTTTGGCTATGGCCAGGTGAAACTCAAAATCGGCCTGAGAGTACTTTTTGTAATCGTCTTTGTTGATCAGCATGCGGTTCAGGGCTTGTTCCAGCGCGGTAATGTCCTCGGGCGTGGCGTTTAATACCGCCAGCTCCATACATTTGAACTCCACCGTTTGGCGGAACACCATCATGTCGTGAAACTCTTCACGGCTGAGGTGCATGATCGGTTGCTGTTCATTGAACAGGCTCTGTGGATTGAGGTGTTGGGCGACAAAACTGCCTTTGCCCTGATGGGTCACCACGATGCCCAGATCGCGCAGACGCTGCACCGCGCTGCGAATGCTGACCCGGCTGACGTTGAAAGAGGTGGTCAGTTCCGCTTCTGAGGGGAGTTTGCTGCCAGGCGGCCAACTGCCGTCCAACAGTTTTTCCTTTATTTGCTCATAGACCGCGTTGACCACGTTGTGTTTTTGGATTGATTGAAGACTCATGATATCCATCGCATAAGTTGTCCTACAACATGCCTGTGGTATAGCACGCCATGCCGCAGGTGTGAAGCTGTTCGCCACATTTTTGCGTGGCTGACACCAGGTCGGGAGAATAAATTTATTTTGTGATCGTCATTTCAATTCGAAGCACTGGCCATTGAATACGACCGAAATGTGATTCATTTTTAACCTTGAGTGATGTCATACAGGTTAAGGTATGACATCAGATGTTTAAAAGGGCACCAACAAGCGCGGTCATTAGGTATAAACCGGCATCCATTAAAATTCCTGGGGAAAACGAATATGAGCATCAATTTACCCACCAAGCTGGCACCGATCCGCTGGCGAAAGCTTATTCCGCTGGCTTTCATTACCTACAGCCTGGCCTACCTGGATCGTGCCAATTACGGATTTGGAGCGGCCGCAGGGCTGGCGCACGATCTCAATATTACGCCGGGTATGTCTTCACTCTTGGGGGCGCTATTTTTCCTCGGTTATTTCTTTTTCCAAGTGCCGGGAGGAATTTACGCCGAGAAACGCAGTGCCAAGGGGCTGATTTTTTGGAGCCTGGTGTTGTGGGGCATTTTGGCCACCGCTACCGGTTTGGTCAGCAATGTGGCAACGTTGGCGGCGATCCGCTTCCTGCTTGGGGTGGCGGAAAGCGTCGTGATGCCGGCGATGCTGGTGTTCCTCAGCCATTGGTTTACCAAGCAGGAACGCTCGAAAGCCAATACTTTCCTGTTTCTTGGCAACCCGATTACCGTGCTGTGGATGTCGATACTGTCCGGTTATCTGGTGGACGCCTTTGGCTGGCGTGGCATGTTTATCATTGAAGGGGTGCCGGCCATTATCTGGGCGGCAATCTGGTGGGTGATCTTTGTCGATCGGCCAAAAGATGCCACCTGGCTCAGTGAGCAGGAGAAAGCTGCTCTTGAGGCCGCCCTCGCCGCTGAACAGACCGGTATGCAACCGATTAAAAATTACGGCGAGGCCTTTCGGTCACGCAAGGTATTGGCACTGTCGTTTATTCATTTCTTCTGGAATATCGGTATGTACGGTTTCATTATGTGGCTGCCGTCGATCTTGAAAACCGCTTCCGGCATGGGGATTGTCGCTACCGGCTGGTTGTCTGCTGCACCTTATTTGTTGGCGGTGCCGCTGATGCTTGGTGCATCCTATTTCTCTGATAAGTATCAACAGCGCAAGCTGGTGGTGCTGTTGTTTCTGGGGTTGGGGGCGGTTTGTTTCTGCGCGTCTTTCACACTGGGTGCTAACCATTTTTGGTTGTCCTACGTCTTGCTGGTGATTGCCGGCGGAGCTATGTATACGCCTTATGGCCCGTTCTTTGCGGCGATCCCGGAGCTATTGCCACGCAACGTGATGGCGGGGGCGATGGCATTTATCGTGAGTTTTGGCGCACTGGGGTCATTTGTGGGGGCCTGGATTGTCGGCTATCTCAACGGTATTACGCAGGGGCCGCAGGCTTCCTATATCTTTATGGGCACTTCGCTGGTCATCGCGGTGGTACTGACGGCACTGACCCGTTTCTCTAACACACCACAAAAAGTTGTGACCCCTGGCGTCGCAGCCTGCCGATAAGCTATGCCGGACCGGTTATTTCGTCGGCCCGGCCTGTCGCAGCATGGTGCAGAAAGCACACTGGCATCCGGCCTGCGGCAAGGCGGCGCAGGTGCCGACATTGACCGTTTGCGCATCCAGCGCATGAAAGCCGTAAAACCTATTCTCGATATTATTTTCCGCTGCGCGCGTCTGTTCAGGCTGGGGTTCTGGCACCCTGGACTGAAACGCGGCGGCGCGTCCGGCTAACAAGCCAAGGAACAACAGCGAGAGCTGAATTTTCATTTTGGTCTTCCCGGTTTGATTTCTGATACGTTATAACAAAACATCCGTTCTGCCAACCACCGATGCCTTGTGCATTTTCCGCCATTGGTTAGCGAAATTAGTTCGTTCAACTCCTCGCCGATTTGGTTTGTTATCTAACCCATAACATTCCGAAATAAAGAAGGCGTGGCATACGATGTTTAATTTCTCTTTCAATAGATTAACCAGCGGGATAACGGTGGCATTGGGCCTGGCGGCGGCGATGAGTCCGGCGCTGGCCTCGGTGCAGGGCGGCACATTGATCTATCTGGAACAGCAGGCGCACACCAACCTCTACCCGCCTTCCGGCGGTTTCTACCCCAATGGCGGCATCCTCAATCAAATCACTGACAAACTGACCTACCAGAACCCGCAAACGCTGGAGATTGAGCCGTGGATCGCCGAATCCTGGAGCAGCAACGCCGACAAAACCGAATACACCTTCAAGCTGCGGCCGGGCGTGACCTTCTCCGACGGCACTCCGCTGGATGCTAGCGCGGTAGCGAAAAACTTCGACACCTATGGCCTGGGCAATAAAGAGAAACGCCTGCCGGTGTCTGAAGTCATCAATAACTACGACCACAGCGAAGTGATCGACCCGTTAACCGTCAAATTTTACTTCAAGCACTCGTCGCCAGGTTTCCTGCAGGGTACCGCCACGATTGGCTCGGGGTTGGTTTCGCTCAGCACCCTGAACCGCAACTATGACCAACTCGGCGATGCGCGCCATATCATCGGATCCGGCCCGTTTGTGGTCAGCGCCGAGACGCTGGGGCGTGAGGTCAGCCTTAGCGTTCGCAAAGATTATCACTGGGGTCCGGCCAGGCTGGCTCAGCAAGGGCGCGCCAATCTGGACGCGATCAAGGTGATTGTCACCGGTGAGGACAGTGTGCGCATTGGTGCGTTGCAAGCCGGGCAGGCAGACTTTATTCGCCAGATCCAGGCCTACGACGAGAAGCAGACTCAGGATCAGGGTTTCACCATCTACGCGGCCCCAACGCGTGGCGTGAATGACAGCGTCGCCTTCCGACCGGATAACCCGCTGGTAAGCGACCTGCGCGTGCGTCAGGCGCTACTGCATGCCACCGACAGCAAGCAGATCGTCGATACGCTGTTCTCGGTTAACTACCCACAGGCCAAATCGGTGATTGCCTCTTCCGCCGCTGGTTTTGTCGACTTGTCCGCCAAGCTGAAGTTCGATCCGCAACTGGCCAACCGCCTGCTGGATGAGGCGGGCTGGAAAAAGGGCAGCGACGGCCTGCGTGAGAAAGACGGTAAAAAACTGCTGCTGAATGTCTATGAATCACTGCCGCAACCGCAGAACAAGGCGGTGTTGCAACTGGTTTCGCAGCAGTGGGGCAAGGTCGGCGCGCGCTTGAACATTCTGGCCGGTGACGCCGGTAGCCGGGTGGCCGATAACCTCGACCCGCAGAAAACCCCGGCGGCGGTGGTGGAAGTGGGGCGGGCCGATCCGGACGTGATTAAAAGCCAGTTCTACCCGACCAACCGCGATGCGCTGTTGCAGCAAGGCGGCTCCGGTAAAAACAGCCAGTTCAGCGACGACAAGCTGAACGCGCTACTGCTGGGCATTGCCTCTGAGGTGGATGCGCAAAAACGCCTGCAGATTGCCGGTGAGGCACAAAATTACCTGCTCGATCAGGCGTACGTGATCCCATTCTTTGAGGAGCCGCAGGTATTTGCCGGCGCGCCTTATCTGAAGGGGGTGAGTTTCGAAGCCGTGGGTCGCCCGAGTTTCTACGGCGCCTGGTTAGAGAAACATTAGGGAGACCATGATGAGCCGATATCTGGCGCGGCGTATCGCACAAGCGCTGCTGGTGCTGTGGGCGACCTTTAGTCTGTCGTTTCTCCTGCTGCAGGTGCTGCCGGGCGATGCGATCCTGATTAAGTTCCAGAATCCGGACATGGGACTCAGTCCGGCTCAGATCGCCGATATGCGTGCCGCCTATGGTGCCGATGTGTCGCTGTGGCAGCAGTATCTGCATGCGTTGGGTAACGTGCTGCGGGGGGATCTGGGTTACTCCATTCAGGCCGGGGTACCGGTCACCGAACTGTTGGCCACCAACCTGCCCGCCACGCTGCAACTGGCGGTGCTGGGCTTTACGCTGGCGCTGCTGCTGGCGTTGGCGATTGCCTTTATCTCCAATCTGACCGGCTTTGGCTGGCTGAGATCGGCCCTGCAATCGCTGCCGTCGCTGTTCGTTTCGGTGCCGACCTTCTGGCTGGGTATTGTGTTGATCCAGGTGTTTTCGTTCCAACTCAAGCTGATCCCGGTGATCAACCCAGGTGAGTGGCAAGGGCTTATCCTGCCGATTGTGACCCTGGCGGTGCCGATCTCCGCCCCGCTGGCGCAGATCCTGAACCGCAGCATTGACCAGGTGCAGACCCAGCCGTTTGTCGCCGTGGCACGCGCCAAAGGTGCCAGCCGTAGCGGGGTGCTGTGGCGGCATGTGGCGCGCAACGCCATGCTGCCGGCGCTGACCATAGCCGGCATTCTGCTTGGTGAACTGATTGCCGGCGCGCTGATCACCGAAACCGTGTTTGGCCGCAGCGGGCTGGGACAACTGACCCTGCAGGCGGTGCTGAATCAGGACGTGGCGGTACTGCAGGCGATCGTGGTGATCTCCGCCGCCGCTTTCGTCACCCTCAATCTGCTGGTGGATCTGCTGTTCCCGCTGTTGGATCCACGACTGAAAACCCACACAGGAGTCGCCGTATGAGCAGTATCTCCTATGAAAAAGCGGTCGTACCGGAGCGAGATCTGGGCGGTCTGGAAAGTGAAGGAACCTTACCGACCAGCCGTCCACGCCGTCGTCGTGTGCCGTTGACCTTGCTGCTGGCCTGGGCGGTGATCGCCATTGCGGTGCTGTGGGCGCTGGCGCCCCAGCTATTCACCGCCTACAGCGGCACCGAAGGTATCGCCGGTGCGCAGCGGCTGGCGCCGGGCGGCGAACACTGGCTGGGCACCGATCAACTGGGGCGCGATCTGTATGCGCGCATTGTCTATGGTGCCTCGCAGACGCTGTCTGCAGCGCTGGTGGCAGTCGCGCTGGGTTTATTGTTGGGTGCCGCGCTGGGGCTGATTGCCGGTGCGGTGGGGGGCATCGCGGACGAAGCGGTGATGCGCTTTGTCGACGTCTTGCTGTCTATTCCCGGCCTGCTGCTGTCGCTGAGCATCATTATTTTACTGGGGTTTGGCACGGTTAATGCCGCCATTGCCGTCGGGATTACTTCCGTCGCCAACTTTGCCCGCCTGGCGCGCGCAGAGGTAGTGCGGGTGCGGCACAGTGATTACGTCGAGGCGGCCTATGGCAGCGGCGGTACCTTCTGGGCGGTGCTGTGGCGGCACATTCTGCCGAACTCGCTGACTTCGGTGATCGCCTTCTCGGCGTTGCAGTTTGGCAGCGCTATTTTGGCGATCGCCACCCTGAGCTTCCTGGGTTATGGCACCCCGCCACCGACGCCGGAGTGGGGGTTGCTGATCGCCGAAGGGCGCAACTACATTTCCACCGCCTGGTGGTTGACTACCTTTCCGGGGCTGGCGGTGGTGGCAGTGGTGCTGGCGGCCAACCGCATCAGCCGTGCATTGGGGAGAACGCAGCCATGAGTATTCAGACGGCATTACAACGGGCGGCGGCCACGCCGGTATTGGCGCTGGAGCAGGTGTCGATTGCCTATCAGGGCGCGACCGGTAGCCAGCGGGTGGTGCATCAGGTGTCGTTCGCCATTCAGCCGGGGGAAGTGGTGGCTTTGGTCGGCGAGTCCGGTTCGGGCAAAACCACCACCGCGCAGGCAATCATTGGCCTGCTGACGGAAAATGGCCGTCTGGAGCAGGGCGCTATCCGTCTCAACGGCACCGATATCAGCCATTGGTCATCACGACGTCTGGACGCGGTGCGGGGCGCGCAAATCAGTTTGATCCCACAGGATCCGTCCAGCTCGCTTAACCCGGTGAAGACGATCGGCGAACAGGTGGCGGAAATCCTCAATATTCACCGTCGCCTGCCGCGCAAACAGGTGCAGCAGCGGGTGGTGGCATTACTGACCCGGGTTGGTCTGACCCACCCGGAGCTGCGGGCGCGTCAGTATCCGCATGAACTTTCCGGCGGCATGAAACAGCGGGTGTTGATTGCCATCGCTATCGCGCTGCAACCGGCGCTGATTATCGCCGATGAGCCAACCAGCGCGCTGGATGTCACGGTGCAAAAGCGCATTCTCGATCTGATCGACGAACTGCGGCAGGAGTTTGGTACCGCGGTGCTGCTGGTGACCCACGATCTGGCAGTGGCGGCGGAGCGTGCCGACCGGCTGCTGGTGTTTCGCCATGGTCGGGTTCAGGAGCAGGGCGTGACCGCCGAAGTGCTGCGTGCCCCCACCAGCGATTATACCCGCCGATTGTTTGCCGATGTGCCATCGCTGACCCGTGCAGCGGTGCCGCAACCCCGGAACAGTACGCAAGAGCTGGCGATCCAGGTTAATGGGTTGGTGAAAGATTTCCGCCTGGCCGGTGTGGGGGGCAAAACTTACCGTGCGTTGGATCAGGTGTCGTTTAGCGTGCCGCGTGGTACCACCCATGCGCTGGTAGGGGAATCCGGCTCCGGCAAAACCACGCTGGCACGCTGCCTGCTCGGTTTTCAACGGCCGGACGCCGGGCAAATCATTATCGACGGCGTCGACTTCACCCAGTTGAAGGGCGAAGCGCTGCGGCAGTTCCGTCGTCGCATTCAGTTGGTGTATCAGAACCCGTTCGGTTCGCTCGATCCGTCGCAGACGCTGTATCAGGTGATTGAAGAGCCGTTGCTGAACTTTGAACCGCTGGGCAAAGTCGAGCGTTATCGCCGGGTACGTGAACTGTTTGAACGGGTGGCGCTGCCGGACGAGTTGCTGAGTCGCAAGCCGCGCGAGCTGTCCGGCGGCCAACGTCAGCGGGTGGCGATCGCCCGGGCGCTGGTGTTGCAACCACGGGTACTGGTGCTGGACGAAGCGACCTCGGCCCTGGATGTCACGGTACAGGCGCAGATCCTGCGGCTGTTGCAGGATTTGCAGCAGGAACTGGGGCTGACCTATTTGTTTATCTCACACGATCTGGCCACGGTACGGCAGATTTCACACAGCGTTTCGGTGTTGCATCGAGGGGTACAGGTGGACAGCGGCGCGACCGGCGAGCTGTTCGCCATGCCGGGCAGTGATTACACCCGTCAGTTGATTGAGGCCATTCCCGGCCGTCAGTTTTATGCCGAACAGCCCAAGATTAAGGACGCAATTTATGAGCAGTAAAAGACTGGGTTTTTTCACCCGCCTGCTGGATCAGGGCAGTGCACAACAGCGTTATCGGTTGGCAACCGAGCAAATCGTGCATGCGGAACGGGTCGGTTTTGATAGTGCCTGGGTGGCGCAGCACCATTTTCATGAGGATGAGGGCGGCTTGCCTTCACCCCTGGTGTTTCTGGCACAGGTGGCGGCACGAACTCGCCATATCCGGCTGGGCACCGGGGTGATCACGCTGCCGATGGAGTCGGCCATTCGGGTGGCGGAGGATACTGCGGTACTGGATCTGCTGTCTGACGGCAGGCTGGAGGTGGGGATTGCCGCCGGCGGCACGCCGTCTTCGTTCAGCGCCTTCGGTTTTGATGCTCAGCAGCGCCACGCGGTATTTGCCGACAACTTCAATACACTGCTGCGCGCCTGGCGTGGCGAGGCCCTGGGCGGTGAGGATAACCGTTTGTACCCGGCCGCGCCGCAACTGGCGGAGCGGGTCTGGCAGGCGACCTTTTCGGTGGAAGGTGGCGAACGCGCCGGACGTGCCGGTGACGGCTTAATGCTGTCGCGCACCCAACCGCGCCCGACAGAGGCGCCAGATTTGCCGCTGGACGAGTTGCAGAACCCGATTATTGACGCCTATCTGGCGGCGCTGCCGCCCGGCATTGCACCGCGCATTATGGGGTCGCGCACCGCCCTGGTGACCGATAATAGCCAACAGGCGCGGGACTTTGCCGCGCAGGGGTTGGGTCGTGGGCTTGAACGCCTGCGCGCCAGTGGCCACCGACCATCCGATGAGTCGCTCGATGGGCTGATCCGGGCCTTTGACGTGCATCTCGGTACCCCGGATCAGGTGATTGCCTCGTTGCAGAAAGACAGCGCGTTGGCGCGGGTGACCGACCTGGCGTTTCAGGTGCATTCCATCGATCCACCGCACGCCTACATTCTGCATTCTATTGAGCTGATCGCCCGTCACGTTGCCCCGGAGCTGGGTTGGCAACGTCGTACTCCCGCTTCCGTCACCCATGAACATCACGCTGAGGAAAAGGTATGACTGCAATATTGAATAATGACGACCTGCTGGCCGTACTGGCAGAGATCGCGCCCGGTTCCGCATTGGCACAGGCCAGAGTGACACGGCAGGCGGCGACGGACGCGATTCAGGCCAGCTACCTGGCGTTATTCGCTCCCGCGGATGCCGGCGATTTTCCTGTAGCGCAGCGGTTGCAAATCGCCCAGCGCATCAGCGAATGGCATGCTGATAAATCACTGGCGGCCCACTATGCGGCGTTGCTGCAACAACAGGGAGGTGCAGAGGATAGCCCGCGTTTGCAGGCGGCGCTGGGTCATGCCGAACGGCTGGCGTTCAAACCCGCCAGCGCCGATGCCCTGCATTTGCAGGCATTGCAGCAAGCCGGTTGGTCACTGGACGCTATCGTCACCCTGTCGCAACTGATCGCGTTTGTCAGTTTCCAAAGCCGTCTGTTAACCGGCTATCGGCTACTTGGCGGTCAGCCGGTTGAGGGGGACAGTAGCGGCTCACCGGTCAGAGCCGGCAGTTGGCGCACCGAATCCGTCACCCTGAGCGGCCGCCATGCGCCGCCGCTGTTTACCCGTCAGGAACTGGGCTGGGAGCCGTGGATCGCCGCCAGGCCGCTGGCGGAGTTTGATGCATCGGGTCAGGCGCTGTTGACGCGCTTCGGGCATGGCGACTCGGATTATTTCCGCCTGCTGGCACGTAATCATCCGGTGCTGGAGCATCGAACGCTGGCGGATCGGGCGATTTTCTATACGCAAGGCGGGCTGGAACGTAAGGATCGCGAACTGGCGGCCACGGTGGCCAGCAAGGTGAATGGCTGTATCTATTGTGCTTCGGTGCATGCGCGCAAGGCGGCACAGTTATCCAAACAGGCGGATGAGGTACAACGTCTGCTGGAGGTAGCACCGGGGGGCGTGTTGAGTGAGGGGCAAGGGGAGCCGTGGCGGGCACAGATAGACTTTGCCGCCGCGTTGTCCGCTACGCCGCCGCAGGCTAACGCCGAACAACTGGCACTGCTGCGCGAGCAGGGGCTGGATGAGCTGGCGCTGCTGGATCTGGTGCAGTCGACGGCGTTCTTTGCCTGGGCTAACCGGCTGATGCTGACTCTGGGTGAGCCCTTCGACGATTAATAAGTCTCCCGCCAATAATCGCTGTGTAAACAGGGGCGAAATTTTTCGCCCCTGTGCAATTTAAGATAATAATTACCTTTTCAGGCATGATTTTTACACTTTTAACAAATTGATATATCTCTTGTCGTTATTATAACGAAGAACTCAAATTGCATAAATTGCTCGCCGTCATGAATGCTCCGATACTCACCCCATCAATGGATTTAATTTAGATCAGACGAATCTTTGTTGGTGTGGATAAATTTATGATGGGAAATGGGTTCGATGGGAAGTTTTTTTAAGCAGATATACCGTTATTCACATTCTCGCCCTTATCGGCATAATGAAAATCTCTGGCCTTACGTGAAAATTGAACGTGCGGATAGTGGTGAGATTGTCGAGTTTTATTATAAGAGTCAGACGATTCCTATAGTGGAACTTTCAGCGTTAAAAGACCGATTTCAGGGGCCGATATTATTGACGGCTACCGGGCCATCGGTGAGCTCTGTTTGCTTTAGCGATATTCCTGATATGCCGGCCATCGGGGTCAATGGGGCCTACTTCTTAAACCAACAGGTGAGCTTTCGTTTTTACGTCATTGTCGATATGGGGTTTATTGATCAACGGCCGGATATTATAGAAGATATTGTTCTGGCAGAGGATTTAATCCTGTTTACGACGGTCCACGGCGTGACGAAAATCATTGATCGTTTCACGCTGGCAGGCGTTAAGTGCCAGTTTGCCGTCATCGAAGATGCGGCTTTCAAAATTTACAGCCCAAAAATAAATCCTCCAGCATTGTGGGAACATTACCGCCATGACAGTAACGTCTATTTTTCTTCTGTCTGTAAATCCATAGCCTTTAGTCATGATATCCGGCAGGGTATTTTCGATGCCGGCACGGTGGTTTATTGGGTGTTTCAGATCATCTCCTTCCTGGGGTTTAAACAGCTCTTTATTGCCGGGCTGGATATGAACAACTTCCATTTGCCGCGCTTCTATGAAACGCCAGAAAACAAACTGCCGACATTTTTACCCGAAAAGGTCGAGGATATGATCATCCCGGCTTTTAGCCATGCGGCTGAAAGAATGAAAATCAACAATATTGACGTAAAGAATTTTTCATTGGCGAGCGCCATAGATACCCGTATTTTTGAAAAGGTTGATTGCAGTGATTTTTTCAAAGAAAACTGATGTCACCACACCGATCGCTGTTTACGTCTTCCTGACATTCTCCTTCTTCAGCGCCATTTTTTGCGGTCATACCCGGGTGAATAATCTATTTCATATCTCGGCGTTTTTTTTCCTGCTGACGCTGGCCACCCGACCGGAATTTCGTCAGGCCTGGTTTGGCAGGCGTGCTGCACTCATCGGTATCGCTTTGGCAGCGTATTTTCTGGCGTACTATTCCGCCAGTAATTTTTGGGGAGGCACACCGGAAGATGCGCTGTCTGCCCTGACGCATAGCACTTATATCCTGATTTATTTGGGTCTGTTGGTCAGCGTGCTGGATAGCCCCCGGCGTAATCTCTTGCTCTGCTGCGTGATCGCCGGCATTACACTGCTATGTCTGTATCTTGCCTGGGTCGACTACTCTAAAATTTATACCCTCAGAGAAACCTCTGACGCCAATCCCGGGCCGCGCAATGTGATAGATCTTGCCGGTTATGCTGCATTGGGCATTATTTTAAGCCTGATGGTTTTTCGTGATACCCAGCAGAAAAAGATACTGCTGGTGATCCCCGCACTTTTGGCCTTTATGGTACTGACACAGAGCCGCGGGCCTTTGATTGCCTTAATGGCGGCTCTGGTGTTAACCACGCATTACCGGGCGTTGAATAAGAAATTGGCGATGTTGATTGTGGCAATGATCATATTTACCGCAGGCATGGTGCTATGGTCATCCATCGGAGAAATGCTGATTACGCGTTTTTCAGAGTTGTATCAGCAGAGTTTTGTGCGAATGAGTATTTGGCGACACAGCCTGGCGTTGATAGAACAGGCGCCGTTTTTTGGCTATGGATTTGATAGAGAACTGACTTTTACCAATTATACCGGCGAGTTTATTCATACCACTCACAGCCTGTATCTGGGCGCATTGCTCAAAGGCGGGCTGGTTGGTTTTTGTCTGTTCGCCGGATTACTGGCGTTTGGCGCGCGGCAAGCCGCACGTCACCTCAGGGCCGGGCGGCGGCTGGAGGCGGCTTTGTACCTGTTTATGCTGATCTTCTACTGCTCGCAGGGGATGTTTGTCATCGCCAACCCGGCGGAGTTCTGGTACCTGTTCTGGTTCCCATTGGCGATGGTTTTCGCCCAGCCGACCAAAGGGTTCGTTAGTCAGCCTGCGGGCGCGTGAACGCCAGCGCGCTCGTCACTTTATCAAACACTTCATCTTCAGAGATAATGCTGAGCGGTTGGCGGCGTTGAGCCGTGGTGAGCTTTTGCGCATCCACCGACACGTTCATTACCTGATGCAATTCGCTGTTTTGATAGGGGCCGGTATGCTGCGGGTTGGCCGTGACAAACAGGCTGATGGTCGGTGTTTTCAGCGCAATGGCCAGATGCAATGGGCCGGTATCGCCGGTCACCAGTACCTGCATGTTTGACATTACCGCCAGCAGTTGCGGCAGGGTGGTTTTGCCAATATGGCTGACCACGCGTTGCTGTTCGTCCGCCGTTAGCCCCGCCATAAATTCCCGTTCGATAGCCAGCTCTTTCGGGGAGCCGATTAATTCGATTTGGTGGTGTGGCGACTGTGCCAGCAGCAGTTTCGCCAGGCGAATAAACTGGTCGACGGGCCAGCAGCGCAGCGTTTCAGAAGCGCCCATTTGAAAACCGATTGGGATTTTATCCGCGGTTTTATTCACCGGCGAAAACTCAACGGGAATAAACATCTCGGTGTTGTCGGTTTTACACCCGAGTTGCGCTACCAGATCCAGCTTGCGCTGAATTAAATGCCCACCGGTGCTCTGGCTTACGCCGCTCAGCCAGGTTTCCATACCGCTGGCTTTATTGCCGTAGACGTCTTTGAAAAGATATTGGCAACCGGCAGTGATGGCGACAATCACATCATAAGGGGATTTTGAGTGCAGGATGACGGCCAGTTGCGGCTTATGCTTACGCAACTGGTGGATGATGCTGAGCATGTCTTTGGCTTTATGATCCCAATAAATGACAGCATTAAAGTAACGGCTGGTCGCGACCAGTTGTTTATTTTTATGGCTGGAAACCAGGGTGATATTCGCCATTGGGTAGCGTTCACGCACTGCGCGAATGGCCGGTGTATTAAACATCAGGTCGCCGAGGGCGGTGGTGGAAAAAATAACGATGCGTTCGAAGGTCAGCTCCGGTTTAAAACTGGCCTTTTCTTTAAAGTTGCCACCCAACCGGGTGTACACCTGCAGACAGGCGTTGGCCGCCGTTATTTTCCACTGTTTTGACATCGGGTTTCACTTCGAGTTATTAGATGCGCCAGTCTGGCATCTGCATCATATGATGTTTGTCCTGGTGGGCCAATGGTCGGTAATAGTTTGCTACATATGCTTGCGTAACCTTGTTAAAGGGGCAACAGATTACCCCTTTGCTGAGTCAGTCTTGCCAAACCTGCGTGCTGCGTGGCGTATCCATCCGGTAATCCGAATAGTGGCGAGTGAAAATCTCGCGCCCCAAATCGCGGGCTGCCTGTAGTGGATTGCGCGGATCGCGGCTGACTTCGCCCCGGTTGTTGCCCGCCCCCTGGACCACCCCGACGAATTCGCAATGCGAGTAGCGGCTGAATTCCTGAATTTGATGCACGATCCCCATAGCTCCGCCGGGATAAGTTTCTTCCGAGGCCACCGTCAGCCCGATGCGTTTGCCGCTCATACGCTGATGTACCTGTTCTGCGTCCGGATAGGCATTGGAGTAATAGCTGAAAGAGCGGTCGAAAAAGGCTTTGGTTTGCGCCGACATGCCGTACCAGTAAAGCGGGGTGCAAAATACCACCCCATCCGCCGGCAAGAAGTGTTCCAGAAACAGTTCGCCATAGCGGTCGGCAGGCGGTTCGGCATGGCGCCCATCCACCAGAAAACCACTGATGTAGTCATCGAGAAAATGCAGGCTGGCTTCGGTACCGGCTTCGGCAGCACCCGCCATGACGGCTTGCGCCAGGCTGGCACTGTTACCGTCGCGGCGTGGGCTGCCCACCAGGACGATAAGGCGTTTGGGTTGCTGAGATGAATTCATATCACTCTCCGTTTGCTGAGTAGGGGAATACGGCTGTCAATTTACGGTGAGTGCAGCGCCAGCGACAAATGACGGCTACTCTGTCAGGATGAGATAAATTCATCTGTATAGGCCTTGACCATGTTTGCTTCACTTCCCGTGACAGCATTGCGTACCTTCGAATCCGCTGCCCGCCTGTGCAGTTTCAAACAGGCGGCGCTGGAACTGGCGGTTACGCCGACGGCGGTGTCACATCAGATCAAGGCGCTTGAGCAGCAGTTGGGCTTTGCCTTGTTCGACCGGGTGCCGCGTGGCGTTAGGTTGACGCACAAGGGCGAGCGTTTGTTCGCCGGGGTCCACGGCGCGCTGCTTGATGTTGCCACCACGCTGGATGTTTTGCGGCCGGTGCCCAGCGCCGGTTCATTGTGTGTTTCCGTCACCCATTCTTTTGCTGCGTTATGGCTGGTGCCGCGCCTGGGGCGTTTTTATCAGGCCTATCCGCATTATCTGGTACGGCTGGAGGCTTGCGGCGAGGTGATTGATCTGCAGCAGGACGCCAGCGTGGACATTGCCATTCGCTACAGCAGCGCAAGCTACCCACAACTGCATCAGGCGGTGCGGCTGGAGGAGCGCTTTGGTGTCTACGGTGCCCCGGATTTGTGTGTAATGGAGCAACCCGCGCCCACGTTGATCACCGTTCATTGGCATGACTCCACCCTATATGAAACCGGCTGGCGCGAGTGGTGCCAGGCTGCGGGAGTCGACTGGTGGCAGCGGCATAGCGCGTTGCGGGCTTATGACGAAGAGCATTATGCGTTGCAGGCGGCGGTGGCCGGGCAGGGACTGGTGCTGGCCAGTTCGGTGATGGTGTCCGATCTGGTGCGTAACGGTTTGCTGGCATCTTATCGACCGGATATTTGCGTGCCGGGCGCGGCTTATACTGCGCTGTGCGTGCCTGGCCGCGAACGGCACCCGCCGGTACGGGCCTTTCTGGACTGGTTGCAACAGGAGGTTCGGCGCTGAGTCAGGGCACAAAATAAAAGTTTTTCTGGCGTGAGACATGGGAATATCAGATAACTTTGTTATCCATTCCCATGAGAGAGATGTCCATGAGCGAGCCAAGAGTTTCTGATTACCCGATTGATGCGCAGTTTATTGAACGTTGGTCGCCGCGCGCGCTGGCCAATGATGCTATCGACGATGAGACCCTGCTGAGCTTCTTTGAAGCGGCGCGCTGGTCACCTTCGGCCTATAACATTCAGCCGTGGCGTTTTGCTTACAGCAAGCACGGCTCGGCAAGTTGGGACAGCTATCTGGATTTCCTGGTTGAGTTCAACCGCGGTTGGGCGCAGCACGCTTCGGCGCTGGTGGTGGTGATTTCCAAAACCACCAGTCTGAACGGTGAGAAGGAAGTCAGTAACCCGAGTCATGCCTTTGATGCCGGTGCTGCCTGGGCCAATCTGGCGCTGCAGGCGCACCTGAAAGGCTGGCTGACTCACTGCATGGGCGGTGTTCACCATGACAAAATCAAGGCTGCGTTGAACCTGCCGGACAACTATCAGGTGCACGGCATGGTGGCGATCGGCAAAGCGGGCGATAAATCCCTGCTGCCGGAGTTCCTGCAGCAAAAAGAGATCCCTTCAGGGCGCCTGCCGCTTGAGCAGACGGTGGTAGAAGGGCTGAACTTTACCCTGTAATCGTCCTGATCTAAATGTTCATCCGCCCGCAGGGCTTTGCTCTGCGGGTTTTTTATGTGCTCAGGTAACCAGGTAAAACTTTGTGAGTATGTCCATGCGCACAATGATCGTTATATAATATTTTATATAGCGATTAATGATAGAGGAGGTGCCATGAACAATCACTTCGGTAAGGGGCTGATGGCCGGTTTGGCTGCACAAAACGCCGGACCGGCTTCGGAGCTTACCCGGTTCTGCTGTGACTACAAACGTGGCTTTGTACTGGGCTATGCTCACCATTTGGCCCAAAGCCTGGGCGACGAAAACCAGGCGGCATTCGAAGCCGGGTTGCTGTGTCGGGCGTACAGTCTCAATGGGGAAGTGATGAGCGAGTTCTTTTCTGGCGGTGCCAATCGCCTGGCCGAAAAATTTTTCTGCGCAGGATATAACCGCGATCGGCAAAACTAAGCACCGCCGTCGTATGGCTTGACGGACTCAGGCCTTATTCATCACCACCACCAGATAAATGCAGGTTTCGGCGCTCTCATTTTTGAACACGCAGTCCGTGGGGGGCCCGAGTTCCAGGCAATCACCCTCGGCCATTTCATGGCGGGTTTCACCCTCCTGGAACACCAGCGAGCCGGACAACACCCAGATTAATTGTCGCATAAAGGCATAGGCCGAAGCCGGCATGGGGATCGCAGCACCGGCGGGCAGTTCAATGCGCACCAGATCGAGCGGGATATCTGACTGGGGTGACACATGGCGACGCACGTAGCCGCTGTCGGGATCGACCCACAGCGGTTGGTCCTGGCGGCGCATCAATCGGCCTTCCTGCGTTTCCGCCCGCGCGATCAGTTTGGACATGCTCAGTCCAAACGCGCCGGAAAGCCTGCCCAGCAACATCGCCGTTGGGCTGCTGTCACCACGCTCAATTTTGTGCACCATCGCCCGTGAAACACCGGCCCGTTCGGCCAGATCGGACAACGACCAATGGCGTGCTTCACGTTCAATGCGGATCCTCGCACCGATGCGTTGATTTAGGTTGTCTAATTTATTATTCATATCGTAGTATGATAGTAGACGGTCAACCAAGAGGTCAACATGCTTATCCGTAACGCGACTATAACCGATAGCGCAGGCATTGCTGCTATCTATAACGACGCTGTGCTTAATACCACCGCGATCTGGAATGAACTTAGCGTCGACGAGGCAAACCGTGCCGCGTGGATGGCGGAGCGGCAAGCGGCGGGCTATCCGGTGCTGGTGGCGAGCAATGAGGCGGGCGAGGTGGTGGGCTACGCCTCATTTGGCGATTGGCGGGCATGGGACGGTTACCGTCACACCGTGGAACATTCGGTTTATGTTCGGCAAGACAGCCGTGGCGGCGGGGTGGGGAAAACGCTGTTGATTGCGTTGATTGAACACGCCAGGGCGATGGGCAAACACGTGATGGTGGCGGGCATTGAGTCTGGCAACCAGGCCTCTGTGCAGCTGCATATCAATCTGGGTTTCGAAATGGTCGGCCGGATGAGTGAAGTGGGGGCCAAGTTCGGCAAATGGCTGGATTTGACCTTCCTGCAGTTAAAACTCGACGACAGCAACGCACCGCCAGCCCGCCAATGACGCTGCAAAGAACGGAACCTCTATGAATATCATGCTATTGCTGCTGGTGGCGGCCGGGGTCAGCCTGGTTATCCAGAACCTGTTGATGGTGCGTATCACCGAAAGCGTTTCGACGGTGCTGATTACGCTGGTGATCAACTCCAGCGTCGGTCTGGTATTGTTGATGGGGTTGCTGTTTGCCAAAAATGGCGTCAGCGCCCTGGCGGAGGTCACCGGTACCCTCAGGTTGTGGATGTTATTGCCCGGCCTGCTGGGCTCGTTCTTTGTCTTCTCCGGCATTCTGGGCTACCAGAAACTGGGGGCGGCAACCACCATTGCCGTGTTGGTGGCCAGCCAGTTGGTGGCGGGCTTGATGGCCGATATCTACAAGGCCGGCCCCGGGGCACTGCGCGAAAACCTGCCCGCACTGCTGGGCGGTATATTGTTGGTGATTGGCGCTTTTCTGGTGGCCAGAAGAAGTTTTTGAGCGCTAAAAAAAAACCGCTCAGGTTTCTCTGAACGGTCTTTGATAAAAACACCGGTATTGCCATCAATAGATGAAGGCGGCCCGGTGCTTGCGGATAAACTCTGGCCAGCGCACCGGTTCTTTACCGGCTATCTCCGGGAAATTATCAAAAGTCTCTTCAACGCCGGGGATGTCGCGTTCGGCAATACGCCGCAGATTGTCACCAACGCAGCTCATATAAGCCATTTCGGCACCGGATTGCCGCATGTTCTCAATGAAAACGCTGTGATCCAGTGCTTCATAGCGAAACGGCAGGCCAAGCATTTCGGTCATCATTGCGGCGATCTCGCCATAAGATCTGGCGTCATAACCCAAGCGATAGGTTTTACCCGCGTGTTTTTCAGGATGTAGCAACGAATACGCCGCCGCCAGCGCAACGTCTTCGCCATCTACCCAACTGAAGGGCGCATCGCCGGTGTATTGTTGAATGACGCCATTGACGATTGCTGGGACGCCACCGTAGCCGATCAGGTTTTGCATAAAGCACTCCGGCCGCAAGTGCGTGAAGGAGAAACCGGACCACTCAATATAGCGTTCGACCAGTTGGTGCCAGGCCCAGTGCGCAATGGTCGTGTCGTCACGGCCGCAGGCACCCAAGTGCACAATATGCTGCACGCCGGCTTGCTTCGCTTTATCGAGAAACACCTTACTCTGGCGCAGCATATCTACCGTGTAACCGGTTGCCAAAAAGGCGCGGTCAATGCCTTGCAGCGCTGGTGCCAGCGTTTCTTCTTTATCAAAATCCATAATGACGGTGTGAATGCCCTGAGCCTCCAAAGGTGCGGCTTTTAGCGGGGAGCGTACGGCTGCCACTAGGGTGATGGAGTTGTCCGCCTGAAGGTTGCGCAAAGTATCGCCGCCTATCTGGCCGGTGGCGCCGGTAATCAGTACCCTTGGTTTCTTTATGATGCTCACGAAATAACCCCTTTTTGTAGTTTGTTGCTGAATAAGTCATAGGCCTAATGACTTGCTGCAAGAAGGAGTTTACTGAGAATTTTTTTCCTATTTAGGCTATAAATTACCGAGTTTGTGGAATTAAATTCATTAATGTGGCGGGCTATGTTTTCTTCCGAACGACTTAAAGGTATCGACTTATTTGTTTGCGTGGCGGATATGGGGAGTTTCACTGCCGCCGCAGAACTCATGAATTTGACCAGCTCCGCCATCAGCAAAGGCATCGCCCGTTTGGAAAGCCGGCTGCAGGTGCAGTTGTTTAACCGCACCACGCGGCGTCTGTCGCTGACCGATGCCGGGGCGGCTTTCTATCGCACCTGCACCAGCGTACTGGGTGAGTTGGAGGAGGCGGAACTTTCAATGCAGGCCGAAAACTCCGAGCCACGGGGGAAGGTGCGTATCGATCTTCCCGCTGCTTATGGCCGCCTGCATGTTTTGCCGGTGATCCTCAAACTGATTGAAGATCATCCGCTGTTGATGCCGCATATTTCGTTTTCCGATCGCTTTGTTGATCCCGTGATCGAAGGCATCGACATCATTGTACGCATCGGTGGCGCTGATATTTGGCCGAACGCTTTGGGGCACCGTTATCTGGGTGCTCAGCGGCATATCTTTTGCGCTTCGCCCGCTTATTTGAAAAAACAAGGGGAGCCGAAAACCGAGCACGATTTGGAAAATCACAGTTGTGTGGTTTATGGCGAGGGAAACGGCATGCTCACCCCTTGGCATTTTGCTGGCGTGCAGCCGAATAACAGCGAGAAAAAGATATTGCCGGCGCGAGTGGCGATCGGTGATGCGGAAGGGCAGCTCACGGCGGTATTGGCCGGGCACGGCATCGCACAATTGCCCACTTGGCTGGTGGCGCGGCAGCTCGAAGATGGCAGCTTGGTTGAGGTGTTGCCCCATTTGGCGACCGAGGGATTACCCATTAATCTGGCCTGGCTCAAAAGCCGTCAGACACTGCCCAAAGTCCGCGCGCTGCTGAAGATCCTGACTGACAGTCTGGGGCCGTCAGGTAGCACACTGAATCAGTTCTGAGGAGCACAAGGCTTAGGAAAACGCGGCGGCAACATTGCGTAATTCCGGCAATATACCTAAGTTTTTTTCCTGCACCAGGTCCTGATAAATTTTAAGGATCACCGCTTTTACCACATCGGAACTTCGGGTCAGGCTCTGCTGTTCCATTATGCTGTTTAATTCTTCCAGCTGTTTTTTACTGACTTTCATCGACAAGCGTTTAGACGATTTGGCCTTCGCCAGTTCACTGTCCAACAGCGTTTTCAGCTCTTGCTGCTGATAACGGCCGGTGGTTAGCGCATGGAGATAGTAAAGGATCAGTATCTTATGAAAATCTTCGTCCAGCGAAGCGTCTATTTTTTGCGTGGCAACGTTAAGAATATCGAGATAGTGGGCCGGAACTCTCACTTCCAACGCTGATTTTGTTTGTTCAAACTCGCTTTTAACACGTGGCGTAGACTGGGCGGGAATACTGACTACCGCATCGCACTGGTTACAGACGGCAGCCAGAATGTTCTTCACCGTACCGCGACGATCGCTGAAGTCCACATCGCGTAAACGATAAGTCGCCATTGATTTTCCGCAGTGCTGGCACAGAACGGTGCGCGTATCGCCTTCTTTGACAATTCTCATCGTGAGCTCCTTGCTGAGTTATTGATGCACGCTGATAAAGATGATGTCGGGTTCCATAAAATAAAATTTCACGTACCAGTAGCAACCTGACTTCCAGGGTTGAAGAATGTGAACATCAGTAGCGGCGTCCTGGTGATGCGGGCGGCACTGATACGCATCTCCGGTCGTTTTCCTGATAAGTTCAATAACATCGTTTTCATCAATTTGCCCGGTAGCGAACAGATTTTTCACATCGATATTGCTGCGGACCTCATGGTCATACGCTCCTTGCTGACGACAGCGTATAGCGAGTTGTTTTACGTCCCTGAACCCCATACTACCTCCTTATATTGTACGATATTTATCGTACAGTCAAGCCGTCTGAAGAATTTCATAACAACCAAGTCTACTGGGGGAGGTGGCAGGGAAGCCAACTGATAGGGGGGTAGGGCCGGGGCAAAAGACGAAAAGGCGGGACGTCTCGCACAATGATGCAATGGGCAACTTCCTGCGTCCCCCGTCAGGCGGTATAAACAGCCCCGTTCAAACATGAACCGGGCTGTTTATACCCATTATCGGTAGGCGGCAACACTATCACTCATTGGCTTCAATAGCTGATGGTTTCCTGGGAGGCCGTATTAGCCTGAACATCATTGCTGCTAAGCCATGTGCGTTTATTTTTCATATCACCGAACAATGACAACTGATCGTCAAAGTGTTTCGAGCGTTTTCCGTCCGGAGCGATAAAACCTGACTGTCCAGGGGGCGTTACCTCGACACCGGTGACACCTTTATCGGTAAATACCACCATGTCATTTTCGGTCCCGCGGTTCATGGCGAGGCGATTCTGAATGTGTTCGTCTGAGCCCGCCTGCGGAATGTTAAGGAAGTTTTTCGTCTGATAAGTCGTGTTTGACACCTTGGTATGCCATGCCGACATCTTCTCGCCTTGCGATTTCTCCAGATCGTTAAGGGTGAGCGTCAGTGCTTCAATCATCAGGCCATCGATGTCCCTGCCTTTGAAGATATCAAAGCCCGATGTCGGGTGGTTTTCGGTCATGCCCTGATACAGAATTTTGGCACCAACCGAAATATTCTGGCTGCCCGTAGTACTCTCTCCCGGTGTCATATAGCCGGGGTCAAGGAACCATGGCGCTTGCTCTGCAGGCAATATTCCCCCCAGCGACAGAGTCAGCATATGTTGCAGCCAGGCCCGGAAGATCGGCGTCGCCGGGGTATCGTAATAACCATCGGCATTCAGATCCCGTTCCTCATAGTTCCACTTACCCAGGATGGCGGCAGCTTCACGCAGTTTCGGGTTATTACTTTCGCTGGCGACTTTGACCAGTTGGGGCACAAAAAAGCGCGCGTTGGGATCCTCATAGGCGGCATCCATCAACAAATTCCATAACTGTGTAGGTGTAAAACGCGGCTGGCTATCGATGCGGGTGAATAACGTCTGGATGCGGTCGGCGGTATTCCAGGAGTACCACCATTCGTCCGGATTAGGGAAACCTTCCGCAGGGCGGTTGTTCCAGTTAGCGATGTAACCCGTTTTAGGATTGTAGACCTGAGGATTGGTGGAAAAGGGCATGAAACCTTGCCACTCGGAGCTGCCGTCACCCGGTACGGGTAACCGGTTGTCGTGCCCCTTGAGACGTATGGGATAACGCCCCCCCAAGGCATAACCAATGTTGCCTTTGTTATCGGCGTAGTACCAGTTGACGTTGATGGCGGAATGCTGGACCTGATCGAGCCATTGTTTATGGTTTTTCGCTTTGCCGACTTTATTCCAGGCCAGTAAGGTGGCGACTTCCTCGCCTTCCCAGCCACGGCGTTTGGCATAAGCCAGACCCAGCTTGGGATTGTAGTCGATTACGGCACCTTGCACGCTTCGGTAAACGGCCAAATGCTGGGTTTCGCTATCCTTCACCGCGATGGTTTCAATCCGTTTCTCCAGAAGGCGGTATTTTCCCTGATAGAAATACTCTTCAGGGTTTTTAGGATTCAGTTTCAACTGGTATATATCGACATTGTCGCCAGCCCCCCATGTGCTCCCCCAGCTGATGTCACGGTTGTAGCCGAATTCCACCATCGGATAGCCAAAAGGACTGTTCCCCACCGCGTCATAACCCGCCCCATGTAACCCAATAGAATAAGTATAGGAAGGCTGATAGAAACCGAACTGAGGCCCATTTAACAAAATGCTCATGGCGCCGTCGGATTTATGGGAACTCAGGACGATGATGTTACTGAAAGCTTTCTCCTTCGGCGGTGTCCAGCGTGGCGCTTTTTCATTGGTTGTCGTCTCTGACGGGAGAGCTACAGGGCTCAGGGCAGATGCCGCCGACGGGGCAGAAACATAGGCGCCATTGCGCACCGAAGGCTGCCATTCCCCCTTGGGAATGGTGGTAGGTGCGTCTGGGTTATCTTTAGAAAGCAGCAGGTTAAATATCGCTTTGCCCTGTGTCTCGCCATCCTTTTTTATCAGCCCGGCAAGCAATTGCTGATTTTCCAGTTCGGTGTTGTAGTCTCCGAACCGGTTGACCATGGAACCGATGAATACCATGGCCACATCGAAGTCCGTCCAGGGGGCCGGTTTAAAGTTATGGTCAATAAACTGCTTTGGCATCAATTGTTGCGGGTTGGCATCGATTTTTTTTAACCAGGCGTTAATGCCTTGAGCATAGCCATCAAGAATATCCCGATCACTCTTGGGTAACGCGGCCAGCTGGGCTTTGATATTGGCAGGAGAGTATTGTTGACGGATACCTATATCAAACGACAAGTAGTCTTTACCCAAAACTTCGGCGACACGTCCTTCAGTACTACGCCGGGACATTTCCAACTGGTATAGGCGGTCCTGAGCGATGGCATAACCATAGCCATAAAACAGCCCGTAAACGTCATTGGCGTACACGTGAGGGGTCCCGTAGGTGTCCCGTTTTATCGTCACATCGGCGGCAAAAGTTTGGGCTATAACCAGGTTGCAACCCAACCCAAGAGCCAGTAGCAAAGCAGTACGCGTTTGAAGTAACAATTTCATCTGGTTTCCTCGTTAACTCGTTGTTATCGCGGCGGAGGGGGCGCTCACGGCGGGTGACCTTGCCGTGAGGATCTCGTTAGCTTGCTACATAAAATCAATAAAGTGATACATAATTTAAGCATTAAAGTCATTTTGTGTGTCCTGACTCACTGTTCGGAAACACTCCATCGGTAGATGTTGACGTTAATCTAATTATTGATTTACTGATTAATGGTAGTTTTTTTGTTGTGATTGATTTCAAATGAATGGAAAAGAGATACTTAATTTCTATTTTTTAATTTAAGAGTAAATCATTAATTAAACGTATCTGTGGACAAAATTGGACATGGGGAGACTGTCCTCACTCTGGACGAGGAATAGCCAGCTCGCCAGAAATCCCACCCTGGATTTGGAATTGGAGGTTTGTGAGCGCTTTACTGATAGCCGTGCCTGGATTTCCCAGCAAGTGCTGACTAAACAGCCACCGGACAGCATTATCTTGATGGATCGCTGGTACCCGTCGGACGCCGCTTTTCGCCGGATGGTGCCATTTGCAGAGATTTTACAGCTTAACATTGAACGAAACGTGCGAACGCCAGACCTGCATGTCGGGGTTGTTACTGCGCCTGATATTTCATGGGCGAGGGCCGCGGCCCGATCGCGTGGGCTAAGTAGTACGGTGATTTATAAGCTGGAAGAGCATGTTGCTTGTACCAAGGCATTCGAGCGAGAAATTGCAAATCACGGCTGGGTTTTATGCCGTAATGAAGGAACCATCGAAGACGCAACGATGCAGGTGATTTCCGAGATCTGCAGAGTGTTTGGATGATGCACCACGTTCTTGCCATGGGCAGTTTTGTGCCAGAAGCAGACGTTGGCACGTTGAACTCACACGGACGATGAACCGAAGAGATATTATGATTCTTACGAGATACGTGGCGTTCGGGTGTTGTACGTACAGATGTTATGGTTAGTAGACTTAAACCCAGCGAAAAAGGAGAGAACGTGCGGGCTGGAATGAAGGAAAAGATCATCAGGACGTGTGAGGCAAAAATTGTGACCAAGGGCAGTAACGTAGGGCTGTCTTTTTATGCTTTTTTTGCCAATAAAAATGATGATCCGGAACTGCTGATGGAGGTTGCGCATTGGTGGATTATGGAGATGAAACTGGATCATTTTGAAAAGGCAGAAAAGATAAAATCTCTCGTTTTAGCCATGAAGTAAACAAGCGGCTCCCACGAACGAAGAAGGGGCAGCTATTCATACGAAGGAAGTAAGATGCTTTTGCCAGATGCAAGCTATACAAAAACCCTATATCAATCGTCATTTCAAGAATGAGTCGTCAGCTGTTTGTTTCTCTGGATGGGCCCAAAGGAGCCGGTAAAACCACACTGTTGGAGGCCATTACGAAAGCACTAAGGGCAGACAACAAGAAGGTGATCCGACTTTGCGAGAAAAAAAGCGATCCCTACAGGGGGGAAACAATGGCCCTCGTTAACCAGCTCGCCAGAAATCCCTCCCTGGATTTGGAATTGGAGGTTTGTGAGCGCTTTGCTGATAGCCGTGCCTGGATTTCCCAGCAAGTGCTGACTAAACAGCCACCGGACAGCATTATCTTGATGGATCGCTGGTACCCGTCGGATGCCGCTTTTCGCCGGATGGTGCCATTTGCAGAGATTTTACAGCTTAACATTGAACGAAACGTGCGAACGCCAGACCTGCATGTCGGGGTTGTTACTGCGCCTGATATTTCATGGGCGAGGGCCGCGGCCCGATCGCGTGGGTTAAGTAGTACGGTGATTTATAAGCTGGAAGAGCATGTCGCTTGTACCAAGGCGTTCGAGCGAGAAATTGCAAATCACGGCTGGGTTTTATGTCGTAATGAAGGAACTATCGAAGACGCAACGATGCAGGTGATTTCCGAGATCTACAGAGTGTTTGGCTGATGTACCACATTCTTGCTTTCGCTCTTGGTGGCCTTTCAGCAAACGCAAAAAGCCCGCTCAGGTTTCCCTGAGCGGGCTTTTCTAATATGGCTCCTCTGACTGGGATCACCTTTGCCAATAACCGGCTAATAAGTAAGCTGATCCTGAATTCCCCTCCTAGTGACGCTCTGCCTCTGACACCACGGAGGATCCTATAGCCATGCAAGGCTTGTATCTTGTTTTTCTTCATTATTTTGGCAACACGGTTTTTACTGCATATTTCACCGATTTCGCGCAGATCACCATGAATCTTGCGGTAACCATAAACTCCGCCGCTCAATGCGTAAGAGTCACAGATTAATCCCAGCAGCCGATGATTATCCTTTTCTCCTGCTGAAACAGGGTAATGAAGCCAGACATATAGGGCAGATTTGTCTATGGGCACGGGGCACTCCACTGTGACCCGCGTCTGATGTTCAGCCAGCGCAAAAAATAAGATTAGCGCTGCTCCGAGGTTGAATTTATGATGATTAATTGTTGTTATAAAGTGAATTTTTCGTCACCCATAACCCTGGATGAACAGTCTATGAAACTTCGCCATCTGGAGATTTTCTACACCGTGATGACATGCGGCTCGCTTTCACGTGCGGCGGAATCACTGAACATCTCTCAGCCAGCCGCCAGTAAATCGCTGAAAAACGCGGAACTGAAGCTCGGTTTTAAGCTCTTTCAGCGGGTCCGCGGCAAGCTATTGCCCAGCCGCGAAGCGCTCGAGCTTTTCGAAAAAGCCCAGGGTATCTATCAGGATCTGTCTAACTTGCGTTTACTGGCTGACAACCTGGCCCGCGATCCTCGCGCAAAATTCACCTTAGGCTGCTTACCTTGCCTGGGTTTGAGCCTGGTACCGGAAATCGCCACCGATTTCTATCAACAGAACAGCAATCTGGTGATGACATTAACCACCGAACACACTGAGACGCTGGTCAAAAAACTGGGCCTGCGCGAAATCGATCTTGCCCTGACGATGCAGCCCGTTCAGCAGGGTGAAATCATGGCCACGCTGATAGCCGAAGTGCCATTAGTCTATGTTGACAAGGATTATCGGCAGGGCGCCGTCGAGATTGATAATATTGACCAGCAGCGCTGGATTTCCCCTGGTTTACACTCGCTTTCAACCGCCATCGCCACACGCCGGGTTTTTTCCGCCACCGGGCTGAACGTGGAGACCTGTTACATGGCGATGGAATTTGTGAAACGCGGAGTGGGATGCAGCATCACCGACATTTTCTCCGCCCGCCATAGTCTGACCCCGGAGATGATCCATCAGATTTCACCGCCGATGAAGATTGACCTCTACCTGCTGCGCCGCGCCGATGCCTCCCTCAGCCCTGTCACACAAAAATTTGTCGATTTCCTCTGCAAACAGCTACGTAGCCAGCTCAGGGAGGTTAACCTGGAGTTATACCCTGGAAATAAAAAGTCAATTGTTTCTACAGTCTAAATGTTTTCATATAAGCGTCATGAATGTATCGGTGCTTATCTCAGGTCATGAAAAAACGCATTGTGATTATCGGCGGCGGTGTGATTGGCTTGGCAACTGTCCGGGTATCAATTAAAAGCGGTTATCAGGTACACCTGCTGGAACGTAGTAGTCAGCCGGTGATGGCGACCAGTTTTGCCAATGGCGGACAGTTGAGTTAGCGCTGTGTGGGACCGCTTGCCGACAGCGACGTACCATTGCAGGGACTGAAATGGATGGATAAAGCGGATACTCCATTGAACATGCGCCTGCGGATGTCGTTTTCCCAATGTTCGTGTATGTAATATGTAATATGTATATATAGTTTACTGGGTGATTAGTGTCATATGGAGATGTTTTCTATGTAGTTAAACCTAAAAAGTTCACGAACTAGAATCGCATCTGAAATCATCTAAAGAAATGAATGACAACCCGAGTTAATACGCTTTTAGTATCGTGGGTTGTAGTCCCAAAGCGCCGAGAGGGGCGCAGGGGGGACGTTAAACATGCCCTAACTAAATACGGCGCTATAACCGAAGGCGCAGACCGTTACCGAAAAGGGACGGGAATAAACGGTATATATTGGTCGCGTGATCTTACCCAGCAATAGTGGACATGCGACTAAGTGAGTAAACTCTCAACCAGAGGTAGCTCACATGATAAAACCGGCGTCAACAACCAAAAAGCCACGCAAGCAGTACACCATGAATTCCGCCAGGAAGCCCTTAAACTTGGGATAGCCGCCGCCGCCCGCGAACTTAGTCTGTATGAATCTCAGCTCTACAACTGGCGAAGCAAACAGCAAAATTAGCACTCTTCTTCTGAACGCGAACAGGAGATGGCTACTGAACTCACCCATCTGAAGCGTCAGCGGGCAGAACAGGCTGAGGAACTGGCCATTCTCCAAAAGGCCGCGACATACTTCGCGAAGCGCCTGAAATGAAGTATGTCTTCATCAAAAAACATCAGGCTGATTTCAGTATCGGTGTCAGAGAACCTGCTAAAGCAAAATTTTTACGCCAGCGGCCCGAATCAGAAGTGGTCCGGAGGCATCACCTACCTGTGCACGGATGAAGGTTGGCTGTATCTGGCGGTGGTCATCAACCTGTAGTCACGGGCCATCGGTTGGTCAATGTATTCGCGGATGACGGCACAACTGGCCTGCAATGCGTTGCAGATGGCGTTGTGGCGGTGCAAACGACCGCAGCACGTTATCGTTCACACTGACCGTGGCGGACAGTACTGTTCAGCGGATTATCAGGCGCTTCTGAAACGGTACAACTTGCGTGGCAGCATGAGCGCCAGAGGTAACTGTTACGATAATGCCTGTGCGAAAGTTTCTTCCACACGTTGAAAGTGGAATGTATCCACGGAGAGGACTTCATCAGCCGGGAAATAATGCGAACGGCAGTATTTAATTATATCGAGCGTGATTACAATCGCTGGCGACGCCACAGTGCTTGTGGTGGTCTCATCCCGGAACAGTTTGAAAACCAGAACCTCGCTTAGGGCCGTGTCCATATTACGCGGGTAGGATCAGCGACCGTTTCGAGACCTTAAACCAAGGAAGCGGCATGGGCACTGTCAGGTGCCCTTTTGTATGTGGCGTATACAAAATACACAGTAAGGAGTGCTATAGTATGGTTCTACGAATTGTCTATTTAACATCAATTACCTCTGATATTCCCGTTCAACTCGGTAATAAAATTTCCACCTCTTCACGTATTCTTCGTATTAAATATTTTGGTTCCGAAGGAAACAAGTTTCTGTATGCTGCCTTAGTCCAATGTTCTGACCGCTCTTCCTGTCACAACTGGGAGATCCCCGAGAGTAAAATTGTTGCTGAAAAGAACATAATATTCAGTAAGTTATATTCTCCGGCGCTGAACCACTCCGGCACGGATTTGCGTGATGTTGCTAATCGAAATCTGTTAAGAAAACTCAAAAAAGACCGTCGTAAACAGAATAATAGATCGTTGACCGAAGATAACTGGACCCAGTTCGTCCGCCGAAAAGAAGCCATTCGCTTTGCATCCACCGGTATATAAAAAGGGTTTTCTTTCTCATACCAGCCGTTTTGCGATCGAATGTAGGTCAATAGTGAAACTAATTGGCGAAATGGACAATTAACCGACCGTGAAATCTTAAGTCAATTAAACCTCCTGATCTGTGAGGTACCAAATATATTACGCCTCCAGGTAAACTCGTATCGAACTGATGACAATCAACATCATCCATCAAGATGATTGATGGCATTATCGAACCACTTAATTCTTCAGTAACAGTTGAATTTTATCCAATAAACGAAGGGTAATAAGTAAAATGATGAATATAAATGAAGTTATCACCCACATAAAAGAAAAAATTATCTTTGAAGATCTAGAACTCAGCGAATGGGGACATCAATTGTCAGATATTAAAGATGACACTCTTTTATTGTCTGAGGAAGGCTTAGCATTAGACTCTGTCGATGTTCTGGATATTTTTGTTGGAATCCAAAAAGAATACAGTATTGACCTGGGGGAGATCACAAATGAGTTGATGGAAAAACATTGTCAATCTCCTTTGACCCTGGCCGAACTGGTTATCGATAAATGTGGTGCTCGCTGAAAACAATCCGATAGATAGCGCTGGATAACATGAAAACACTGATTATAAAAAATTATCAATCAGCAATCGTTGATTGCTTACAGAATAATCTCATTGAGGACAGCGTCGACTTGTTTTCATTTAATGAAACCGATGACGTGAAAGAAGACCTGATAAAGAAGCTGGAAATGGATGGCCGGACATACGACAATGTCATTGTTGACGTAAGATATAATGAAGAGCATTGCCTGAGATCAATATTTAATGACGATATCATTCATAGTGATAGTGATATTTTTTCAGGAAGGTTGGTTGATGACATAAATTTTTTAATGAAGGTAATAAAACGAGTAATTCTGACTAACATGAGGTTAGATAACTGCAAGTTTTTCTTTTTGTTAAAAGATGATTCGTTTGGATATTTGGATGCTAATGATAGCTCGCCCACATACAACGAAGCCATGATATCAATGTCGAAATCCCTGGCAAAAGAATATTCTCGTTACAATATGCTTTTCAACTCACTGGTTATCCAACCTGAATTAAAAGAGCTGAATATCAATAGGCAGGGCAAAGAACTTTTAAAAAATTACGCATTAAAATATAAGTCAAATAGCTACCTGGACGTTTCGGAATTTATTTTATCGATGATTGAAAATAATTTTCCGATTAACGGGGCAACGATACGGCTAGGAAATGGAGTGGTTGACTATGTCTAAGAAAGTCGTTCTCGTCACTGGAGGAGGAAGAGGGATCGGAAGAGAGATCTGCATGGAATTCGCCTCTGAAAACACCCATGTAGCTTTGACGTATACATGCGATGCCCATAGCGCAGAACAGGTCAGGCAGACGCTGGAAGAAAGCAATGTATCTTGTTCCGTTCATAAGCTAGACGTCCAAGACTTTCACATGTGTCAGTCAGTAGTCGAAGCGGTTGAACGTGAGTACGGGACCATTAATGTTCTGGTGAACAATGCCGGGGTGACGCTGAGTAAACAATTCGTAAATTGCGATGAAGCGGAAAACAAAGCCGTGTTATCGACCAATCTTCAAGGTGTGATGAACATGACGCTGGCGACAGTACCCTCCTTGAAAAAGTCGACCAGGAATGATGAACCCGGACGAATTGTTAACATATCATCTAACACCTCTCTATGCGGAAATGCAGGCCAGGTCGCCTACAGCGTAACCAAAGCAGGTGTAAATGGTTTTACTCGCTTATGTGCAAGAACGCTTGCCAGTCACAATATATTTGTGAATGCCGTTGCTCCGGGCTACATCGATACTGATATGACCCATGATCTTCCTGAAAGTACGTACTCCCATGTATTACTCGTGTCGGCGATAAAGCGAACAGGCCGCGTCAAAGACGTGAGTTCAATCGTGCAATTGCTATGCGGCGACCACTGTAATTACATGACTGGCCAGGTGCTCCATATCGATGGCGGGAAGTTTTGCTAGAGATTTAATGAGGCAGGATAATGAAAGGTTCAATAGTAATTTCTGGAATGGGGCTCTACACCCCACCTGTTACTGATTTAAGCGAATTAACACGTTTTTCTACAGATCATCATCGGTTAATCAACAATCATGAATATAATGAGTTGGGGATTAAGAATGCCACCGTGTCCATCTTCGATAAAACATGTACGGAATCCTTTGGTAAACACGGCTGGGTGAATAACGCCTCTATTATTGCCTTAAGAGCCACGGCAGCCGCTATCAAAAACTCGGGAATAAACCTGGCAGAGTACGATATGAGTCGAATCTCTATCGTATTAGGCAGCTATAATTCCGGCACCGACAGCTATGCAAAAATGTTTAATAAGGTGCTGAACAATGAGCAGGACACCGTATCGTACAGCGAACTGATGTCTTCAATGTTATCGCATTGTGGGAACGCCATTGCCGCTCGTTACAATATCCAAGGGAAGAAAATTGTCGTATCTTCCGCTTGCTCTTCGAGCTTAACTGCGGTTGGGATAGCGACGGATCTGCTTCATTCCGATAAAGCGGATGTGGTGATCTGTGGTGGTTCTGATTGTGTTGATCTCCCCGTGGTGGCCGGTTTCAACAGTCTAAGTGCGTTGAATGAAGGCCGATGTGCGCCGTTTTCTAAGCCTGCAGGGATCAACTTAGGGGAGGGGGCGGGCATACTTATACTCACCAAAAACAAAGATAACTTTCATAATAAGTGGTTAATCACCGGCTACGGTGCCTCCAGCGATGCGTATCACGAAACCTCCCCAGAGCCGAATGGAGTTGGTGCTATTCAAGCAATTGATGCGGCATTATCGGCCGCAGGCCTGAGCAGAAATGATGTCGATTTGATTTCAGCGCATGCTACCGGCACGGGGGCAAACGATATCCCAGAGTCAAAAGCGTACGAGAAATTGTTTGGTCTTGATGTGCCAGTCAGCGTAATGAAGCCATTTTACGGCCATACTTTAGGGGCGTCTGGCATCGTAGAACTGATTAGTGTCTTATCTCTGCTAGATGTGGGCATCACACCAGAAAACAACAACCTGAGAGAACTGCGAGAAGGGTGCAGCCCCATAAACCTCAACTACAGGGATTACCCTAGCGATAAAGTTCGTACCGTCCTGGCAAGCAGTTTTGGATTTGGTGGCAGTAACAGTGCCGTTATTGTGACTAAGCGAACGAATGAACGAGAACCCAAATACACTAAGTCAGCAATACCTATTGTGAAAGCAAGCGCGAATGACGGGGTGGCAAAAACGGTTATTGACACTCAAAAGGGTGTTATTAAGGACGAATGTAAGATTCACCTGCAAAACAAGAGGTTCAAACGCGACTCACCGGAAATCAAATACTGCATTGAGTCGGTAGGCGATGTGATGAATGGTTTTGAACAGGTCTTGCAAAGTAATGCCAGAGCAGGGGTGATTACTGGCAACTCACAGCGTCCACAACGATGTCTGGAAAATTTCCTCACGTCGATCTATGAGGGTGATCCCCGGTATGCAAGTGCGCGCCACTTTCCAGGGCATATTGTCAGTGCAACTTGTGGTCAGGTGTCTATCGCGCACAAGATTATCGGTCACTCAACGGTGTTGTGCAGTCCGACAGCGGCGTTCGAATATACCGTGGATCTTCTGAGAAATGATACGCAGGACTTTATGATTGCCTGTTCAAGTGACGATGTGACAACGGTTCAGGAAGAATTTATCCATCAATTTTTAGCAAGCTCAGACTATGCGATGGCTAAAGGAAGTGCGGCCCTTCTTCTTTCGAGCCGGGAGCAACTTTCCAAATGTGATTATGCGCCTGCAGCATGGGTTCGAAGCATGCTTCATTCGTCCTACAACGGATTGGTGCTCAGGAATGATGAAAAGTTCCATCGCCTCTTGGATCGACTCATCCTCGAATCTTGTGAAGAAGCCTGCATTAGTTTTACTGAAATAGAGCATTGTCTCGTATCAAATGCGTTGGTAGACAACAGCATCGTCGACGGTGTGAAACACTTGTTGACCCAATATCACCCCCATCTTGTTGTGGAGAGTAAGAATTATAAGAGACTCTCATCCGACTTTATGACACATATCGTTGACGCAACTGAGATGATTTCGACGGGCATTAAAAGCAACGTGTTGGTAATATCCATTGATCTGTCTTCTAATGTGGGAGCATGCATCATTTCAAGTCAAGACAGTCCGATGAGATAGTGTTTATAAACGAAAAGGATAGGCAGTGGTTTGATTTCATTTCATCCGGGAGAGTGAAGCGCACCGCCGCCTTTACATTAACATCCTGTATTCTGATTAAATAATATAAAGTCTTGAGGAGGTGGTTTATTATGCGCCACAAAAATACGCATGGGGCTATTATTGATGCCGTCTCGAATGGATCATTCTCTATGCTATTTAACAGTGACTGTCTTTTTTTTGGAGGACATTTCCCTGACAATCCGGTTGTTCCGGGTGTACTGCTGTTAGATACCATCTATGACAATCTGTTAAAAACAGGGATGTCGAATATTGCCGGGATTGATAATGCTCGGTTTTACAAGACTGTCCTGCCCAACGAAAAAGTCATTGTTAAAATCAATGATCAACCGGATAAAGTAGTTTGCACTGTGAAAAATGACACAGGTAAAGTACTCAAAGTCAGTTACATAAAAGTGCAATAATATGATCGATTACTCAACTCAATCAGATATTACGGCCTTAGGCGATGCGGCACCTTTTCTCGATGTGGACGACTCTCTGCTGAGCATTGCTAAAGGATGTCGGAATCTCATCGAGCATCAAAGTGGGGTCAATGCTCACAAGATCCCGTTGTCCCGGCATAAAGATTACGAACTGCGAACGGTCACAGAAGTTCTGCAAGAAGCGAAGAGACGCGGGCTTGATTTAAGAACAGAGAATATTTTTGAAAAGAAAATAATTGGCAATTGCCAAACCATTTCATTGTTATGTCTCGGTATCATGCGTGAGCTGTCGATCCCGGCACGATATCGATTCTGTTTGTGCGAATATTTTGAGCCCAACTCCTACGCAGAACACATTGTCCTTGAGTACTGGTGCACTTCAGGCCAAAAATGGCAGATTCTGGATCCAACGGTCACCCGCGAGATTATTGAAAAAAACCAAACTCAAAATTTTGTCGATTTCGAGTTTGATAACATTCCGAGAAATAAGTCCAATCTTTTTACCGATCTATGGAAAAAGTATCGGTGCGGTGATTTAGACCTCGATACCATTCATCATCGTTCGTACAGAAAGATCCTTGGGCTGGAACGATTCGTATGGAGAACACTACAGGACGTTTTGGCTTTGCATAAAGTGGAACTTTTTTATTGGGACTACTTTGATTTTAAGCAGTATGTGAACGAGCCCCAACTAGTGGACGAGATCATTGAAAATATCGATGAAAGTAGAAAAGAGATGAACAGCATCAATCTTGAATTTGAAGGGTTCATTAACTTACATCCTTATCAAAGAGATTATAAGTAATGCCAGAGTTTATGAAAGGGGCCCATGCTCAACCTTTTTCTTTTATTGGAAGCGTTGAGGATATGTCTGAACATGAAATGACGTCCAGGGCGGATTTCTCTGAAGAGAAGACCTACAGAAAGTGTTGCCAAAATGCATGGCCTTTGATTGTTGAATCATTAGCTCAGGCAGCAGGGATTCATATAAAAAACCAACTGGACCCTAATTACAATGGCTATTTAGTCGGTTTGGATGATCTAAGTATTCAGCAAGCTGGAGACATTAAACCTGACTACCGCTTAGTCACAAAAATGGTCAGCCGTCTTGATAAGAAATACTTATATCACTGCGAAGCGTTCACCAGCACCAACCATTCGCTCCTTTCTTGTAACATTCTACTGTCAAGCTCAGATTGAAACTGAGCCCATTAATGGGCATGTCAGGATCGTAAATTTTATAATTCGATATGAATAATATTGAGCGAAAAACTCAGACGGTGAATACGTTAGCCTACATAACTTTAAATACATTAAATTTTAAAATGTGGAGTTGCATTCGTATTATATCGCTGGGGGCTTTAATTCCATTTAAGACGTTAATTTAAAGATGAGTGCAGTAATAGTGGCATGTTTAATTTATCACATGTAACGGCTCTCTTAATTTTAAAATAACCGTCATTTAAATGGATGACGCCAAAACGAATTTATATTTAAATATAAAAGTGACTAATATAAGTTGAAATTAATTGGTGGATGAAAATGAGTATTATAAACGAAAATGGTAATAGATCTGTTATTTATTCTGAAGAAAACTTGTCTCAAGCCGAAATGACGAGTTTCCACATTGTATCGGGTAAAGATGTTTCCCTGGAAGAAATCGCATGTGCGGCAAGGCTTCATCAACCTGTCACCCTCGATGACGACGTCGTAAACAGAGTGACAAAATCGCGCGAAATCCTGGAGAGCATGGTATCAGACGACAGAGTCATTTACGGTGTCAATACGAGTATGGGCGGTTTCGTCAACTATATCGTCCCTATCGATAAAGCCAATGAGCTTCAGAACAACTTAATTAATGCCGTTGCGACCAATGTGGGGAGATATTTCGACGATACGACGGTCCGCTCCACCATGCTTGCGCGAATAGTCTCATTGTCTCGTGGCAACTCAGCCATTTCGATCGCTAACTTCAAAAAATTAGTCGAAATTTATAACCGAGGGATAGTCCCCTGTGTTCCTGAAAAAGGTTCGCTTGGGACAAGCGGTGATCTGGGGCCGCTGGCAGCCATTGCGTTGGTTTGTACAGGTCAATGGAAGGCGCGTTACCAGGGCGAGCAGATGAGTGGGTCGATGGCGCTAAAAAAAGCGGGGATCTCTCCGATGGAGCTCAGCTTTAAAGAAGGCTTGGCGCTGATCAATGGTACGTCAGCCATGGTGGGCTTAGGGGTATTACTGTATGACGAAGTAAAACAGTTATTCGACACGTACCTCACCATTACCTCGTTGTCGATTGAAGGGCTGCACGGTAAAACGAAACCATTTGAACCCGCAGTACACCGAATGAAGCCACATCCAGGGCAGCTTGAAGTTGCCACCACCGTATGGGAAACACTGGCTGATTCTTCACTGGCCGTGAACGAACATGAAGTCGAAAAGATGATTGCTGAGGAAATGGATGGCTTAGTCAAAGCGAGTAACCATCAGATTGAGGACGCGTATTCGATCCGTTGTACACCTCAAATTCTTGGACCAGTCGCGGATACCCTGAAGAATATTAAACAAACGTTGGCTAACGAGCTTAACTCTTCCAACGACAATCCGTTGATTGACCAAACCACGGAAGAGGTATTCCATAATGGGCATTTTCATGGTCAATACGTATCCATGGCCATGGATCATCTGAATATTGCGCTGGTGACGATGATGAACCTCGCCAACCGACGCATCGACAGGTTCATGGATAAGTCCAACAGCAACGGTTTACCAGCGTTTCTGTGCGCAGAAAATCCGGGATTACGTTTGGGGTTGATGGGGGGGCAATTCATGACAGCATCGATCACTGCTGAATCCAGAGCCTCCTGTATGCCTATGTCAATACAGTCGCTGAGCACCACCGGAGACTTTCAGGACATTGTCTCTTTTGGGCTGGTTGCCGCTCGCCGCGTAAGGGAGCAGTTAAAGAATCTTAAATATGTGGTTTCGTTCGAATTACTCTGTGCTTGTCAGGCCGTCGATATACGTGGAACCGCTGGCTTATCGAAACGAACGCGTACGCTCTATGAACAAACTCGCACGCTTGTGCCTTATTTAGAAAAAGATAAAACCATTACCGATTATATCGAATCCATTGCTCAAACCGTGTTAACAAAAAATCGTGATATTTAGCGATTGAAGCAGGAGGGGGCGTGACTTAGCCCTCCAGCCTAATCGTGTTGCTGACTTTGGTGATCCCTAGTGATGGATCGCAGAACGAATGATAATGGAAAGCGAAATATGAAAAAATCTGAGATTGAAAAAATACTTAAAAATGAAATTAAGTTAATAAACAATTACAATGATAGCATAAATATCGACGGGCAGGTTAAACTGAAAGATATCCTCGATTCGGTGGATATTCTTCAGTTTGTTTACAAAATAAATAAAGATTATGGCCTGTCATTTGGCAGTAATATTGGCGATGAACAATACCTGGATACGCTTGATAAAGTGGTCTCTTGGGTGCACTCTGCAATCAATAAAAAGGCCGAAGATGACGACAAATAACCTATTGTCGATGATAAGGCGATTCAAAAGTAATAATAATATTGCTTATTACGACTTTGAAAGAAAAATGACATTTTCAGAACTGTATCTGGAAATAGTTATGATAATGAATTACTTTGAATCGACGAGCATGACTCAGGGCAAAAGAGTTGTCTCATTTTTGGATAAGTCATTTTCAGAGTATGCCATTTTCTTTGCATGTTTATTGAAAGGCGTCTCTTTTTGTCCATTAGATAAAAGCTTGCCGACCAGCCGCTTGGCGATGATCATGTCAGATCTTCAACCTGATATGGTCATAGCGGAGGACTCCGATATAGGCGAAGAGAACGCCTTTAGGCAAAAATTGTTAATTCCACCCGACTGTGTAGTGTCTAATGGACGTGTCAGCGCATTAGCCGACGATTATGCCCGCGATGAAGACAATGTGACGGATATTGATACAGATACCGTTGCGTACATCATCTTTACTTCCGGGTCGACGGGGAAGCCTAAAGGGGTTCAAATCACTCACGAAAATCTGAATTTTTTCTTAAATGCGCTGTATCCTCGCTACGTCAGTGAGCAATCAGAAAATTATCTGTCAATTGGTCCATTGTATTTCGATATGACCATACTCGACAGTATTGTGCCGCCTCTGTATGGGCACTCTGTCTATTTGTATAAGGCGCCTTTCATTCCGGCAATTTTCTCTGGGATTATTGAGAAATATCAGATCACCAGGTTGAGCTGTGTCCCTTCAGTGCTGAAAATATTGTTGCCACAGCTCAATGAATCGACCGGGTTTGACAAGCTTAACTCTCTGAACCTCATCCTGTTTGGTGCTGAAAAACCCCACGGGCAATCCATCAAGACATTGCTGGAAAACATCCCTGATCTGAAAGTCCTTAATGCATACGGCCCGACAGAAGGAACCATGTGTTGCTTTTCTTCAGAGATCACCCTTGATAGCTTAGTCGGCGATATCAGTATCGGTAAGCCATTTAATGGCACCAAATACTTGCTCGAAACCCGCTCTGGTTTCTCAACTTCCGGAGAAGGAAAATTATTGATATCTGGCAAACAAGTCATGAAAGGATATATTAATCAATCACAAGTTGATGACCCGTTTATTTTTGTTGGCGATGACCAATACTACTGTACCAATGATGTTGTTAGATTGGATGATGAAGGTGTTTTCTACTTTCTCGGACGATCGGATGATGAAGTTAAGCTGAATGGATTCAGAGTGCACCTTCAGGATGTTGCGGAGAATATTAAGAAAGCGCTGAATATTGGCGATCTTTTTCTACATAAGTATACGGATAACAACAAAGACTATTTGGTTCTTTCATACGAGAATACATCGTTACTTAATCCTGAAGAATGTATTTCATTATTAGGGAAGCGGTTGCCAAAGTATATGATTCCCAATATCTTCGCCATTTTTGATTCACTACCTAAGCTGAGGAGTTCAAAGCTAGACAGGAACAAAGTCAAAAATTCCGTGAACTCAGCGTTCATCCGCTCTAAGGTATGTCTAACCGATAAAAAACTGATTTTATTACATATTAAATGAATCAACCTTCGTTCTGCTAACTCTTCTTTCCCTTTAAAAGCGTCCTCATTGAATGTCAACGTGTGACGCTGTTGGGGTGGTTTCTTCATCGGAATACCAGCGTCTTCTCAGTTTCCTGTTTCCACAGACAAATCATTCAGGAGACGTAAAAGACTTCTACGCATTACGAATGGTCAAAAACAAGGAGAGGTGAATCGGTGCAAGATGCTGACTTGAAAAATTTGCTTCGTACGGTAAGAGCGCGTTATGGACAGAAAAACGCGATCGTGTTTAATGAGGTAACATATTCGTATCAGGAGTTAGATCAACGCATTGGGATCTGCAATCAGGCAATTTCACTCAGTGACACAGCGGTCATTATCAATGTCAAAGATAAACTGAAAGCTATCATACTGATGTTATCTGCCATAGACTGTGGCATAACATTTATACCGGTTGATGGCGATCGGCCCCGTTCATTTTTGACTGAGATCGCGGCAAAGTTCCCTCAGATTCGAGTGATTAATGACGTGTGTTTCGACACGGGGCAGCTTGTCTCACACACCCTGGCGCATCATGAATACGTGCACGCACTTCCTCGCTGCCCTGAGCAAGGGGTGATGTCAATCATGTATACATCAGGCTCCACGGGTGAACCTAAAGGTGTGCAGGTCAGAGCGAGTTCTGTGCTCAATTTGCTGCATCGTCCCTCTTTCATTTCCTTAAGTAGTGAAGACGTTGTTGTATCTTATTCGTCGCTGTCTTTTGATGCGTCAACCTTCGAAATCTTTACCCCCTTACTCTCCGGCGGCACGCTGGTGCTGTTGGATAAGATGGTGGTGCTGGATGAGGCGTCTCTTCTTCACGCGATTGAGCAGTACAAGATATCCTGTATGTGGATGACGGCCGGCCTCTTCAGGAGCCACATGCTGTCCGGTGATTGCCACGCATTAACACGTCTCAGACATCTGATCGTCGGTGGAGATAAAGTGGATTTTCACGCTGCTGTGTCTTTTTTGGAACGTTCACCCGGTACGCGGCTATACAACGGTTACGGGCCAACAGAAAACACCGTTTTCACCACTGTTGCTCAGTTAGAGCTCCACAAATTGAAACGTGAGAAACGGATTCCAATAGGAAAACTGGTCGAGGGGGTTGATTACCTTCTCTTCGATGATAACACTGGCAAATACCGAAAATCTGGCATCGGGAGACTACATGTGACGGGGAAAGGTTTGTCCCTGGGCTACCACGATAACCCCGTTGAAACTGGGAAGGTGTTTACGATAATTGAGGGCACCCGATATTACGATACCGGTGACATCGTCGAGTGCACATTGGATCACGAGTTTTATTTTCTGGGTCGGCAGGACCGTCAGGTTAAACTGAATGGGTATCGGGTCGAATTAGATGATATTGAAAAGACGTTAGAAAACGATCGGTCGATAGTGAAAGCACTGTGCTTTATATGGAACAACCATCTTGTGTCTTTGATCGAAATACAGGATAAAACGGCAGATCTCGATGCGATCGCTGCCCGACTGCGATCACAGTTAAGTCCCTTCTCTTTCCCTGATTTTTTTATCGAAAATACTCAGTGGCCGCTCAATAAGAATGGAAAAATAGATACGAAGTACTTAGTCAATAAGACGATAAAAAATCTGGAAATTCGGCAAGTCGATTCCGCTGGACGGTCTGTTAAGAGTGTTGCCGAACAGGTACTGGATAAGCCTGTTGAGCTGCTTGATATCGGTTTATTTGATCTTGGCTTTGATTCCATATCTATGCTCACGTTTAGTTATGAACTGAATAAAAAGTTTGATATTAAAATCAATCTCCTTGACCTTTATGTTGCAGGAACATTGCAAGGTGTGGACGATTTGGTGGCCACCAAAATCAATGCTTAAAGCTTATTTTTATTTTGCAGTTCTCGGTGAGATATATCTAATGAGTTAAAGTTTTATTATTGGGGTTAATGTATTTTAAATTTCAATCATAAATATTACTCGTTGGATTGTTAATCATCCAGTTATCGATTTTTACTTACTATTTTATCAACTCGAAAAATAACAGCCAATATTTGGCGTTATATAAATGGAACTATGTTATGACTGAGTATAATGAAAACGAACTGAAAAACATTGAAATTGTAAAATCACTGTATACCGATGTTTTTGATACGGGCAACTGCCCGGTGGTTAACAGCTATTATCATGAGGGTGCAAAGTGCCATTTAAAAGGTAAAACACTACATATTGAACAGATGAAAGGGGGAATGGCTGAATTTGTTGCAAAACACGCGTCGATCTCAACTTCGATCGAATCGGTCTTTGCTGCCGGTGACCGCACCTATGCTCGCCTTAATCGCCAGGCCACGTTAAAAGGTGAAGGGCAACCCCGTGATATTGAAATCATGGTAGAAAAACGATTTGTTGATGGGAAAGTCGCAGAGCTGTGGTTCATGGTCGATGACGAAATGTACAGCGAAATTTGGCTAAAACAACAGTCAGCATAACCCGATAACCCAGGCATAGAAGGTCTATTCTATGCCTATGTCAACAGGTAATAAAAAATGGATATAGCGATCACTGGCTTCTCTTTTCTCTTGCCTGGTGCAAGTAACATGGAAGAGCTAGACGCGTTGTTGGAATCCGGTCAGGATGCGTTGACCGACCCTCTCTCCTCCGACAACCCTCGTGAAGGTTGGGTCAGCCGGGCGGGCTACGTGCAGGGAGTCGATCAGTTTGACTACGACTTGTTTGGGGTGTCACTGCGAGACAGTTACATTATTGAACCTCAACAACGTATGTTCATTCAATGTGCATGGCGGGCATTGGAACAGGCTGGCTACAACCCAACACGTTGTGCACTGAACGTCGGTGTCTACTCCTCATCTTCTGATAGCCATTACCCCTCCTTTCTTTCAGATAGCCAGTTAGCATTGGATAAGTACGATCCTTTCGAGATTGAGATTGGCTCGAACAAAGAACAACAGTCATTGCGATGCGCATACTTGTTTGATCTGAAAGGTCCGGCCGTAGGGGTACAGTCGGCATGCTCAAGCGGTTTACTTTCTGTCCACATGGCGATGCAAGGGATCGCGACCGGAGACTGTGATATGGCCATCGCAGGCGGAGCCTGCTTGCCTTACCCTCTTCATTCCGGGTATCAGTACCAACCGGGCATGAACTTGTCGGAAAGCGGTGTTTTATCCTCTTATTCTCACACGGCTGATGGCATGGTGCCTGGGTTTGGTTGCGTGGTGTTTGTGCTTAAAGCCCTCGATAAAGCTCGCAGCGACAAAGACAGGGTATACGGTGTGCTTACCGCGAGCAGCATCAACAACGACGGAAGAGCGAAATCAAGTTATACCGCGCCTTCAACCAGTGGTATCGCAAGAAACATCCAAAATGTTCTCGCTAAATCGGCGTTGACGGCGCAGGACATCGACTTTGTTGAAGGTCACGGGTCGGGGACAAAAATTGGGGATGTATTGGAAGTCGCGGCGCTGAAAAAAGTCTTCATAAGTCACGAGCTGGCAACCAACAATACGGCCCTGTCGTCAGTCAAAGCCAATATTGGCCACCTGGATGTCGTTGCCGGTCATGCCGGCTTGTTAAAGTCTGTGCTGCAAGTGTGGAACCATAAGTTATATCCGGCAGCCAATTTTTCATCGTTAAATCCGAATTTACAGTTGGAACGGACGCCTTTCTACATTCCCACAGAAAGCCGTCGAAAGGAAAAATTAACCGGCCTGGTTAACTCTTTAGGGATCGGCGGAACCAACTGTGCGTTAGTCATTCGTGGCGAAGAGTGTTCTTCATTAGCGGGGGAAGGCTCGTCGCAGACGGTCGTCGTCATGATTGGTGCAAACAATAGTGGACGCCTGCAGCACCTGTTATGTCAGCTTCAGGAAGAATTAAAGAACGTATCTCATTCGCTGAAAGATGTGGCGTACACCCTGACAAGACGTTCTGTGGGGAAAGGCTGCATTGCGACGTTTGCTGTTGCGTCACTTAGCGAGCTTCAAGAGCAAATTGCCGCCACATTGCGCTCAGGCGTTGTCGGTCATCCCCTGGACGTTTGTCTAAAGGAATATACGGGGAAAGCGATCGCGATCAACGCCAGCGAAATTGATGCTGAACGTGTCGTCATGCTCGAGTCCACCCCTAGGCCGCAAACCAAAGTCGACGAAGCTCCGAGAGAAGAATCCCTGGCCAATACGCTTATTTGTGAAGAGGCACTGCGTAATATTTGGCTCGATAATTTTATGCTTGACTCGATAAAAGAGGAAGATAGTTTTGCCGATCTGGGGGGGCATTCTATCCTCGCACTGTCACTGGTCACCGATATCAATGCCGCGCTAAATCTTACTTTGACGATGGATTGGGTTGAGAAATATGATGTTTTCAGTGCGCAGCTGAATGAACTGAACAGACTGATCAGAACTAAAACAGCATCTTCGCTGATAAAAACGCTTTTTGTTCCGCTGGGTGAAACACGAGCAACGCTTATATTGGTTCATGCTTCGATTTCAGGCGTGGAAATGTACAAAAAAATATCGAAAAACATTGCCAGTGACATCGAAGTGCTCGGGGTAGACTCCTATAATCTCTATAATGAAAATAAGATACGCTCAATAGATAGACTCGCGGAAACGTATGCAGATGATATTTTAGAGAGAGTGGAAGATAACACCGCCCCAGTGTTTATTGGAGGGTGGTCATTAGGTGGGTTATTAGCCATAAAAATAACGGAATTATTAAGAAAGAAAATAACAATAAAAGGAAATATATTACTGGATTCTGTTCTGTATTCTCAGGATAGTTCAGTGCTCTTTACGGATGATTATCTCTCCTGTTTCATGGATCTTAGCTATTTTTCTAATTCGATTACCGGAGATGAAAGAGCAAGAGACAATCTAAAGTCATTATTTGATATAGAGAGAAATATGGTTAAGGAGTTTGATAATCCCCGGATCAACCTGCCACTGCTCAACGTCGTAGCGATGTCTTCTCTTGTACAAATTAAAAATAACATGCTCTCCGGTGCGTTTGAGTCGTTGAAAAAAGCCAACAATAACTGGCCAGTGAGCGACTTAATGATGGTCAGGAAAATCAACACTGACCATGTTGGATTAATGACCGAATTAAATGTTAATGAAGTTTCAGGATTCATTCGGGAGTTTTTAGACCAGCATGTATAAGCATATTATTTTGTTCAAATTCAAAGAGTCTATTTCTACAGCGAATGCTCTGGAATTACTTCACCAGCTAGGCGAATTGAAAAATAAAATCCCCGGGATCAGGAAATACAGCTATGGAATGGATGATGGTGACAATACGAATAATTTAGGGTTTGAGTACGCATTTGTTATGGAATTTGGCTCGAAACAAGACAGAGACGCCTATCAAATCAATGAGCACCATCAAACGTTTATTAATGAAACACTGAACTATGCCATTTCAGAGGCGATTGTCTTCGATATGGTTGTAGCCGAGGAAGAGAGATGAAAGATAAGATCGCAGTTACAGGAATGTCGGGACTGTTTCCAGAAGCCAGCAACTACCACGAATTTTGGGACAACCTGTGTCATGGACGGGTGTCCTATCAGTCATATACCGATCAGGATGGACACGTCAGATCGAAGGGGCAGTGCCCGGATCCGGAAACGTTTGATGCACAGCGCTATCGTCTTTCCGAGAAAGAAGCGTTGGTCATGGATCCTCAGTTGAGAAAGTTCATCGAACTTGTCGACTCGGCGCTGCTTGATGGCGAATATCACGACCCAGGCGAGCTGGGGACGGTTGCCGTAATAGCGACGCAGGGCAGCAATCATACCTACCATGATCAACTGCAAAAAAGCGTCGCAGAAGGGCAGGTTGAACCGCCTAATGCACTGCTCCTTAACCTCAATAAGGGTACCGATTTTATGGCTACCCGTGTCGCCCATATATTTAACTTTCAGGGCCCGTGTTTCAATCTGCAATCCGCCTGTTCTTCGTCATTGACCGCTATTGTTGAAGCCTGCTGGATGCTACAAACAAAACGTTGCGATACCGTGATTTGTGGAGGGGTGCATATATCCTATCCGCTGGCGGTGGGTCATAAGTATGAACCCGGCTCCATTTATTCTCAAACAGGTATTTGCCGGCCTTTTGACCATCGTGCTGATGGCACCGTTCCCTCAGATGGTGGGGGCGTCGTCATTCTTAGACGGCTTCAGGATGCCGAAGAGAATGGGGACAGTATCCATGCTGTGATTGCAAATGCGTTGAGTAATAACGATGGAAGGAACAAAGCCAGTTATGCTGCCCCTTCGGTTAACGGGCAGTGGCAATTGCTGTCTCAAATCTATCGCCATTCGACCATCAACCCTCGTCAGCTGCAGTTTATAGAATGCCATGCAACAGGGACTGTCGTGGGCGATCCAATGGAAGTTCAGGCCCTCAGCCAGTTAATGGACAGTTACCCTGTGGAAGACACGTTATCCCCGGTAGTCGTGGGGTCGGTCAAAGGGAACATCGGTCATCTTTTCTGGGCATCGGGCATCGCATCCTTGATCAAATCTGTGCTGGCACTCAAACAAGGCGTTTACCCCGGGACGTCCAATCTGTCTCAGCTCAATGAATTGCTCCGGGAGACGGAGAAACAGCATTTATTGTATACGGCGGACAATATTCCGTTGGATCCTAACAAGCCCTGTCTGGCCGCCATTAGCTCGATGGGCGTGGGTGGGACAAATGCGCATATTGTGATCGAAGGTTACAGCAAAGCACGACCCCAAACACTGCAGAAACCGACCCACAAAGAGACACAGGGCAGCGTGTATTCTTTCTTCTCTCAAATGGCAATGGCCAAAGATGCCTGCTGTGAGAAGGAGGGTATAAGGCAGTCTCCCTCTGCAGGACAGGCACCGCTTACGCTGTCATCATTGTTGCCCCTGGTCTTGTCTTTCTATCAGCGAGTGCTTGGGGAGGATGAGATCTACCCAGACAGTGACTACTTCGATCTGTATGGCGATTCTGTAACGGCCGTTGAGCTCCTCGCGTTATTCAAATCAGAGCTCGGCATTGATATCACGACGGAAACCATCTACAAGTACTCGACACCCGAGGCCCTGGCGAATGCGATTGCCAGAGATCGGTCGTCTGTCGCTCAGCCGGTAACGGATTGTCAACTGACGAGTGACAACGTCCACCCACACGGTTTGCTGTCACCTTATCAACAGCGTTTTTATTTACTGGAAAAACTGCAGCGAGGCGATCGTAGTCAATATAACGTCCCTTTCTGTGTCGGGATCACCAAGACGTTTCCGATAGAATCCTTCACGCAAACTTTGGATAAAATTCTTGCGCAGCTCCCTCAATTTAGTCACCAGTACAAGATAACCAAAGAGGGTGTTGCACTGGCGGCTAAACGTGCACAGATCGTTGAAACGACCTCGGTGGAGGTGTCTGCAGAGGATTCGTTGGAAGTGCCATTGCAGGCCGTGTATGAGCAACGATTTGATCTCGATACGGGGCCGCTTTGTCGGGTAACGACACTTGGACATGGCGCTAAAAGGCTGCTGGTGTTGAATTTTCCTCACATCGCGATCGATGGAACGGGTTTGCACAACCTATTGGAAGCACTGTCCGAGGCGCGGGAAGAAAACGGGCCGCTAAACAGCGCTCGTATTCCTCTTAACACGAAGCCTGACATTTCCAGCACAAGCCTTACGTTCTGGCAAGACTCTCTGAATGGCGTACCAAAGACCTCATTACCGGTTGATCCCACCCGATCTTTAAGTGCTAAGGAATTGATCGCCGGCACGGTGGTCTCCCATCTTTCATCGGAACGGGTTTCAAGGATTCAGAACATCGCCAGGATCCATAAGAAACCGCTGTTTGTCGTGCTCTATGCTCTGTTCAATGCAACCTTGTCAGAATTCCTGGATGCCGCCGTTATTTGCACAGGGATGACACTGGCCAATCGGTCGGAATCCGACAGGGCAGTGATTGATTGTCGAATGAACAATATTCCTGTTGTCGTCAACTGTGGGGCGGGGCAGTTCTGCGAGATCCTGAATGAGACGGACACCGCACTGAAAAACAGCCTGCTTCATGCCCACGTACCTTTAGAGAGAATTTCGTCCCTGGCAGGGAGAAAGGGTCAAGGGGTGTATGACATTCTTTTTATGTATCAGAATCAAAACAGAGGCAATGTTCTAAGGTATCGACAGTTTACGCTTCCTGAATATTCGACGCGCTACCAGCCAGTGTATGGCAATTTGACGGTCAATATTGTGCCCGAGCAAGAGGGGCTAGCGATCGAGATGATGTTCAATCAGGCGGACTACTCCCGGGAAACGGTGGCAAGCCTTATGTCTGTGTTTGTGTCCAATATAGAGAGTGTCTCGTGCAATCTATAAAACCTACACTGGATGAAAAAGTAATGAATTCTACATTTATCGAAAGGTTTGAATCTATCGCGGAACTCTTCCCAACGAATATTGCGCTCATTGCTGGTAATGATTCAATTAGTTACTCTCAGCTCCAACAAAAGGCAAAGCGAATTGCTGTCGGTATCCAGTCTGAAGTCGATGACAACGTCGAGGGCGTGGTATTGTGTTTACAGAGAGATGAATCGCTCATTACCACGATATTAGCGTGTCATTATCTGGGGATTCCGTATATTCCCGTTGACCCAAGAACCACAGGCGAGAAAATCGAGCATATCCTTTCTCAAGCGCACTACTTATATATCAGTAACGCGAAGATAAGCGAATGCCAAAAAACAGTGGACGTCAATAGTCTGTCGAAGGCTAATGCCCCGTTTGAGCAGGAAAACCTGCCAGGTACTTCTCAAGAGGCCTATCGAATATATACGTCTGGCTCAACCGGTGCACCCAAAGCGGTTATGGTTAGCCATATTGGGTGTGCTAACTTAATTGAGTACTTTTGCTCCTTATTGGCATTCAGGCCTGGACAGACGTGGTTATCATCAACGTCGATTGCCTTTGATATTTTCTTCCTGGAATACTCAGTGCCATTGTCGAGTGGTGGCACCTTAATATTGCTGACAGATCAAGAGATCTACTCGCCGCAACAGATCGCAGGACAGGTGATGCGTTGGTCGCCTTCCGTCTACCAGGCCACGCCTTCGCTGTTTAAAGGACTCTTAAGCTATCTGGATAAGGGATGGCAATTCCAAAAAGTGCTGGTAGGTGGCGAATCTCTCTCTCCACAGCTGTCTTCATCGTTGTTTGAACGAAGTGACTGGTTGTGCAACGTGTATGGACCAACAGAAACCACCGTTTGGTCTAGTGCGCATGTCATTCGGCAAGCGGGGGACACACGAATTGGGAGACCAATACGCCACTCCCAGCTCTTGATATTGAACGAGCATCAGCAAGAGTGCGCGCAAGGTGAGCCGGGCCGTATCTATATTTCTGGAGATGGCCTTGCTTTGGGTTACTTTAATAACCCTGAGTTGACGGCGAGAAAATTCGCAGAGGTACGCATCGGCGGTGTCAATCGACGGATGTATGATACCAATGATATTGGTTATGTGGATAACGAGGGCATCGTCAATTTTCTTCACAGAGAAGGCGGGTTTATCAAAATCAATGGATATCGAGTGGAACCTACGGAAATAACGGATACGTTTGAATCGATAGAGGGCGTGTCAGGTTCTGCGGTTATTTCCCTTCATGATGACCTATCGGATTCTTCAATACTGATAGGTTGGGTGGAGTGCACGGGGTTGACTGAGGCGACGATAAGGGCATTTCTTGAGTCAAAGTTGAGCTACTATTTGATCCCTCATCATATTTTCACTATCCCGGCATTGCCTTACACGTTGAGCGGTAAAGTCGACGCAAACGGGCTTGAAGACATGAGCCTCAAGCTTTTGAGTAGGGCGCCAACGGCCAGTGTCTCTGTATTAATGAGTGAGCCATCAGCTCTGGCATCCCACCCTGTGGGTAAGATCTTGGGTCAGTATATGGACATCACTCGGATGTCAAAAGAAGACAACTTCTTTGAACTGGGGTTAACGTCGATGCAAGCCATCTCTCTTCATATCGATATGCTTGAGTTGTATCCCAACTTACAACTGCACGAAATCTTTGATCGACCATCTTTTGATAAGCTGATAAAAGAATTTGAACGCATATAATTTTAATCTTAGTCTTTTCAGTCTCATAGGCACGTCCGATCTGCCAATGAGTCTGAAAAGTGGAGACATACATGAACGACTCTCTTGTGCTTGAGAAGAAAGTCATCTGGTTTATGGCACTTATTCAATTTATTAATGCTGTGGATTTTATGATCGTTATGCCTCTCGGGGCCGATTTTGCAAGTGCGTTACATATGTCGGCGGCAAACATCGGTTATCTGGGGGGAAGTTACACCTTAGCTGCCGCTGTCTCTTCACTGCTGGTGGCGAAGTACATCGATAGGTTCGATCGCAAACGGGTGGTGTTAGTCATGTTGATTGGGTTGTCGGTGGCCACCTTGATGTGCGCGCATGCCTGGAATATGAAAAGCTTGATGTTTACCCGCATTCTTGCAGGCTTTTTTGCTGGCCCATTAATCGCCATTTCGCTCGCCATTGTGACGGACTGTGTCCCCGCAGAGCGTCGTGGTCGAGCCATGGCCACCGTGATGGGGGCTTTTTCCATTGCCGCGATTGCTGGCGTGCCTTTGGGTCTCAAGCTGGCAAGTTTGTATGACTGGTCCACGCCTTTTTACGTGGTCGGTGCCTCAGGAATACTGGTGGCAGTCATGGTGGTTGTATTGCTGCCAAGCCTAAGGGGGCACCTTCAGGGAACGACGTCCATGTCGCCTGCTGTATCTCTGCTGGCATTGATGGCCAATCGCCGGGTTTTACTGGCGATTTCCTCGCTAGGCTTGGCCGTATTAAGTACGTTTCTTCTGTTACCGAATCTGGCCGTTTGGCTTCAACTCAACGCCGGCGTTGCTCGGGATGATTTAAGTGTGTATTACCTGATCGGGGGGGGAGTCAGCGTGATCGCGCTGCAGATTTTTGGTCGTATGGTCGACAAGATGGGGGCGCTCTCTGTCGTGACTGGTCTCGCAGTCGGCATCTTTGTTGTGATTTTCGACGGTTTTATGCATGCTTCTGTCTTACCTCCTTTGGTTATTTTTACCGCATTTATGACGTTGACGGCAACGCGAACTATTGTCGCAATCACAGTCAATACAACCGTCCCAGCCCCCAACGTAAGAGCGGCTTTTATGTCTCTTCAAAGCATCTGCCAAAATGTGTTTAGTGGTTTGGCTGCCATCCTCTCGTCCTCTATCTTGGTAGAAGAGCAGCAACAGCTACACAACCTTGAGATATTGGCTGCCTGTGCGTTAGCCCTCACGCTCGTGCAGCCACTGGTCTTGCAGCGATTGCTCAAGCATCAAAAGCGGTCTCCAGCCACATCATAAGCCGACCAAGCAGCCTGACGTCTCGGCACGACTCAGGCTTTCTCAATGCATGCCATTTATCGGGTTAAGGAATTGACGCATGCCTCCATTTTTGAACACCAGTCAGAGGGTGGTTCCCCCTCTGTTTAGGCATTTGGTTTTATGGTTCAATGCCTTCGATTTCAGGTATTTCGATAAATCACTTTTCTTGGATTTCGATGTGGAATGCCCCGCTCTTCTAACAAGAGCGGGGCCAAAAAGAAAGGCCGAGTACTTCGCTGGTCGACTGGCCGCCAGACGAGCACTCCAATTTCTTGGGTGCAAAACACTCGCTCTTCCAGTAGGGGAGCATCGGCTTCCTCAGTGGCCTTCGGGTTACCGTGGGTCCATTTCTCATACGCGAGCATTAGCGGTGTCGGCTGTCTGTCAGCAAGATCACTATCAGGCAGTGGGTATTGATACAGAAACGGTGTTCACGGCTGATCAATGTACCAAGCTAACGAGTGCCATCGTGTCTGAAGCCGAATGGAATGACGTCATTCGAGGTGGTTGCGCACTTGCTCAACCGCAGCTAGTTACTCTGATTTTTTCAGCCAAAGAAGCCTTGTATAAAGCGCTCTATCCTCACACTTTGTTGTTTCAGGATTTTAGTGCCGCCAAGCTGACATGGATATGTGAAAAATCGGCACAGTTTCAAATTGAACTGACCTGTGACTGGAGTGGGGGCTATAGCACAGGGACTCATTTTACTGGGTGGTTCCAGTTTTTTGATCATACCGTCGTCACGGTGATTGCTGATGGCTCCCACAAATAAACTGACTGCGTCTTTCAAGGCAGAATGGGCCGCTTTGGCCAATCTTTCGCATTAATTAAATCGCTTTCGTTGCGTTGTCCATTCATAGATAGAGAGGAAAACGGATCTTCAAGACGCGCTCATACCTCTCCCAGGGAAAGTTTTACGCAATGCCCTCCGTTATATTTTAATGACGTTAAAGACGTTCTACTGTTATTTTGTCTGACATCGGATGTATGTGTTTTTTTCTGAGTGTTTGAGCATGACGTCAGAGGAGGATACTCCAAAGACAGATTAAAAAGGAAATTATTTTGAACTCTGAAAATATTAAAGTGCTGTATACTGAGCGTAAGCCAACAAAGTATGATGATTATTATCGTAATATTCCAAATTCCGTAGACGAAATATTCAAGGTGGCAAGGAATATAGTGGAGCATTATAAAGGAATCAATAAATATAAAATAAGACAGGAAAGGTACAACGACATTGATATCAGTCAGCCTGAAATCATACTGGATAGATTGTCTAAAACTGGGGTGACATCCATTACCAACCCGATCCCCTTTGAACGTAAGTTCGTCGGGCATTGTTTGACCATATCTATCATGGCACTCGACATGATGAGGTACAAAAAAATCCCTTCACGACTACGGTACGCCTATTGCACTTACTTTAGTCAAGATATTTACCCAGAGCAAATTCTGATTGAATACTGGTGTGAGGACAGAAACGCCTGGTTATTGGGTGACCCCTCGATGAACCAAGAAGTGCTGGATCACAATGAGATTTCGGTAAGCGTGGACTTTTGCGACGTGGATACCACACTGTCTCAGCCGATCCACTGGGTATGGCGTCACTTAAGGAAAGGACAGCTGGATTTCACTATGTATCGTGGTATCCATGACAAGCAAGAAAAAAAACAGGTATTAGAAGAGGTGGCTCGGATATTTGTGAATGACTTGGCAGTAATGAACAATATATTATTATCGATTTATGATTACGTCCTATCCCCTTATCAGTCGGACCATCTCAGCGAAGGGTTGTTTCAATATCTAGATGAGATTGCGGATGAAATGATGGCCTCGCCAGGTTGTCTTATTGCTTACGATGAATCCAATCTTATCCGGTGTCAGCCGAGAGCGGTGGTGAGAAAAAGTGTCTTCAAGAAAGAGGAACAAGTATTTGAGGTCTAAGCGCTATATGTACAGATCTAGTTATCACCTGACACCGGACTCAAACCGGTGTCTTGCGTACACCACTTTTAATGCACACTTCCTTTGATATCAGTTTAAGCCCCTTATTTGAACATGAACTGTTCATCAATCACTCCACCCTTTATGTGGTTGCTGGTTGTTTAGGGTACCAGGGCGTTGTTTGCCAAATAATGCAGGTTAAATGGAGCTTGAGGAGGAGGTGGTGACCTGATGGGGCATATGCCCTACAGCCACTTTGCCGTCTATAACATGGTGGGCGCGCTGCTGCGGGTTTTCTGTTCGGCGATCTGCCTATCGTGCAGGAAAACCTAAAACTGCTGATTGTCGCGATTATTGTTCTGTCGGTTTTTCCGGGGGTTATAAAAATGATCCGTAATAAGCGCGCGACGGCACAATAGGCGAAATAACGCCACGAGCGTAGTAAAGCAGATGACTGAGAGGGGATACCACTTTTTTTCACATGTTTCTGCCTCTTATGTTTTAATGTGCAACATTTCATGGCCTGTAAGTGGTAAAAATAGCATTATTTACTGCTTATGGTAAAACTAGCATCGACTAGGTTCAGGAATAAAAGGTTATCAATGAGCTGGATTGAACGAATTAAAAGCAACATAATCTCTACCCGCAAGGCGAGTATCCCGGAAGGGGTGTGGACCAAGTGCAGCAGCTGCGATCAGGTTCTGTACCGTGCAGAGCTGGAGCGCAACCTGTCGGTTTGCCCGAAGTGCGATCATCACATGCGTATAGCAGCGCGCAATCGCCTGCATAGATTGTTGGACGAAGGAACTCTGGTGGAACTGGGGAGCGAACTTGAGCCGAAAGACGCGCTGAAGTTTCGTGACGCTAAGAAATACAAAGACCGCCTGACCTCTGCGCAGAAAGAGACCGACGAGAAAGACGCGCTGGTCGTGATGAAAGGCACGCTGTTCGGCATGCCTGTGGTCGCGGCGGCATTTGAGTTTTCCTTTATGGCTGGTTCAATGGGCTCTGTGGTCGGTGCGCGTTTTGTCCGTGGCGTCGAGCAGGCGCTGGAAGATAATTGCCCGCTGGTGTGCTTTTCCACCTCCGGCGGCGCGCGCATGCAGGAAGCGCTGATGTCGCTGATGCAGATGGCGAAAACCTCTGCGGCGCTTGCGAAGATGCAGGAGCGGGGTCTGCCGTACATCTCCGTGCTGACTGACCCGACCCTGGGAGGTGTGTCCGCAAGCTTGGGGATGCTTGGCGATATCAACATCGCCGAACCGAAAGCGCTGATCGGCTTTGCCGGTCCTCGAGTTATTGAGCAGACAGTACGTGAAAAATTGCCGCCGGGTTTCCAGCGCAGTGAATTTCTGATTGAAAAAGGCGCGATCGACATGATTGTTCGCCGTCCGGAAATGCGCTTTAAGCTTGCTAGCATCCTGACGAAGCTGATGAATCTCCCGGCGCCGAATCCAGATACGCCGCGCGAAGGCGTTGTGGTACCGCCAGTACCGGATCAGGAACCGGATGCCTGATAATGCAAAGGGCAGGGCCACTAGGCGCTGCCCTTTTTGCTTTTAACCATCGCGGGCATCATGGAAAAAGACTAAATTCCTCTCACCACGTCGCCCTGGCCACGTGGCTTTCTTATCTTGAGCATCTCTGCATACAAAAACGAGCGATCTCGGGTTAACGCGCGTGAGCGATGTGGCGACACGCATGGCGGTGCAGAAACTGGCGCCATTCGTCGAGCATCAACTGCCGGACGTTGGGAGTCGATCCTGATAGCCGCAGGCTATGTAGAGCGATGTTGAGTAAAGTAGAGTTTATATGAGGGTAATGACAGGAATATCAAGGATTTTTCAGGATAGCAATGGATTTCGATGGAATCTCATTGACTTGAGTTTGGCTCCTCTGACTGGACTCGAACCAGTGACATACGGATTAACAGTCCGCCGTTCTACCGACTGAACTACAGAGGAATCGTTTGAACGGGGCGAATAATAACGGGGTGACCTGGGCTTGTAAAGCCTGAAAACGCCTTGTCGTTTCGTTTGCTGCAAGATTATTCAACCTGCTGCTTTTTATGGCTTTTGTTGCTGCACTGCTGCGCAGTGGTTCAGCGCCTGCCACTGGGGCTCACCAGCATGCCTTATGCTGGTGCAAGCTTTGGCCCTGCTCGGCAGGATGTGGATAGGGCAATTAACTCACCCACTATCATTTTTTCTTATTTTTCCGTCGATTAGTTCCGGCTTTCTCTTATTCCGTCGCTCTGGCCCGGATCTTGCTGCTGTTTAGCGATACGCAGTTAAGTGGCACGACGGAGGCAATATGAATTTCAGACGTCTTAAGTATTTCGTGAAAATCGTCGATATCGGTAGCCTGACTCAGGCAGCAGAAGTGTTGCATATCGCCCAGCCGGCGCTCAGCCAACAATTGGCTACGCTGGAAGGCGAGCTGAAACAGCAGCTGTTGATCCGTACCAAGCGCGGCGTAATGCCGACCGAAGCCGGTAATATTCTGTATGCCCATGCCCAGACTATTTTGCGCCAGTGCGAACAGGCGCAAAGCGCAGTCAACAGTGCCGGGCAGGCAATGAGCGGCCACGTATCTGTCGGGTTGGCACCGGGAAGTTTGGCATCGCAGTTGGCTTTGCCGCTGTTGCAGGCGGTACGCGATCAGCATCCGGGTATTCTGCTCAGCCTGAATGAAAACATCGGTTCGACGCTGGCCGGGCAAGTCGCCAACCAGAATTTGGATATGGCGGTGATCTACGGCGCCAAAATGCCCGTTGGCCTGCAGGCCACGGCGTTGATGCGGGAAGATCTTTATTTGGTGGCGACGCGTGCGGTGCCAAATCCCGGTAACAGCGTTGAACTACTGGACGTTGCGCGACTGAATCTGTTCCTGCCGCGTGAGGGGGATGTGGTGCGCAGTCAGGTGGATGAAGCCATGGCGGTGCGCAAATTGGCTGCTAACGTGATTGGTGAGATTGAGTCCCCCGGCACGCTGAGTGCGGCCATCGCCAGCGGCCTGGGTGCCACCATTTTGCCAGAGTCGGTGGCCCGCGCGATGATTGGCCCGGCCAAGGCATGGATGGCGCGGATCAATGCCCCGTCATTGAGCGTGCCGCTTTCGCTGTGTATTTCCGGCCAGCAATCCCTGTCGGCCCCGGCGCTGGTAGTGAAAGAGATCCTGCTGTCGATCGCCGCCAGCCGCAGTCAGGAAAAACGCGTGCTGGCGCTGGTGCAATAAATCAGGACAGACTTTCCCGCTTAATCTTGCCGATGGCGGGGGATGCCTGCACGGGTTCGGAAGTGGGGGTGATAGGGTGTTCTTCGGGAAGTGACAGTGCCAGTGAGAAACCGAAGGTATTGACGCCATCGACGCTGCGGACGAATGCTTCGCCATGGTGCATTAACGCGATAGCACGAACGATCGACAACCCCAGACCGTGGTGCATGTCGCTGCGCACGCGTGAAGAATCAACGCGATAGAAGCGTTCAAATAACCGCGTCAGATGCTCAGGGGCGATGGTTTCTCCCTGATTGGCGACCGCCACGACGGCATACCCGCGTTGTTCTTGTAGGCGTACCGACACCGCGCTGCCTGTTGCCGCATGGCGCGCGCTGTTTTCCAACAGATTGGCCAGAGCACGATGAAACAGCCGCCGATCGACCTGCGCTCGTACCTCTCCGGAAATCTCAATAACCAAATCCTTTTCCATAAACGAGGGTTCGACATATTCGGCGGTTTTCAGTGACTCCTCGCGCAGTGACACCTCACTCAATTGGGTGGCGTATTGGCCCGCCTGCGCGTGAGATAAAAACAGCATGTCGTTGACGATAGAGGTCATGCGATCCAGCTCTTCCAGGTTCGATTGCAGCAGCTCTTCCAGTTCATGTACGCCACGTTCCCGCGCCAGTGCCAACTGAGTTTGGCCGATCAAATTGGTGAGCGGAGTGCGTAATTCATGCGCCACGTCGGCGTTAAAGCTTTCCAGTTGCCGCCAGGCGATCTCTTGTCGTGCCAGCACGCCGTTGAAGGACTCTGCCAGATTGCGCAATTCGGCGGGCAACGCGGCGCTGTCCAGCCGTTGGCCGCTGGTGCCGGGCACCAGGCTGTGCGCTTGTTCACTGAGATTAAGCACCGGGCGCATGCCGATGCGTGAGATGGCGTAACCCAGCATTGCCGCCAGCCCAATCCCCAACAGTGAAATGATCACCAGCGCCCGGGTAAACTCGTTCAAGGTACCCATGTAGGGAGTGGAATCAATCGCCACCACATAGCGCACTTCAGGGCGATCCCCCAACGGCGGCAGGGTAGCGATTAACATATACAGCGGGCAGCCCCCTTGTGGATCCGGCGCGGTGGCAAAACCGTCCGGCAGTTTCGACCAATGGGTACCTGCCGGTGGTGGGCCCCCGATACGGTAGCGAGGATCGTTACTGATCACCCAGTATTTCACCTGGTTGCCTTCGCTGTTGGACAAAGTATTGAGCTTTTGCTGCACCATGGGCCAATCGCGCGCGGTGCCTTTGGCTTCGATAAATGGCGAGATCAGTGAATGGCGAAAATGCAGCTCATTGTGCATCTGGTTTTGCAGCGAGGTCAGCAGCGAGCTGCGCAGAAACAGTGCCAGTACCAGCATGATCAGCGCCATGGTCAGCGCAAACATTAATGCCATGCGGCTGGAAATAGAGACTTTCATTAGGGGGTTATCCGTGATGCATCACGACGCAGTGGACGATTTTCCAACACATAGCCCATGCCGCGCACCGTATGCAGCAGCTTTTGCGGATAAGGGGTGTCAATTTTGGCGCGCAGTCGCTTAATCGCCACTTCAACCACGTTGGCGTCGCTGTCGAAATTCATGTCCCACACCTGTTCGGCGATCATCATTTTGGAGAGGATCTCCCCCTGATGGCGGGCCAGCAGGCTGAGCAGGGCAAATTCTTTGGCGGTCAGATCGATGCGGTCTCCGTCGCGAGTCACCCGTCGCGCCAGCAAATCCACATGCAGATCGTCGATCTGTAATTGGGTCACATCAATGCCGTCACTGGTACGGCGACGCAACAGCGCCTGAATGCGGGCGACCAGTTCGATCAGCGAGAAGGGCTTGGGCAGATAATCATCTGCCCCGTGGCGCAGGCCCTTGACGCGTTCGTCCACCGAACCGCGAGCAGACAGCATCAGTACCGGCGTTTGTTTGCTGGCACGCAGGCCTTCCAGCACTGCGTAACCGTCCTTGCCCGGTAACATAACGTCCAGGATCACCGCGTCATAATCCTGTTGCACCGCCAGGTGCAGGCCTTCAATCCCGTCTCCGGCGACGTCCAGGGTATAACCCAGTTCGCTCAGCGCGCGGTTAACGTAGGACGAAGTCTTTTCCTCGTCCTCAACCAACAGTAATCGCATGGCCACTCCCGTCATGGTTGCCTGGGGGTTAATTAATCATGAAACCTGCAGCCATACCACAAGGCATCACATTCTGTGATGAGTTTATGACAGCCATGTGGTCGTCAAGCTGACGGCCGGCTGACATTTCTGTCAGCTAAGGACAGTGTTAGGGAAAAAGCCGGTTAACTGACATGAATGTTATCTGGCGGTCACGTTGAGGTCAGTTCCCCGCTCGTACAGTAACCTTTGGCTGCCCGCGGGTGTGCCGAACAACCCCAGACCCAACACGCAAAAGGAAACGCATTCATGAGCCTCAAAATCGCCTCTCTTGCTGTCGGCGTGGTGGTCATCGCGACCTCGCTTTCCCTGTGGCTGGTGGTGGCTGCCAGAGAGGCACCGCCTGCAGCCCCGCCGCCGCCGCCGCGAGTCGGGGTGGTGACGTTGAAAAGCGAACCGATCGCGTTAACCAGTGAATTGCCGGGCCGTATCGCGGCTTTCCGTAATGCCGAGGTGCGGCCGCAGGTGGGGGGCATTGTGCAAAAACGCCTGTTTACCGAAGGGGAAGAGGTCAAGGCGCAGCAGCCGCTTTACCAGATTGATGCCGCACTGTTTCAGGCGGAATACGATCGTAGCAATGCTGCCCTGGCGCGGGTGCGGGCGCAACTGCGTACCGCCGTATTGTTGATCCAACGTTATCGCCCCCTTGCCGATAGCCGCGCCATTAGTCGTCAGGTATATGACGACGCGGTGGCCGCTCATCAGCAGGCGGTGGCAGATGTACAGGCGGCTGAGGCGCAGTTGGAAACGGCGCGCATCAATTTGGTTTATACCCGGGTACTGTCGCCCATCGACGGCATTATTGGGCGTTCGTTGGTCACCGAAGGGGCACTGGTGACGGCGCAGCAGGCCGCGGCGGTGGCGGCAGTACAGCAGATAGACCCGATTTATGTGGATGTTACCCAGTCCAGCGCCCAGTTGCTGCGGCTGAGAAATGCGCTGGACACGGGTACAGTCGCCCAGGCCCAGGGGCCGCAGTCTGCTGCGGTCAGCCTGACGCTGGAAGATGGCTCGCGCTACGCCCACAGCGGCAAACTGCAATTTTCAGAGATTACGGTAGACCGCTCCACTGGCTCGGTAGTCCTGCGAGCGGTGTTTCCCAATCCGGAGCGCAAATTGCTGCCGGGCATGTTTGTACGGGCGCGGCTGATGGAGGGCATGGCAGCGCAGGGTGGGTTGTTGGTGCCACAACGCGGTATTACCCGCAACCCGCGTGGTGAGGCGACTGCGCTGGTGGTGAATGCCGCAGACAAGGTTGAACTGCGTGAGCTGACCACCGAGCGGGCGCTGGGGGATAGCTGGCTGGTCTCGGCCGGGTTGTCGCCGGGTGAACGGGTGATTGTTGAGGGCGTGCAATCGGTTCGGCCCGGAGTGCAGGTGAATGCGGTGGAATGGGAACCGGCCACCACAACGGCGCAACGAGACAGCGCGCGCAAGGAGCCGGCTCATGGCTAAATTCTTTATCGATCGGCCGGTGTTCGCCTGGGTGCTGGCGATCATCATGATGTTGTGTGGCCTGCTGTCGATCGCCAATTTACCGGTAGCCCAGTACCCGAGTATCGCGCCGCCCACCGTCAGTATTCAGGTCAGTTATCCCGGCGCGTCGGCAAAGACGGTGCAGGATACGGTGGTACAGGTGATCGAACAGCAAATGAACGGCCTCGACAACCTGCAATATATTTCCTCCGAAAGTAATTCCGACGGCAGCATGAGCATAGCGCTGACCTTCGCGCAGGGTACCGACGCCGATACCGCTCAGGTACAGGTGCAAAACAAGCTGGCGCTGGCGCAACCGCTGTTGCCGCTGGAGGTGCAACAGCAGGGGATCCGCGTCACCAAGTCTACCGCCAACTTTATGATGGTACTGGCGTTTGTCTCAACGGACGGCAGTATGACCCGTCAGGATCTGGCGGATTACGTCGCCTCCTATGTGCAGGACCCGATCAGCCGGACCAATGGCGTGGGGGATTTCCAACTGTTTGGCGCGCCTTATGCGATGCGCATTTGGCTGGATCCCGCAGCCCTGGTGAACTACAGCCTCACTGCCACCGACGTCAGCAACGCCATCCAGGAGCAGAATGTTGAGGTTTCATCCGGCCAACTGGGCGGACAACCGGCGCTGCCCGGGCAGGAACTTAATGCCACGGTGATTGGCCCTTCACGTTTGCAGACGCCGGAAGAGTTTGGCCAAATCCTGCTGAAAACCGATCCGGACGGTTCGCGGGTACGTTTGGCCGACGTGGCGCGCATCGAACTGGGAGCGCAGAACTACTCTATTGACAGCTACTACAACGGCGACGCCTCGGTGGGGCTGGGGGTTCGGCTGGCGACAGGAGCCAATGCGTTGGAAACCGCACAGGCGGTGCGTGCCACGCTGGCGGAGTTGAAACCCTTCTTCCCGCCGGGGATGGAGGCTGTCGATGCCTATGACACCATTCCGTTTATCAGTCTGTCGATCGAAAACGTGGTACGCACGCTGGTGGAGGCGGTGGTATTGGTGTTTGCGGTGATGTATCTGTTCTTGCAGAACTTCCGTGCCACGCTGATCCCGACGTTGGCGGTACCGGTGGTGTTGCTGGGTACCTTTGGCGTGCTGGCGGCCTTCGGGTATTCAATCAATACACTGACCATGTTCGGTATGGTGTTGGCGATCGGCCTGTTGGTCGATGACGCCATCGTGGTGGTGGAGAACGTCGAGCGATTAATGCATGAGGAGGGACTGTCGCCGAAGCAGGCGACCCGCAAATCGATGAGCCAGATCACCGGCGCGCTGGTGGGGATTGCCATGGTGCTGTCGGCGGTGTTTGTGCCAATGGCGTTTTTTGGCGGGTCAACGGGGGTGATCTACCGACAATTCTCGATCACCATTGTCTCCTCGATGGTGCTGTCGGTGATCGTGGCAGTGGTGTTTACCCCTGCGCTGTGCGCCACGCTGCTCAAGCCGGTTAAAGCGGCGGATCACGCCGTGCGAAAAGGTTTCTTCGGTTGGTTCAACCGCCGCGTTGAATGGGCCAACCACAGTTATGCGGCTTCGGTGATGCGTGGGCTAAGTCGCCCACGCCGGTTGATGCTGATTTATCTGGTGATTGCTATCGCCACCGGCTGGTTGTTTACCCGCATCCCCACGTCGTTCCTGCCACAGGAGGATCAGGGCATGCTGTTTGCCCAGGTGCAGGCACCGGCCGGTGCCAGCGCAGAACGCACACAAACCATGCTGCGTGGTGCCTCCGACTACCTGTTAGAGATGGAGAAGGACAGTGTGCGATCGGTGTTTGCCATCTCTGGTTTTAACTTTGGGGGGCGCGGACAGAACGTCGGCACGCTGTTTATTCGCCTGCACGACTGGGATCAGCGACCGGACGCATCGCAAAAGGCCGAAGCGGTTGCGGCCCGTTTGAATGCCATGTTCGCACGCGATTTCCGCGATACCCGCACCTTTGTGGTTTCGCCGCCGGCAGTGCGTGAATTGGGCAATGTGGCGGGCTTTAACTTTCAACTGATGGATCGCGGCGGTATTGGGCATCAACAGTTGCTGGCCGCGCGCGATAGCTTCCTGACGGCTGCCCGACAAAGCCCGGTGCTGAACAACGTTCGCGCCAACGGCTTGGAGGATGCACCACAGTATGAACTGTTGATCGACCGGGAGAAGGCGCGGGCACTCAGCGTACCGATAGCCGAGGTTAACCGCACGCTGTCGCTGGCCTGGGGCTCGGGCTATGTGAATGACTTTATCGATCGTGGCCGGGTGAAAAGGGTTTACGTACAGGGTGATGCTTCGTCACGCATGCTGCCACAGGATCTGGAACAGTGGTTTGTGCGTAACGATAACGGCGACATGGTGCCGTTCTCCGCCTTTGCCAGCGCCGAATGGACCTACGGCGCGCAGAAGCTCAACCGCTATAACGGTGCGCCGTCGTTTAACCTGCAGGGTGAGCCGGCGGCGGGGTTTAGCTCCGGCGACGCGATGGCGGAAATGGAACGAATTGCCGCCACGATGCCACCTGGCGTGGGCTACGACTGGACCGGGTTGTCGTTTGAAGAGCGGCTTTCCGGCGCACAGGCCCCGGCGTTGTATGCTATTTCGCTGTTGGTGGTGTTCCTGTGTCTGGCGGCGCTGTATGAAAGCTGGAGCATCCCCAGCGCGGTGATGCTGGTGGTGCCGCTTGGGGTGATTGGTGCCGTGGCGGCCACGCTGTTACGGGGCCTGGCCAACGACGTCTATTTCCAGGTGGGCTTACTGACCACCGTTGGGCTGGCGGCCAAAAATGCCATTCTGATCGTGGAGTTCGCCAAGGCGCATTTTGAGGCTGGGGCCAGCCCGGAGCAGGCGGCGGTACAGGCCGCCAGGCAACGGTTACGACCGATCCTGATGACTTCGCTGGCATTTATCCTTGGCGTGGTGCCGCTGGTGATTGCCAGCGGGGCCGGTTCGGGTAGCCAGAATGCGATTGGCACCGGGGTGATTGGCGGCATGCTGACCAGCACCTTCCTGGCGATCTTCTTTGTGCCGGCGTTCTTCGTCATCATGCTGCGGTTGTTCCGGGTGAAACGTGCTAGTGAACGACGTCAGCAAGAGGAAGACGCCGAACTCAGCGCCCCGGCACCGGGAGAGCCGTCATGATGAAATCTGTGGGCATGATGCTGACAGCCGCCACTCTGGCGGGGTGTTCGCTGGCACCAGAATACCAACGACCCGCCGCACCGGTTGCATCACTGTATCCGGCCTATGGCGCGGGGCAAACCGCAAGCGCAGTGACTGCGGATAGCGGTTGGCGCGAGTTTTACCGCGATCCATTGCTGCAAACGCTGATCGCGCAGGCATTGGCCAATAATCGTGATTTGCGCATTGCGGCGCTGAACGTGGAGGCCGTTCGCGCTCGTTACCGTATTCAGCGGGCAGATTCTCTGCCCACACTGGCGGCACAGGGGGAGGCTGCGGTGCAGCGCACGCCGGGCGATCTGGCCGCAGGGGGGCAATCCGCTATCGGTCGCAGCTATCAGGTTGGCGGGGTCATGGCATGGGAACTGGATCTGTTTGGCCGTCTGCTCAGCCTTAATCAACAGGCGCTGGAATTGTATCTGGCGCAGGATGAAACGCGGACGGCGGCACAACTGGCCTTGATCGCCGAAACCGCCAACGCTTATCTGGCGTTACGTGCCGATAGCGAACTCCTGGCGCTGGCGCAGGAGACGCTGAACTCACAGCAGGCGGCCTTTGAGCTGGTAGATCAAAGCTTCCGGCTCGGCGTGGCGACCGAACTGGATCACAGCCAGGCAGAGATCGGGGTGCGAACGGCGCAGCGCGATTTGGCACGGTATCGGCAGCAGGTCCGGCAGGACAATAATGCCCTGACGTTATTGGTCGGGCAGCCTTTGGCGCCAGAGGTTTCCGCGCAGTTGGCACAGGCAAACAGCTTGCCTGATAGCCTGCTTCCTGAGGCGATCCCGGCCGGTCTGCCGGCAGAGCTACTGATCAGACGACCCGATATTCGCGCGGCGGAGTATCAACTGCGCGCTGCCAATGCCAATATTGGTGCGGCACGAGCGGCGTTCTTTCCGACTATCAGCCTGACCGGTTTCGGCGGCACGGCCAGCGCGGGTTTGGACGGGTTATTCTCTTCCGGTTCCGGTGCCTGGAGTTTTACGCCGCAAATCTCACTGCCGATCTTTTCTGGGGGAGCTTTACGTGCCGGGCTGGATCTGAGCGAGGTGCAAAAGCGTATTGAAGTCGCGCGTTATGAGCAGGTGATACAGCAAGGATTCCGCGAAACGGCCGATGCCCTGGCCGGTCGCGACACTCTGGATGAGCAGATCCTGGCACAGACGCGGTTGGTGGCGGCAAACCAGCGAGCCTACACCCTGTCGCAGCAGCGTTTTCAACAGGGCGTGGATAACTACCTCAACGTGCTGGATTCTCAGCGCTCGTTGTATGCGGCGCAACAGGTTCTGGTGGAAACTCGTTTGGCACGGTTGACCAATCTGGTCGATCTTTATCGCGCGTTGGGCGGGGGCTGGCGAGAGTAATTGTCACTGGGGCTTCAGGCGCGGTTTACACCGGCCTGAAGCGGTAACAGATTAACTGAGTTGGTAGCGGCTGTCTGGCTGCGCGGCGGCCGGCAGGTCCGTTTCATCATTCACTTCACGCAGGTTGATCTCAATCGCATTGCACATAGCATTGAGCGGCAGATCGTTGGCAGCGGTGCCGAAAGGATCTTCCAGTTCTTCCGCCAGCGAGTCCAGCGAGATAAAGGTGTAGGAGATAAACACCGACACCAGCGGCGTCATGTAGTGTAGATCCGGCACCAGTGCGAAGGGCAGCAGGGTGCAGAACAGATAAACCGTGCGGTGGACGATCAGGCTGTAGGCAAAGGGGATCGGCGTATTGGCGATGCGTTCGCAGCCGCCGAGGATCTCCGACAACCGGTTAAGATTCTGATCGATGCTATGAAACAGCATGTCCGACAACTGCGCCGATTGCCGCTTCTCACCCAGCCATTGCCCCATCATCAGCAACAGCCGGTTACAGGGGGAAGCACTGTTTGCAATCGCCCGCAGATCGGCATTGGGGAGCAGGCGCTGTAGGTCTGCGCTGATATCAGTGCCGCGCAGTTGGTGTTTCAGGCAATAGCTGAAGGCCATCAGCAGGGAGGCGAATTCCCGTGCCGCCTGGTCCTGCTGCGGCAGCAGGCTTTTAATCTGGCGCAGCAGCGAACGCTGGACGATCAACAGGCTGCCCCACAGCAGCCGCGCTTCGGTAAAGCGCGCATAACTGACGCTGTTACGAAAGCCGAGAAAGATAGCGATCGCCACGCCTAACAAACTGAAGGGGGCCAGGGTCAGCTTGACGCCCAGATGTTCGTACCACTGAAAACAGAGTACGGCGACAATCGACATCGCCACGTTAAGGCTGAGGCGAAACAGAATTTTGGAGAGCACTGAACCGTGCCAGACGAAAAGCCGTCTGAACCAGTGTTGCTGAGGTCTGACAATCATAGGTGTGGGGCTGACTGGGGAATAGAAGCCGCAGTTGTAACAGATTTGCGGCCTGTTCATCAACGGTCTGAGCCTCAAAAGTTAAAAAGCTCGCAGCAGGCTGAATACTGCCCCTGTTAAGTTTCGGGAGCGAAAAGGTAAGTTCTGTCCGTGCCAATCCTCGACGCTATTCAGCATAACCCCCAGATTTTTATTTCATTTTCTGATGATGCATAGGCTAAGGTAATAGCGTGGGCGCGGGATGCTCCCGTCGAGCGGGGGAAGGCGACCTGCGGTCAGACTGTCTGCTCGGTATCAACATAGGAGAAGATAAATCTGCTTAGTAAGGTGAGACTATGGTGAAGCAACGTAAATATTTAACCCGCAATGAGATTGAAAAAATCTTACGCGCTGCGGTACAAGGGCGACACCCGCAACGGGATGCCTGCTTGTTAAAAATGTGTTTTATTCACGGGTTTCGGGTCAGTGAATTGGTTCGTTTGACGTTGTCAGACATTAATCTGGAGGCCGGCATCGTTCATGTCAGGCGGTTGAAAAACGGCTTTTCCACCACCCACCCATTAACTCAGGAGGAATTGCCCTATTTGCATGCCTGGCTGGCACAGGTTTACGCTGGACGACCGGTCAATGCCCTGGCTGTTTTTATCGCAAAAGGGCGGTCCGCTTTGTCGGCAGGCGGTATACAGCTTGCTCAAACGATTTGGCCGTCTGGCCGGTGTGGATGTCATTGCCCACCCGCATATGTTGCGTCATGCCTGTGGGTTTGCGCTGGCCGATTTGGGGGCAGATACCCGACTGATACAGGATTATCTGGGTCACCGTAATATCAACCATACGGTGCTCTACACCGCCAGCAATTCGCAGCGTTTCAATGAAATTTGGAGCCGAAATGTGGCGAGAAACTTAAGGGCAAGGGTTAAAGCGGAATAGTTGAAATTCATTATTAATCAGTAGATTACTTTAATAAAAATGTGTCATTTTGTATCAAAGTGTCGCCATATTAAGAATGCCCCTGTCTTTTGTCAAGCCTCCCCCATAATCACTTTCTAATCCTTTGATAAATAATCATTATTTATAAACCCCACCCACCTCTTAGATCTGTTGTGTCCCCGAACATGTTCGTTACACCTGTCAAAATCACGCCTGCCAATGCTACTTATGCCATTTTAATGAATTTAAATCCCGATTAAATAATATAAAAAAGATTTTAATTCTAAAAATATAAAAATAAACAGTCGTTAATAATTAATGTGTCACTTTGATACAAAATGGAACATTGCCTGGATGGCATAGCCGCTTTTGTTTCGGGGTGAATTTGGTGGCGGCGGAGGGATGCCCGTCTGCCGGAATTTATCACCAACTTTATTCCCGGTTCATTGGGAACCGGAATCGAAAATCACGTCTTTTAAGGGATTACAAAGCATGAACATGAACAAAAATCTGATTGCAGCAGTACTGGCTACCATGGCGATGGGCTCAATGGTTTCTACGGCTAATGCGGCTAACCAGGGCAGCGGCTCTGTAACCTTTACCGGGTCTATCATCAAAGCCCCTTGCTCTATTGCGCCAGAGTCTGTTGACCAGACCGTCAATCTGGGTAGTGTGGCCAACAAGGCACTGGAGAAGGGGGGCAAATCCGCACCACAGAATTTCAACATTAAACTGCAAAGCTGCGATATCTCAGATCTGGTCGACAAAACCGTTACCACCACCTTCACTGGCGCGCCGTCTAAAGGCAATGCCAATAATCTGGGGCTGAGCGGTACCGCCAGCGGTGCATCCATTGTGTTAACTCAGGGAGGATCCGATATTAAACTCGGCGAACCTACTAGCGCCATTAAAGTCAGTGACGGCACTAATACCCTGGCATTTGCCGCCTTCCTGCAAGGCGAGTCCACCACCACCGCCGCCAGTGGCAGTACTCCAGCTTCAACCACCTATTCCACGATTGTCCCGGGTGATTTCAAATCGGTCGCCAACTTCACGCTGGCCTATCAGTAAGCCTCGTACGGGCGCTATTGCGCCCGTCCCTTTCTGTCGCCAGCCCGATTGAAGTGAGGTCGCCTCATGTTGCGCTTTAGGTCTTCATGCTTCATGCCTTGCCTGTGGGCTATTTGCGGGTTTTCCGTTGCGGCTTCTGCCCATCAGGGGCAGGGGTTAGTCAATATGCAAGGCTCGATTGTCGACGTGCCCTGCGCCATTGCCGTCAGCAGCCGTGATCAGACTATCGATCTGGCGGTGTTGCCGGTCGGTCAAATGATGCGCGACGGTCAGGGGCCGGCCAGCCCCTTCAGCATTCAATTAGTTAACTGCTCGTTGCAACAGATGCGCCCCGGCCGTGCCGACTGGACGCAATTCCGCGTGACCTTTGCCGGTGATGTGACTGACGGCGCCCTGTTTGGCAGCACCGGGCAGGCCGAAGGCATGGGGATACAAATTACCGATGTCGCCGGCAACGTGGCGCAGTCCGGCGTGCCGATGCCGTCCGGTGCGCTGACGCCCGGGGATACACGGCTGGACTACAGTCTGCGGCTGGTGGGGACACACCAGATACTGCGCGCGGGGGCCTATCGCACCACGGTGCGGTTCAAAATGGATTATTACTGATGAAGGAACATGCCGTGTTGTTGTTTTCCCCACGGGCAAAATGGATATTGCGTCCCCTGGCGGTGTGGATGGGTTTGATGCTGGGCCATACCGGGCAGGTGCTGGCGGCTGACAGCATTGAATTCAACACCGACGTGCTGGACGTCAAAGACAGAACCGCCATTGATCTGAGTGAGTTTTCACGCGTCGGTTACATGATGCCGGGCCAGTATGCGCTGGTATTACGGGTCAACAAACAGGAACTGCCGGAGCAGCAGATCACCTTTTTGGCCCCCCCGGACGATGCCAAGGGCAGCGTCCCCTGCCTGACACCGGCCATGGTGGAGCAACTGGGGCTGAAAGCCTCGGTGCAGCGCAATCTGGCCTGGTGGAACCAGGGGCAATGTCTGGCGCTCGACTCGTTGAAGGGCATGCAGACGAGGGCCGATCTGGGTTCCGGTTCGCTGTATCTGAATGTGCCGCAGGCCTACCTGGAGTACACCGACGAGAACTGGGATCCGCCGTCGCGCTGGGATCAGGGTATCGCCGGCATGTTGTTTGACTATAACGTCAACGCGCAAACTGTCCGCCAAAGCCAGGGGCAAAACAATCAGTCGCTGAGCGGCAACGGCACCACCGGGGCCAATCTCGGTGCCTGGCGCTTTCGTGCTGACTGGCAGGCGCAGTATGACCATACTACCGGCCAGAACAGCAACTCGCAGCAACGCTGGGACTGGAGCCGTTATTACCTGTATCGCGCTATCGCGGCACTGCGCGCCAAGTTGACGTTCGGTGAGGATTACCTCAGCTCCAGCATTTTTGACAGCTTCCGCTATACCGGTGCCAGCCTGGTGTCGGACGACAACATGTTGCCGCCCAACCTGCGTGGCTATGCACCAGAAGTGACCGGGGTAGCGAAAACCAACGCCAAGGTGACCGTCAGCCAACAGGGGCGAGTGCTGTATGAAACCCAGGTACCGGCGGGGCCGTTTCGCATTCAGGATTTGAACTCCGCCACCATGGGGAAACTGGATGTGCGCATTCAGGAACAGGATGGCAGCGTGCGAACTTTCCAGGTGGACACGGCGGACGTGCCCTACCTGACGCGACCGGGCCTGGTGCGTTACAAAATGGTGGCCGGCAAACCGTCAAACTACCGTCACAACAGCGAAGGGCAGGTGTTTAGCGGTGGCGAATTCTCCTGGGGGGTCAGCAACGGCTGGTCATTGTTCGGCGGCGGGCTGTTTTCCGCCGGCTATAAAGCACTGGCGTTGGGGGTGGGGCGCGATCTGTTGGCCTTTGGTGCGTTGTCGCTGGACGCCACGCAGTCGCGCGCCGAGTTACCAGGCAAGGGGACGCCGTCCGGCACCTCCTGGCGGCTGAACTATTCCAAGCGTTTTGACGAGTATGACAGCCAGGTGACCTTCGCCGGTTACCGCTTCTCCGAACGTAATTACATGAGCATGTCGCAATATCTGGACGCGCGTTACCACGGCGGTAATTACAGCAACAGCAAGCAGATGTATACCGTCTCGCTGAACAAGCAGTTCCGGACTCTGGGGCTGAGCGCGTTTTTGACCGCCAGCCATCAAACCTATTGGGATAGACCCGCCAACAACAACTACAACCTGTCGCTGTCACGCTATTTCGACATTGGCTCGTTCAAGAACATCAGCCTGAGCCTGTCGGCCTACCGCACGGTGTTCAACAACAGTCACGACGACGGGGTTTACCTGGGCGTCAGCGTGCCTTGGGGCAGAACCGGGACCATGAGTTACAACAACCAAACCACCCGGGCCGGCAGCACCAATACCGTCGGTTATTACGATCGCATTGACGACAACAACACCTACCGCCTGACCGGTGGCGTGGGTAACGGGGGGCGCGGTACGGCCAGCGGCTACTTCACCCATGACGGTGATATTGCTGAAGTGACCGCCAATGCCAGCTACCAGGGGAGCCAGTACAGCTCGCTGGGGTTGTCGATGCAGGGCGGTGCGACGGTGACGCCAAAAGGGGCCGCATTGCATCGGGTTACCACCCTGGGGGGCACCCGCATGATGGTCGACACCGCCGGCGTCAGCGGCGTGCCGGTTCAGGGTTATGGCGGGACATCGAACACCAACATGTTTGGCAAGGCGGTGGTCAGCGACATCAACAGTTATTACCGCAACAGCGTGTCGGTGGACGTCAACAAGCTGCCGGATAACGTCGACGCCAACCAGTCGGTGGTGCAGGGCACCCTGACCGAAGGGGCGATCGGCTACCGCAAGTTCAGCGTAGTAGCAGGGGAGAAAGCCATGGCGGTGATCAAACTGGCCGACGGCAGTTCGCCGCCGTTTGGTGCCGTAGTGGTGAATGACCACCACTATCAGACCGGCATCGTCAATGACGAAGGCAGCGTCTGGCTAACCGGACTCAACCCGGGAGAAGGCATGGACGTGCGCTGGGACGGACAGACCCAATGCCGGGTGCGTTTGCCTAGTCCGCTGCCAACATCGGCCCTGTTACTGCCGTGCCAGACGGTGTCAGGCACGGTGGCGGCAAAAACCGCAGAGACACCCGCTCTGACGCCGGTTGAATCATAACCCGGCCCCTGAAAGCCAATAACAGTGAGTACAGAAATGAAATTAAAGACTTCCCTGGCGGTGACTACCGCCTTATTGACCGGCGTATTGGGCGTTCAGCAGGCGGTGGCCGCCATTTCGCTGGATCGTACCCGCGTCATCTTCAATGGTGACCAGAAATCCATCAGCCTGAGCATCAGCAATCAGAACAAGGAATTGCCCTATCTGGCGCAGGGGTGGATAGAGAATGCTGAAGGCAACAAAGTGACTTCGCCGTTGATGGTGTTACCCCCATTGCAGCGCGTTGAACCGGGGGCGAAAAGCCAGGTGAAAATCCAGGCCAGCCCTGAAGTCGCAAGCCTGCCGCAGGATCGGGAAAGCCTGTTTTACTTCAACCTGCGCGAGATCCCGCCAAAAAGCAGTAAGCCGAACACCCTGCAAATCGCGCTGCAGACGCGCATCAAACTGTTTTACCGCCCGGCGACGCTGGTGACACGAGATGCCAAGGCGTGGCAGGAAAAACTGACGCTGACGCGGGTGGGTGACCAGTACCAGGTCAACAATCCGACGCCGTACTTCATCACCCTGGCGAGTGCCTCAGCCAGCCTGGACGGCAAAGACATTCCGGGCGTTAACCCGGTGATGATTGCCCCCAAGGCTAATGTGATGCTGGGCGGGTCGGCGGCAGCGCTGGGTGCTGCCCCGGTACTGACCTATATCAACGACTACGGCGGTCGGCCAAAGCTGGTATTCGGCTGTAACGGCAGTACCTGCAGCGTGCGCAGCAGCAAGGCCGGCTAAGTGCGGCACGGAACGCGGCAATCAACAAGGAGAAGTGTATGAACAGGATTGATCGAACCCCGCCCGCCTGGATTGCCGCGCTGGCGTTGATGAGCACGGTGATGTCGGCGCAGGCCGCACCGGATAACTGGGGAGTAGAAGGCGCACACGGCGAGTTACATATTAGCGGCGCGTTGTCGGCCGGGGCCTGCCGACTGGATATGACGTCGCTGTTTCAGCAGGTGGAGATGGGGGTGATCCCAACCGCGACTCTGCTGCGCCCGGGCGACCAGGGCGAGCCGGTGGCAGTGCAACTGCAATTGCGGGACTGCCTGCCGGTTGGCGGGCGTCAGCGCGATGATCGCATCGGTAGCCTGACCTGGGACAGCATTCAGCCGGTGGTGTCGGTGTCTTTTGCCGCCCGCATGGATGATGACAACCCGGATTTGGTGCAGGCGCGCGGCGCGTCAGGGCTGGGCCTGCGGCTGCTGGACAGCCAACGGCGTGATGTCCGGCTGGGGTCGCGCGGCGCACCGCAATTGCTGACGCCGTACAACGACCAGTTGACCTATTACGTGGTGCCGGAGCGCACCCGGGCGGCGTTGGCGCCGGGGGCATTTCGCGCCAGCGTGGATTTTCGGCTGAATTATGACTGAGGCGCGAATGATGCAAAACACCTTCAGGCGGCGACGCAGTCAGGTCGCGCGAGTGTGGGCGCTGGCGTCATTGCTGCTGTCTGGCATTGCGTTAGCCAAGATGGATGATTCGACGGTGAATGTGAAGATCAGCGGCACGGTGGTGGCGAACGGCAGTTGCACCTTCACAGGAACCGATCCTATTGCAGTCGAATTTGGCGACGTGATCATCAACGACATCAAGGACAAGGCTTACAAACAAAACCTGCCCTACACCCTGGTTTGCAAGGGCGATCCGGGCGGCAAAGCCATTCAAATGAAGCTGACGGGCACCGCCGCAGATTTTGACGGCACGCTGCTGAAAACCGACGCCAAGGGGCTGGGGCTGAGTCTGCAGAAAGATGACACAGCCATGGCGCTAAACCAGTGGGTGGACATCGACCCCGCCAGCCCGCCGAAGTTTGCTGCGGTGTTGGTGAAACAAAAGGACGCCAGCTTTCAGAATGGTCAGGCGTTTAACGGGGCCGCGACCTTAATTGTCGGCTTTAACTGAGGGCAGTGGGATGAACCAATATAGAGGGCTGTCGGCGGCGATGCTGGTGATGGTGCTGAGCTTTCAGGCCGGAGCGACACAAACCGGCGACCAGATAGGCGTGACTTTTCACGGCGTGTTGAAACAGCGCCCTTGTCACATCAATGGTGACCGGGATATCGAGGTGCATTTTGGCAACGTGGGCATCAACAAGGTGGATGGCAGCCGTTATCTGCAGAAGGTCAGTTACAGCCTGCTCTGTGACGATCCGGATGCCGGCGTGTCGCTGATGTTGTCGGTGAAAGGCACGCCGACCAGTTTTGATCTGGCCGCGGTGAGCACCAGCGCCAATGGTCTGGGGGTCCGAATTTTACAGGATGGCAAGCCCTTTACCCTCAACAGCCGGATGAAGGTGACTTACAAGAACCCGCCGAAGCTGGAGGTGGTACCGGTCAAGGATCCTGGCGTGACGCTGGTTGAAAATCCGTTCACGGCCACCGCAACCCTGCTGGCGGAGTATGAATGATGCAACGACAACACAGAACAAACTCGTGGTGTGGGGCGCGTATGCCGGCTTTGCTGCTGACCCTGTTAATGGCGATGGGCGTGCAGGCGGCAACCACCGATAACCTGCGCTTTGACGGCACTTTGGTGGCCGATCCCTGCGAGTTGGACCCGAAAACCACCGATATCTCGCTAGATTTTGGCACGGTGATCGACAAGTACCTGTACCTCAACACCCGCACCCACAGCAAGCCGATCTTTATCCGGCTGCTGGGCTGTGATTTGTCGCTGGGAAAGACGGTATCGCTGACCTTCAAGGGCACCGAGTCGCTGGTATTGCCGGGCTTGCTGGCGGTGAACGCCGGGGGGGCGGGCGGTATTGCCATTGGCATGGAAATGGCGGACGGCACGGCGCTGCCGATCAACAAGGCCACGCCGTTAATGGCGTTAACCCAGGATACCACCACGCTGACGCTGATGAACTATGTGCAGGGTGAGCCAACGGCGATAAAGGATCACAAGATTGTGACCGGGGACTTTACCGCGGTAGCCACCTTTGCGCTGGATTATCCGTGATGGCGGCAATGCAGGTGTTCGGAACGACCGGGCACGATAACAACAGGGACTGCAACCTTACCGCTGATTCATCAGATGTTAGGGGGAGGGGATATGGAGAAGAGAGCATGGTGTTACAGAACAATTATGGAGCATGGCGGCGGATATTCGTTGCGATAGTACTGCTGGCCGCCGCACTTTGGGGTGGCCGCAGTTGGGCTGGGTATTACGGATATGACTATACATGCAAGGGAGCTCCTGGAGCCACTGGTGCACTCAATGGGTGTGTTTCGGGAGGGCCATGGGGCACGTTAGTTAATGGTGTATGGACATCAACCAAAACGACGGTAGGGATGTTCCTTGCCTATCACCCGGATGGAGGCGATATCCAGGGTTATGTGCCACCGGAGGTGACCACGCTAACCGCTGGTCTATTTGCCTGCTCGGGAGGTGTTGGCCCCGGAGGTGCTTTATGTCCTCGAGGAATTGCCGGACGATTGGTAGTGAAAGGGGGATCATGGGCCTGTACAGCGGGGGAACCCTGGGTTGATTGTATCAAACGCTCCACCGGACCAGTGCTGGTACAAGGGCCTTTTTTACCCGGTGAGTCGTCGGCCTGCATTGAATACCAAGACCAAAATGGGCGCTGGTGGGGGCATAAAACTACATGGGGGTTATGCGGCACCGCACATGAACCGCCTCTCTCTCCGGACCACTGCATGGTGATGAGCTCAAGCGATTGGGATATCTCCTTTGGCACGGTGGAACGTATGGATATCCCTACCACCGGCGGGACCGAAAAAACCAAAGCCTTGACCCTGTCCTGCCTTGGAGCCAAGAGCCACGACTTCTCCGTCAAACTCAATATGACTGCGACCTCTTGGTCGACATCACAATTGGCGACCAGCAATCCCGATCTGGGCGTGCAGGTCACCGTCGGTGGGGTCGCTGCCAAGCTGGGGGAGTCGTTCACCATGAAAGTGACGGGTTCAGGCAGCAAAACCCTCGGCTTCTCGGTGCTGCGCAACCCGGCGACTAAAGCGTTGGATATCGCCACCGGTGACTTTAGCGCTTCGGGAACGCTGGTGGTGTCCGAGCTATAACCCGCATAAAAACCAGAATAACCCGCCGCAGGCCAGACCTGCGGTGAACAGGGAAGCCGTTAATCATGGAGCAAGATCATGGAGTTCAGCTATCGACCCACCGTCGCTGACGGTCCGGCACCCGATGCCATTACGCAGGTGGTGATTTATTCGCGCGACGGTTTTTGGCGACAGGGGTTGCTGGCGCTAACCAGTCAACTGCTTCCTGCCAATGTAGTGCCGGTCGTGGTGTCTTCGCTGTCCGAGGTAGTCCACACGGTTAAACAAAGCAAATTGCCGATGCTGGTGATTTACGCCTATTCGTATGGCGTCGCTTCATTACAGGGGGCGCTGTCGATCCTCAAACAGGTGGCCGATCTGTCACCGTTTTGCCGGCAGGTGGTGCTGACCGATGAGCTGCAGCCGCTGTTTGCGGCGATGACTCAGCGCATTCCCAGCCTGACGGTGCTGGATGCACATATGGCGCGCGAGCTTTTGCGGCAGCTGCTGTCATCGCTGCTGGATCCTTCGTTGGCGAGGGCGCTTTACCTGCCGCCGTTACCCAAGGCCGATATTGATCTTAGCTTTCGTCAGCGGGGAGTGTTGCGCCTGTTGCGTCAGGGCGTGAAGCAGCAGGACATCGCCCGGCGCTTGCAAATCCATGAAAAAACGGTCAGCGGCCACAAGGTGGATGTCTTTAAGCGTCTGCATATCCGCGGCGGGCGGGAAATGATGTTGCTGTTCTCGCTGATGGATGAGTTTTTCCGCCTGACCCTGGTCGGGTACCCGTTGCCGTCATGTTGTTTACCGCCGCCAGTGCATAGCGTCGCTTATTCCGATGCCGGGTGGCAAAAAGCAGAACGTTAATTATCGAGAGTTTATAAGGGCTTTAACCAGAATATGAATACTTACTTTAGGTCCGGCGCCCTGCGTCGCAGTGTGATGATGGGAATGGTCGGCAGTTTTCTTCTTCTTGGCGGTTGTACCACCTCGCCGGAGTCACGGCTACGCCCGCAGGACGCACCCAACATAGCGGCGGTGCCGATGAAAGTCACCGCGATTGCTGCGACATCCAATGCCACACCGGAAGTGCCACCGGCCTTGGAGAAAGACAGCAAGGTCACACAGTGTAATAACGAACTGGCCGCGCTGAAAACGGTGAATGCGGCGCAGTATGCCCGCTATCGCAGCGAGATGGATCATTTGGTGGCCAGCGGTCGGCGCTATATGGCGGTCCAAACGGGCATCAGCAACGACATCAATGACATCATGACGCCGCGTTATCAGTACGGTATGGCCAGACTGTGCTGGGGCATCCGTAATGCGTTGTCACAATCGTTGATGGCGCAGGCGGATATCCCGCAGGGGCGTGGGCAATGATCAAGGCGTGGTCAGTCACGGCCCGCACCCTGTTGCTGGTGCCTTTGTGCTTCGTCGGTGCGGCGACGGCGGCTTACACCCCACCGGAACCCCTGTCTTCGGTCGATGTGCTGGCGCGCCCACAGCAGGATAACGGCTATGGTCTGGGGGCGTTGATTGAGTCGCAACAGCAAAAAGAGCGAGCTGAAAAGGATCGTGGCACTGTGCCGGTGTCGGTCTCAGCCGCTGCGGCAGCGGCACGCCAGGCGCAGTCCGCCCGCCGCCAGACCAGCGCGTTGCAGGCGGAAATTGCCGGTCTCAAGGCGCAACTGGCGGCAGGCCGTCGGGATGATCAGCAGTTGGCGAGCAGTGAATCGGCCCGCGCCACGCTAGCGGCCGATAAAACCGCCCTGCAACAGCAACTGGAGATCCAGCAAGCTAAAGAACGCTCGGCGGCGGAGCATCTTGTGACTAGCCAACAAGCACTTAAAGAACGAGATGGCCAACTGCGGGTACAACAGCGGCAACTGGATGCGCTGCAGTCCCAGTTGACCCTGAACGGGGATAATCAGAAACAGCTTAGCGCCCGTACGGCGGAGCTGGCGGCGTCACAATCTGCTTTGGCCGCGTTACGCGCCAAACCTGCCGGGCCGCAGGCCGATCTGACCACCGCCGGCGGCAAGCAGGATTATGTGGTGGGGCAAAGCATTGCCGCCAACCTGCGTGAGCGCTTGCAGAGTTACACCAGCGCCGGGTTGACGCTGGATCAACAGGGCGTGCTGGCCGGTATCAGCGACGGCTTGAAAGGCAGTATGCAGATGAAAAAGGCCGACATGGATGCCACTTACCTCCAGTTCGCCACTAAGTTGCAGCAGCAGGTGGGCAAACAGGTCAGTGACGGCGAAGCGTTAATCGCCAGGAAAAGCCGGGGGCGCACGCCGGTGAAACAGGTGGATGGCATTACCTATTTCGTGGTGAAAAAGGGCAAGGCAATTACCGATCCGGATGCGCCGGTCATGCTGTCGTTGACTGAAGCCATCGCCGATGGGCGTACGGTCAGTCAGTTGCCGCAGTTGGTTTTAACGGTCACTGACGAAATGCCGGCGGTAGTGCGCGAAGCCCTGCCGTTGCTCGGTGAAGGCAGCGAAGTGCAGGCCTATGCGTTGGCCAAGTCGGTCTATGGCTCGCTGCCGTTGCCGCGTGGGGTAGAGGCGTTCACCGTGCTGAGTTACGATCTGAAAGGATTGACCCCGCCACGACCGGCCAAAAAAATGACCGGCAGTAACGGCGGGGCTGTTATTAGCGGAAAGGCGGCTCGTTAAAGGTACGCAGCTTGCGGGAGTGCAAACGATCGCCTTCTGCACGCAGCAGATCAATCGCGCAGATACCGATCTGCAGGTGTTCCGAAATTGCGCCTTCATAGAAGCGGTTGGCCTGGCCGGGCAGTTTTATTTCGCCGTGCAGCGGTTTGTCGGAGACGCACAGCAACGTGCCGTAAGGCACCCGGAACCGATAACCCTGAGCGGCGATGGTGGCGCTTTCCATATCTACCGCCACGGCCCGGCTGAGGTTAAAGCGCAGTGCTGAAGCCGAGTAGCGCAGCTCCCAGTTACGGTCGTCGGTGGTGACCACGGTACCGGTACGCAGGCGTTGCTTAACCTCTTCGCCCGGCATGCCGCTGACCATTTTGGTGGCGTCATACAGCGCACGCTGTACTTCGGCAATACTCGGAATTGGGATGTCCGGTGGCAATACTGCATCCAGCACGTGATCGTCACGCAGATAGGCGTGAGCCAGCACGTAGTCGCCAATCGACTGGCTCTCGCGCAGGCCGCCACAGTGGCCGATCATCAGCCAGGCGCTCGGGCGCAGCACCGCCAGATGGTCGCAGATGGTTTTGGCATTGGACGGACCGACGCCGATATTGATCAGGGTAATGCCCTGGCCGGTACGGGAAATCAGGTGGTAGGCCGGCATCTGGTGATTTTTCCAGGCCAGATCGGACACGGCCTGGTCCGGCGCGGTGGTTTCCGGTGTGATATAGATGCCACCGGCGCTGGACAGCGCAATATAAGGGCTGGCCGGATCGGCTATCTCGGCGCAGGCCCAGCGGACAAATTCATCCACATAGCGGGTGTAGTTGGTGAACAGCACGAACGGCTGGAAATGCTCCACCGGGGTGCCGGTGTAGTGCCGCAACCGCGCCAGTGAAAAATCGGCCCGCAATGCGTCGAAGTGTGAAAGCGGGAAAGTGCTGGTGGCGTTGAACAGACCGTCAGCGGTTTCATCACCAATTTGCGCCAATTCGGTGGTAGGGAAATGCTGCGCCAGGCTGGCACTCATCGAACGATCCAACATCAGATTGGAACCGTCGATCACGTAAGGGAAAGGAATTTCCTGTTGTGATGGCCGCACTTCAATATGCGCATCGTATTCACCCGCCAACAGGGTCAATTGTTCAGTCAGATAGTGGCGAAACAGCTGTGGGCGGGTAATGGTGGTGGTGTAGCAGCCGGTATGGGTGAAGCGGCCGAAGGCGCGGGTTTTGGTCTGACCGGAGGATTTGCCATCCCAACTGACTCGCAGTTCAGGATAAACAAACAGCCCTGCGGCGCGGGTCTGTGCGTCGGGTAGCCCGCCATGACTGATAAAATTCCCAACCGCCTGGCGCAGCGCTTCAACCGAGGCTTCATACAACGCTTCCAGTTGTTCAATCGCCTGAGCGGGGGTGAGGCCGGTGCCGGATTGCTGACTGCTCATACTCTCTCCTGGGTTCTCCCGGCTCTGCGGCGGGAGGCATGCGGATGCCGATATCAATTCACAGCAACAGGTTAGCTGAAGATGGCCGCAAAAGCTTTGCAGAAATAGAACCGGAGGAAAGAAAACGCAGCGTTCAAATTTGCTCCCGGTAGATTTGCTGTAGGGGGCGAATAAATTCGCCCCGACAAGGTGATGATCAGGAAGCGGGGGCGGCCTGTTCGACCTTCAGCGAGACCAGGCCAATACCCAGTTTTTTCGGTATAAAGCCCCCGCTGGCGCCTTCCTGCGGCTCGGTCGGTGCCGGTGGCGTGATGCTGACGTTATGCGCACCGCCGGGGTTGTCGAAGCGCAGGGTCACGGTGCTGTCCTGCTCGGTGAGGGTCACAAATTGCTCCTGATCCCCAACGCGTACCGAGATCGGCTCACCGACATTTTTGCCGTAAGCGCGTGCGCGCAGCACCAGATCGAAGGCGGATGGCAGTGGGTCAACGTAGTCGATGTTCACCGTGGAGGCCAGATTGGCGTCCGACCAGCGGCCCCAATCCTCGACGCTGGAAACGCCGGTGATGGCCTTCACCTGTTCCGGCATACCCGGCAGCATAAAGGCGATGGCATCCGCGTGATATTTAACCGCGCTGTCGTCCACTTTCAACCGCTCGATGGCCTGTTGGTAAGCGGCAACGCTGTCCGCTTCTGGCGCAGTAAAGTTGACCTTGCCGCGATAACTGCCCGCTTTGGCCTGCACAATCTGCGGTGGGGCGGCCAGACTGCCGGAGGCGACGCAGGTCTCGGTGCTCAGCGCCAGTTCGGGCGCCCACACCCGACCGATTTCATAGCACTTGTCGACCCAGACAAATTTTTCACCTGCTCCCAGACTGGCCAGCTGTTTCTTCAGCGGCGTGGACAGGTAGACGTTAAACATCGGCTCAATTTTGTTGTCCGTCACCTTCAGGATAAACGGCACCTTGAAGGTGATGCCAGAGAAGCTAAAACGGCTGCCCTGGTTATCCAGGCTAAAGTTGCTAATGCTGTTCGGGAAGCCCCATTGCTTTACCACCGCCGGTTTCCAGGCGTTGATCTTTTCATCAATATTCAGGAACACGGTGGCCAGCGTTGGGCTGGACAGGCTGCTGCGGCCGAGGCCGATGTAGTTATCGCCACCCATCACATCCAGCACCGTGGCACCGTTATCCAGCGTGCTGCGCTTTTCGTTATGCAGCGCGGTCTGCGGGTGGGTGCCATCAATGATAAAGAACAGGTTGCGGCGTTTCTGTTTGGTCAGAATGTCATAGGCGGTGTTGTTCATCGCCAGATGATCTGAGGACACCACGATGACGGTGTTTTTGAAGTAGTCGGATGCTTTGATTTTGTCGATCAGCGCCGCAATGTGCTGCTGGCTGCAAGCCACCGCGCTCAGCGAACGGTTTTCCTTGTTCTGCCAACTGAACGACTTTTTGCTGCAACTGGCGGAGATGAAACCGTCCGGGTGATGGGTGTCGACGGTCAGTGCAAACAGCGAGAACTTTTTATCCTGTTTCGACAGCTCGACAAACTTGTCGAACACCAGGTCCAGCACGGTATCGTCGTACCAACCCCAGTCATTTTTGTAGCTTGGGTCGCCGATCTGCCCGCGCAATTCCTTGAAGCCGTAGGCATGGTCAAAACCGTGCGATTTCAGGAAGGTGTCCTTACCGGCAAAGGCCAGTTCGGCGCCCTGATAAAAGTAGTTGTCGTAACCGGCGGATTTCAGCACGTCACCCAGGCAGACGTTTTCCGGATAAAAGGTGGACACCGCGCTGGAGGCGTTGCCATCAAAGGGGGCAAACAGCGGAATACCGCACTGCGAGGCCACCATCCCGGCAATGGTATAGCCGGTGCCCGGCAACTGCTGGGTGTTGCTGAAGTCGATGCTGTTTTCACGGTGCTGATTCAGTTCATCGGTCAGGCCGGGAAAAACATCCGTATCCAGGTAGGTTCTCTCCAGGCTTTCGGCATAGATATACACCAGGTTCGGTGCTTTGCCCTGCACGCTCTTCTTCGGGGCTTTGTAGTAGGTATCAAAGTCGGCGGTGTCGCCACTAATCTGGCTTCTGACCAGCAGAGAAATATCCTGAAAGGCCGGGGTAGTGCCGACGGAAAACAGCGCCAGCAGCACGGCGATCACGCTATATATTACACTGCTGCTTTTGGCCTTGCGGCGCACCAGGCTCCAGGTCAGCACGGCGAAGATCAGCGCCAGTACCGCCAACAGGCCAATAAATGGCAGCAGATATTTTCCGACGCCGGCACCCTTCAGGCTGCTGGTGAGGGTGTAGATCACCGCATCGGTAATGCCGTCGCCGGTAAAGTAGTTACTGGCGATCAGCACCACGTTGAGGATCAGATAGCTGCCCAGCAGCGTCAGCAGGGCGGCAAGCCACCAGCGGTTGGCGGCGGCCCGGGTCCGGTAGATGAGAATTGAGGCTAAAAAAAGTGCAAACGAAATTAATGCTGAAACCATCCACCGTACCCTGTCTGATTAAAAGAAAATCTTAACTGCCCTGAGAAACGCGGCCGACCCGCGCACAGCGCGAAAGAGGAAGGGTATAGCGCATTGATCGCGGCAGGGTCAATGCGTGTTTGCAGTGGTCCGGTGTGGCAGGGTGCGATTGGTCATTTTTGTGACAATACTGTGACATCCATCACGTCTGTAGGGGTAACAACGGCTGAAAGTTGCTCATCTGGCGTTGGGCTATAACATTAGTGAGTCACGTCGTTGTGGCGTATTGACGTTTTGTTCAGGAGAACAGCATGCACCCTATTCCCGCAGCCGTACTTGATGATCTGGCCCCACAGGGGGTCCTGCGTGCGGCTATCAATCTTGGCAATCCGGTTTTGGCGCAGACGGGGCCGGATGGCGAGCCGCAGGGCGTATCCGTGGTTTTGGCCAGCGCATTGGCGCATGAACTGGGCGTGGCATTGGAATTGGTGACTTACGACGCGGCGGGCAAGGTTTTCGCCGCGTTGGCAACCGCGGCCTGGAATGTGGCCTTTATGGCTATCGAGCCGGTGCGGGCGGAACAAATCGCTTTCAGCGCGCCTTATGTGATCATTGAAGGCACTTATTTGCTGGCGCAGACGTCACCCTGGCAGCAGGTGTCCGAGTTGGATCGGCCCGGGGTGCGTATCGCGGTGGGCAAGGGCGCGGCCTATGACCTGTATTTGTCGCGCACCTTAAAGCATGCGCAATTGGTGCGAGCAGAGACCTCCGCCGAGGCGATAACCCTGTTCCTCGAGCAGGGTCTGGATGCGGCGGCAGGCGTGCGTCAGCCGTTGCTCGCCGCCGCCGCGGCAAATCCGGCTTACCGGGTGCTGGCCGGGCATTTCACCGCGATACACCAGGCGATGGCGGTGCCGCGAGAAAAAACAGCCGGAGCGGCCTATGTGCGCGAATTTGTGGAGCGGTGCAAGGCGAACGGACTGGTGCAGCAGGCCCTGCAGCGCAGCGGGCAGGGGGATGTGACCCTGGCCCCCTCGGCGTGAAACAGACGGCGAGTATTACCGCTAGTTGAACGACTCTGGGTCGTTGCCTACGTTGAACCCACGGTCTAATTCATCCATGAACAACCGTTCTTGCGGGGACAACCTAAAGTTAAATATGTCAATATTTTCCTTTATTCTTGTTGGGTTACCTGATTTTGGCAGCGGAACTATTTTATTTTCATACAGCCAGCGCAATATAATCTGAGCCGGCTTTTTAAGGTGTTTTTTTGCTATTGCTTCAATGCCAGGGTCACTCAATAAGTTTTCATTACCATGACCGAGTGGGCTCCATGCTTGGGTTATTATGCCTTTACTGCGTTGCCAATCGACAAGCTCTTTTTGTTGGTTAAAAGGATGAATCTGTAATTGATTGACTGCGGGGATCACGCCAGTTGCAGATTCTAGCTGGCGGATTTGTTTCAGGCTGAAGTTACTGACGCCGATACTCTTTACTCTTCCACTGTCTCTGAGCTTTATCATGCTATTCCAGGCGTCGACAAATTTACCCTGTCCGGATACCGGCCAATGGATTAAGTAAAGATCAACATAATCGCATTTCAGTCTCTCAAGGCTCTCATTGAAGGCATTTTCAACATCGTCATGTCGGTCATTCCACAGTTTGGTGGTGACAAAAAGATTTTCACGGCTTATGCCCGCCATTTTTATTGCATCACCCACTTCAGCCTCATTGCCATAAATCGCAGCGGTATCAATTAATCGATAGCCGGATTCAATCGCACATTGAATAGCGGTAATCAACGCATCCCCCTTTGACTGCCAGACACCAAAGCCTACTGCTGGAATTTCATTTCCATCAATCAGGGTTAATTTATTGAGATCAGACATTACTGTCTCCTGTACATTATGGATGGGATAAGAGTTCAATCGAAAACAATCGAGATACGGCGATAATATGGGTTCCGAAGGCTCTCTAATTGCAACACAGCCAGAGTACAACAAAATGCGTTGAATGTTTTTTGACGGGGCGTTGAATCTATATCAACTACAGCCGATGTTGTTGTGCTTTGATTAGCGCGATTAGTGGGCGTAACCCCGGTTGCAGCTGTCGGCAACTGGGGTAATACATCATAAAGGGTTCGCTGAGGTGCGCCCAGTGAGGCATAACGCTTTGCAATGTACCGTTACGCAGATGCGGGGCAATTTGCATTTCCAGACAGTACGCCAGTCCTAACCCCGCTAGCGCTGCATTGATGATCATAGATGTTTCGCTAAAAATATATTGCCCGGGTACCATTAACTCGCAACGTTCATTATCATTACCCAGTTCCCAATGATAAATAGAACCGTTTCCCAACCGCATATTAATACAGTGATGTGTCTTCAATTCTGCTGGAGATGTCGGTAAACCATGCTTCTTAATATATTCCGGGGCGGCGACGACGACCCATTTAAGCTTATCCGTTAAAGGGACGGCGATCATGTCTTTGGGAATGATTTCGCCATATCTGATACCTGCGTCAAATCCCTCATTAATAATATCAACTTGATGATTGTTAACGGCCACTTCCAGGGCGATTTTCGGGTAATTTTTTGCGAAGCTTTCCATGACGGGAGTCATGAGTAGATCAAGTGCATCACGGGGTATATTTAAACGCAAATGTCCAATCGGCTCGTTGCGATACTCTTCCAGCTGGGAAACGGCGGATCTGATATATTCAAACCCCTGATCAAGTTGGCTGACCAAAGCTATTCCGGCTGGTGTAGGGACCACTGAGCGATTGGTCCGGTTCAATAATTTAACACCCAGCCGCTCCTCGAGCGAGCGCATGGTATGACTTAAGGCTGAGGTACTCACGCCTAACTCGGCTGCTGCGAGTCTAAAGCTTTTTTTCCGGCAAATAGTGGAAAATACGTTCAGTTCAGCAAGTTCTGTGCGGGTGAATGTTGCCATCTTGGCACCGTTTTTTTCCCAGAATAAGCTGATGATAATACCTTGTGGCGATCTGGAGAAGTCTGAGATCGCCACGTTGGAGAAAAATTGAAACCCGTTGCAGTTCTCTGCAGCGGGTTGGGTCTCTTAGTGCAGCTCCACCGCATACTGCTCTACCGGGGTGATTTTCTTGATCAGCTTATTGTCGAACAGGAATTGTTCGTAGGCCTGATAGCGGGCTTTATCCAGCCTGGCTGGATCGCGGGCGAACAATGGCAGGCTGGCTTGCCAGGCCTGTTTGTTCAGCTCGGTATTCAGTTCCGGGTGGGCCTTGGCGAACGCCAACCAGCTTTCCTGCGGGTGGGCCTGCAGGTAGTCGTTGCCTTTTTTCAGTGCCACGAGGAATTTTTTGATTTTCGGCTCGGTCACCGCGTCGCGATTGGCGACAATAATCAGCTCGTCGTAAGCCGGAACCCCGTAGTCTTCCACGTTAAACACCACCGGATCCTTGCCCTGCAGCTTGAGTTCCAGCGCTTCAATATTGCGATAACCGCCAATCACCGCATCAACCTGGCCTGCCATCAGGGCGCTGGTCAGTTGGAAATTAACGTTGATCAACTTGCCGTCGTCAGGCTTGAGGTGTTCATGTTTGAACATGGTTGCCAACGTGGCCTGTTCGATACCGCTGACCGAGTAGCCGATTTTTTTGCCCTTAAGACCCGCCGGGGTGGTGATACTTTTATCCAGCGTAATCACGGTATTCAGCGGTGAATTAATCAGGGTGCCTACGCGCACCAACGGCAGGCCCTGATCGGCGAAGAAATGCAGCTGTGGCTGATAGGTGATCGCCAGATCGGCCTGTTTTGCCGCCACCAGCCGCGGTGGCAGCGCCGGATCGGAAGGCGGCACGATCTTGACGTCCAGCCCTTCGGCCTTGAAGGCACCGATCTGCTCGGCCACCATAATCGGCGCGTGGTCGGGGTTGATATACCAGTCGAGCACCAGCGTCAGTTTTTCAGCGGCGGTGGCTTGCCCGGCCAGCGTGGCGCTGAGCAGTAGGCCGCACAGGGTATTTTTAATCATGGTGGATCCCTTATTTTCAGTCATGTTCCGGCGCCCAGTTGATCAGGCGCAGCAGCAGCGCGTCCACCGTCACCCAAAGCAAGACGGTCATCAGCACCAGAATAAACAACGCGGCGAAACAGACGTCGGTCTGCATGCGCGCGTTGGCGTTAAGCATCACGTAACCCAGCCCCTCAGCCGAGCCCACCCATTCACCGATAATCGCGCCAATCGGGGCGACGGCGGCGGCCATCCGCAGCCCGGAACCAAAGGCCGGCAGCGCCGCCATCAGCCGCACGTGCCGCAGTTGGGCCCAGGGGGAGGCGCGCAGGGTGCGGGCCAGATCGAGATAATCGTTATTGACCCGGCGCAGCCCATCGAAGAAGGCTGAAGTGACCGGGAAGAAGATCACCAGCACTGCCATCACCACCTTGGCGCTCATGCCAAAGCCAAACCACAACACCAGCAGGGGGGCCAGCGCAAACACCGGGATTGCCTGGCTGGTCAGCACCAAGGGCATCAGCCAGCGTTGTAGCCGTGGGGAATAAATCATGCACAGCGCCAGCACGGCACCGAGCAACACCCCGGCCAGCAGGCCGCAGACAATCTCGGCGGCGGTGATCAGCGTGTGATAAGCGAGATAGGCCCGGTCATTCCACAGCGCCTGCGCTACCGCAGAGGGGGACGGCAGCAAAAAGGCGGGAATATCGCCCAAAGTGACCAGCCCCCACAGCAGTAACAGACCGGCAAACACCGTCAGGCTGCGGCGCATGCGTGACAGGCGGCTTTCTACCTGCGGCGTCATCCGGCAGCCCTCACCAGTTGCAGCAGTAACTCGCTCTGGCTTTTCAGCAGTTGAGGATCGTCCGGTGCGCGCGGCGGCAGGCCTTCGATGATATGGCTATCGTCGATACCGGCGGGGTAGCGCGACAGCACCAGCAGGCGATGACTAAGGCGGCAGGCCTCCATCGGATCGTGGGTAATCAGCAACACGGTATGCTGCGCCAGCAGGTCGGCGGCCAGCGTCTGGATCATGGCGCGGGTTATGGTGTCCAGCGCCGAAAAGGGTTCATCCATCAGCACAATCGGCTGGCGTTCATACAGGGTACGGGCGATGGCGGCGCGCTGGCGCATGCCACCGGACAGCGCGGCAGGCAGAGCGTTGCCATAACCGCTCAGCCCCACGCGTTCCAGCAGGTGCTCCGCCCAGGGGCGATCGGCCTTTTCACCGCGTAGCCGCGCGCCGAGGCTAATGTTCTGGTCAATGGTCAGCCACGGATAGAGCAAATCTTTTTGCCCCATGTAGGCGATGCGCCCGGCAATCGGCTGGCCATCGCTGCCGATGACCGTACCGGAGGTGGGTTTCGCCAGCCCGGCAATAATCTTCAACAGGCTGGTTTTTCCCGCGCCGCTGGCACCGAGCAAGGCGACAAAACTGCCGCCTGCGATATCAAAACTAAGCCGGTCGAAAATCACCTGCTGACCAAAGCGCAGAGTTAAATCCCGCACCTGAATACCCGGCCGGACGCCATCGTGCTGAGCATTGCCTATACTCATTGGGCATTCAGCCCCATTTGCCAGAAGGCGGACTCCAGCCGGGTGGCGGTGGTGAAAATCACCGACAGCTCGGCCAGGCGGCTCTCAGCCCCGCGCTGGCGGCCAACGTTTTCCAGTAGGTCGAGCGCGGCCTGCACCCCGGCCAGATAGGCCGGATCGCCATAGTTACGGATCCACGAGGCGTAAGGGTTGCCTTCCATCACCGTGGCGGGATCATTGAGCAGGCGCAGGCCAATCTCGGCATAGCCGGCGACGCAGGGCAGCAGGGCCGCCAGCAGATCCAAAGCATCACCGGCGTGGCCGATATCGAGCACATAGCGGGTATAGTTGAGGGTTTCCGCTGCCTCGGGTTCGGCGGCAATCTGCGGCTCGCTCAGCCCCCAGTCGGCGCAATAGGCCAGATGCAAAGGCAGTTCGGCGACAATCGCATTGAGCGAGGCGGTGGCTGCGCGCATCTCCGGCAGGGTGCGCAGCTTGCTGACCAGCAGCGCGTAGGCGCGGGCAAAGTGGATCAGAAACAGATAATCCTGGGTCAGATAGCGACGGAAAGCGGGTTCCGGCAAGGTACCGGCAGCCAGTTGCTGAATAAAGGGATGAGCGACATAGTCCTGCCAGTGGCTACCAGCCTGTTGGCGCAGCCGTCCGTAAAGACCGTCGTCGAATTGGGGGATAAACATGGGACCTCCAAAAGTTAAGTGGAGATCCGGGCGTGCTGAGGTAAGAACGGGCAATAACTGATGGTGTTATTGCCGACCCGTCCCTTCGCTGGCATGACCCAGATCAGGTTCAAAGGGTTCGGCTTACGCCATCTCAGCCCTTTACAGGACGCCCCTCGGAGGAGCCTGTTATACGATATTTACTTTTTGATTACAATGCCCGGGCAGTGGCCACGGGCGCCGGGCACTAAGGTTTTTCCTAGCCAAAAACGGTTCGTTTAGTGCGGTCCGAGACAATTTTTCTGGCTTGCAGGGGGGCATGTTTGTCACTGTAATCCGGTCATAATCCACTCTAAGGACACTACCCATGAAGAAAATTGGATTTCTCTCTTTTGGTCACTGGACGCCTTCGTCGCAATCTGGCACCCGCTCGGCTGGCGATGCACTGTTGCAATCCATCGACCTGGCCGTCGCGGCAGAAGAGCTGGGGGCGGACGGGGCCTATTTCCGCGTACATCACTTTGCACGCCAACTTGGTTCGCCATTCCCGCTGTTGGCCGCCATCGGCGCCAAAACCCAGCGCATTGAGATCGGCACTGGCGTGATCGACATGCGTTATGAAAACCCGCTGTATATGGTGGAAGACGCCGGTGCCGCCGACCTGATTTCAGGCGGGCGCTTGCAGCTTGGCATCAGCCGCGGGTCTCCCGAGCAGGTGATTGATGGCTGGCGTTACTTTGGCTATACCCCGGCCGAAGGCGAGACAGAAGCCGATATGGCGCGCCGCCACACCGAAGTACTGCTTGATGCGCTGCGCGGTGAAGGGTTCGCCGAACCTAGCCCGCAGCCGATGTTCCCGAATCCACCGGGCCTGCTGCGGGTGGAGCCATTCTCCGCCGGGCTGCGGGATCGCATCTGGTGGGGTGCCAGCTCAGATGCTACGGCCGTTTGGGCGGCGAAGCTGGGGATGAACCTGCAAAGCTCGACGCTGAAAAACGATGAAACCGGCGAGCCGTTCCACGTACAGCAAGCGAAGCAGATCCGCGCGTATCGCGAAGCCTGGAAAGTCGCCGGGCATAAACGGGAACCCCGCGTGTCGGTCAGCCGCAGCATCTTTGCATTGATGGACCAGCGGGATCGCAACTACTTTGGCAATAGCGGGCAGGACGGCGATCAGGTGGGGTATATCGGCGATCAGACCCGGGCGATATTCGGCCGCAGCTATGCCGCCGAGCCGGAGCTGTTGATCAAACAACTGGCGCAGGACGAAGCAATTGCCGAGGCGGACACCCTGCTGCTGACCGTGCCAAACCAGCTGGGTGTTGATTATAACGTCCATGTGATTGAGTCGATCCTGACCCATATCGCCCCGGCGCTGGACTGGCGCTAATCCGGCCATAGCCAAAAGCCCGCCTGAGGTTTCTGCGGCGGGCTTGACTTATTTTGCTCAATTTGTATTTTAACGACATGCATACATTTCTAATTATCGTCCCTGAAGGGGGCATGTTGTTTGAGTCGGCGGGGATCGCCGACATCCTGATGCAAGCCAACCGCTTGAGGCCCGATGACGCGCCGCTTTACCAGATGGCGATAGTGACCACCCAGTCTCACCGGGTGGTGCATGGATCCTCTGGCTTGAACCTGTTGGCCGACCACCGCCTTTGCGATCTGGATCCAGAACAACCGCGCGACACCATTATCGTCACCGGCAAAGGGGCGACCGAGGAAGAAAGTGCCTTTGTGGTGGATTGGCTGTGTCGTGCCGCACCCCAAGCGCGCCGAATGGCCTCCGTTTGCGGCGGAGCCTTGTTGCTTGCCGAAGCCGGGTTGCTGGATGGACGCCGTGCCACCACGCATTGGCGATTGCTGGACACCTTGCAATCTCGTTTCCCCAAAGTGCTGGTCGAAAATGGGCCGATCTATGTGCAGGACGGCAGTGTCTGGACCTCCGGCGGCGTCAGCTCCGGGTTCGATCTGACGCTGGCGCTGGTGGAAGACGATTACGGCTTTACTCAGGCCCGCGAAGTGGCGCAGGACCTGGTGATGTTTTTGCGTCGGCCCGGCGGCCAGGCGCAGTTCAGCCGTTACCCGCTAAATCAGGCTAAAACCCCCGGCCCCATCCGCGATCTCCAGTGTTGGATCCTGGAAAATCTGGCGGAAGACCTTTCCGTTGAGAAACTGGCCGAACGGGTTGCCATGAGTCCGCGCAACTTTACCCGCGTGTTCACGCGTGAGGCCGGTATTCCTCCGGCCAAATTTGTCGAAGAAGGGCGTTTGCACAGCGCCCGACAGCGTCTGGAACAGAGCTCGGCAGGCATTGAGCAAATTGCCCTCACCAGCGGTTTCGGCAATAGCCTCAATCTGCGACGTGTCTTCGAACGGCATTTGCAGCTGACCCCGACCGAGTACCGCGAACGTTTTCATTCGCGTACTTTGGCCTAAATTGATCTGTAAACGTCATTTACGACACGCATCCCTCAGGCTTAAATTGGCAGCAGAGCCAATAACGAAGGAGTAGATCATGGTCAAAGTAGGCATTAATGGATTCGGCAGGATCGGCAGGAATGTTTTGCGTGCGGCGCTAGGTCGCGATGACTTTGAAGTCGTGGCGATTAACGATTTGACCGACAGCAAAACCCTGGCGCACCTGCTCAAATACGATTCGCTTTCGGGCACTCTGGCCGCCCAGGTTGAAGCCGGTGAAAACCAGTTACTGCTCGATGGTCGTCCGATTCATGTTTTCTCCGAAAGAGACCCGGCGGCCATCCCATGGAGTAGCGTGGGTGTCGAGGTGGTGATTGAGGCGACGGGGTTCTTTACCGACAAAGCCAAGGCTGAAGTGCACATCACTAAAGGCGGGGCCAAGCGAGTCATTATCTCGGCACCGGCCAAGGGCGACGACATTACCCTGGTGCTGGGCGTTAACCACCAGCAATACGATCCGGCCAAACATTTTGTCGTCAGCAACGGCAGCTGCACCACTAACGGCCTGGCTCCTGCTGCTCAGGTATTGCACCAGGCTTTCGGCATTGAATACGGCCTGATGAATACCACCCATGCTTACACCAACAGTCAGGCATTGCATGACCAACCGGAAAAAGACTTACGCGGTGCCCGCGCCGCAGCAGAGTCGATTGTGCCTTACTCCAGCGGCGCGGCCAAAGCGCTCGGCAAGGTGATCCCGGAGCTGGAAGGCCGTTTGACCGGTTACTCGCTGCGGGTGCCGGTACCTGTGGTGTCTATCGTTGACCTGACGGTCACGCTGAAACGTGAGGTGACGGTGGAAGAGATCAACGCCGCTTTCCGCCAGGCAGCCGAATCCGGCCCTCTCAAGGATATTCTTGGTTACAGCGATGAGCCGTTGGTGTCGAGCGACTACAGAGGCGATCCACGCTCTTCGGTGATTGATGGGCTTTCCACGCTGGTCATTGGCGGCAAGCTGGTCAAGATCCTGGCCTGGTATGACAACGAGTGGGGCTTTTCTAACCGGCTGGTGGATCTGGCGGTACTGATGGATAAACGCGGCTTATAAACGATAAAGAGCAGGGGCGCTGCAGGCTGCGCCCCGATGTTGAAATCCAGCCAATTTACAGCTGCGCGATGCGCATTAAATCTTGTTTGGCCCCAGGCGCGACCGCCAGCACCGGCCCGCCGTGCAGCAAATGTTCCCCCTCGGTATTAAACGCATGGGTCCAGCCGCCGGCTTCGTTGACCAGGCAGTAACCCGCCAGACAATCCCAGGCATGCATATAAGGTTCGTAATAACCCACCAGTCGTCCTGCGGCCACCCAGGCCAACATCATGGCCCCAGAACCGTTGCGGAAGAAATTGCCGCCCACGGCGGTGATCTGGGCAGCGATCTCGCCAACACGTTCCGGTTTCACATAGCTGTTGGCACCAAAGCCGGTGACGTGGTTTTGCATGGTGCGCTGTGGATCCACCTGTAGCGTTTTACCGTTGAGGGTCGCCCCTGCGCCGCGCGCCGCGACAAAACACTCCTGCTGGCAGGGGGCGACGATCACCCCGATCACCGGCTCACCCTGATGGATCACCGCAATCGACACGCACCAGTTCGGCATGCCGTTAACAAAGGGGCTGGTGCCGTCGATCGGATCCACTACCCAGGTGTAGCCAGAATCACCGGGCTGCAGGCCAAACTCTTCCCCCAGAAAGCCGTCGTCCGGGAACTGGCGGGCTATCTGCTCGCGGATCAGCAGTTCAACTTCGCGGTCGGCAATGGATACCACGTCTTGCGCATCGCGTTTGGTTTCAATCACCAGGCTTTCGCGGCGGTTGAAATAGTCCAGCGCTTTGTCGCCCGCTGCACGTGCTGCCTGTTCGGCCAGCGTCAAACGCTGGGAAATGGACTCATTCATCTTTGCTCCTTAAGGTATTGAGGTTCACTGGGCAATCAGCGCCAGTCCCTGAGATTTGAAATCAATGGCCACGCGGGTGGTCGGTGTCAGTTGACGTTCCATCTGCACATCGACAATAAACAGCGCGCCGAGATCGGTTTTCACTTCATATTCGATATGGTCCCCCAGCCAGGCGCTGTGGGTCACTTCGCCGTTTAATGCGCCGCTCTGCTCTGGCTGCAGGGTAATAAACTGTGGCCGCACCGAAAGCTGCGCAGCGCCGGGACGCGCTTTGGCACCCGGTACCCGATACTGACGGCTGCCGAGGGTGATCAGCGCTTCGCCGTTGTCTACACGCTCAATGTCGCAGGGCAGGATGTTAGCCTCACCCATAAAGTCGGCAATAAACACCGAAGCCGGCGAGTGATACAGCTCCTGAGGCACACCCTGTTGAGCAATATGCCCTTCTTTCATGACGATAATCTTATCGGAGACCGCCAGCGCCTCTTCCTGATCGTGGGTGACATATACCGCGGTGAAACCGAGACGCTGTTGTAAATCGCGGATCTCGGTGCGCACGCGGCGACGCAGCCGTTCGTCAAGGTTGGATAAGGGCTCATCGAGCAGCAACACCTGGGGTTCCAGGACCAGCGCGCGCGACACGGCGATGCGTTGCTGCTGGCCGCCTGACAGTTCGGCGGGCAGGCGTTGGCCCATATTTTCCAGACCCACCAGTTTTAACCCCTCGCGCGCCCGATTCTGCGCCTCTTTGCGTGATAGCCCGCTGGCCAGCAGGCCGTACATGACGTTGTCCAGTGCATTCATATGCGGGAACAGCGCGTAAGACTGGAACACCATGGCGACGTCGCGCTCATTGGCCGGCAGATGGGTGACGTCTTTGCCGCCAATCAGAATGCGCCCCGAGGTCGGGTGCTCCAGACCGGCCAGCAGGCGCAGGGTGGTGGTTTTGCCACAGCCCGAAGGGCCGAGCAGCGTCACCAGCGTACCGGGTTCGACGGTGAGCGAAAGGCCGGGCAGGGCGGTGAAATCGGCGAACTGTTTGGTGACGTTTTCAAACACCACCGAGCCGGAACGAATGGCGGTCATAGGGCATTCTCCTGATGTAAGGCCGCGGGTGGCGTCACCGGCGGAGTGGCAGTGATGGCGCGGCGTAGGCGACGTTCGCCAACCAGCAGCTGGAAGGTGAGGATCACCGCCAGCATCACCACGATAAGCACCGAGGAGTAGGCGATAGCCACGCCGTATTCCCCGTTTTCGACCAACCCAACGATGTAGGAAGTGGCCATGTTGTACTGCGCGCTGACCAGGAAGATCACCGCACTGATCGAGGTTATGGCCCGCACGAAGGCATACACCAGTGCTGCGCTGATGGCGGGTTTCAGCAGCGGCAGGATCACTTTGCGCAGGGTGCGGAAACTGCTGGCGCGCAGCGTCAGCGAGGCTTCATCCAGGCTACGATCCAGTTGGCTCATGGCGGCGATCCCTCCGCGTACGCCGACCGGCATATTGCGGAACACAAAGCAGGCCACCAGGATCAGCGCGGTACCGGTGATTTCCAGTGGCGGCAGGTTATAAGCCATGATGTAGCTGACGCCGATCACCGTGCCGGGGATGGCAAAGCTGAGCATCAGCATAAATTCAAAGGTCTGACGACCGGCAAACTTCTGCCGCACGATCAGCCAGGCGGTGAGCAGGCCAACGATGGCGGTAAGCGGCGCGGCGATCAGCGCGATCTCCAGGGTGGTCCAGAACGAGTTCCAGGCGACGCCGGTCCAGGCTATCTGGCCGTTGTTCCACTGGAAACCGAAGGCGCGGGCGTAATGCCCCAGCGTCAGGCTGTTATCCAACCCCCATGACTGGACAAAGCCGCCGATCAGGATCATGCCGTAGACCACCAGCGTGAACAGACCCCAGGGGATCACCAACGCGTACACGCCATAACGCAAGCCGCGTGGCAGCCCGCAGTGCGTGCCGGAATCCCCTTTGCCGGTGACGGTGGCGAAGTTTTTCCCTGCCAGCCACAGGCGCTGCAAAATAAAGGCGCTGAGGGTAAAGCACAGCAGGATGATGGCCAGCACGGCGGCGCGGCTTGGATCGTTCTGCGCCCCGACCACTGAGAAGAAGATCTCGGTCGACAGTACGCCGTGGCTGCCACCCAGTACCATCGGATTACCGAAGTCCGCCATGCTTTCGATAAAGCTGATCAGGAAGGCGTTGGCCAGGCCGGGCGCCATCAGCGGCAGTGAAACATAGCGGAAGGTGCGCCAGCGGTTAGCGCGCAGCGTCTGTGAGGCTTCTTCCAGCGAGGGGCTCACTCCTTCCACCACGCCAATCAACACCAGGAAGGCAATCGGGGTGAAGGAGAGCACCTGAGCAATCCAGATACCGGTCAGGCCGTATAACCAACGGCCGGGCTCGATGCCAAACAGGCTGGCGAGCAGTTCGGTGACCACCCCGGCGCGCCCAAACAGCAGCATCAGCGCCAGGCCAATCACAAACGGTGGCGTGATGATCGGCAGTACGGTCAGCAGGCGCAGCCCTTTTTTGAACGGCAGCGGCGTGCGGGTGGCGGCCAGCGCAAAAGCCAGACCGAGCAGCGTAGAGCCGCTGGCGGTCATCAGTGCCAGGGTCAGGGTGCGCCAGGCGGTGCCACAACTGCCGCCTTTCAGGCAACCGAGGCTCCAGATGGCCGGATCCTGCATATTGGCGATCAGCCCGTCAGGCTTAAACGACCCATCCACGTCCTGTACCGAGGCGACAAACATGCTCAGCACCGGATAAAGCACGAAGGTGGTCACCAGCGCGACCAGCAGCACAATGGCGGCCACCACAAAGGCGTCCCCCTTCAGCACGCCGCGTTCGGCCAGCGCAAAAGAGAACAGCAGCAAAAAGGTGGTGATCAGCAAAATAGCGCCGGCACCAAAGGCGGGTTGGCCGTCGCTGAGCGCGCCAAACAGCTGTTCGCTCCACTGCCAGTTCCAGCCGCTGTAACCAATGGCATGGCCTTCGAACAGCAAAAACAGGATGCCGATGACGCTGGCCCCCATCAGCAATTGCGAACGCAGGCGGCTTACCGGCAACAGACGAGCCGGTGCGCAAACCAGTAGCATCAGCAGAGCAATCAGCAGCCAGGGCCGTTGAAAGGTGATTATTTGCCACAGCGCCGGTGCGCTGGCCTGATCCTGCCACAGCGTACCGAGCCAGCCAAAGTCGAAGAACCCGGCTTCCTGGCTGTACCAGGGCAGCAATAACACGGCCAGTGCGCCCAGCACGAGGGCCCCGTCAAGGCGGCGGTTTTGAGCATTCATCGTAACCTCGAGAGTTCATATTTCCGTTACCGCGCTTTGCACAGGCGAGAGTTACCTCGCCCGGTTTATTGCAGAGCGCGTCACATACGGGAGGAAAAGGTCGTGAATTATTGGGCGCTGGCGCCGATCTCTTTATCCCAGCGGCTGAGCAGTGCCTTGCGTTTTTCTGTCGCGCCGTAGGTTTTAAAGTCGTAATCGATCAGTTTGATGTTCTCGAAGCGTGGAGCATATTCGGAAATCGCCGCGTTGCGATTGGACGGTAACTGGAAGGATTTGGCGTCTTTCATGTGTGACTGGGCATCGGCACTGAGCGCCCAGTCGTACCACACCTTGGCCTGGCTGAGATTGCGCGCGCCTTTAACGATCGACATCGAGCCAATTTCAAAGCCGGTGCCTTCGCAGGGGGCGACCGCCTTGATCGGGAAGCCATCGACCTGCATCGCGACGGCATCATGCATAAACACGATACCGACGGTGGTTTCGCCGCGTGCGGCCGCTTTCACCGGTGCTGAGCCGGATTTGGTGTACTGTGAAATATTGGCGTTGAGCTTTTTCAGATAGTCGAAGGCCGGCTCTTCCCCCATGATTTGCACCAGCGTGGCGAGGGTGTTGTAAGCGGTGCCGGACGAATTCGGGTTGGCCATCTGGATCTCGCCTTTGTAGGCCGGATCCAGCAGGTCACTCCAGCAGGCCGGAACCTTGAGTTTTTTCTCTGCCAGCAACTTGGTGTTGTACCCCCAGCCCAGCGCCCCGGCGTAGACACCGACGGTGCGGTAGCCGGCGCTTTCCGCTTGTTTACGCGCCCAGTCGTGCTGTTGATCAAGCAACGGGGATTTATAGGCCTGGGTTAACCCTTCGTCGGCGGCCTGCATATGCGGATCGCCGGTGCCGGCCCACCAAATGTCGGTACGTGGGTTGCGGGCTTCGGTACGAATACGTGCATAGGCTTCCCCGGCGGAGAGGCGCACCATACTGACTTTGATATCCGGGTGTTGTTTCTCAAACAGATTGGTCATTTGCTCGCAGACCACGACGTCGGCGGAGCAGATCATATTCAGTTTCCCGGCGGCGTGAGCAGGCAGGGCAGAGAGTGCAGAGCCGGCGGCGAGGACCGCCATCAGAGTAACGCGATGCATGGTGTTCTCCTTGGTTGTGTAGGGTGGCGATACGTTGTCGCCTATTCTTTTTGCACGTGTGTGCAAATAACTAGAGGATATAAATTGCGCTGTCAATCGCGCAGTGAAACAATTCAACCTACGCGTCACAAAAATGAAACATTTTGACCGACAAAAATTTGCACAGCTTTGCAAAATGCGGCAAACTTTTCTCAGAATGCGAAACGAATGGATGTGAAGATGGCGATGGACAAGGCGATGATCAGTGCGAAAGACGTGGCGGAGTTGGCCGGAGTTTCCCGCTCGGCGGTTTCGCGGACTTATACGCCCGGTGCCAGCGTGTCGGCGGCCACCCGCGAAAGGGTGATGCGGGCGGCTGAAGAACTGGGTTATCACGTTAACCATTTGGCGCGGGGATTGGTGCGTAACCGCAGCGGCATCGTCTGCCTGATCGTTTCGGAGCTGGCGACCCCCTATCGGGCCAGCCTGGTGCGCCTGCTGACCCAGCATTTGCAGGATGCGGGCAAAATCGCCATGTTGATTAACACCGATCGCTCCGATGATAGCGTCTCCCAGGCGTTGCAGCAGGCGATCAACTTCCGTGCGGATGCTTCCTTTGTGCTTTCCGGCATGCCGGACAGCGCCATTGCCCGCCTGTGCCATAAACACGGCCAGCGGCTGGTGCTGATCAACCGTAATGACACCTTGCCCGGCTCACTCAGTATCCGGCTGGATAACGAAGAGGCGGCCGGCCGGGTGGTAATGGCATTTGCCCGAGCGGGCTGCCAACGCATCGCTTTTGCCAACTCATTGGCCGGGACGCCCAGCCTGATGGCGCGTGAACGCGGTTTTCTGCAGGCGGCGGAAGCGGCGGGGCTGCAGGTAAGCGTCGAGCGCTTTGGCACGACGTCGTATGAGAGTGGTCAGATCCTGGCGCACCGGCTGTTGACCCGTCGCGAGCGCCCCGATGCGGTGTTCTGCGTCACGGATTTATTGGCCTGCGGTTTTATGGATGAGGCGCGCCACCGCTTTGGGCTACGTATTCCGGAAGATCTTTGCGTGGCGGGCTACGACGATATTCCCCAGGCGGCCTGGTCCTCTTACAACCTCACCACCTTTACCCAGCCGGTGGCGTTATTTGCTCAGGATTCGGTTGCCTGGCTGATGGCGGAAGAGAAAAAGGAGGAGAGCATGATGCCGACGTTGGGCCACGAGATGCCGGGTGAAACCCGGCTGTACCATGCCGATTTTGTCTGGCGCGAAACCATCCGGGGTGCCTGAATTGCCTTCATTTCAGATTGCGCATGGCACGTTGGCAGATACGCCGGGTAGCGGTGGACGGAGAGTCTTGCAGCCATTGTTGACACAAATCTGCGACCCACTCGGGTCTGTCCTTGGCAGCATCGTTAAGCCAGTTAGCCACTGAATCCTGAACGTAAGTGGATGGATCAGCCCTTAAGAGCGAGAGTATTGGCAATGCCCGTTCAGGCTGTTGTTTAAGTATGGCAATGTGGGCACACCAGACGCCGCGGGGCCGTAATGCTTCGCTGGAGAAACGGCGAAGATACTCAGAGGGGGATCGCGCCCACGTCGCCAAGTGTTCGATAGCCTCATCTAACGCTTTCACCAAATGCGGACGAACTGCCAGCCAAGCCCATTCACGGACACCGAAATGGGCATCGTCAGCCAGCGGGCGGATGGCATCCAACCTCTCGGTTAAGGATGTTCCAGACTGTGTCCCGATCATGAAACAGGCCCAGCCGCGCACCGTGTCTGAGTTGTGCGACAGACATGGGTTGATGCCAGTGGTACCGAGATCGCTCAACAAAACGCGGGCAATCCCCTCCATTCGCTTGACGATACCCAGCTTACAAGCTTCTGCGGCGGCTTGCCGTGCTTGTGGTGACAGCGCTGGGAAAACGGTACCTAGCAATAACCTTTGGTCAAGCGCCAGTACTTCAACCAGGGTGGCGCTCTGCAGCTCACCACGGGATAGCGCATCCAAAATATCGGGAGTAATGTCTGCAGCTCGGCTTGCCCCTTTACGAGTGACAGAATGGCTCATATCGATTATTCCTTTTTGGCAGACGTTACATTGGCGGCGACTTTATCGAGTAACAGAGCCAACTGAGTTCGCTCTGCAGTGGAGAGGTTTCCGAACAGGCCAGCGATCCAGTGGCTATGTTGTTCGAAAACCGTCCTGGCAACCTGTTGTCCATGAGGCGTCAATTGGATCCGTAATGCACGGCCGTCACTGGCATCGGTCTGGCGCTCAATCAGGCACTCACGTTCCAGGCCGTTTAGCAGACCCGTGACCGTAGCACGGGTGACTCCTGCTTTTTCGGCCAGCTCATTGGGGGCCAACCCTTCTGAGGCTGCATCAAGCAAGAACAGCATGACGAAGCGGCCTTCAGACAGGGCATGAGGTGCCAGTAGTGAGGCGCAGTCACGGTCGATGGCGGAGGCGAGTGAAAGTGTCTGAAAACACAGCCGGATATTATCCTGGTTAGGAAGCTGACGTCGCTGAGCCTCCTGGAGCAGAGACAGGTATTTTTTTTCGAGTTTCACGATGGGACCTGCATGTAGTATGGCGCCTAACTATAGGTGAGAAAAAATGGAAGATCAACAGGATGAGAGAAGACAAAAATGGCAGGCGTAAACGTTGGATAGCAAAAGACCCGCCTAAGTCTCCTTAAGCGGGTCTTTCGAATTTGGCTCCTCTGACTGGACTCGAACCAGTGACATACGGATTAACAGTCCGCCGTTCTACCGACTGAACTACAGAGGAATTGTCTGAACGGGGCGCATCATATCCAGCCACCCAGAATGTGTCAACGCTAAAGTTGTCGATTCGGTGCGACTGCTCAGCATCTGAGCAATGCGGGGCGGCTTATGGCAATTCTACGCCATCTTCGTCCTGCAACCGCTGCAAGCGTGCCAGCGGATCCTGTTTATAGAAGCGACAGAAATGTTGGTAGAGCAGCGGGAAACGGTTGGCCAGCAGCTCGGGCGCACTGAAAAAATACTCAGACAGCACCGCAAAACACTCGGCCGGGTCGGTGGCGGCATAGGCATCCATGCTGGCGGCCTCTTCGCCAACCATGTCGATCTCATCCTGCAGGTTTTCCATCGCGGCGTGCAGGTCATGCTCCCAGGCGGCGATATCGCGCAGTGGGATAGGGGGGATGCCGGTGGCGCTGCCGCCGTTGCGCATATCCAGCTTGTGCACCGCTTCGTGGATCACCAGGTTAAAGCCGGAGAGATCGAAAGAGTCCTGCACGTCCTGCCAGTTGAGCACGATAGGGCCCTGCTCCCAGCTCTGACCTGATTGCACCACCGGCCCGGAGTGAACCAGGCCGAAGTCGTCCTGCCATTCATCCTCCACCACAAACGGCGTAGGGTAGAGCAGGATCTCATTGAAACCGTCAAGGCATTCGGCCCCCAGCTCAAGCACCGGCAAAGCGAACAGCAGGGCAATGCGCGCCTGCATTTGCGAGGTCAGCACCAGCCCTTGCAAGGGGACAATGCGTTTTTGCTGTAAAATCTGCCCAGCAACGACGATCAGCCGTTGTTGTTCCCGCTCATCCAGCGGAGAGAGCAGGGGAATTGCCAGCGCGTCTTGCCACTGGGCAAGCGTTTCCGCCTGCGGTTGATGCGTTTTCCACGGCCATTTAATCATCGCGTTGCTCGTAAAGTCGTCACTTGAACATTCGGCAGGAGGCTAACCCTGTAAAAATGCCGCAAAAAGGGGCATGATAGCAAGTACTTGAAGGAGAGATGCCGGAGCGGCTGAACGGACCAGTCTCGAAAACTGGAGTAGGGGCAACTCTACCGGGGGTTCAAATCCCCCTCTCTCCGCCACTTAATCTTATTATATCATTGAATTTTATGGTTATTTTTAATTGATTCATATTCTAGTATGCCAATCAGTATGCCATTAATGACTGGCTTGCTTTGATTCTTTCTGGCCTATATTAGACAACTTTCCGCAGAACAAGTTATCACTTAGCCAGCATATTTGGATAGTGCTTTGCTACTATGTCATTCAATTTGTGAACTAAGTCGTGGCGTTTGAATGTGATGTGCGCCGTTCCTTTCTGAAAATACTTAATCGCAAACATCTCATCCTCATAGCGGGTGCTGTGCCGCTCCTCATGGATATGATCGCCCAGACGGCGAGTAACGTCGGCGCGGTTGTCGGGAATAGGTTGACCATCGAGTATCATCAGCATGCGTTCAAGGTCGGCTAACCTGTCACGTTGCCAGCCCCAGTTGAGTCCAAACCCCCACTGGTCGTGCTTTACGACACCATCCACAATAATCTTTTTCCCGAACATGCAGGGGCTATTCGATTTGTAGTCCCAACTAAGATTTTTGAACACGTTGATAGCGCCCCGCTCAAACACTTCTTCTTTGCTCTGATGCAACTGCTCGAAAGTCGCCAGAATATTGGCCTCGCTAATCTCCGGTAGTTCCTCCTCATCCAGGTTCTTGTGCCATTCGTCACGGGCTTGTGCGTCCATCAGCGAAATCATTCCAGATTTCAGCATCAGATCCTGCCAGATGCTACGATCTATGTTGCGGGTGATGGCTTTCATGGCGGTTTCCACTTTCTCTGTAAACCAGCAGTCGTAGCGGTGACCCGGTCGCATCGCCCACTCTTTTGCCGTTCCACCGCCGATGCTGCTGGTCAGCGTCGATATTTCATCAAGCTGGTGGATAAGGGTCTCAATTTGCATCAGCGCAGTGTTTCGTCCAGAGACGATACGCTCAATGCTGGTGGAGCAAATCATATCGGTATGGTCGGTTAATACTTCAGGTTCAGTCTGCATGTTTTGTCTCCATAAAAGCAAAAGCCCGCCGGTTTAAAGGGCGGGCTCTATGCGGGGTTGTTAAGAGTGTTGCTCGAGGAAATGGCGGTGTTAGCGTCAGGGATTACCAATCGAATAGGGCAAAGCCCGGCAGGATCTCGCCTGCCGCATCCAGATGCAGGACGGTGATGTGGTGTTGTCTCATCAGGGTAATCATTAACCGACGGAATTCTTTCGACAGTCCCAATCGTTTAAGCCGTAGCACCGGATGCCGCCACGCCATGAGTCTTATCAGATACCCGGTGCCTGTATAATGTACCCACTCGCTGTCGCCATAGTCCCCCTGCTGGTGTGAAGCGTGATACAGCACCCTGTTATCGTCGTCGGTGATATGGGCCGTACTGCACTGGATACCGGTGAACAGTACGCCGGCAAGCAGCCTGTGTGGGTTCATGGTCGCTTTTCCCCCTGGATAGCCTGCGTGATGACCTGATATCCGTTGCGTGTCATTAGTCCGGTGGCGTGACGGGCCCGCAAGATATCGATGGCAGTGATAAACGGTGATTGTTCCGTGCATGAGAATCCCCGACGGTCAGTGCGTACCAGGTCGAACTTTTCCACGATAAAATTCAGGGCATCAGCCAGTGATATACCGGCCTCAATATGTTCCTGAATGATTGTGTCATCACTGAACACAGTGTCGTTCACAGTCAGACCGTAATGTTGTGCCAGCAGATACGTAAGCAGATCCCGCCAGATGGCAACGGGTGATGGGCAGGAGTAAACCTCCCGTTTAGGGGGGAAAGGTGAAGTCTTCATGTGGATTATCTCGAGGTTTGAATAAGCAAGGTGGGTAGTGGATTTATTTAAGTGCAAGCTTTACGTGACAGGCATTTGCGTTGGATACACCGAAATATACACATAGCCATGTGACCCCAGGCTGTCGGCTTCGCAGGTCAGTCCATTGCAGTAAAGCGTGACGCAGTGCTGATAGCGGGGATTGAGCTCACCGGACAGCAGCATCAGTTCGAGATGGTTAATAAACTGCGGAAAAGCCTCATCCAAATGACGAGTTTGCACCTCGCTGAAGGTACCGCTGATCCCGGCACGATCAGCCAGATAGTGCAGATGGTTACCTTGCTGCACGAGACGGGCACCAAATTGTGGGGTGACGTTGCGTTTTAGTCCCCAGGCTGGGGTGTTGATTGATGTCATCAAGTTTCTCCTTATAGCAGGCTGTGTTCGGCAAACGAATACACCGTCATGCCGCCGACAATACAGTGATCTAATACCCTGACTTCAACCAGCATCAGCGCCTCCTGTATCCTGCGGGTGATGTTTCGATCGGCATCGCTGGGGTCTGCATGTCCCGACGGGTGACAGTGCGCCAGCAGAACCGCTGCAGCGTTGTGCTTCAGCGCCGATTTCACGATTTCGCGGGGATGGACTTCGGTACTGTTAATGCTGCCGGTAAACAAGGTTTCATGGGTCAGCAGACGGTGTTGATTGTCGAGGTAAAGCACCATAAAGACTTCGCGCTCCAACCTTGCCATACGCAGGCGCAGCCAGTCGCGAGCGGCATTTGCGGAGGTGAAAGAAACACCCGGTTGCCTTAGATGCTGTTCCAGCAAGGCTAACGCGCGCTGAATGGTACGTTGCGTGGGTAACGGCAGTTCCGTCACTGATGGGGATAGGGTTGTATTCATCATGATGATCGGTGTTTCCGTAGGGAGTATGAAGGGTTAGTCGATGATGCGCATAATGGCGTTAGACTCAGGATGAGTAAGGGCGTAATCCCGCAGTCGGTAGTAGTGTTCCGTCATCGCGTCACATTCTGTACTGCAGGCATGGTGGTTGTAGGTTATCAGGCAGGCGATGATGCCGGCGGCCTCATGACCGACAGTGGCACCATTCCCGTTCAGTGCGTTAAAGAGTACGTACTCGCCTTCGGTGGACGGAATAATAAATGCCCCACCGTTACTGAGGGTGTAAAATTCCCAATAATCTCCGCAGTAGTGTTCGCACAAGAGGTCGAGCCAGGCGAATACCGGTGACTCGATTCGGAGCCATTGTGGGATGTCGCCAAAATGCTGTAGCCAAAATGACTGACGCTCAGCGTCGGGGACGAGAGTAGCAGTCAGTGTGAGGAGATTACTTATCGGGGAAGTCGAGGGTGTACTGTTGGCAGTCTTATCTTTCACAGGAATTATCCTTACCTTACGTTCAATAAAAAGCACCGGCTTGTCAGGCCAGGCGCGAGGGATCAACGGCATAAAATACAACGCCCCACTCAGGTGAGCAGGGCGTTAATCTGTATTGACTCAGGGGCGTTATTTTTGGGATATGAGCTTGTCCAGGGGGACTTATAACTCGCTTAGCGGATCACTCACGGCCTTCAGCCCGGTGATGTAAACCACTTCCGTTCTCAGCCAGTGGCGTTCCGATGGTAAAACCCGCAAGCAACGCGGCGATAATGACAAACAGGTGTCCCTCGGATGAGTCCAGCAGGAAGGCGTTGAACAGGTGACAGGCCATGTAGCTGCTGAGCACCGCGACAAACAGAGTGCGGCAGTGTGTCGGCAACTGCCAGCCCGCGCGATAGCAGCCCCACATCCAGGTGAGAAACACCATCAGCCCCAGCAATCCGGTTTGCACTGTTTGAAGCAAATACTCGTTGTGCGGGTTATGTACACCGTAATCGGTATCCGCATTGCCGTACCAGAAGCTACCGGCGCCGTTACCCAGCAGCGGGGCCCGTTTAATCAAGTGAATAGCTTCGCGGGCGAAAGCGGTACGTTGTCCCATGGAGTTGTCGCAGGCCCGATAAGCCGACTCGGCAGAGGCCAGGACGCAGCCCTGAATTTGCTGTACCCCCAGTGTCAGGCGTTCCATGGCGCGATTGGGGGTCATCACCAGCATGGCAATGGCCAGTGTGCCGCAGGCGAGCACCGTAATCAGCTGCTTGCGTCGGAGCGTAAGCAGTAACCAGGTGCCCATACCGGCCGCCAGCGCGACATACCCGGTACGTCCCTGTACCATCAGCAACACATTCACTGTTGCCAACAGCACCAACCCCGCATACCCCCATCGCAGCAAACCTCTGTATTCAAATGTGCGCGACAGCCATATCAGGGCGGCAAATGCCATAAACACGTTCTGGGTGATTTGCAGTTTAAATACCGTGGGGTTATCGGGATTAAGGCCGCCCAGCGTGACATGACCGAGACCGCCCGCCAGACTGATGGCCAGTATCAATGCATTCGCCCACACAAATCCGCTGACAAAATGGGTGAGCAACCGACGGTCAGCCAGAAAAAACAACGCCAGCGGCAAGACATACAGCAGCTTTTGGTATTTACCGACCATTTTGGGGCCATAGTCATGGGTATGCGTCAGCAGCGACAACGCCAGCAGCGCAAACATCAGTGCCGGCAGCCACACCAGGGGGTGACTGGCAAGAGCCCCAATCTGTCGGGTATCGCGCCGCCAGAGCAAACAGACCAGGGCCAACCCCAGCGCGATATTCATCAGGGGATTGGAGGTGGGGAGTGACGCCCCCAGTAAAAAGGCCGTGAAGGCAAACAACCGTTGCTGAGGTTGCGTCAGTGAAGAAGAGGAAACCACAGGGACTGATATCATTGTAACGTACTCATTGAAGGGGAACGAAGCACGGCGGGCCGCCGTGATGAAGTTAACGGAATGCCGACGTAACGACGGGCGCGGCTGACAAGATCAGTTGCCGGCTCACCGCCCGTATAACATTGCTGACCGGAATGGCCGCGAGGTAGCGTTCAGGTGTGTCGGTATCGACGGTGTCCGGTGGTGGCAATGAGCAATAATCGCCTGCCCACAACAAGGTATGCGGTGCCTGCCAGGGTGCCCATTGCGCCCGGTTGCTCGGCCCAAACAGCACTACCGAGGGCGTTTTCAACGCGGCGGCCATGTGCATGGGAACCGAATCTACGCCGATAAACAGCCTGGCCCGGTCAATCAACACCGCAAGCTCCGGCAGGTCCAGACGCCCGGCCAGATTGACTACACGCTGTGGTGACAGGCAACCGGCCATAATGGCGCTGATCATTGCAGCTTCATCCGGCGAGCGTCCGCCGGTGATCACCACCGTTCGGCCCTGTGCTGTAAGATGATTGATAACGGCACTGAACCCTTCCACCGTCCAGGTCTTGAAGGCCCAGCGTGCGGTGGGCTGTATCAGCACAAAATCCGTCAGATGATGGCGTCGGCTGAGCCGATCAATCTCATCGACATCGCGCTGCCGCCAGGTCTGCGTCACGGTGGTGATTATCGTGGGTAATGCCAGCGGCACCAGAATGTCGAGATTATTCAGCACGGTGTGTTTCGAGGTGTCGGCAACGTCAACCAGTAACGAATGGCAGGCCTGCCACAGCCGATTGTGGCGTTTGGGGTACCGAAATCCCAGGCTGAAGGTCGGTTTGAGAAAACGGCAGTACAGCGCTGCCCGCCACTGGTCGGAGAGATTAATCACCAGGTCGTAGTGGCCCGTACGCAAGCTATTCCACAACGCCTGCTCACCGCGGTATTGTGCCTTGAGACGCTGATGTTTGAGGTTACGGTCCACGGTATAGGCCAGGTACACATCCTGGTTGCCGGCCAGCATGGCCTCCGTACCGTCATACACCAGCACATCTATCAACGCGTTGGGGTAATTAGCGCGCAGCGTACTGAGCAAGGGCGTCATCAACAGCACGTCACCGAAATGGCGCAGTTTAATGACCAAAATTCGCTGCACGATTTCCCGATGCAATAGCGCGTTGGGAACACGGCTGTCAGGTAATGTCGCCTGGGATGGGGTGTTGCGCGTGTTGTATGGAGCGTTTGTCATAACTTGTCGTCTCAGAAAAAATGCAAAGGATCCCCTTCCGAGCCGGTGTCGAAATCGTCAGTGAGGAGAAAAATAACGGTGCACCACGTCCGATGATGCGTGGGAATACGCTCAGGTATTTATCGCAGCATGACCTCCTTAATAGCCAGAAACCTGATAGCGGATGTATTTCCAATAATATAGCGGTGGCTTTGTCTTTATAAGCAGCCATGCGGTTATGTGCTTTTCGCCGGACTATTAAAACCTTCGCGATCAGAACGGTACCCAACCCGATCTTAACGGCGGAAGCTACGCAAAGATAATTGGTTGTGCAGATCAATAAGATCCCACCGATCGGTGAAAACGATCAATCCTCTACAAAATAGAGGGTTACTAAGAAATTTCTTACATGCTTGACGTTAAAGGTTTTATTCTTACCTGTAGCGTCCTGATCTCGGCGTTGTAGGAGGAGGATAAACAGAGGAGTAATACGAGGGGATGCATCAACGGTATAACGACACAGGCCTCAGCCTGCATTCGCAGGGCTGAGGCCTGTGTTCATCACGTTGATTAATATTATTCGGCAATAGCGTGCAGCATCTTGCTGACGGATCCTGTCAATTTTAGTCGTCCGGGATAGCCGCACCGATTTTGCAGTCGGATTGCCCAAAGGCCGGGAGCACCTTACCGGCTCCGTTCAGGGTAAAATGGGCGGGCTGCAATTTGTCACCGGTAACCGTCACGGCCTTACCTTTACGCAACTTCTCCCAGGCAACGTATACGTTGTCTACCCCAACCCGCGAGACCACATCATTGAAGGCGATCGGTTCACCGCCATCTACTGAAACAGAAAACGTTCTGGTTTGGGTCAGCCCATCATAGTTGTCAACAGACTGGCCGGTCGGGTCGGTAAACATCACAAGCATGGCTTTGTCCGGGTTACAGCCGATGTAAAACTGTGACTGCCCCTTGCCCTTGACGACATATTCCGTCGTACCTTGTCCCCAGCCACTGGACCAGTGGTTCACCTCACCAAAGGCCCAGGTTGAAGCATTGAGCCCGAAACAGATTGCCCCTATCAGGCAGGTTTTTATCTTCATGATTATCTTTCCTTATTCATCATTGGAGTACGTGCTCTCACTTCTTTGGCATCGTGCCATGAGACGGGCGCTTTTTTGCATGAACCCCTCAGGCCATTGTTGTGTTTGTTCAATGCGCAACAGTGTCTCTTTACCGTAGTGGGTCTCTATGCCGTCCCAGGTACAACGACAAATCGAATCGGGCACACTAGATTGCAGACAGCTTTTCAGAAAATCCCCTTTCAGGCGGTTGAGCGCATCGCCACAGGCCGACAGCAGACTGCAGAGCATCGCCAGACAGAACACTCGCGTATACATTTGCTGATTCATTTCAGTGCAGGACCAGTGCAATACCCAAAAACACGCCACCGGCCAGACCGATAATCTGGGGACCGCAGGCCCAGAACAGGCGCAATCCAACCAGACTAAAAAAGCCCCCTGTGGTGTACACCGCATCGGGTCTTGCCAGGTTGCGTAATGCTTGCCCCAGCAATGCACCGAGACTGCCCAACAGGGTACCGACGATGACGGCAAGTATTAGCGCTCCGGTGCCGGCACCCAGCACCTGCGCGGACGAGTTGCGCGTCACTACCAGGAGGGAAAAAAGTAAGGCACCGACGCCCCAGCCAAACAGGGCTGGAGAGAGGCGTGAAGCAGAGCTGTGTGAAGGGGTATCCATGAAACGTATTCTCCTTATATGGGTGAAATGAACAGATGCCATCATTGATTGCTAATGCTGAATATAGGTTTGTCAGTGAAGGGGCGTGGGGGGCTTTCCCTAAAGGTTGGCAGGCCAACAGCCCGCCCTTTGGGCGTCGGACCGCGCCCAAACGGCACACTGCCCGATCTTAACGGTGTGCTAAGGGCAAAGATAATTGGTTGTGCAGATCAATGACGCGAAACCGATCGTTGAAAACGATCAATCCACTTATCTGCAACTGTGTGGATACCGAAACGTTTAACGCCTTGAACTAACATGCTTTTGTCTGCTGCAGGTAGCTAAGAGATGAACAGGATACGTACCGTCCATCCCATCTCTCCTGTCAGGTCCGTGTACGGCCGGGCCGGGGGGAAGTGGCCGATTTAGGGGCCGGTGGAAACGATGTCCCGCCGGGTTGTAGCATGAGCCAGAGACGTACGGCCAGGGTCAACAGCGTACCGAGCGCGCGCAGAATACTGCGCAGGGTTTGCCAGGAAAAAAAGACAGCCCGACGCCGTTGCTTAAGAATCCGGTAAGAAAGGAAAGGCATGACAATATCTCCAAATAAATCAGCGGACAGGCAGAAACCAGTGGTTCTGTAGGATATGCATACCGGGAATATAGGCGTGAGATTTTTTTGAAAATGCCGCTTAATAAGGAGGACGCAATAATACTGCTGTCGCAGTGAGTGCGGATAATACCGCAGATAGTGACGGATAAGGGAATAGCCCGAGGGATGCTTCATAAAGATGTCGATACAAAAAACATACGGAGGAGATAGCCTGATGAAGTAAACGGAGGGAGGGATTCGTTGAGGTGGTATATAACCGTGATTTCTTTAAATGATTTACCCCTGTGGGATTTTCGTCTCTTTTCCTCATGAGAAAGAAGGATGATCGATAATCGCGACTCCAGAACAGTCCAATCACGTATGAAATCTGCCAATAAAATATAAGGCGAACTAATTTAATTCAACGCTTTCTTATTGGTTTGATTCTTTGCTTTTCATATTGACTTGCGACCGGTATTGCGATTTATTGTCAACTTCTGAAACAACGTAACCAACAGGTAATATCATGAATCGCTTCCCAATAAATGCGTTCCCGCAGCTATTGCGTGAAACCATCTTAGATGTAAACGAATGTACTCAGGCACCAATTCCATTAATTGCATCATCGGTGGTGAGTGCTTTGTCATTATCTTGTCAGGGCCTGATAGATATCAAGGTTAATGATACAGTGGTTTCTCCGGTATCACTGTTTTTATTGGTGATAGCGAACTCTGGTGAGAGAAAAACAACGGTGGACAGAATGGTACTCAAACCTTTATACGAGCATGACACGCGTTCAATCAATCAATCTGAAGATAAGGGGAAAGACTATGATATTGAGCAGAAAGTCTGGCATGAAAAGCAAAAGGCGATTTTAAACCTAATCAGGAAGAAAACCATAAAAGATCAATGCACCGATGCGTTGTCACAGCGTTTACGGATGTTAGTGGCTGAAAAGCCTGAGCCACCGAAAACCCCTAAACGTATTTATAATAATGTTACACCTGAAGCCTTGCAGATTGCGATGCATAACCACTCACCACATGCTGGGCTGATTGCTGATGAAGGTGCTAATGTTCTGGACAGGAAGGTAATGAATGATTTGAGTTTTATTAACTCAATGTGGGATGGTGTCAGCTTTCATGTTGAACGTAAAACGACACCAAGCTTTACGATAGAAAATGGGCGTATCACGCTGTCAGTTATGGTGCAGAAAAAACCGTTTGATCTGTATTTAAAACGGCAGGGGGAACGAGCGCGTGGAAGTGGTTTTTTTGCGCGCTGCTTACCGGTATTGATTGATGAACGCCTCACCACGCAGGGCGAGCGTTTTATTAAAGAGTATTCCAGAGAAAGAAGGTTTTTAGATGATTTTTATCAGCGTATAAATGAAATATTAACGGAGGGTGTGGAACATGATGCGTTAACTCAGCGGATGTGTCTATCATTCGAACCTTCAGCTCAGTATGCATGGGAAGACATTTACAATCAAATAGAGAGCCGTATCGGTCCAGATGAAGAGTACGCTAATATGAATGATTTTGCGTCTAAGTTGGCGAATAACGTTGCCCGACTCGCTGCCCTATTAAGTTATTTTTCGGAGGGCGAATGCCCAGTAAAAAGGCATTATGTGGAGAGTGCCGGGTTGCTGTGTGAATGGTACATGCAACAGGCTGTAAATATTTTCGGTAATGAAGATGGCTATTATGAAGCGTTGCTATTGTCGTGGTTGCATCGTGAGTATTCACGAACAGGACGAAATCATGTCAGGTATAATAATATACGGCGCTTTGGGCCTAACGCATTACGGAAAGGAAAGTTGTTGGACAGAGTGATTGATAGTCTTGAAAGGGAAGAGGCAATAGAAATTGACTATTCACGCAATGGTGCAAGAGTTGTGTGTGAATATCGTCGCTTCCATAACAATTCGTTTACAAAAAAGACGGGTTTTGTGTACTAATGCGTTGCTACCGTTGCGATTGTCGCAGGATTGGACCGAGGATTATAGAAAAATAACGCAAAACTAATTTCAGAGTGAAATTATTTCGTGTATTCAATATTTCCATGGTTTTTGCCAGTGGTGGCGTATATTATTAGATGATTAATAAACAATGGGGTGCCGGTATAGTTATATATGTTTGATACCCCTATCCACTTACCCTATAAATCTACTCTGTTGGTAATCTATAAATGTATCGTGAGTATGATTGGTAGATGTATTAACTATGACATGTGGTTAATGGCAGCTGCTTGGTGATACTCACTGTATATGGTCTGATTAAATAGTTGTGTGATATTCATTGAAGCAGGTGTAGGCCTATGCTTTGGATGAGTGGTTACTAAATGACATAGCTCATTAAACCAGTCTGGCTAAATGAGAGAGTTGCTTAATATGGTGTTTAAAATGAACGCGTATTCCTTTAATCCTCAATATCAACAGGCATTTTATGATGTTATTCATGATGCTGTGAGCGAGTTTCCACGCACTTTAGCTTTGCGAGTTGATTTGCGTTTTCCTCAAGGTTATCGATATGAATTGTCGAATAAAGAGGTTACCCGTTTTATCGAGTCGTTGAAGGCCAAGCTGAAAGTGGATTGTCAAAAGAAGAATCGACGCTGGAGGCGTAACTGGATTAATCAATTACGTTATGTGTGGGTGCGTGAAATTGGTGAGTGTAATCACCGTAAGCATTATCACGCCTTACTCCTGCTGAATAAGGATTTCTACCATGGTGCCGGGAAATTTGATTCAGATGACAGTTTAGCGGCGTTAATTCAGCAGGCATGGTGTAGTGCCATAGGCTTAAACTGGCAGCAATACAGAACATTAGTAAACATGACTGAAAAAGGATGTTTTCACCTGAACAGAAATTCCCCCCTTTATATGGAGCAAGTCACCTCATTGCTGAAACGTATGGACTACCTGGCAAAAGATCATACCAAATGTTATGACGATGGATATCGTTCCATTGGGACGAGTCGTGGGTAGGACTGTAGGGGGGATATTTACAGCCAGCTAACGATGAGTAGAACGGTGCATGGCATAACGAGTTTTTGCTGCTGACGGTTTTATGGGTTTTGGGTTTATTGCCTTGAATACCGTATTGAATGCATCACGGCAGTGGATCTGGTGATGACTTAGACGCACGGAGAATGGCTCTGGAACAAAAACGTACCGCCTGGGATCGCCTGTAACGTTGGCCGATAATAACGCGTGAGGTGGGACTAAGGGTGATTCGTTGCTCTGCAAATATACCCTGCGCTGGTAATACGATGGAATTTCCTTGCACATCTTGGTAGCGACAGCGGAGTGAACCATCCCGGTATCCCTGGAGATTAAACCTCTTGAAAGAGGTAAATAGGATGATAAGAACAATGAGTTTTCCCCGAGACGCTCCAGTCATGGATCCGCCGGCAGGAGTAGGATACTGGTGGGGGGAGTTCACCATCACCGAACGTCGGTATCATCTGCACCACTACTTCAACCTCATCTTCCCAACCCTTGATTGAGGCCGATTGGGTAATGTCGGGGGCACATCCGAATATTATCGGCGGCACCTATGAAGAGGCTATTGAGGTTGATCCTACCTTGCTGAAAACAGCGTTTGTGGTGGTGGAAACCGCCGCTGCCGCCAGGGAAGACGCGGGGGGCGGTTCGAACCGCCCTCACGCAGGGTTACCTCCAGCCTGAAGATCTTAATGAACTCGGCGCCGTCATTCTTGGCGAGTCTGCTGCAGGCGAAGGGCAGATAACCTTGTTCCGCAGTGTGGGGCTGGCGACTGAAGACACGGCCGCCGCGATCGCACTCTACCCATCCACAGAGAAGAGACCATGCTAAGACGAGTTGGCGAAAATGAGTACATTGAAGAACACGGTGGCGACTACGAGGACTTCGAGCCTGGCATGACCATCAAACACTGGCCGGGGCGCACACTTTCAGAAGCCGACAACACCTAGCTTACCATGAACCAGCATCCGTTGCATTTCGATAAGGCCTACGGCGCTCAGGTTGAATATGACCGCGTATTGGTGAACAGCAGCATTACCCTGGCGTTGGTCAGCGGCATGATCGTGCAAGCCTTGTCCGCCAGAGCCGTGGCTAATCTGGGGTGGGAAAAAGTACGTTTGAAAGATCCGCTTTTTGTCGGTGATACGCTGTATGCCACCAGGCTTTGTTGAATTAATCGGATTCAGATAAAAGCGCCTCACATCACTGACCTCCTCAGGCAATCCGCACACTTTCTGGCATCCCTGCATACGTCATTTTGTTTAAGGCACGGATCATGACCATAGCCTCACCAACCTGCGCATCGTAGTCACGCAGCGTCAGGTGCCCACCGAACAGTTGTTTAACCCGGTACATCGCTGTTTCGGCCACCGATCGCCGGTTATAAGCCGTGTTCCATTTCCAGTAAGCATTGCTCCCGGTAAGCCTCTGTCTGGCCACCGCCTGATTTCTGTCCGCATACTCCGCCGGCCAGTAACCCGCCCGGGTTCGCAGCGGGATAAGCGCCTTGATTTTTTTCGCCGCAGCTCGTCATGGTAAAGTTTTGTGTCATAAGCGCCATCGGCAGAAGCGATCTTAACTTTCCGGTGGGTCTGACGAATAAGTCCCGGGAATGCCTCTGCGTCAGTCACATTATTCAGGGACAGGTCAGCGTAGATAATCTCATGAGTACCGGCATCCACCGCCAGGTGAAGTTTCCGCCAGACGCGACGCTTTTCCTGACCGTGTTTTTTCACCTTCCACTCCCCTTCACCGAAGACTTTTAATCCGGTGGAGTCGATAACCAGATGGGCAATTTCGCCGCGCGTGGGGGTTTTAAACGGGATGTTGACGGACTTAGCCCGCCTGCTGACACAGGAGTAATCCGGGCACCTGAGCGGGAGCTTCATCAGGGTAAAAATGGAGTCGATAAATCCCTGCGCGGCGCGCAGCGTGAGGCGAAAAACGCGTTTGAGCATCAGTACCGTAGAAATAGTGAGCTTAGAATAACGTTGAGGACGACCAGGTGAAGACGTGTTGGGCTTGTCATACCAGGCCTGAATGGCCGACTCATCAAGCCAGAATGTCAGTGAGCCCCGATGGATGAGTGCCTTGTTATAGGTAGCCCAGTTGGTGATTTTGAACGTTTGTTTTGCCACGTGATGTCGCTGCAGGATCAGGAGTGTGGTGATTTGATCCTGACTACGGCCAAAAGTTCGATTTATTCAACAAAGCCATGTCACCAGCAAAATCCTGGCAAAACGGCCTTCAAAATCCCAACCGAATAAAGGCATCGTCACGGTAGAAACCCTGGGGATCAAATCCACCGGCGAGACGGTGATTACTTTTGAGCGATCGTTTATGGTTCTGCGGCGGGAATATATTCATTATCAACCTTCACCAGGGCGGGATTAAGCAGGGTGACTTTGACAGGGGCCTTCGACGATGAGTCGTCAGACGGCCCCTTTCATTACGTTGAGTAAAATACCTGTTAAACATAAAATTTATTTATGTTTTCCCCTGGAACAGAGATAAGCTATCCGTCAGGTTGTTTAAGAAGACAGGCTGTGCCGGCAACCCGAGAGCTCCGGCACGGTGGGTTAAAGTGGTGTTGACGCAGAAATAAAAGCGTTTAAAGCGGTTTACTTGAGGGATACCAGCGCAGCGATTTATTGATTGTGCCATCGGTGACCTGAATTTTTCCGCTCTGTACCAGATTCAACAGTAATACTCGTGCTTTATAAATATTAATATCATTAGGTTCAGCCAGTTGACGAGTACTGGGCCATTCGGCAGGGGGCGGCAGTTGCGTTCCGCAGGCGGGTGGGCTGAGCATATCCAGCGTTTTTAATAAATGTTGTTGCAGAGTTTGCAGTTCTTGTTGTTTTGACCGGTGCTTTACCATGGCGACCTCACTTAAACTTCAGGTGCGATTTGATATAACGGTAAAATACTTTTAGAGAACCAGGCCGGCTGTCGGCGAGTTTTTCTCTGAGTTGCCGACACAGGTCTGCTTCCGTCTGATATTGCAGCATCAGTCGGTTATGTTCAAATTTCAGGATGTGCAACTCCGTTGCCAGATGTTCAGCCTGCTGTAAGTAGTGGCTGCGTTTCATATTATATCTCCCTGTCTGCGGTACGGCGCCGGTTTTGGTTCTCACCAGGCCAGATCGGAACAATATCCATTCCATTCCGAATTATTATAGCGCAAATTACAAAATCGCGATCATTAATATTGTGAAAATATAATTATTCGGAATAATGTTCTGTAGCTGTTATTTTTACGATCTGTTGTCTCGCAAAAGTATATTTGTAATAGACTTTTTGGGGGGATGTTTCGAATTTTATTATTTTGACTTAAATCACTTTTCAAATTGCGAGTGTTTTTGTAAGAATGCTCTAGCCGAAACAAGTAGATGTGATGAGGTTGGTTTTAATTTTATTGATTTCTCATGAATATCTATTGTGGATATAAACGTGTTTGTTTCCTGTTGTTCATGGAAGGCATGAGTTTCATTTGTCAACTAAATGAAATCGTATTGTCATGAGATTTTTCTAACTATTTTAACTAACTTTGCAACTTGATTAGGTTACGAATGTTAGTCCTATTTATTTTGGAATGTACAAATCGTTGTTAAAAGAACGGGAGCATACCTGCGCTTTAACACAATATTAAAGGAATAATCTAAATATGAAACTGAACAAAATCATGCTGGCAGCAACTCTGGCTTTTGGTGTTTGTTCTATGGCGCATGCCGCCGATCAGGGTCATGGCACAGTGACCTTTACCGGTTCAATTATTGATGCGCCTTGCTCCATTGCCCCAGAGTCCGTTGACCAAACTGTGGAAATGGGTCAGATTTCGAACGTCGCTCTGAAAAATGGCGGTAAATCAGTGCCACGTCAGTTTGATATCAAGCTGGAGCAGTGTGATACCACCACGCTAAAAACCGTCACCACCACCTTTGACGGTGACAGCTCTGCAGCTAACCCAGACCTGCTGGGCATTATCGGTACCGCCAGCGGTGCCAGCATTGCTATTACAGACCTGGCAAGCAATCTGATTAAATTGCAAACAGCAACACCGCCTCAGACGCTGAACGACGGCAACAATACCCTGCGATTTGCTGCTTATCTGCAAGGTGATGGCGCATCGACTGCCGTAGTACCGGGTGATTTCACTGCTATCGCTGACTTTAAGCTCGACTACCAATAAGCACTAATCATTGGTGAAGTGTCTATTGCATGCGGGTTTTCCCGCATGCATTTCCTGGGATGGAAAAGTATGAGTCAGGGATATTCAATGAATCTATTTACTCACCTGTTAGTGCCTCCCTGCATATTAATAAGCTGCTTTATTTCCGCGGTACCACAGGTCGCCGCCAAGGCGCAAGGCGGAGGGCGGGTTAATATGCAAGGTGCCATTATCGATACGGCATGCGCTATTTCTGCGGGGAGCCGTGAACAGACTATTGATATGGATGCGGTACCGGTAGGAAACATCGCACGCGATGGACAGGGAAATACGCGTCCATTCACCATTGAACTCACCAACTGCACGCTTGAGCGTCCTACGCCAAATTTACCCGATTGGAAACAGTTCCAGGTTACTTTCGATGGCGATGTCGATGGTGATTTATTTGGCGTGAGCGGCGAAGCCAAGGGCGTTGGGCTAAAAATTATCGATAGCCAAGGTAATGTTGCCATACCAGGTTCGCCTTTGCCTTTTAATGAAATTATCACCACACGCATGCTGCTAAATTACACCATTAAACTGGTTTCTAATAATAAGCCTTTGCACGCAGGAAGGTATTTTTCGTCTGTGCGTTTTAAGTTGGATTATTACTGATTGCTATAGTTTTTGGTTGGTTTTATGACCAGGGTTATACCATAGAAGGTTAGGGATATGATGTTATCACCTGCTGGGAAGCTATTTCGTTTTCAGATACTGGAGTTATGTATCACGCTGGCACTGGCGCATTCATCTACGGTGGCGTATGCCGAGGCAGGCATTCGGTTTAATAGCGATATTTTGGATGTAAACGACCGTGAAAATATTGATCTGAGCCAGTTCTCCCGCAGTGGATACATCATGCCGGGGAGTTACAGCATGGTAGTGCATATCAATAAAAATGAACTACCGGAACAAAAAATTCCGTTTTATGCCCCGGAAAATGATCCTGACGGCAGCCAGGCCTGTATCTCAAAAGAACTGGTGGATCAACTGGGTCTGAAGGGGGATGCCATGCCATCCCTCTCCTGGTGGCATCAGGGGGAATGTCTGGAGGTATCCAGCCTGAAGGGTATGGAGTCACGGGGCGACCTGGCGACGTCAGCGCTCTATTTGAGCGTACCGCAGGCTTATCTGGAATACAGTTCGGAAGACTGGGACCCACCGTCGCGTTGGGATGAAGGTATTCCGGGATTGCTGTTCGATTACAACGTTAATGCCCAGAGCCAGCAGCAACAAAAGGATGGCAGTCGTGGATATAACGTCAGCGGTAACGGCACCGCAGGCGCCAATCTCGGTGCCTGGCGGCTGCGTGCGGACTGGCAGGGCCAGCTCAATCATCAGACCGGTTCTGGTCAACCCACGGACAAAACGTTGGACTGGAGCCGCTATTATGCCTACCGAGCTCTCCCCGCACTGCGCTCGCGCCTGACGTTTGGTGAGGATTATCTGGATTCTGGCATCTTTGACAGCTTTCGTTTTTCAGGCGCCAGCCTGGTGACGGACGACAACATGCTGCCACCTAACCTGCGCGGCTATGCCCCAGAGGTGGTCGGAGTCGCCAGAACCAATGCCAAGGTCACCGTCAGCCAACAGGGCAGGGTGCTGTATGAAACTCAGGTGGCCGCAGGGCCTTTCCGGATTCAGGACATTAACGATGCCATCTCCGGTGAACTGGATGTGCGGGTAGAAGAGCAGGACGGCAGCGTACAGGAATTCAGGATGAATACCGCCAGCATTCCTTATCTGACGCGACCAGGATCGCTGCGTTTCAAACTGGCCGCCGGTAAACCTTCAGATTGGCAACACCATGCCCGCGGACCGCTGTTTGGCACCGGGGAGTTTTCATGGGGGGTCAGCAACGGGTGGTCGCTGTACGGCGGTGCACTACTGGGCGGTGATTATAACGCGCTGTCGCTTGGGGTTGGCCGCGATCTGATGATGTTCGGCGCATTATCGTTTGACGCCACACAATCGCGGGCGCGTATGCCGCAACAGGGTGAGACGCTGAGTGGTGGCTCCTATCAGGTGAGATATTCAAAAACTTTCGATGAGTTGGACAGCCAGGTGACCTTTGCCGGGTATCGCTTCTCCGAAGAGGATTTTATGAGTATGGGCGAATACCTGGATGCGCGTTACGACGGCCAACGGGTAGGCAATAACAAAGAAATGTACAGCATCATTTTTAACAAACAATTCCGTGATTTGGGGTTAAGCAGCTATCTCAATTACAGCCACCAGACCTATTGGGATCGCCCGGCCAACGATCGTTATAACCTGACGATGTCGCGCTACTTCGATATCGGTCGTTTTAAAAATCTGAGCATTTCGCTGTCGGCCTATCGCAATCGTTATAACGAAACTCATGACGACGGCATGTACCTGTCACTGTCGATGCCTTGGGGTAATGGGACGACGCTGAGTTATAACACCACGGTAAACCGTAATGACAACACCCATCGGGTGGGTTACTACAACCGGGTCGATGAGCACAATAACTACCAATTGAGTGCCGGCAACGCGCGCAGCGGCGCTAACATGAGTGGTTATTACAACCATGATGGCGACACGGCTCGTCTGAGTGCCAATGCCAGTTACCAGGAAGGGCGTTACAGCGCTGTGGGCCTGTCTGCACAGGGGGGCGTGACGTTAACGCCGGAAGGCGGTGCGCTACACCGCGCCGGCATCATGGGCGGTACCCGTTTACTGCTGGATACCAACGGTGTGGCGGACGTACCGGTGCGCGGCTACGGCAGCACTATCGACACCAACGTATTTGGCAAAGCGGTGGTATCGGACGTTAACAGCTACTACCGCAACAAAGCCAGTATCGATCTGAACAAGCTGGGTGACAACGCTGAGGCAACGCGTTCGGTGGTGCAGGCTACCCTCACCGAAGGGGCGATTGGCTACCGTAAATTTGACGTTATCGCCGGTGAAAAGGCGATGGCGATCGTCAAACTGGCGGATGGCAGCGCACCGCCATTTGGCGCGACGGTGTTGAACCACCGCCAGCAGGAGACCGGCATCGTTAACGACGGTGGTAGCGTCTATCTGAGCGGTATCAACCCCGGCGAAACCATGACGGTCCACTGGAATGGTGCCGCGCAGTGTGAGGTGCAACTGCCGTCCTTGTTGCCGGCCAATATGCTGATGAACACGCTGCTACTGCCTTGCCATCCGCTAACGACCGTAACCCGGGCAACGGCCGTTGAATAAATCTGCCGCCCCGAATTTTTGGAGTAATCACAACATGAAAAACACCCCAATAAAAACAACGGTGATAGCGGTTGCCCTGCTGGGCACAACACTGTCGCAACAGACTTTGGCGGCGATAGCCCTGGATCGTACCCGGGTCATTTTTGACGGTAGCCAGAATGCGGTCAGCCTGAACCTCAGTAACCAGAACAAACAGTTGCCGTATTTAGCGCAGGGCTGGCTGGAAGACGCTCAGGGCAACAAAATTCAGAGCCCGCTGGTGGTGTTGCCACCGGTGCAGCGTATCGAACCGGGTAAACCCAGTCAGATAAAGGTACAGGCGTTACCGGCGGCCAAACTGCTGCCGCAGGATCGCGAGACGCTGTTCTACTTTAATCTGCGTGAGATCCCACCGAGAAGCGAGAAACCGAATACGCTGCAGATCGCGCTGCAAACTCGTATCAAGCTGTTTTACCGTCCGGCGGCGATTATGCCGAGTCGGACGGATATGGCGACCCCTTGGCAGGAGCAACTGACGTTGACACGTCAGGGGGACCGTTATCTGGTCAATAACCCCACGCCGTACTACATCACCCTGATCGATGCCGGCAGCCAAAAGGATACCGAGGGCGTGAAAGGGTTTGAACCTTTTATGATCGTGCCAAAGGGGCAGGCGACGCTGGCCGTCAGTGCGGCCAGCCTGGGCAGCAGCCCGGTGCTGACCTACATCAACGATTACGGCGGCCGCCCACAGTTGACCTTCAACTGCAACGGCGGCAGTTGCAAAGTGGTTCCGGAAAAGAAAAAGATTTCATAACCCTGGGTTCACCGACCTGACTGATGGGAGTCACTCTGATGCAACAAAAGCAAAAAAAAGCCCCTCTCCGGTATCGTCGCGAATGGCGCTATTGCGCCCTTATGGGGGGAGTAGTGCTAATGATGCCGATGAGCCTGGTGGCAACGGCGATGGTGGCGGATAACGACCAAGTGGAAGGTGCCCATGGCGTATTGCTGGTGTATGGCGCGCTGACGGAAAGTGCTTGTCGACTGGAGATGACCAGTGCGCGGCAGGATATCTGGCTGGAGGACACCGGTACCGGCCGTTTGCAGCAGACCGGCGATCGCGGCCGGCCGCAGGCGGTTGAACTGAGGTTACGTGACTGTCTGCGCTCTTCGACCCGTCAGCGAGATGACCGCACCGGTGCGGTCAGTTGGGCGCATAACCAGCCAGCGGTGACGGTAGGCTTTAGCGCACCGTCGGATCTGGACAACCCGCAACTGGTGAAGGCGCAGGGCGTATCCGGGCTTGGGCTTCGCGTGCAGGACTTTCGTGGGCGCGATGTTCGCCTCGGTAGCCGTGGTGAGCCGCTATTACTGATGCCGGGGCAGAATGCGCTGACCTATACCGTCACGCCAGAGCGGACAGCCGCACCGTTAGTGGCTGGCGCTTACCGGGCGACGCTGGACTTTCGGCTGAGTTATGACTGAGGTGGCGACATGGCGTACATAATGAAACAACGCCGGGCGTCAGTTTGGCTGGCTGGGTTTGGGGTGTTTATTTTGACAGCGGTACCGGCGCAGGCGAATAGCCTTATCAGCGTGGGAGTCAGCGTCGTAGTTTCACCTTGCGTGATCCACGGCGGACAGATGATTGAGGTGAATTTTGGGGAAGTGATCGTACCGCGAATCGGCGGCAACAATTATATCCAGGACGTGAAGTTCGAACTGGAGTGCAAGGGCAGCAATGCGGCGATGAAGCTTAAAATTCAGGGCCTTTCGACGACGTTTCAACCCGGAGCGTTACAGACCAGTGAGACAGATTTGGGCATTGCATTCAAGGCCAACAACAATGCATTGGCGGTGAATGAGTGGATTGATTTCACTTATCCGAAAACGCCCACCCTGCAAGCCGTACCGGTAAAGCGAGCCGGTGCGGTGCTGAGCGGCGGTGATTTTTCCGCTATGGCAACGTTGATGGTGGACTATCAATGAACATCAACTACAGGTTGAGAGTCGCCGGGGCGTTGGTCATGGCGCTGATTGGTGCATCGACGACGGCGGCCGAGAATATGAGTTTTCGCGGAACCTTACTGGATACCCCCCCCTGTACCATCACTGTCGACGGTGAAGAAGGGATCGAGATCGATTTTGGTCAGGTCGGGGTCAATAAAGTGAATGGCGAAAACTATAAGCGGTCCTTCATCCTGACCTATGAATGCGAAGGCACCAGTACGGATAAGCTGCTGCGATATTTGGGGATCGCAACGGCATTTGACCCTACGGCGGTACAGAGCAACCTTGCAGACTTCGGCATTGGGTTGCAACACCAAAAAGACGGGGTGGTGACGCCATTTAAATTGGGCAGCACGCTGACTATACCCTCCTATCTGGGATCAACACAGCTTATCGCTGCGCCGGTCAAAAAAGCCGGTGCGAACTTGCGGGAAGGTCCCTTTAGCGCAGCGGCGACTTTTCAGCTGGAATATCCGTAGGAGATAAGGATGAAGATAAACAAAACGTGGTGCAGGTTATTGGTGGGCTTGCCACTAGGGCTGTTCTTGAACGACGCGCTGGCTGCTTCACCGCCGCAGCTCAGCGTCGAGTACCGCGGTAATTTGGTGGCGGAGCCTTGTACCCTGTTGCCGGAAAATGAAAGCATCATGGTGGATTTCGGGACCCTGGTTGACAAGTATCTGTACCTGAACACCCGCACGCAGGGGGCTCCGTTCCAACTGCAATTGACGGATTGTGATCTCAGTCTGGGCAAGAGCCTGAAGGTGACCTTCAGCGGTACGGAAAGCGTTGCGCTACCGGGGTTGTTGGCGCTGACTGCCGGGAGCCAGGCTAGCGGGATCGCCATCGGTATGGAAACCGTTCAGGGCGAGCCTTTGCCGTTGAATGTGGCCAGCGGCAAATATCCACTTCAGGACGGCAACACCGTGATTCGGTTGCAGGCCTATATTCAGGGAGAGCCTGATGCTCTCGCCGATAAAACCCTTGGCCGCGGGGCTTTCCACGCCATCGCAACCTTTAATCTGGAATATGAATGATGGACCTGTCGGGCCTTTATGGCATTGGCAAACCGACAACACGGAAAAGGATATGACGCAATGCAGCCTGTTTACTTGAAATGGATGTTGTTACTGCTTGGCATGGCTCCGGGGCTGGCTTGTGCCCAAATATATTCATATATCACTGAAAGCACCGGTATACCCACAAGTGCCAAGTATAAGTTTGTCATCGACAGTTGGGATAGGGAAGACACAATGCCAAATCCATGCTTTGGCCAGCGTATGTGCGCGGTGGGGATTAACCACCGGCATACCCCGAACGAAGGCGGTGGGACGTCAGACGTAGATAACCCAGCTACTATTGGGTCGGGCCCACATCCGGAAATTGTCAAATTGAAGACGATGGGCGAGCTCAGCCGATATTACCAGAGTATTTACCCGTTGCCGCAGGTGGGGGGTACCAGCCATGTGGGGGAAGCGAGGATACAGGAGTGCGTTGGGCTGTTTTACAACATTCACTCGCCGAGTTCGGTCAGAAGCAATGATTCCAGGATAATGCCTGGTAGCATATGTGGCGTAGCACCGCCGCCGATCGGGGTATGCGGCATTGAGGAGCAGCGGCTCGATTTGCAGCACGGTGTGTTGCAGGAGTCCGAGTTGGCAGGTAATACGGCGCGGGGGAGCCTGCGCATTGTCTGTTCGAAAAAAATGAATATCGTTATGCACATCCGCACCGGCAGTCATGGCCGCCTGGATCTGGGCGCAAACTCGGGAATTTACAGTACGCTGAGCGTCAATGGTGCGGTAAACGATCAGGGCTATCCATTCAATAATGTGGACCCAACCGGGGTGCTCTTAAATATTACCTCTACGCTGGGTGTGACCGGTACGACAGTAAAGGCCGGTGATTACTCCGGGCAGACGGTAGCCATCTTGGTCATCCCTTAATCATATACAGTGAGCATAATTTGGTGAGAGAAAATATTTTTGTTTTCTTCGTGCGCTGGCGCTTATTTTTTATGGTGATTGCCATTGGCGTACCACTGTGGATTTATTTTCCCAGTATGGGAGGCAGTGGACTCAATCTGCCGTTCAATGCATTGATATATTGTAGTGCCGCCGTAATGGTTTTTTTTATTTGGCTACCAACACGAGAGCGAATAAATATTACGGAGCCATTGATCTATTTTATTATTGGCGGACTGGTATTGAATATTCCGCTGCTGTATGCCGACGCAGGTATGAAGGTGGTGGCATTATGGAGGGCGGTAGCCCTGCTGGCAGGGGCGGTTTTTTACTTCTCCTGGCTGCAATTGAGCCTGCGCTTTCAACAACGCCGCCGGATATTGTATGCCGTTCTGCTGTTGATCGGTGTACAGGCGTTGATCGCGTTGCTGCAAATCTTTGCCCCAGCATTAAGCTGGGCACCGGTTCGCGGTGGGCGTGTGTACGGCAGCTTCCTACAGCCAAATGTGCTGGGGAGTTTTATCGCAACCGGAGTGGCGTTGCTGCTCATGCTGTTTCTGGTACCGGGCTACGTCTGGCACCGTTATGAGCCTTACCGCACCGCACTGTTGGCCGTTGGCGTGGTGGTACTTTCCGCTTTGCTGGTGTGGGTACAATCGCGGGCCGCCTGGCTGGGTGCGGGGGCCACCCTCATCTTGTTCCTTTGTTTGTTTGGCCACCGCATGCCACGACGCTGCCTGACTCTGGGCGCTCTGGTGCTGGCCGGCGTTCTGCTGGGTATTGGCGTCATGCTGTGGACCCCAGGAGATGGCACTGCGTTGAGTTACATCAACCACCAGGGATCGACACTGGCACGCTTGAGCATGTTACATGACACACTGGCGATGATCGCCGACAAACCCTTGCTGGGATGGGGCTATGGCGGATTCGAATATCATTTCCAGCATTTCAGAATTGCCCAGGTCCCGCCGACGACGGTGACGGAAATTGCACGCCATCCACACAATGAAATCTTGCTTTGGTGGGCTGAAGGTGGCGTTGTGGCACTGGCGGGCATAGCCATCATACTGGCTGGCGGCGGACGTCTGCTGGTGCAGGTAATAAGGCATGACCGTGAAGCATTTGCATTGGGTAAGCGGACTGCCGGAGAGGGCACGGCGATATGTCTGGTGTTGTTACCTATGCTGGTTCACACGCAACTCGAGTACCCCTTTTATCTGTCGGCGGTGCACTGGTTAGCCTTTTTGCTGCTGCTGGCAACGGCTGATCGCCTGAGTGGCGGGGTGCGTTGGTGTTGGACGCCGCCCATACCAATTGGCGTGGTTTTCAGCAATACCGTGCGTCTGTTGGCGTTATCCTGTGCAGTGATGATGCTGGCGGCTTTTCAGGGCGGTTTGTTGTTGACCTATGCCGAACGCTCGGGAATGAAGACGATGGAAGCGGTGGATACCATGTCACCCTTAATGACATTGGCGCATCGTGAACGTCGTGAGTTCGATCATCAAACACGTTCTTTGTTGTCCTTCAATCGCACGCAGAATGTTGCCCTGTTAGAGGGATATGTTTTTTGGGCAAAAGATTATCTGGAGCGGCGTATTGATAAAAATGTTTATTCCAACTTAATCGTCATACTTCGATCTCGCGGGGATATTAAATTGGCAGAGCATTATCGACAGCAAGGCGAGCTATTTTTTCCTGACGATGCACGATTTTCCGTACGGAATAAGTAATTTCCTACCCCTTGATTTTATATTAAATATCTCCGGTAAGTTAATTATTACCATGGCGGGGCATGGACGACGTTTATTTCTAAGGAGTGAGAAATGGGAAAGGTAATTTCTCTGGTGTTTATTGATAACGATAAATTTTTTATCGAAGGTCTGCAACAGCTGATAGTGCCTCACCTGGAACAGAAGGGGCTTCAGGTGAAGGTGTTAGATGATACGGCGGCATGCCATGCAGATATGGTGTTCAAGGCCGTAGAGCGGGACTGGCAGGCGCGTTTCTGCCTGCGCAATGAAGCAGGCTGCGGGCAGCTTAATTTTTCATTGAGGGCGCGGGGAGATACCCGTTGGCGGAATAGACCGCGCTGTAGCAGAGAGTCCGGGGTAATTATCCGTGATGAACGGATCGAGAACATCCTGGTACGGGTTGAGGATGTCCTGATAGCGAGAGGGTCTGGCATCGTTACCAGTCATTGCCCCTGGTGTGAGCTGCAGCCGATTACCCCACGGGAGCGGGATGTAATGCGCTATCTGGCCTGGGAAATGCCACCAACGGCTATTGCCCGTTATTTATCTCTCAGCGTGAAAACAGTCAGTAATCACAAACAGGCTGCGATGAGAAAGCTGGGGTTTAAGCGTAATGCTGATTTATACCATTGGCTGCGGTTGGGTGGCTTGAAAACTGTGAAGAGGTAAGAAAATGGATATGAACAAACCGCTGTGGCGGCGTGGCGCGTTAGTTTTGCCACTTTTGATAGCAACGTTGGTACTGAACGGTTGCGAGCAGAGGCGGCGGTCGTCCCAGACGGCAAAAAATGCCCCCGAGACCGCTGTTGAATTATCCCAGGCCCAACAGGAAGCGGAGCGTTTGCAACAGTGCCAAAAAGAGTTGGATGCGCTGCATGGCATAGACGCCATAGGTTACAGAAAATATAAACAGGAATTTGAGCGCCTGATGAGCGGCGCCGCTCAATACGCAGGATTGCGTACCCAAGTGAAGCGCGATACTCAGGAAACGGTGGATGCACTGTATCGCTACAAGGTGAACCGTCTGTGTGCCGACGTAAATCAGGCGGTGATGACAGGATTGGCGGATCGCGGAGAGCGCCTTAAATGAAACTGCCTGAACGAAAAGGGGTGATAGCGCTACTGTTGGTCTCAAGCTCCCTGAATGCAGAGGAGGGCGTGCCTGCTCTGTTGCAATTTGCGGAGCAGTACAACAATCAACATTCGCTATCGCCGCCCGTGGTGGTTGAAAAAGAAATGCGCGCGTTGAAAATAAAAACCGGCACTCCCAGTAAAACGCTGCCCTCCACGATGCAGATAGAACGCCAACAACAAAAGATCCATGAGTTGGAGAACGCATTAGCGGCATTACGTGAAGCACAGTCCGTTACGCAGGTGCCGGGGGTAAAACCTGCGGCACTGTCTGGACTGCTGAAGTTGATCGGCGGGTTGCGACATGCAATCAACCTTTCGCCGGATGAGCGGCGGATGGCGGAGCTGATGCGGCAGGCAAACGAAGAAACGGCCCGGGAGAAACAGTCGGCGGCTATGAACCTGGCGCAGGTTCACGCGTTAAAAATCAGGGTTACCGATCTACAAGTGCAACAGCAGGTGTTGCTGGCTCGGGTCAGTAAAGCTGAAACCGCACAGGTAAAGCAAGCCGGCATAGAACAGCAGCTGCGGCAGGATGCGGAGGCGCTGCGTGAGCGGGCCAAATTGATGGTGTTGCCGCAGGCGCTGAAAACGGCTACCGGGCAGCAATCGTATGCTGCGGGTGGCGCACTGGGGCGCGATATTCTGCAGATGCTGGATGAACGTAAAGGATGGGGCGTTGATACCGAGCGCCAACCTCTGCTGGCAGGCGTTATAGACGCTTTTGCCGGCCAGTATCAGTTGACCACTGACGTATTGGCCAAGGCGTTGGCCGACTCGGAAGCCAGGGTGACATTGGCGCGACAACAGACGATGCAAAAACAAAGTCAGCGGGATCGGACGTATCTGGAGGCGTTTACCCAAAGTAAAGGTGTGAGGCAATCTCCGGCAGGATTTTGGTATCGAGTGGACTATATCGGTGCAGGAGATATCCCCGCCGATGCGCGGGTAGACGTAGTGGTGAGAGAGATGTTGACAGATGGTCAGGTGATTCAGGATATGGGTCTTAACGGCAAAGTCCTGTCTCAGCCACTCCAAGAGTATCCGCCACTATTCCGTGAGGCCATTGGGTATGTAAAAAACCACGGTGAATTGACTGTTGTCGTTCCACCGGCGTTAGCCTACGGTGACGCTGGTTTTCCGCCAAAGGTTCCGCCAAACGCGACCATGGTGTATGAGTTGCGGGTGGCGGACACAAGGGGGCCTTAGGGATGTGATATTTGGAAAAACGAACTAATGGCAGTAGTTTCAATGTTAATACCATCAAATATGGCTATGCAGAGCGTATCGTTAATAACTAGCAATGATTTATTTAAAAAACTGATTAGAATTACCTTGGTTTTATTTAGAAAATAAAGTCCATTCATTTCAATCCTTACTCATGGTTAACTAAAATTAAATTGAGAATAGGGCCTGATAAAACTATCTTGTTAATCTAATTGTAAAATGGACTTTCAGAGGTGGATAATGTATCAGGTTCTATCAGAAAATGGATTTAATTTCATAAAAAAAAGCAGAAGATGTTGCCTGTCATCCTATGTAAATGACGAGGGTGAGTGGGCTGTGGGTTATGGTTATAATAAAAATGTCGGACCAGGAAGAACCATCTCTGAGTTGACTGCGTTGAGTTTATTACAGTCCGACATTATGGAGTGTGAGCAAAGGTTGAATGAAATTATTATGACTCCGTTGGCCCAGTATCAATTTGATGCGGTGCTATCATTGTTCTATGATGTTGGTCCCGGAGTCTTTGGTAAAAGAAGTGGGGTAGAAATATGGAAGTCAGGTAATACATCGCCCATGTTGACACTCATTAATGATGCAAAGCTTGATGACGTGAGCGAATATTTTTCATACTGGGGGGTGAACAGCAGTAAGGAAAGGTTACGATTGCGAGAGGAAGAAAAAGAAATTTTCTTGTACGGAGTTTATCCATTATAATCTTGAAAGCTCACGCCTCCTTCTCCCGGAGGCGTGATGTTTTTTTTTAATTTTTGTCATCGAAAATGCGTTTAATCATTTCCGTGTCAATTCTCTTGTGTGTGTAGATATATAATGGAATGTTAACATCAATTTTCTTTGTTATCAGCTCAAACGTAGAGTTAAACATGCACTTCAGCACTGAACAGGTATGTGGGAGTATTGCATAACCTAAGGTACATATCACCATCTCGATCATGGATGTAATATTTGATGAAAGAGTGAGTTTCCCTCCTATACCCACCTCAGATTTAAGTTTGTCTATTGTTTTTTCCAGAATGAATTTGTTTATCAAATGCGCATATTCACTATGAATAAAAACGTCTTTGCAGGTATTGTTTTTATCGTAAATAAGATAAAAGAACAGTTCGGATACCATGCTGTGGTATTCGCAATGCTCTATGCTCCCGTTATGTGTATCGTCGATTATTATGTCAGTGGACTCATCGGTAACGCTGGTTAGAATTATCTCAATTGATTTCTTTTTAAATTGGTTAGTGATAAAAGGCGATAAAAACAAATATTCTGAACTGATAAATATTTTTATTATCTCTTTGTTGTTTTTCATTTTATCTTCGAGGGATTTCAATGTGTGAAAATGGCCCTCTGTTAATGAGTAAATTCTCTTTCCGTATTGCGTTAGAATCATCTTATTGTTTTCAAAAATAAAAAGCTTGTTATCGATCCTTCGTTCAAGCTTCTTTATCATGGAACAGACTGCGGGTGAAGTTATATTTAAGTCTTCCGCAGCCAGTTTTATCGACATTTTCTCGGCGACGCTAATGAACGTATTAAGTTCTCTTGATGTGAACATCATATTTCCTTATTGATGATTGGTTTTTATATCCCTGGAAATAGAGGTTTTTTATTATAATTTTTATTAATTATTTCAGTTTTTACATGATTTTAAAATTGTTTATTACTTAACATGCATTAAGGATTTCTTATTTTACATTAGGTACTATTGACGATAGGCTTACTCCTCTTTCAATTATATTAACTTGGGGTTTTAAATAAATTTGGAGGGTAGGTTGTACTTTAAAGTTCCTGAAGATACCCAGTTAATAACATGGACGCTCATTGGCTTGGTCTCTGCATGGGGAGGATTGGTTAGATATATCATGGATGTTAAAAATGACAAGGCTGAATGGCGGTGGGTTGGCGTTTTTTTTCAGATTGTCGTCTCGGGTTTTACCGGTGTTTTAGGGGGGTTATTGAGCTTTGAGGTAGGCAGTAGCATATATATGACTTGTGCCGTTGCCGGATCTTTTGGGGCAATGGGCAGTGGAGCAATAGATTTGATTGCCAATAGAATATTTTTTCGTAATGGAGTCAAATGATGCAGAAATTTACTTTTAGTTACCGAAGTGAAAGAAATCTTCACGGGGTACATCCCGATTTGGTCACGCTAGTTCGTATGGCGTTATCCCTTTCCGAAGTGGATTTTAGCGTTATAGAAGGCGTCAGGACCCTCGACAGGCAACGACAGCTAAAACAGGAAGGGCACAGTCAGACTTTGAATAGCCGACATTTGACCGGGCATGCAGTCGATCTTGCCCCTCTGCTGAATAAAGTGATCCCGTGGGATCGCTGGGAGTTCTTTCAAATGGTTGCCGATGCCATGAAAGAGTCTGCCAGGAAGAGCGATATACCTATTGTCTGGGGAGGAGATTGGAAAAGTTTTAAAGATGGAGTGCATTTTGAATTGTCGCGAGAACGTTACGTTTAATTCCTGTTAATTATATTTTAATTATTAATAAATTTGTAACCTGTCTTAAATTTTAACTTATTGACGATGCTGTCTTTAAAGTTAAATATATACGCATTCAAAACAAAAGAGGATTAATAACATGGATAACTACGCATTGAGAACTTTTTTCAAAAGCCATGATTCGGCTTTAATTAATGGCGAGTCAATTTTTCTGTATAGAAAAGATGTGGATTTTTATAGTAACATTTACCTCAATAAATTTAATAATGGCGGTTGGAGTACGACGCAATTAAAATCGCCAGATGGTTATTTATATTCTCGAGTATCATTCTTTACTAAAGATTATGATGGGGTTACAGCACATGTCATTTTCACTTCACGGACAGAAAATGATAATGACGCCGTCTTTATCACAAGGATTAAAAGTAATGACGAGGGATTGACACTCGCAGATGCGGCACCTTTAAACTTTATCAACGGTATGTCTATCATCAAAGCCAGCGGTACATTGGTTAACGGTGTAATTATTGTCTCCTTCGTCGATGGTAATACCAATGGCGCCTATGTTGTCGCTTTGGATGCAGAGACCTATGAACAGCTTTCTCCGGTCGAGTTAATTGATGAGGCTCTGTCATTACGCTACTTTGATGAGATGCTCGGACAAATGACGGGGGCTATCGCACAATTTAGCGATGATAACCATGGCTGTTTCTTGCAGCTAAGCAATGTTCGCGAAAATATCTCGGTGTTCAAGCTGGTGTTTGATAAAAATCTGGGGCTGTCCTGCACTAAGTTGTTTGTCATTACTGAGGATGACATTGGAGCCTTCGCCGGTTTGTACGATAAAGATAAGAGTCTGGTGATTACATGTTATTGCCAGTTTGATCCATTATCTAAAAATTGGAGTGTAAATGGTGTGGCTAATAAGGTCTTCGGCAAAGTGGATGAGCAACGCTATGACGCTTACAGCGCACTTCCTTTAAATAGCAGTCCGGGAATTTATTATCGTCCTCAGGTTGATAAAGCTGAAAACGGTTATTTCGTGTCTTGGGAAGGTGCGGATATGCTGCATTTTAAAAAATTCAACGAACAGATAAACACAGTTTCACCGGAAGTCTACTTTTCCGCTAATAAACCAGGTAATCACCAAATGGTTTATATCGATGGTGAGTATTTTGTGGGGTATCAGACTGACTGTAGCGAGCCTCGTTTCGTTGGTCTGGGTTATAAAAATGACAGGGTTAAATCTGACAATGATTGAGGTGTAATATGGCCATTACTGAAATAAAAATATCTGAGTGCTTTAGTTTTATTAATAATCCCGACAAGCGTCGGTTGGAAATAACAATCGTAGCAGGTTCACCCAGCGACCTTAAGAATAAAGGCGTCTCAATTTACTATGGCGATACGACACTGTTACTGGCAACAACCGGAGTTACCAGCACCTTGCAGCCTTTATTTGATATCGTCATTGATAAAAATGTTGACGAATTCATCGCTATTATCAACAAAGAGGGTTTTAAATCTTACAATCTCAGAGTTGAGGTGAATTTAGCCAACGGTACAGTTGCGGAGAAATTTCATAGTAACATTCAGTTTATGGATGTTGAGCCAACAATTCATGATTCCGTTTTTATTGAGGAAGCAGGAAGTAATTTGGCCAGCGTGGAAGTATGGGTTAAGTATTATTCTCCTTTTGTTTCTTTGCAGTTGGTTAATGAGAAACATGACAAGAGCTATCAGTTTGAAAAGTTTGAATACGATGAAGGACAGAAGGTATGGAAAAGTAAAGTTGATGTAGATAAGAATTTTGGGAAATGTAATGAGGAATTGTTTTTTTCAGTTTTGGGTAAATATATAGGTGGAACCCTCCCTTGTACCCCGGAGTGGTCCGTAAAAATTGATTTAGATAAAACGTTAAATGGAGTATGTATGAATACCAAATGGCAGAATGGCTTTAATATTTTTTGGGATGATAGCAAGAAAGACTCAATCCGTGATTTACAAATCACCAAGAAGACAGGCCATCTGTTAGCCACCTATTTAGCGCCCGTTAACGCGACAAATAATGAGACTTTGATGACGCGTATGCAAACGGCAACTGGGGCGTTGGTTCCGCCGGTGTCCATTTGTACCCTTCAGGCGCGTATGAACAAGGATGCCAATGTCACCTGTATTGATGATACTGATGATTTTGTCGCCGTTTGGGCGGGTAATGCCAGCAGCAAATTTAAAATCTATGCGCGTAAGTTCACTGCCGGCCCGGGTGGGATTACCTCAACTCAGTTCCAGGATATTGAGATCAGCGGTGGTAATGGTGACTATACCTGCCCGCGGATCATTTATAATCCGGTAAGCAAGCTACTGCTGGCAACCTGGGTATCGACGAGCGAGAAAAAGATCCAGGGTGCGTACCTAGATCCGAACACGCTGGTAAAAGAAAGCTATGACTTTGATATTTCTACCAAGATCCACACTGGCTATAACGGTGCGAATGTCGAATTAGGCACGGCGGTAACCGAAAATATTGTTCTTATGAATCATGGCGAGAAAGTGGTTATCGCTTATCTGGAAAAAGTGGGGGAAGTGAAATTCCTGAGTATCGGCAAACCGGCCGGTGGCACGCCACCTGTTGTGCCGATGACGCAATACTCTCAGGCTGGTATGGGTAAATTCCACGCCGTGCTTGATGCAACCATTAACAGTATCATGCTGGTTTATGTCCTGGGTCAGGACATTTATGGCACTAACATTCGGGTGTTTGCTAAAGTCGGTGAAACTTATGCGGCTAATAAGCTTAATAGCGTATCTTCCGGTTCACCGTCATTCCCTTATATTTACAAGGCGTTAACTCAACAAGAACCGTATGAATTCCATGTAGCATGGACTTCGAGCACGATGGGTGCCTATTTCAACCGATTCGACGCGAACTTCTTTGCCATTGGCAGTGAGGAGCGCATTAACGAAACGGGTGGCGGCAATATGTATCCAAAACTGGTTGCCAGCGACAACCAGACTGCGTTGCTGTTCCAGGCAAACAAATTCAATAATGTTGCCCTGAAGGCTGCGGGTATTCTGTCCTCAGTCAAAGCGCGCGGTTAATTTTTGCGCTGATATAGCAGGATGATAGTTTGGGCCGGTTGGTGTTATCACCCACCGGCCTTTTTGTTGCCGACGACGCCAGGCTACATGATCCACATGACTGAGATCTGCGTGGCAACTCTGGTTGATAGTCCTTCAGGGCTGGGGGTTGCGTACTATGTTTTCTGTTTGCAGCACACTACACGCCGTTTCCGGTCGTGAGCGCAGCGGAGAGAACAGATGAACAAACGGGAATTAGAAAGCGCGATTGTCACCGATTTTTCCAAACGCATGAGCTACGGCGACTATCTGTGCCTGGATCAACTGCTGGACTGCCAACATCCGTTGTCCAACCCGCAGCATCATGATGAGATGCTGTTTGTGGTGCAGCACCAGACCTCTGAACTAATGATATTTTGTGCCAGACTTCCGCATATTTTGCGAAGGTGGAGTTCGACCGCCTCTGGAAAAAATAATACCACTGTTGGACATCCTGCGTGGTGAAGATGGGCTTGGACCGGTACGCCATTAGTTGGATACCCGCCGCTGCGAAGTCTCAACTGGAGATGCATCTGAAACAATTGGCAGCCCGCTATGCTGAAATAAAACAGAATGCATCAGAGTAAAAATGGTGCTAAAAATTATGAGTGATTCAGTTCGTTACCGTAATTACTGTGTCATATGGACTGTCGGGGATTTAATCTTTCTGGAGCATAACTATTCTTCCATGCCTATTGCTGAGATTTTTGTCCGGTTGAGCCAAACGCTAAATAACTGATCCTAATACCGCTACACTTTAGCCAGTCCATGTTTTCCACCGGGGAATGGGCTTACCGTTTCCATAAAGTGACGAACCTTTTTCAACAGTTGCCACATTGAACGGCACTGGTGATTTCGGGTTATTGTCTCATGAAGCGCCTGCCACAACCGTTCGACATGATTGACCCACGGCGAGTAAACCGGCTGATAAATCACCCTGAACTTTGGGTTTGCTTTCAGCCAACGCAACGTTTCACAGCTTTTGTGGATGATGTAGTTATCGACAATAAGCGTAATCGTTTTTGCCAGCCGGTATGTCGCCTTCAGGTGTTTTAACAGTCTGATAAATAAGGATAACATTTACTGTTTCCACCAACGTAGCGGACTTTACCCGTACCACTGTGCAGCGCACCGGCAAGATAGTACTTTTCATTCTGGCCCGGCGTGACAACGTGCTTTTGCTGCCCGCGTAACTGCCAGTCAGCGCCGATTTTGGGATTGAGGTGGATATCTACTTCATCTTCGTAAAAAACCGGGTGTTCTGTGCTACAACTGGCTAACGCCACATTAATCGCTGCCATTTTTTCTTCCTTATACGGGTCCCTGATATGCAGTGTTGGTGCTGCTCTGCGCCATACCAGTCCGGCTGCAGGTAACCATCGCCGGATAGTTGAAGCATGTAGCGAACAACCGGTGACATCACGGATTTTTATCGCCAGCAGTTCGGTACTCCAGCGGGAACGCTGATAACCAAAATCGCTGGGAGAATGCTTAACAAGCTCACGCAGCAATGCGCAAATATGCTCGAACGGCCAGCGCCTCCCACGTCCTGACGGCAATGACTTCAGTCCTTCAGCGCCAGACAGCGTGAACCAGTTAATCCAGCGACCAATCGACGAACGGGCACAGCAGAGCGTTCTGGCAACATGACTGACGGTGTCACCACGATGCAGCATCAGCATGGCGGTGAGCCGCCGGGCGTGGTTTTTGTCCTTTGTTTTATGGATCGTTTTCTGCATGAAGCGTCGTTCAGTTCTGGGTATTGGTGCTATGATCGGCATTGCTCAGTCCGGCTGGTGATTTGAGATATTCAGCGATTGATCAGATCGCATAATCCGGACTGAGTTCCCCATAAGTGATCTACTATTCCGAACAGTTATTTAGGTTCGGTGGGATTGATGGCTGACAAGATCGGGTGTTGCAAAAAGAAAAGTGCACCGTGGGGTGATATTGAAATGGATAGTATTCGTGACCACTATTCCCTAGGGGTCGAAGCAAGGTCACTTACGCGGCTGCTTCCGGGCAGGAGTGCCGCTGCGATATTTTCGATGGTGGACGACCCTGGGGGCAAAGTGGTCGTATCTGGCGGGAGGCGGAGCTCGGTATTCTTAAAGCGGACTATCCGAGAGTGGGCACTGCGGTTACTGAGCGTCTTCCGGGGAGAAATGCAATGTCAGTTATAAAATGGCGAGAAGGTTGGGGCTGAAGAAATCCCATAGCAGCGAAGTCGGTTTTTGTCTCTGGAGTGATGAAGAATGGATACTACTGGAAAAGAATATGCATCTGAGTGTAGCAGAACAGCCAGTGAATAAAGTATGAATTAATCCAGATGAAAATAGATGGATAATGTGAAATTACAATGTATAGAGGTTGCTCACCAATGAAAATTCTCTCTTATAATCCAGGTCATGATGGTGCTGTGGCATTACTTGAAAATGGTCGATTAATAATGTCTGTCGAGGCGGAAAAAGATTCGAATAATCGATATTCCTCACTGAGCATTTCAGATGTGTTAAATGCTATTGGCGAAATGGACGATATACCAGAGGTTATTTGTGCAGGTGGATGGTGGCCCAGGGATCATGAGGAGTATTTAAAAGGCTCGAAAGTTAACGTTGGTTATCGGGGCATATCAAGTACAGATGTCATGGTCTCAGAAAGACGATTCTTAAAAAAGAAAATTAAATATTTTTCATCTTCTCACGAGCGAGCACACATACTCTGTGCATTTGGTATGTCAGATTTTCCAAAAGGAACATCCTGTTATGCTTTGGTATGGGAAGGTGGAATCGGAGCATTCTACGAATTAGATGCGGATCTGAATATAACTCTCGTTGGTGATGTTCAAAATCAACCAGGGAACCGCTATGGTATAGTTTATGGGTTAGCGGACCCAAGTTTTTCCAAAGATAGTGCCTACCCTCGTTTCTCTGATGCCGGGAAACTTATGGCGTTAGCATCTTTTTCAAAGAGAAGTATTGCGTCCTCGGAAGAACAAGAACTCATCGACTTTCTGTTGGATGGTCCTGTGAGAAAACTTAGCGAGTACGCGAATATTGAAAAAGCTCCGCACTATAATGTTGGGCTGGACGATAAAGAATTTCGAAATTTCACTGGGATATATAGCAATGCACTGTTTAATGTTTTTTATCAGTTTGCAAAGGAAAATCTAACGAAAAGGCAGCCGCTTATTATTGCTGGTGGATGTGGTCTGAACTGCGACTGGAATACTAAGTGGAAGGAGACAAATCTTTTTTCGGAAGTCTTCGTCCCTCCGGTTGCTAACGATTCCGGAGTTGCTATAGGCACTGCGATTGATGCCCAGTTCTATTTTACAGGTAACCCCAAAATTGAATGGAATGTTTACAGCGGATTAGACTTTAGAATGGACGATACATTCTGCTCAGAGAAATATGATGTCTATAATGTCGACAACGAGCAGATTGCCGATATGCTGGCTAACAATCTCATACTGGGCTGGGTGAATGGAAAATACGAAATTGGTCCACGCGCACTTGGTAACAGGTCCATCCTTGCGGCTCCGTTTCAGGAAAGTACAAGGGTTCGTTTAAACGAAATAAAACAACGTGAGCAATTTCGCCCAATTGCTCCGGTTTGTCTTCTGGAAGATGCTGAAAAATGGTTCGGATGTCATCACGAAAGTCGATATATGCTCTTTACGCATCGGGCGAAGACAGAAGCCCTTGCTGCAGTCACACATGTTAATGGCACTGCGCGTATTCAGACAGTGACATCAGCAACAAATAAAAATCTTCATAAATTACTTTCAGCATTTAAAAAACGCACTGGTTATGGTGTCTTGTGCAATACATCTCTCAACTTCAATGGTAAAGGCTTCATAAACAATATCAATGATCTGGATGCATATGTACAGGAGCATCACCTGGATGGGTTTGTGGTGGAAGGTCAGGCATATCTTTTAATTGATTCCTCACGTTATCAGGCATATAAGGAGGACTCAGCCATTTTATGCAAAAAATAAAGGATTATCCTGCGCCAGTTCGACTAATCGTTAAGCGGCAAAATCTGGAGAGTGCTTTATGCATGCTGTTCAAAAAAATTTGATTTACAAGGGGAGTATGAATTCATATCTGATTGGTTTTGAAGAGGATGACTATTTACGCTCTTCTTTCATCCGTGATCTTACGCTGCAGCAACTGGCACACCCTGCTTCGTTAAGTTCTGATAAACAGGTGTTATCACCACTCATTCCAAAGAAACTGATTCGCTACTGGCATGACCAGCATAATGTGCCGGAAGACGTTATGGTTTGTCTCAGAAGCTGGGATCGACTTCGTGATGATGGTTTTGAATGTAGTCTGTTTAACGATGAATCGGCAATGGCATATATTGCCGATCGATATGGCGCTAAAGAATGTAAAGCCTTCTCTCTTTGTCACCACCCGGCAATGCGCTGCGACTATCTGCGCATGTGCGTTTTACTCGCTGAGGGGGGGTTATACGTTGATGCTGACGATGTTTTACTTGGCGACAACTGGAAATATCTCTTCCATGATGGGGCACTCAAAGTACAACCATTATGTTACGACATTCAGTCCTCTTCGATGGTGCCAGCTGTGGATATCTGGAGAAGCGATTTGCCGACGACTGAGCGAATATTTTACATTAATAATGACCCTATTGTGGCCCCAGCGGGCCATCCTGTTTTGCAGAGAGCGCTTATTCGGGCAACCGAAACGCTGCTGAGCGATGTTCACTTACCTGAAATTCAATCAACGACGGGGCCAGGGAATTTCACTGCGGCTTTGGCAGCACATGCTCACAAATTGATAAGGGAAGGGGAGCCATTCGATTTTGAGTTTTTACGGGATTGGGAAATGATTGCAGAAACTCGCTGGGATCTTTCCTACCGTAATGACGAACGTAATTGGCGTAATATGGGCTCAGCCTGAACCCACATATCAAGGACAGAATCAATGAATCTTCAGGATGCCTCAGGTGTTTTGCGCAAGGTATTATTCAGAGTTTTACGTGTAATAATAAGTATCATACCTGGCCGTAGGATTCCCGTTTTCGGCTCAGATCCCGAAATGATCGGCTCAATTGTAGTTATTAATCTCGATCGCCAACCCGGCAGATGGCGGAGGTTGAACAGAGAACTCAAAAGATTCCGGACTTATGATGGTTTTCCATTAGCCTCTATTACACAGCGATTTTCCGCCGTGGATGCCCGGGATGGTCGCGCGAGTGCCGCAACGGCTGACGTTGATTCAATCTACTGTATTGGTGATCAGCTTTATGTCCAGCCGGATGCAAGGCTGGAGGCATACTTCAGCAATGATGAACCCATTAAAATGACTCGGCAGGAGATTGCTGTAGCAAGGTCACACGTGGAAGTCTGGAAGACTATTTCTGCGGGGGATAAGCAATATGTTCTTGTCCTTGAAGACGATGTATGGTTTAGGTGGGGGGCTGTTGCAGCTATCACAAGAGGCTGGCACTCAGCCATACGAGAATGTTTAGAGGATCGCGGGCCGCATTTACTGTATCTGTCTTATGAAGATGCAGGGGGAACAGCAGAACGTATGGACTGTTGTCATGACCTTTTCAGGCCCGTAAGAGGACTGTGGTTTCTTTCTGGCTATGTGTTATCACGCGATGGAGCTGCAGCTCTGCTGCGGGCAATGCCCGTGGTTGGCCCTGTTGATCTATGGATGAATTATCGCTTTGATGAACTTGGCGCGCTTGCGCTGTCCAGGCCAGCTATTTTGCAACGACAGGATAGTGCTTCCGATAACGCTTATTCCGTGCTTCCCTACCTGGCTCGTGCAGGTATTGTTGATGCCGGCACGGGGTTGATGGCTCCGGATAAAACCGACTCATGTTCAGTGATAGCCTGGACTGCTGGTGGCCAACGAGAGGGGCTGGCGATGGCTCTGGCTATGTTGGGGCTGCGGGTTCGGGTATTCGATGGCGATGAAGACGAAATTCAGGCACAGGATTTGCCGAATCTTTTTGAGGTATTTGATGTTCTTATTGATATTCCGTTCACACCTGAAACCTTTAATACTGTGCTCGCGAGGACGGAAATAAAATTTATTGTGGAGTTGGGAGCAATACAGCAATTTAAGTTTGAGCTGAAATCATTACCTTCATCACGCTCGGTATTCTTATCGGACTGTGAGCCAGATTTTCAAATGTGGGATCCACTTTGCACCCTGCTCAATCTTTCCAGGCCTGCACAAGTATTCCCCATTGGTGCGCCACGCGAATCCAGATTATTCCGGGGTGATCGGCCTTATGATTTATCCCATCAGGCTCGACTCCAGTCACATAAGGCATGTTTACTAGATGTCTCACCTTGGGTACTACCTCCTCAGTACGGGTGGCGACCGGCACACCTCTCTGGTCATGATGTACATCCTGTGGGCAAATGTCTGTTTTGTTCAGATATGACGGCCGAAACGCCATCCTTCATTGGGCTTGTCGAAACTTTTCCAGGTAATATGGCTTCGTTCTCCAAAGAAAGCCTGGTTTGCGATGAGGACGGTACACATCTTACTATCAGCGCAATACCTGCCGGTAACAGGCCGTACCGATCGGGAGCTTTTGCATCAAAACATTCTTTTGAGTATGGACGATTTGAGGCAGAAATTAAAGTTGCTCGTGGTTCCGGTCTGGTTACCGGTTTCTTTCTGCATCGGGATTCACCAAGGCAGGAGATTGATATTGAAATAGCGAGTGATGATCCAGAGCATATGTTAGTAAACGTCTATTTCAATCCTGGCGACGAAGGGGCAACATTAGGGTATGGGTACAGGGGATCCCCATGTCGCGTAGAACTTGGTTTCGATGCCACTCTGGATTTTCATCGCTATACAATTGACTGGCGACCAGACCGGATCGTCTGGTCCGTAGATGGCAGAGTTGTGCACGAGCGCGTAAGTTGGGATCCCACCCCAGTTCCGCATCTTGCAATGCGCTTACATGCAAATCTCTGGGCACCTCGTTCGGAAGAACTCGCCGGGATAATTGATATTCAGGCTTTGCCTGCAACGACAACCTTCAAAAATATAACTTTGTGGGAATAACTCATAAATTCGAAGGTATTGTGTTATCTGTCAAATGTTCCGGAGTGGATAGATGCAAATGATAGTTTAATCAAGAATATTAATTTGAAATTTAATATAGTTGTCCCCGCTCTTGTCTCACCGTATAAAGTATCTGCCAGTAGACTTACCGCTGCGTCAGTAGCAGCTCCGACAGGTTGAGCTGCATCTTCCGGGAGCATATCTATACGCTGGATCAGGAAAAATACCGTAAATGATGCAAGGGGTTCTGGTCAGGCGGATAAAACGCAGCACCACCAGAATCATCGAGCAGTGTGGATGATCGCCGAAATCACGTTTGTGTAACAACATTATGGACAGATTTCTGCCGTCGAAATTGGGGAAAAGCTGGGCTGAAGTGTTAGCACGGTGAGGGCTGCAGTGCCCAAGCTGGGGCTTGGGAAGTGGTACCGGCTCTGGACAGAAATGGAATAGGCACTGATACAGGCGCACTACAGAAAAAGGATCGATGGAATGACGGCGTTTTTACCGGGGGTTCTCTTGCCCCTGAGGGGAAACTGGATATTCATGCCATCAACTGGGCAGCGAGAAGGACGCAGGAGCGTATGGCGTTCTGTCGCCCTTTCGTACATATCCAGAAATGTATCAGTTATTAAAAAAGACGCGACATTCTGGATGCTGTTGGTGATTTTATCGGGGGCGATAAAGCATATCATCTGACCGGAGAAGGAGAGGATGCAAGCGCTAGGCTGTGTCCCTTAATCACTTGAGCTATAGTAACTGACTGTTTTATCAACATATTGAATTATGGCTCGCTACGACCTTCCCGATGAAACATGGACTATCATCCAGCCCTTACTGCCTGCTGACCATCCTCCCCGCGCGGTATGTTGTTGCAACTATGTGCGCCTGCCTCGTATCTGGCGCTTGTTCTACGCATATATGTCTTCCAGCGGCGCAACTTGTTTGAAGAAAAAACATCAAATTGATGTTTGGTCACAAATTCATTATTTGGGGCTGTATCGGACTCGGCGATGAATAGATAATCTAGATCATACGACTCATGAATCGTCGTCTCACATGCCAAGTTGGGGCAATAATAGGACTAGTAATGAAGGATCGTAGTGCTACAGCAACTATCAAAGGTTATTTTTACCAGTTCGACCAGACAATTGTACGGCTTCTTGAAGCCTCTGAGCATGCAAGCATAACGGTCGAAGGTATCGAGGATGTAGATTTGGTTGATGGTAGAGAAAATATTTTTATTCAGTGCAAATATTACGAAGGTACCGAATATAACCATTCCGTAATTAAAGATGCGATCATACATATGCTCAGGCACTTTCATGCTGCAGGATGTCCGAACAACCAAGCTTTCAGGTATCAACTTTACGGACATTACAAAAGTGGTCAACATAAACTTGTACTTCCTCTCAGTGAAGCCTTTTTGAAAGAAAATTTTTTAACCTACAAACGCGAAAAAATTGAATATAAGGTTCACGAAGAGCTTTCAATCACACCTGCACAGTTTGCTAGTTTTCATGGGCTGTTGGATATCAACCTAAATGCGCTTTCGTATGAGGATCAGCAAAAGAGGATTATCCAATTACTCATTACTGAGGTTACAGGTTGTACTGATACCGATGCTGAAACATTCTATTATCCAAATGCAATAAACGTTATCCAAAGCTTAGCCGTAGAGGATGATGAGGAAAAACGCAAGATCAGCAGGGTCAGATTCCTCAATGCGATAAACCGTAAGGAAATGATTTTTAGTGTTTGGTTGCAGCAGAAATTCGGTGCTGACTACTATGCAAAAATGATTCGAAGAAAATTATTTAAGTTTAAATGACAAAAACGCCGAAGGCATCGAGGATCTTTGTCATTGATATGGAGGACGAACATGAGGTTGATAAAACGACAGGAATGATTATCAAACTTGGTGAGTTTTTCTCGCACAAGGAACTCGTGAGGACTCCTCCGCAGGATCGATTTTGTCCATATGTGTTATTACGGGGTCTCAGTCCTATAGAACTCATTGAACTAAAAGAAAACCTTTGGAAGCAAGGACTTCTTTTCAGCGAAGGTTACCCCTTCCAGGGGGCAGAATTTTCAGCAACTTTGCTGGTCGCTGAGCCAACTAAAGAAAATCTCTGGCGAGTTAGGTTTATTCCTTCCGAAGACAAGTTGGCATCAATTGTGGCTGCAATTTCGGGATCAGTTATTGAAGTTTTTGACTTATACAAAACGGTACCTTTAGATAATGCCCTAGTTCCAAATGGGGTTGTGTATCATCCTATTAAAAGTAGCGGTTCCTATTTCATACAAGAGGTCATGCAAGCATGAACGATTTAAACGACATCAAGGCTGAGGTTATTGCTGTTTTTCCAGATAAAGTGAAAATATCAGTAAGCGATATTGCATCATTCTCTGATGGTAAAAGTATTCGTGTCGGTTCCTATTTGCGAATTACTGATAGTGAAGACTGCGCGCTAATTGCTATTATTGAAAACTTCTGTATTGAAGTAACTGAAAAAGCAGAACGTCGCCACATTATAGAAGCATTGCCGCTTGGGATAATTGTTGATGGTAAATTTATCCGCGGCGGTGACACGCTCACAATCCCGCCGACTGGTGTGGCACCAGCAACAGAAGCCGATATTAAAAAAATATTTGAAGAATCTGTTGAAGAACCCAAGAAATTTGTATTCAGCTCTTTGGTCTCAAATACTGCAATCAACGTACCGGTGGACGGTAATCGTTTTTTCAATAAGCATATTGCTGTTGTGGGATCGACAGGCGCAGGAAAGTCGCACACGATTGCAAAAATCATTCAATCGGCCGCTGGAGCGAAAGATGGCGAATACGCACTCAATAACTCTCACGTAGTCATCTTTGATATTCATTCTGAATATAAATCAGCATTCCCAGATGCTAACTTTCTGGATGCAAGTAACCTAACTCTTCCATATTGGTTGTTGAACAGCGAAGAGCTTGAAGAGGTACTTCTGGATACCGGTGAGCGCGATAACTACAATCAGTCTGCAGTTTTTCGCCAATTAGTCACTGAAAATAAAAAAAAGCATAATTCTGGTGCAAAATTTGTTTTCTACGATAGCCCCCTAAAATTTGACATCCAAGAAGTTTTGAATGCGCTGTATAATATCAAAAATGAAACTGCGAACTCTAAAAATGAAGCGCGGTACATGATAGATGATGGCTCTTACACTCTTCTTCCCGATGGAAAAACAGACGCAAATCATGGTCTCTTACTGGACGCAGATCAGAGATTGAATAAATATTTTTCCAGCCGGCTGACATTCCATCCAACAAAAGCTCAAAGCATTACTTCTGGGAGCTATGCTGATAAGTCGCTCGACAAATTCTTTACGCGCTTCGAATCAAAGGTCGCTCAAGATCGACTTCAGTTCTTGTTCGGTCCTGCTGCAGACACAGAGACTCTTGAAGGTACATTGATGAGTTTACTTGGCTATGGAAGTAAGCAGTCGAATATATCAGTGGTTGACTTGAGCGGTGTGAATAGACCCTAGTTTCCTAGACTGTTCCGTGCCTCATGAACCAGGCACTTTCATAAACTGCAGGGGGTTGATCCTCACAGGCACTGTGGCGGCGTT